>NZ_JAUXXP010000056.1 GCF_030684895.1 Pseudomonas sp. | reverse complement strand
GGAAAAGGTCTTCGCCGGCAAGGAAAGCAAGGCCCAGCTCAAGGAGCGCACCGAAGCGGCGCTGGCCATGGTTGGCCTGAGCCACGCCACCTACAAGCACCCCAATGAAATCTCCGGTGGCATGAAACAGCGCGTCGGTATCGCCCGCGCCCTGGCCATGCAGCCCAAGGTGCTGCTGATGGACGAACCCTTCGGCGCGCTGGATGCCCTGACCCGCGCGCACCTGCAGGACGAGTTGCTGCGCATCGTCGGCGAAACCCACAGCACGGTGGTGATGGTGACCCACGATGTCGATGAAGCGGTGCTGCTGTCGGACCGCATCGTGATGATGACCAACGGCCCGGCGGCGACCGTGGGCGATATCGTCAAGGTTGAGCTGGCGCGTCCACGGGATCGCCTGGCCCTGGCCAATGATCCGCAGTACCACGCCTACCGCACTGCCGTGCTGGAGTTTCTCTACCAGCGTCAGCAACGCCCGGCTGCATAAGGCACGGTTTTGCCTGTCACGTTCGCCGCTCTGGCCGGACGCGACAGGTAAAGGTACTTAGCCGCCGATCAGGCTGATTGAACTTCACCCAGCGATATTTAACGAACAGGAGCCAGCCCCTCTTCTCTAAGGATCACCTGTGCTCGACCTCACCACCTGGAATCTCTCCGTGCCCAGCGCGCCCGCGCCTAGCACCATCAGCACCGACCGCCTGAACAACGGTTACAGCAGTCAGTATTTCCGCCGCAACGCCGACGACAGCGTGACCTTCTGGGTGCCGGTCAACGGCTCGCGCACCGCCGACGCCCGCTACCCACGCAGCGAACTGCGCGAGACCCAAGCCGATGGCAGCCTGAGCAACTGGTATCACGCCAGCGCCGACAACTACCTGAGCGCTGTGTTGACAGTCAATCAGGTGCCGAGCCAGAACAAGATCGTGATCGCCCAGGTACACAGCAAGGACGAACCCGGCAGCAACAACGACCCCCTGCTGAAATTGCAGTACCACTATCTGCGCGGCGTCGGCCGCCTCGAACTGCTGCTGCGCAAGCGCCCGGGCGACAGCGGCGTACAAAACATTCTGCTGGCGGAGAATATCCAGCTGAATCAGCGCTTCAGCTACGAGCTGCGCATCACCCCAAGTGGCAAGCTCGGCGTCAAAGTCACCAGCAGCCATGGTGATAATGGCTCGTTCTACCAGCAACTGAGCGGATACTGGAGCACGCAACTGCTCTACTTCAAAGCCGGCGCCTACGTTCAGGACAACTACGGCCCCAGCACCGAAGGTGCGCGGGTGACCTTCTACTGGCTCAACAGCCTGCACCGTTAAAACACATCTCCAGGTTAAGCCTCGCTTAAGCCAGCAGCATTAGGCTGCAAGGCTTCGTGCATCTCTAATAAGGAACTGTCTATGCCCCCCTTTGCGCCCGCGCGCCGCGTTGATGCGTTGTATTGGCTGTTTACCTGGCTGGCCGTAGCCATTCACCTCGGCCAGCTTTTCGAACCGGCCGAATCACTGGGCATGGGGGTGTATCAGGGTGCGCTGATCAGCAGCTACGCCTTGTTGTTTATCAGCCCGTTCTGGCTGCTATGCCGGCTCTGCGGGCGCTGGCTGGGGGCGGCGCGCATCGTTTTGCTGATTGCTCTGGCCAGTGCGCTACAACTGCTGATCTACGCCGACATGCTGCTGTGGAAGCTCTATGGCTTTCACCTCAACGGTTTTGTCTGGAACATTCTCACCACCCCCGGCGGAATTGCCGCACTGGGCTCATCGGAATCAAGCGAGCGTGGCTTTGCCTTGATTGCCCTCGCCACAGTGGCCGGCCAAGGCGCGCTCTATCTGTTGGCCGCAGGCCTGCTGCGCAAGGCACGCGGCGTGCCGGTGCCGCGCCTACTGTGGGTGCTGCCGCTGTTTATCCTGCTGGCCGTAGGTGAGCGGACCAGCTATGCGCTCAGCCATTTCTATGGCTACAGCCCACTGCTGGAAACCGCCCAGCGCATGCCGTTTTATCAACCGCTGACCATGCGCGGTTTCCTCGAAAAACGCCTGGGCCTGGAGCGCCCGCAGCGTATGGAAGTGGAAAATGTCGCGTTGAAAGGCCAGCTGGCCTACCCGCAAGCGCCCTTGCGTATTGAACCGCCGGCCAAGCCATTGAACGTGGTCTGGTTGGTGGCCGAGTCCTGGCGTGCAGACAGCCTCAACCCGCGGGTAATGCCGCAGACCAGCGCATTCGCCGAGCGTGCGCAACGTTTCGACAATCACTTTTCCGGCGGCAACGGCACACGCATCGGCATGTTCAGCCAGTTCTACGGGCTGCCGGCCAACCTCTGGTTCCCGGTGCTGGATGCACGAGTGGGCAGCCCGCTGATCGATGTGCTGCAACAGCAGCAGTACCAGATGAAGCTGTTTACCAGTGCCAAATTCAGCTACCCGGAGTTCGACAAAACCCTGTTCGTCAAAGTCCCCGCAGAGCAGATGCAGGCCTTTGATCAGGGCCACAGCTGGCAGCGTGACCGCAAGAATGTCGATGACCTGCTGCAGTTCATTGACCAGCGCGCGCCGGCCAAGCCC
>NZ_JAUXXP010000050.1 GCF_030684895.1 Pseudomonas sp. | reverse complement strand
ATGGCTGCCGCGAGGTGCTCGCTGCGGCTAAAAACACAGAAATAAGCGGGTGATTTGATCGTTTTTGATCACATCGCCGTTTTTAAAATCGACAGGCCTGAAGTCGGCCGAAAATATGGGACTACTTCAGACCATCCTTAGTAATTAATCTAGTTATTAGTTCAGGCCGCGTAGCGGGCCATTTAATAATGGCTCGTTGCGGTCTGTGTTTTTCATCGGTTTGAGGTCTTATATGCTTTCTCGTTTTTTGTTCATTTCTCTAGCCGCTGCATGTCTTACAGGTTGTGCTTTCGGTAGCAAAGTCGATTATTCCCAGATATATCCGCAAGTAGGCGCTAAGCCGGCCAAGATTATTGAGGTGGCAGTAGTAGATGAGCGGGCTTACGTCTTGAATGGCAGCAAGACCGCCAACTATGTAGGGCTTGTTCGTGGCAGCTATTACATTCCCTATGACGTTAAGACCCGTAGCGGTGAGTCCCTGGCGCATGATCTGCAGCAATCCATCATCGGTGGGATCAAGCAGGCTGGTGGCACAGCTGAGGCTGTGGCCTCACCAAGTGCTCAGGCTTCCAGTACTGGCCGACAGCTGCTGACTGTGCGGATCAAAGAGTGGAAGAGCGAAGTTTTTATGGGAACGGTGCTGACCTACGTTCTGGCAGTCGATGTGTACGATGAGGCGGGTCAGCGCCTGGCATCGTCGCCTGTTTCAGGCTCAGAGGGGGTCGGCGATTATACGGTGACAGGAAAGTCCATCTTGACGCGCCTGCTGGCCGCCGAGAGTGTGGCCTCAGTGCTGTCCGGCTCGGTTGCGGCTGCTGATGTGCCTGCGGCTGAGCTACCTGCTGCTCAGCGTGCGCCGCTACCGTTGTTCGTTCCGCGTGGTGTGGGTGACGGTGTGTTCTAAAACGGTTGAGAACAGATAGGTGAGCGGTCTGCTCTAGAAAAAACCGACCGATATTTCGCTTAGTTCTCCTCTTTAGTTGAACGAATGATTGATGCCATGGGTAAGTTTTGAAGCGGAATGCATTCTTAGTATGAATGTCAGAAGAATTTTCCCTGCAGGTTTCTGGGGTAGTGGTTGTGGCTCAATTGCTGCGATCTATTTTGAGTTCGTTCGTTAAGTTCCTTTGCGGATTTATATAATATTAAATATGGGTGATGGATATGAGCTTAATTGATAGAAATGTTGATAGCAAAATCTCTATAAGTTTAGCCAGCCCTGGAAGACGTCTGGTTGCGCAGTTAATTGATGCGATAATTGCCTTTTCCCTGTTTTACGTGACGCTGCATGTTGTTGAGGTTCTGTCATTATCCGGTCAGGTTGATGTTTTTTCAGCTCTTGTCGTCGGAGGTGGCTACTATCTCCTTTCTGATGCAATGCCTAAAGGGCAAAGCATCGGGAAACGGATGTTAAAAATAGCCGTTGTCAGTGATGTTAGCTATATTGACTGCAATGTTTTTCAATCGGTTTTGCGCAATATAACAACACCCTTTCTTGGTGTTATTGACTGGGTTTTTATATTCACCAGTTCCAGGAAACGGCTTGGGGATATGCTTGCCTCAACTATAGTGATAAATTCTTGATTTTTATTCTTGATTGGGCCTGGTTTGGCCAGATTGCAGCGCTTGGGTTTTGCGGGGTTGTGATTTCGAGTTCAGTGTTTGGCCGGTGGTCTAATATTAATTTGGGGTTTATATGAAGAATGTGTTCTGCTTATTTGTTATTATCGGCTTGCAAGGTTGTGTCAAGGATATGCCACCTATGGCGGATACTTCTAACGCCGCCAAAATAACCTATACCAAAATATCTTTTGCCCCAGGTGAAAGGCAGTCGTTGTGGATGTTTGATAACCCGCGTTTTGAAAGCGCTGCAGGATCAGGGCGGCTTATCGAACACGGGAATTTTGCGAGGCAGTCAGCATCCGTATATATACCCGCAGGCGAGCGTAAGTATTTTAAAGCGAGCTATCTTCTAGCTCGTCCAGCCGCTTATGGTTCTTATGGTTCTATTTCTGAATGCTCTGCAGGTATAAGTTTTATACCTGTGCGAGATAAAAAGTATACGCTTACTCAGCAGCCTTCTACTGCTGGCTGTGCAATTAAGCTGGTCGACGAAGAAGGTGATGTTCCTGCCTCGCTGGAAGATCTTGGGGTTTTAGAATAAATCCGAGTTTTTCCCGCAGTTAGAAGGGCCACTTTTAGATGAATAGTGGCCTTTTTCATTTTGTCGCTCTGTATTTATCGATGTTCGATTTTCAATTGCTTGAACGTCGCACCGCCTGCTTCGGTTTCGTAGCCGCTGTTGTCCAGGGTGTAGATTCCGGCTTTGAAATACAGCTGGTGGCTTTTCCATGCTGTGTTGAGCTTTCCCTGCCAGCGTTTGATCGCTCCACCGGGCTCGATCATGCCGATGCTCAGAGTGCCGTCTTTGGCCAGGTGCACTTCGTAGCTGAAGTCCTGATTCAGCTTGATCTTGCTGGACAGTACGATTTTTTGTGAGTCGCTATCGGTGGGTTTGCCGCGAAAGGCAATCACCACATTGCCGTAGCCTGTTTGTGCCACATATTGATAGCCCAGCATCAGGGGGGGCGCAGCGCTCTGTTTGGTGTGTATCTGGGAGAAAGCGACCAGGCCGGTTGAGGGCACTTGGGTGATCCTGGCTGTGGCGCTGAGAATGTTGGTGGCGGCGGTGTAGGTCCAGTTACGCAACGTGCCATTGGCGAAGGTTTCGCGCATTTCGCTACGCGGGAACTCGGAGTTGGGCGTGGTCGTGCCGTTGACCGGCGCCCAAAAGCTGATGGTGCCGTCTTTCGACTGGAAGTAGTGATCCTGATAACCACCAGCCAGGGCGGGTGTTTCAATGGTGGTCGCAGGGACGCCGACAGGGATGGTCAGGTTCCAGGTGGTGAGGTCGATCATGGTGGCTACTCCGAGGACAGAACGGCAGTCGGCGCACCTGGCATTTCCAATTACATGCAGCTCCATTAGCGACGTTGGTCGCGATACCTGTCGGGTGCTTGGGTCGAGAGTATCGAGGTGTTGACCGCTCGGTAATTACCGCTCGTCATTGTTTTGTCGCCGTATTCTTGGCGTTTTTCTGAGGAGTTGGTTGCGAAATCTATCTATCAGCTGTTGCGTAACGGTTTTCCCGTTTCACGCTGTGATGGGTTGTGCGTTGTGCTGGATTTTTATCTGGGAGGCGTCTTGCAGGGATGTGCGCGAAGTCTCGAATTGATAGCGCTACAAGTCTTTTCTTAAGCAAGCATTTTCTCGGGTGGGCAAAAAGTTGCTCACTCCGGCAGGGGTTTGACGGAATTTTCACAGGCTGGCTGGCATAACGGTGACGGATATTTAGGTGTCATGAGGTCGCCATGTCAGCAGCATTGCAAGTGTCGCCACGCCAGCGCGTGGATTGGGCCGGTTTAGGTTGGGCCTTTTTGTTCTTTTGGTATTTCTCTGGCGTTACCCAGTTATTGATCCAGTTGACCGGTACCGCCGGGTTTTCCGGTTTCCGTCAGGCTTTGCTGGCCAGCGCGCTGTGGCTGGTGCCGTTGTTGCTGTGGCCGGCCCGCGCCCGCCAGTTGGCTGCGGGTATTGGCGCGCTGCTGTGGCTTTGCTCGTTAGGCAGCTTTGGTTATTTCCTGGTGTACGGTCAGGAGTTCTCGCAGAGCGTGATTTTCATCATGTTCGAGTCGAACCTGAATGAGAGCCGCGAATACCTGATCCAGTACTTCTCCTGGTGGATGCTCCTGGCATTTGCCGCCTACGGCCTAGGTGGCTGGTTGCTGTGGCGCAAGGTGCGTCCCGTTTATCTGTCGCGCCCTGGCGCGTTATTCGCAGCGGTCTTGGCAGTGTTTGTGTCCGTGGGTTATCCGGCGCTGCGCCAGTTCAGCAAGCATGAGACTTGGCAGGCAGGGTTTGATAACTTTGCCCAGCGCATCGAAACAGCGACGCCTTGGCAGCTGGCTGTGGGTTACAAGAATTACCGCGAGCAGTTAGCCAATATGCAGGTGCTGTTGGCGGAGAACGCCAGCATTCCACCCTTGGCGAATTTGCAGGATGCACATGCCGGGCAGCCGGCCACGTTGGTGTTGGTGATTGGTGAGTCGACCAATCGCCAGCGCATGAGCCTGTATGGCTACCCGCGTGAGACCACCCCGGAGCTTGATGCACTGCGTGATCAGTTGCAGGTGTTCGATAACGTGGTAACGCCGCGTCCTTACACCATCGAAGCTTTGCAGCAGGTGCTGACCTTTGCCGATCAAGAGCACCCGGATCGCTACCTGACCACGCCATCGGTAATCAACCTGATGAAGCAGGCGGGCTACAAGACCTACTGGATCACCAACCAGCAGACCATGACTAAGCGCAACACCATGCTCACCACGTTCTCTGAGCAGGCTGATGAGCAGTTCTACCTGAACAACAACCGTGAACAGAACGCCCGCCAGTATGACGGTGACGTGCTGGCGCCTTTTGCCAAGGTGCTGGCCGATGCGGCGCCGCGCAAATTTATCGTGGTGCACCTGCTGGGCACGCATATGAGCTATCAGTATCGCTATCCGCCTGAGTTTGAGCGCTTTACTGATCGCGCCGGTGTGCCGGCAAATGTAACGGGCGATCAGTTACCCACTTACAACAGCTATGACAATGCGGTGTTGTACAACGACCATGTGGTGGCCAGCCTGATCAAGGGTTTGGCGGGGCACGAGCCAAATGGCATGTTGTTGTACTTGGCGGACCACGGTGAAGCGGTATTCGATGCATCCAAGCCTGATGTGTTGGGGCGTAATGAGGCCGCGCCTACCAGTCCGATGTATACCGTGCCGTTTATTGTCTGGAATTCGCCGCAGTGGCAGGCGCAGCAGCCCCGGGATTTCACGACCACGCTGTCGCGGCCTTACAGTTCGGCGCACTTTATCCACACCTGGGCTGATCTTGCCGGGCTGCGCTTTGATGAATATGACGCGCATAAAAGTCTGGTCAGCAGTGACTTCCAACCCATGCCGCTACTGATTGGCAATCCCGCGCAACCAAAGAGCTTGATTGATTTCAGCCTGATCAAGCCCAAGACCAGTGCGGGGAGTTTGGCTCAGCGCGAGAGCACTCAGGCCGCCGAGCTTTAATTACCGCCCACGGCCAACAAAAAGCCCCCTCAGCCAATGTTGACGGGGGCTTTGTTTTGGCCGTGATGCAGCCTCTACGAGGCTTAGATCCCGCTTTTGACCTTGCTCCAGATGCGTGTGCGCACGCGGTCGATCTTCAATGGCATGGCCTCCAGGGCATAGAGGTTATCCATCGCGTCCTGCGGCGGGTAAACCGTGGCATCGGCTTTCAGTTTGGGGTCAACCAGGTTGTCGGCGGCGCTGTTGCCGTTGGCGTATTGCACATGATTGGTGATCTGCGCGATGACCTGGGGCTGTAACAGGTAATTCATAAAGGCATAGGCCGCTTGTTCGTTGTTGCTGTCGACCGGCATGGTGACCATGTCGAACCAGATCGGTGTGCCTTCCTTGGGAATCACGTAGTTGATGCTGATGCCATTGTTCGCCTCAGTGGCGCGGTTGCCGGCCTGCATGATGTCGCCGGAGAAGCCCACGGCCATGCAGATGTCGCCATTGGCCAGATCGCCGACGTATTTGGATGAGTGGAAGTAGCGCACGTTCTTGCGCATCTCCAGCAGCAGCGCTTCGGCCTTTTTGTAGTCCTCAAGGTTCTGGCTGTGGTGCGGCAGCCCCAGATAATGCAGGGCGATGGGCAGCAGCTCCGGGCCATTGTCGAGAATCGCCACGCCGCACTGGCTGAGCTTGGCCAGGTATTCGGGCTTGAAGATCAGGTCCCAGGAATCGAGCGGTATATCCGCGCCGAGCACTTCGCGCACCTTGGCCGCGTTGTAGCCAATGCCGGTGCTGCCCCACAGGTAGGGAAAGCCGTACTGGTTGCCGGGGTCGTTGGTTTCCAGCGCCTTCATCAGCACCGGGTTGAGGTTGTTCCAGCCCGGTAGGCGACTCTTGTCGAGCTTCTTCAGTGCGCCACCCTGAATCTGCCGAGCCATGTAGTGGTTGGACGGAAACACCACGTCGTAACCCGAGCGCCCGGCCATCAGCTTGGCATCGAGGGTTTCGTTACTGTCATAGACGTCGTAGTGGCTGTTGATACCGCTACTTTGCTCGAATTGCTTGAGGGTGTCGGGGGCGATGTAGTCGGTCCAGTTGTAGATGCGCACGGTTTCTGCAGCCTGGCTGACGCTGCTGAGCAGCAGAGGAAGTAACTTCTTCAGCATGGGAATACCTCATCGTTTTTATCGGTGTTGTCGAAGTGGCAGTAGCAAGTGAAAGGCGTTGGCCTGCGCGGGGCCGGGTTATTTCAGCAGGACGAAGCTCTTGCGCACGGTCTCGGTGATGTCCCACACGCCGAAGGTGTTGGCCGGCATTAGCAGGGCGTCGCCCGCCTGGATCTGCATGGGCTCGCCGCCATCCGGGGTGAAGGTGCAGCGCCCAGCGATAAAGTGGCAGAACTCCTGCTGAGCGATTTGCCGGCGCCAGCGCCCGGGTGTGCATTCCCAGATACCGGCAGCCACGCCGTCGGCGTGTTCGAAGTCATGGCTGCTGGTGATGGCGACCGGCTCGCCGAGCGGCACAGCGACCGGGTTGCTGTTTGGCAACGCTAGCTGCGCGGTGTTCTTGAAGTGTTCGATGCTCATGAAACTCTCCGGGGGTTAACGCATGAATTTTTCCATCGTGCCGGCCAGGTTGCTGGCCAGCTTGCGCCGCCAGGGCGGGCTGTGGGGGTTGGCGAGTACGCGGTCTTCATGCACAAAGCTCTGGATGATCGCGTTGTAGCCGAGCCAGCGCAGCGGCTCCGGCTCCCAGCGCGGCAGCTGGTTGAGGGGCTGATCAGCGAGCACCCAGGGCTGACAGGTCAGTTCGCTTTGCTGATCGAGAATCAGGTCAGCCAGGGTGCGCCCGCCGAGGTTGCTGGCGCCTACCCCTTCGCCGCCGTAACCGCCGGACAGGGCGATACCATTGCGCCGGTCCACCAGCATGTGCGGGCGAAAGCGCCGGGCCATACCCAGGTTGCCGCCCCAGGCATGGGTGATGCGCACCTGCTTGAGTTGCGGAAACAGTTCGCTGAACAGGTAGCGGCGCAGGTCGCGCTCATCCTCGCTGAGGTTGAAGTCGGTGCGTAAGCGGCCGCCAAAGCGGTAGCCGCCACGGGCGCCGAACACCAGGCGGTTGTCGGCGGTGCGCTGGCCGTAAGTAACCTGGCGGCTGTTCTCGCTGAAGGCCTGGCCGCGCTCCAGGCCGATGTCGGCCCAGACTTCTTTGGGCAGCGGTTCGGTGGCCACTAACAGACTCTGTACCGGTAGTTGGTGTTTATCCAGGGGCGGTAGGCTGGCGGCATAGCCCTCTACGGCGGGCACTATCCAGTCAGCGCGGACGCTGCCGCTGTCGGTGCGCACCAAGCCGGTTTGCCAGTCGATTACCCGGCTTTGCTCATACAGCTCGACACCCATGGCTGCTACACAGCGGGCGAGGCCGCGCACCAGCTTGGCCGGTTGGATGGTGGCGCAGTGCGGCGTGTGAATCGCGCCGAAGGCGTTGGCCAGCTGCAATTGCTTGCCGAGGTCAAAGGGGGTCAACCAGCGGTAATCGTTTTCATCCAGGCCCAGGGCGCGCAGTTCGGCCAAGTGGCTGCGCAGGCTGGTGAGTTGTTCGGGGTAGCGCGCGGCGCAATACAAGACGCCAGCTTTGCGGTAATCACAGGCGATCTGCTCGCGCTGCAGGACACTGGCGACTTCATCGGGGATGCCATGCAGCAGTGCATAAGCGCTCTGCCGTGCGGCGGGTGACTGCTTGGCGAGCATGCTGTCCTGGCCGAGCAGGTTGCCCATCAACCAGCCGCCATTGCGCCCGGAGGCGCCGAAACCGGCAATCTCGCCTTCGAGGATGACGATGCGCAGCTGTGGTGCTTTGCGCTTGAGGTAGTAGGCGGTCCACAGGCCGGTATAGCCGGCGCCGATAATGGCTACATCGGCGTGCAGGTCTTCGGTCAGCGCAGGGCGGGCGGTCAGCGGTTCGTCCAGCTGATCCATCCATAGGCTGAGGGAGCGCCATGGGCTCATCGTGATCTCCGGCAAGTGAGTAGCGTTGCGCAGAGAGTAGGAGAGCGATCAAGGCGTGTCTTGTGTGCGTGCCCGCAAGGAAATTTGTTTGAGGTAAGCCTTGGGTGACAACCCGGTATGTCGGCGGAAGCAACTGTAGAAGGCTGATAGCGAATTGAAGCCGGCGGCGAAAGCCTGTTCATCCATGCGCGGTAGGTCGTTGCCCGCGTCTAAACCCGCCAGCAGGTGCTGCAAGCGCTTCTGGTTGATATAGCGGTAGAAGCTCTGGCCGAGCACCTGGTTGAGCAGGTGGGAGATCTGGTTGCGGCTGTAGCCGGTGGCGGCGGCCACCTGCGGCAGGCTGAGCTGCGGATCGAGGTAGGCCTGGGCGCGCTGCATGTAGTCTTCCAGATCCTGCGCGAGCAGGCCCAGCTGGCGGGCGCTGAGGCCGAGGCGGCTGAGTGCTGGGCGGGAGTCACTGGCGACGGATAGCTCGCGCTCTTCGCGCATCAGCGTGGCGTATTCATGGATGCGCCAGATCAGCCCGTCGCGCACGGTGATGGCTTCGCCCGTGCGGAATGCCAGCAGCCCGCCGCTGCCCTGCAGGCTGATGCGGTACTGGATAAATGCGGTGTGGCCATCGATGCGGATGCGGTCGGTGTGCTCCAGGGCTTCACCGGGCTGGCGCGGCAGGTTGTGGCGCACATACTCGCGCAGCTCGGCAAAGCCCATGCAGCGCTGCTGGAAGAAGTCGTGGTACTGGATATCCGGGTGATACAACGCCATCACCGCGTCGAGGTCGCGGTCTTTCCAGCTGTAGTGATAACGCATCACCGTGGCGCGGGTGCGCTCGGTTTGCTCGGCGTCATCGGGGAAGTCGGGGGTATGCATGGCTGCCAGCTTGCCCGAGGCCTGAGCGCAGCTCAATCCCGCTGTCGCTGCGCCTTTGCCTCAGAAACTCAGTTGTTGCAGATGGGCGCACCTGAGCTGTTGGCTGCCCCGGCCAGGCTCTGGGAAATCTGCAGGTGGCAGTTACGCCGCACCGTGCTGTCGAGCACCTGGCTTTGCAGGGGGAGCAGATCGCCGGTCAGCAGGTTTTGCAGCAGCGGGTTGGCGCGATAGTGATTGTCCCCGAGCACCGTATTCTGCATGCCTTCCACACGGATCATGGCCTTGCCGATGCCTTCCAGGGTATTGCCGGTGATCACCAGTTGCCCGGCAGTCAGCTGCGCGTTACGCAGGCTGATGGCGTATTCCGGCGTCGACAGGATGCGGTTGCCGAGGATGAATGCGCCGTTCAGCTCGCCGGCATCGATGGCGCTCAGCCGGCTATTGGCGATCAGGTTGTCCTCAATCAGCAAGGCCGCGCTGCCGTTGAGGCGGCGCAACATCAGGCCATAGCCATTCGAGGCGCCCAGGCGGTTGCCTTTGATCAACAAGGCTCCTGCTTGATCACTGACTTCGATTGCGCTTTTACCGGAGTGCAGGATCAGGTTGTTCTGAATGCGCCCGCTACTGCTGCCACTGATGCGGATGGCACTGTTGTGCTGCACGCCGTCGATACGGTTGTCGGCGATCAGGAAACGGCTGTTGCTGAGGTCGATGGCGTATTGCTGCTGCGTGTTGAACTGGTTATCGCGGATCAGCGCGTCGCTGTGGCGCAGCTCCAGTGGGGTCGACATGCCGTTGAAGCGGCTGTTGCTCACCTGGATACGGGCTACCGGGCTGGTTGGCGATTGCTGAGTGCTTAGGCCGCTGCTGATGCCGCGGGAGAAATTGGCGTTGTAGCCAATTTTTACCAGTTGCGCGTTGTCGACCTGTAGGCGGCTACCGGCCCAGTTCATGATAAAGGGGCGGGTGGGGCGGTCGGTGGCCAAGGCGCGGCCGTCGCTCCAGCTTTCCAGGCGCGAACCTTGCACACGCAGCAATCCTTGGTTGATCAGCGCGGTGCCGGAGGGGCCGAAGAGGTACAGCACCTGATCGTCGATCAGTAGGGCGGCGTCTTCGGCAATCATCAGCGGGTAGCTGAGCAGGTAACCGTCTTCATGCCGACGCAGGACTTGCGGGTTGTTCAGCTGGGCCTGCAGTTGCGCCAGGGTCACGGCGCCACCACGAATCACCACGGCACGTGGGTGTTGCGCCTGGTAGCCGGCAATCGCGCGAAACAAGCCGTTATGCACAAAGGGCTCGAAGGGCCAGCTGCCGGCCTGGGCCGAGTACATCGGTTCCAGGCTGGCGCTGCCGCGCGCGGTTGGCGCACGCAGCTCGAAGGCCGGCGGCTGGCTTTCATTCAGGGTGCGTTGTCGAACCTCTTGCTGTTGCTGTTGCTGCCATTGTGGGTCCAGCGTGTGCAGTGCGGCCGGGGCGGACTGGGCCGCCAGGCTGCAGCCGAAGCTGGTCGCCAGCAGCAGGAAACGGCAGTAGGACAGTGCCTGTGACATGGGTTCCATCCTGGGTCAGTTGAGCTGGGGGTAAAGTGGCTTGAGGTCGCCGCCTACCTGGCTGTAGTGGTTTATGTCTTCGCCGTACTTCTGGTACATGCGTCGGGCCCACTGGTGCTGCGGGTAGCGGCTGAGGAAGGGCAGTAGCCAGACCATCTTGTGTTCGCCGACATCCTCCTGGCGGGCTGCCAGTTCCACCAGGGTGTCTGGCTCAAGCACGGCGCGGGCGGCAAAGTTGGCAAGGCGGGCGAGTTTCTCGCGCTCCTGCACCGTCAGCGCGCGATTGTTCAGTTCGGCGGCTTCCACCAACAACATCAGAGGCACCAGTGCGTAGTGGCTGTAGTCGGCGGCCAAGCGGCCCCGTGCGACTTCCAGTGGCAGGTAGTCGTAGTCGCCCTGGCCTGGGGTGAGCTGGGTAAAGGCGCGGCGCAAGGCGACATCAGCCCATGCCAGCGCCTTGTCATCATTGAGCAACATGCCCGTGGCAGCGACGGCCCATGCTGCCCAGTAGTCATGGTTGTTGAAGTAGATGCCAGGGTCATAGCGGCGCGGTTCGTATTCCGCGACCACTTTGTCTGACAGCTGGCCAAGCCAGCGGGCTTGGGCCTCGCTCAACTGGTAGCGCTGATCACTCAGGGCCTGCACCTTGAGCAACGTCGAGGCGATAGCGGCCAGGGCCCATTTGCGCGAGGCGACGCCGGTTTTGCTGGCATCGTCGCTGAGCAGTGCGGATTGGTTGGCCCAGGCATCCAGCCACTGATCAAGGCAGGCCAGTGCGGTATTGGCCTCGCTGGCCTTGCGGGTACGTTGGAACACCTGACCGGCTTTGATCAGCCCTCCGATGTACTGCTGCACCTGCTTGCGGATGCGCTGGGTGTCCTTGCTCTGGCGCTGTACCAGCTTGGTTTTGCTGGTGTCACTCTGGTCGTACTTGCTGTCGAGTTGCAGGTGTCCGGTATAGGCCGCCGGTGGTTTTTTCGGGCAGTGCTCGCTGCGGTAGTCCGTAACCAGTCGCGCTGCTGCGGTCGATTGGTTGGCCCAGATCGATTGTGCTGCACTGGCACTCAGTGGGCTGGCGAGTAGCATCAGGGCTGCCGCCATGTGCCTGGTTGACCTGCTCAAAGACATAGCTTGGTCTCAACCTGGAACGGCTTCTCGACAACCTGGGTCGGCTCGAGGAACACCGAGAGCAGGTTGGCATCGCGAAATTCAGCTGCGCGACTGAGCTCCAGGTAGTACTGGCCACCCGTGACGATAGCTTCGCGGCGAAACCATACCTTGTCGCGTGCGCCATTGTCGTAATAGGCAATGATGTAGAAGTTCTTGATGTTGGGGTCGCTGATGCGGATGTCGAGCACCGCGTCCAGGCCTTTCAGGGCCTTGCGTCCTTCGCCGGCATTGCTGAGCAACTCCAGGCGATCATTGAGCCCCATGCTTGGCCGCTCAATGCGACCCTCAAGCATGTTCTCGCTGGCTTTGCAGCCGCCATTCACGGCCGGGATCAGTTGGCGGTAGGTCAGCTCGCCATCCAGACGGTAGTTGGCGGGCAGCTCCCAGACAATCAGTTTGGGCGCCTTGTCCGGGTTGTAGTTGGCCGAGAGCAGGTATTCCAGCAGTGAGCCGTCCTGGCCGGCGCCGGGCAGGGCATAGTTGATCAGGTCGCTGCCCAGGTAATCCTTGAGAAAACCATCGAAGTTGAATTGCTTGGTTTCATCTTCACGGGCGGCGGAATTACTGGTGCCGACCAGGACGATTTCCGGGTCTGGCTGCTCTTCGAACAACTGGGCCGCATCGTTGCTTTCCGGCACGGTCTGGTAGCCAGGTACGAACTGGTAGCCGAAGTGGTTACCGCAAATGGTCGCCAAACCCAGGTTGAGCGTGCCGTCTTTGTACAGGGTCAGGCTCTGTTCGGTTTTGTAGCCCTTGCGCGGTAGCTGGGCGTAGACCGGATGCTGGCGAATGGCATCGGCGGTGACTTTTGCGGTGGTCTGCGCGCCGACGGGGGTCCAGTGGTGGTCACGGCGGAAGAAGAAGTCCTTCGGCGGCTGCTCCACCAGACTCATGATGTCCGGGACGATGGCGCCGGCATCGCGCATCTGCTGCAGGAACCGGCTCAGGTTGCCGCTGGCCAGTGGATAGTCAAAGCCGTGTGTTTGCCCTGGCAGCAACTGGGCGCGGTGCATCAGGCCGCGGGTCGGTTGTATTGCCATGGTGACTTGTGTGCCGTGGCTGGCAAAGGCGCGCATCAACCGGGCGAACTCCGGCTGCATTGCGGCAGGGATGCCGAAGTCGTTGGTCAGGTCGACTTCCGAGCGAAACAGCCAGCGATCACGGCCGGGTACGATTTGCTTGAGCAGCTTCATGTTGCCTTCGGCGTACTCGGCCGGCGAGCTTAGCCCAGGGCAGATCAGGCACTGCAGATCCGTGCATTCTTCTTTTTTCGCTACCTGCGCGGCAGCCGTAGCGACTTGCGCACAGGCTATAAGCAGGCCGCCAAAGGCCAGCAAGACGTATTGTTTCATGGTCGTCGGGTTCATCGTCCGCTCACTTGTATAACCGCCAGGCCAGGGTTCATTCGGTGGGGTCGATGCTGTTGGCCAGGGTAATCGCACGGTAGCCACTGCCGGCTGGCAGCAGGGCATAGCTGTAAGAGCGGCCCTTTTTCAGGAACAACTCATCGAAGCTGGCCAGCTTGTCAGCCTCGGCATAAGCGGCGAAGGCGATCTTCAACTCATTGACCATGCGGCTGCCTGTCTGGTCGCGGGTGATCATCTCTACCACCACGTGTTGACCGTCGACTGTCTTCAAGGCGGCTGGCTTCTCGGTAAGGTTGTAGAACGCGATTTGCGCCTTGCGCGGTTCATTGACGAACTGGTCGGCGATCAGCTGCAGTTCGCCGTCACGGTAGATCACTGTGCTGGCAGTGTTGGCTTTCAGCTCGCTTTCCAATGCCTTGTCGCCCACGGCAATCCGGTGCTTGCCCGGTGCGACGAAGCGATAGCCGCCAAATTGGCCACTGGTAACGGCCTGGGGTTTGTTCTTGCCGCTGAGGGTGACTTCGATGTTGCGTTCGCTCAGGTTCAGCACGCGGACAAATGCCGAGTTGGCTGGAGCCACCGCGTCATAGAGGTCGGCATTACCGTCCTGGGCCGCCTGGCTGATGCTCCAGCTGAACGTCAGTAGCAGTACGCTTAACGCGCGAAATATGGAAACAGGCATAAAAGCACCTCTAATTAGTGTTGTGCAGTGGTTGGAGTGGCCAAGGCCGAGGGAATCTGGCGCTGGGCGAGCAGGGTGCGCAGGGGGAACTCCCAGATGATCGTTTGCAGGTCGCTGCTTGCGGCAGCCGGGCTGGCCAGGAATTCATCCATGGACTGGAACGGTCCGCGTGCTTCGAGCGCAACGCTGATCAGGTCACGTTGCAGCGCCTGCTTAAGGAAGCCGATGAAGTTCCAGTCATCGATGCGGGTATAGCTGGTGCCCACCAGTGCCAGGGACAGCCCTTCATCGCCGAACAGGCTGTCTGCGGCCAGGGGCTGGCTCTGTTTCAGGGTCTCGTAGAGGTTGATATGCACGGGCTCAAAGTAGCTTGGGTCAAGCCGTGGATCGAATTTCAGGTAGTTGAGCAGGTCGCCCTCCACCGCCTTTTCGCTAACCGCTTGGGTGACATAACCCGTCTCCGCACGTAGCTCGGGGAACTGCTGCGCCAGGGTTTGTGCGGCCAGCTCAGCGCCTTTCGGGCTCCAGTGAGTGTCGTTGCGCAAAAACAGCGGCTCATCTGCCGCGGCTGACAGATAGGCGCTGCGCAGATTCACCGTAGCGATGCCGCGCTCACGCAACGCTTCGCTGAAACGCTCGTACAGGCCGGTGATCTGCGCAGTGGGTGCGTAGGCCGCATGCTGGGCGTAGGTGTCCAGCTTCATCGGGATGGGCAGTAGAATCAGGCGTTTGCCTTGCTGCGCCAGTTGTTCTTGGACTTTGCTGATCTGCGCCAGCTGCTTATCCAGGTTGCGTTGCAGGTTGTTGGGTACCAGGTATTCCTGATTGGTAAACAGCCAGCCATCGCGTCCCAGTACGACGCCGCTAGCCCCTTCGCGGAAGATCGTGTGCTGGATATTGGCCCATAGCTTGACGGACGGGTCGCGCAGAAACAGGTTCTTGTCATAGTACTGTTCAAACTGGCGCACCAATTTGCCGTCGAGGAACAGCGACATGGCCTGGGTCTGGGTGCCGGCGAAGCCAAAAACTGCCGGCAAGGAGTACAGAAACATGCCGAGTAGCATTACGCAGAAGAGGATGCCATTGACCTTGCTGGCCGAGTTCATCACGGGAAACATGGGGGCATCCTCAGAACTGGAAGTACAGAAAGGGTGAGAAGGAGTTGGCTGCCAGGCGACTGAGGGTCAGGAAAAAACCAGCCCATAGCAGCACTGCACTGAACCCGCTGACGTGGTGCATAAAGTACTGATCCTTGTTGCCCCCGGCGTAGTAACGGATGTTGATGCCGCCAGCAATCACGACCCACAGCAACGCAACCAGGGTGAACGACAGGGTCATGACCGACGTGCCAAACCAGTACATGTCCAGCGAGCCAAAACCATTCAGGCCGATCAGTGCCTGATAAATCTCCAGGCTGTGTGGCAGGTTGCCGGTGAAAAACAGCGGCATGCATGAGGCCAGCAATAGCATGCAGCGGACATTGCGCCAGAAGTTGTAGGGCGTGCTGACCTTGGTGGCGATGCCCAGCTTTCGCTCGACCACCATGGCGATACCAAAGAACAGTCCCCAGAAAATGAAAGCGAAACTTGGTCCGTGCCAAAGCCCGGATAGGATCATGGTGATAACCAGTCCAGTAAGCATGCCGACCAGGCGTTTACGCACCAGCGGCATATACACGTAGTCGCGCAGGAAGTCGGCCAGGGTCATGTGCCAGCGTTGCCAGAACTCGGTGATGCTTTGTGCGATATAGGGCTGGTTGAAGTTCTCCGCGAAGCGGAAGCCCATCATCATGCCCAGGCCGATGGCCATGTCGCTGTAGCCGGAGAAGTCGAAATACAACTGCAGGGCCGAGATCAGTATGCCGAACCAGGCGTCGGCCATCTGCAACTCGCCACCGCCGCCGATAAACAGGGTGTTCATCGGCGCCAGGGAGTCGGCGATCAGCACTTTCTTGATAAAACCGAGCATGAAGCGGCAGGCGCCGAGGGAAAACAGCTCCATGGAGTGGGTGCGATGCTTGAGCTGCTTGTCGATCAGGCTGTAACGCAGAATCGGCCCGGCAATCAGTTGCGGGAAGATTGCGATGTAGGCCGCGAAGTCGACGAAACGCTCGGTCGGTTCTGCGTTGCGCCGATAGATGTCGACGATATAGCTCAGCGCCTGGAATACGTAAAAGGAGATCCCCAGCGGCAGGATGATGTGTTCAAGGGTGAAGGTGTTGATGCCCAGCGGCTCCAGTACTGCGACGAGCACGTCGGCACCGAAGTTGGCGTACTTGAAGTAGCCCAGGGTGGCCAGGTTGCCAATGACCCCAACGGTTAGCAGGCGAAAGGCAATGGTCTTTTCGCCAGCGTCCATCCGCGCCTTGATGCGCAGGCCAAACCAGTAGTTCCAGTACGAGATGGCGACGAACAGCAGAAGGAAATCCGGGCGCCACCAGGCGTAGAACAGGTAGCTGCCAAGCACAATCACATACGAGCGCCAGTGGTCCTTGGCTATGTAATAGCAGAGCAGGAACACCGGCAGAAACAGGAACAGAAATACGTTGGAGGCGAAGATCATGCTGGCGCTTCTCTCGGTCAGTAGCTCAGGGTGATGCCCAGGGTCAGCTGGTAGTCGTCACCGATTTCCAGCGCACTGCCGGCCCGGAAGTAACTCAGGCTGGTCAGGGTGTTGAGTTGCACGCGCTTGCCGTCATAGGCCAGCGGGAACATGCGCCAGTAATGGTTGATGTCCAGGGCCTGGCCCAGATGGGAAGAACGCGTATCGCGCACCTCATCTTCGGTGGTTGGTGCGATGGTGCGCAGAGGCAATTGGGCGCTGCGGTTACGCAGGCGTAGGTCGCTCAGGCGCACATCCAGCGCAGTACGATCAGTAGGCTGGGTTTCCAGGGCCACGCCATAGAACGCCAGGTTGCTCAGGTTGACCCCGACCAGGTTGCTGACCAGGCGGCTGCTGTAGCTGAGCGGATCGTTGCGTCGATCAGATTGAATGCGATTGAGGTTGAAACCATCGTTGCCGCTGTCATCCGGGCGATCAGTGATGCCTGCTGTGAGGGCGACGCGCGGGGTCCATGGCAGGCTGTCAAAACGTTTGCCGATGTCAGCCACTACTGCCCAGCCTGTTTTGTCGCCGCTCTTGCGCAGGCCATTGCTTTGCGTGGTTTCCAGGTCGCCGTCGAGTGCCGCAACTTCCAGGTGGTAGTCGCTGATCAATGACGTCAGCTGGCGTGTGTCGCCGCGCAGGAATACGCCATAGCGCAGGCCGTCGAAGTCCTGGCGATCAGCCCGTGAGCTGCCTGAGTAATCGTCTTCGTGCAGCAGGCGGGCGCCGAGCCAATGGTCGGCATGCCAGCGCCAGGCGTACTCGGCCATCAGGTAACGGATCTTCTTGTCGCGAGGGTCGAGCCGGTTGTCGTCCGAGTTGTAGTAATAGAATTTTTCGCCGACCGCGACAAAACCACTGGCGAAACTGTCGTTGTAGTCCAGGCGCAGGGCTTCCAGGCTGTCGTCCCACCAGATGCCGAAACGATCGGTGAAGCGTTGGCGGCCGAAGGTCAGAGAGAAGCGCGGGTCGTCACCCAGCAGGTTACGGCGCACATAGAACTCGCGGGCCTCGGCATAAGCGTGACGCCGGCTTGACTGGCTGTCACTGTCGCCCTCGGTGTCCTGCAGCGCATTCGGGTCTGTGTCGTAGTTCAGCCATAGACGCCCGAACGCCTCCCACTTTGCCCAACGTTGTTCGGGCGAGTACCAGCGGTAGGACGGCTCGTAACGCAGGCTGAAGAAGCTGCGGCGATCTTCACCCAGACGCGTTTCGTCGGGGCCGTAGCCGCTGCGCAGGAACAGTTTGTGGGTTACCAGCGAGGTGATGGGCTCCAGCTCCGGCGTGGGCGCTGCGGTTTCTTCAGCATGCAGCGCGGCCAGTGGGAGGCACGCGAGCACCAGGCTCAAGCGGCTGAGGGCGTTGTTGAGTCTCACAGTGCTGATTCCTCGATAAGACGGTTGCCGGTGGCAATGGCTACATCACGCTGTTGTGGGGTGATGCGCGACTGCAGGGCCAGCATCAGGTCCGTGGCGCGTTGGTCGCCTAGTTCGTGGGCGGCATAGGCGAAGGCGTAAGCCTTGGCGTTATCGCGGCAGATGGCGCGGCCGTTGGTGTACAGCCGTGCGATACGCAGTAGTGCATTGGCTGAACCTTGTTTGGCCTCCTGCATGTACAACGCCAGGGCGCGATCCTGGTCGGGCTCGTCCAGTACGCCTTGGCTGTACAGGTCGCCTTCGAGTAGCAGGGCCTCGGCATAGTTTTCGGCCTGTAGTTCCGCTATCAGGCGCTGGCTCAGCAGTGGATCGAGCGTGCGCCACAGCACCAGGTGCAAACTGACGCGCAATGCTTTTATGCGCTGCGGTGTGATCGGCTGCTCTCGCTCGGCCATGCTCAGGGTCAGGTTTTCACCCTGGCGTTGTTCCAGGCGCTGGATCAGGGCCTCGACCGGCTCAGGACTGTAGCGATCCGGGGCGGTCATGAGGAAGCCCGCTTTGCTTAGCATGGCCGGACCGAAGTCGCGTTCAATGGCATGGTCCAGCCATTGCAGGACTTCACGGTCGAGTTGTTCGACCAGGCTGGCGTGGGCCTTGGCCTTTTGCTCACGGGCTTGCTGTTCTTCTTCGTTCTCTGCACGGGTCTGCGGGCGGCTGTTGTTGTAGGCGCTGATTTCGGCGTTGCGCACGTTGGTCAGTTGCTGGCCAATGCGGTGCACCAGATCAACCGGCAGTACCTGCATGCGTGCGATCAATTGGCTGGCGAAGGCGCGAAAGCGCAGGTTGCGTTCTTCACCGAGGAACTCGTAATAGCGATACACCGCGCGTGTATCGCTTTCCACGGCCAGCTTGAACCATTTCTCGGCATCCGCTTGGTCACCTTTATGCACTGCTGCAACAGCGCGATACAGCGGGGCGTGGCAGTACATCAGGCAGGCGCGGTCATAGAGTTCGATCAGCCGTGCAACCTCAGCCAGTTGAAACAGCTCCGGGTAGACCAGGAACACTTCGAGGCGCGTATCGACAGCAATAAAGTCACGACCTGTGGCGAAGCGCTCGAGCGCTTGGCGGATATAGGTTCGGTTGGCCTCGCGCAAGCGTGGCTTGTAGTCCACCAGGCGTGCCAGTGGGATCAGCGCGCCGATATCACCGCGGCCGTCGGCAAATGCCTGCTTGAACAGCGTGATGGCTTGCATGGCATTGCCCGGGCTGCGGCTGGCCAGCACTTCGCCAAGCAAGCGCGTGGCGCCCAGGTCGCCGCGCTCTGTCAGGTGGCGCAGGTCTTCCTCGACCTGCGCCTGGCTGTCTTGGAACAACGCATAGCGAACCTGCTCAAGGCTGCGTGCTGCCTGCGCGCCGCCGCTAAGCGACAGCGTCAGGGCAGCGGTGCAAATGAGGGATCTGACCTGCATGGGCAACCTCAGAATATCCAGCGCAGGGGCAGACCGAGCCCGAAGTCGACAGCGGCAGGTAGCTGATAGGCGCTAAGAGGCAGCTCGCTTTCCGGTTTGATGGTCAGTTCGACCATCTGGTTGACCTCGTCCAGGCGGCTGGCCACGATCTCACCAGCGATGGTGTCGTGGCTGCCCAGTACACGCAGCTCAACCGAGCGCACGCGCTCCAGCTTGTCCATCTTCTCGAAGGGCACGCTGGCCTTGATATGCAGCGGCTGATCCTGCGGCAGCAGGTGCACCAGCGGGTCCTGTTTGTAGGCAAAGCCATCCAGGCGCGGCTTGGGGAAATACAGGCTGCAGTCGCACGGGCTGGCGATCACGGTTTCCACCGTAACGCGCCCGAGCAGAGCCGCCATATCTGGCGCACTCAGGTCTGCTAGCGCGGCGACATCGGCCGGGCTGGTCAGGCTGCTGGCCAATTGGGTGGATACACTGGCCAACGGCTGACCGCTGGTAACGCTGGTTTGCTCGGCGTTGATCAGGTACTTGAGATTGCCGTTCTCCGGCATGCTCACGATGTAAGCATTGGCACTGACCACGGCCTGCGCTGCAGGCATATGGAAGAACAGCAGATAGCTCTTGTAGAGAATTAGGCTGACAGCCGCCAGCCCAGCACTGAGGAACAGCAGGGTGCCCAATGCCGCTTTCACCCGGTCGCCAGGCGTGCGTGCGCTGGCATGCTTGGTCTTGCGTTCTTTGATGTAGTTTTCACGCTGCATCACGTTGAACAGGCCGTTGATGTCGGCGATCTCGCCGGACATATAGGCCGAAATGATGTAGCGCAGAATGTCGCGCTTCTGCCGATCCAGCTCGACGAACTCGGCGCCGACTTCCTGGCCACGCTGGGAAACGATCTTCACCTTGGTGTCGATGTTCAGGTCGATCTTGTTCAACTTCAGTCGGATCGACGCAGTGAACAGGCTGCCGAGCTTCATTGGCTGCTCGATCAACAGGCCCAGGCCGCCTAGGGAAATATCCTGTATTTCGCATTCCAAACCCTTCAGGCCATTGCCTTCGAGGGTGATGCGGGCCGGTATTTTGGTGCGCACGAACTGACGTTCATCAATCGCTTCGTGAACAACATTTGCAGGTAAGACAGTGGTGCTACTCATAGCATTCGCGCCTTTACTTAAGGTTGCGTGAGATCTAGCAGGACCGAAATGACCCCGAAGAAAATGGCGATGGAGGACAGCAGCATCGCCTTCGAAGTCCATCGGTTAAGGGCTGCATCGAAACTGACGCTGCCGTTGCTGAGTGTGGTTTTTTGCCGGGTCCAGCTCTGCCGGTCCATGTGGAACATGGTGTAAACCTTCATCACCGAGCCGACGATCTGGTTGTAATACAGAACGAAGGGGTAAATCGGGTCCACCGGGTGCTTGCTGAAGAAGAACAGCAGGGTCACCAGGGTGCGCGACAGCAACACCCAGAACAGGTACAGCAGCAGGTACTGGATACCGAACAGCAGGCCGGCCACGATTGATGCGCTTAAACCCATCAGGCAGGTCCACATGGACACCCGCTGGTCGTACAGCACGTACATGGTGAACAGGCCCAGGCGGTCGAGGCCCAGTAATTTGGTAATGCGGAAGTTCTGCCGCAGCGAGTTGCCATACCAGCGGTACATCAGTTGGCGTGTCGCGCGCAGGAAGCTGCTGTCTGGCGGATGCTCGACTGTCAGGGTGTGGCTGTCGGGCACATAGAAGGTGTCCCAGCCCGAACGCATCAGGCTGAACCAGGAGGATTTGTCATCGCCGGTAAGGAACTGGAAGCGCCCTAGGCGCCAGTGATCGAGAAAGTCGGCTTCTACATCTTTGATGAACGCGGGGTCGGTCATCACACTGGCACGGAAAAACGACAAGCGCCCAGTCATGGTCAGTACGCGTTTGGAGAGCGCCATTGAGCACATGTTGATGTGCCGCTGGACGAAGCGCATGGTGTGCCACTCTTGCATCAGCTTGCTGCCTTCCACCTCGCAGAACTCATTGGTGGTCAGGCCGCCGACGCTAGGCAGGTAGGCAAACATGGTCACTGCGCGCTCGACGCAGCCCGGCAGCATCATGGTGTCGCCGTCGACCACGCCGACGACCGCATTTTCCAGCGGCATTTGCCGCGACAGGGCGCGGAAGGCATGGGCCAGGCCGTCACGTTTACCGGTGCCGCGGGCCCGCACGATGATCAGCTTGATGTCATCACGCCCGCGCACTTCCTGGCGCATGATGTCCTTGATGAAGTTCTCGTCACCTTTCTCGACGATCGAGGCAATGACCGTGCACGGCACCTGCAGGCGCTGAACTTCCTGAAACACCGACTGATAGACCTTGTAGGTGGTGTGGGTCGGAATACGGAAACTGGTGACGACCATGAACATATGCTCGGGCAACGCCGCCGCGCCCATGCGCTCAACTGCTTTGCGCATGCGCGGGAAGCGCCAGTGCAGGAAGTACATGCCGCGCATGTAGTGAATCGCCGCATTGCCATAGCGCCACATGCCCAGGGCGCCGATCAGAAAGATAAACTTCTGATGCGACGGGTCCAGGTAGCTCGGGTCGACCATTTCGGAGGTGAGTGCGATCAATGCGATCAGGCAGGCCCAGCCGCACAGCTTGCCGAACGCTGGCGAAGTCTCGACCCACTTCAGTGCTCCTACAAAAAACCTAAGCATGCGTCATGCTTCCTCCATTGAAGCCGTTCTCTACCGCGAGGCGTTGAGCCATGCGGCCCCGGAACAGGGCCTTGATTTAGTTGACCGTGGTGTCCGTCCGGCCGTAGACGTCTTCGAAGCGCTCGATGTCGTCCTCACCCAGATAGCTGCCAGACTGCACCTCGATGATTTCCAGAGGAATCTTGCCGGGGTTGGATAAGCGATGAATGGCGGCGATGGGGATGTAGGTCGACTGGTTTTCCCAGAGCAGGAATGACTTCTCGTCGCAGGTCACCCGCGCCGTCCCGGATACCACAATCCAGTGCTCGGCCCGGTGGTGATGCTTCTGCAGCGACAGGCTGGCGCCCGGTTTGACGACGATGCGTTTGACCTGAAAACGATTGCCGTTGTCGATGGAGTCGTAGCTGCCCCACGGGCGATAGACCTGGCAATGATCCTGCGCTTCCGTACGGCCCTGGGCGGTCAGGGTGTTGACCAACTGTTTGACGTCCTGCACGCGGTCCTTGTGCGCCACCATCACGGCATCTTTGGTCTCTACCACCACCACGTCATCCAGGCCGACCAGGGTCACCAGCTTGCTCTGGCTGTGTACCAGGCAGTTGTGACTGTCATGCATCACTACATCGCCAGCATGACTGTTGCCGTTGCTGTCCTTGTCTTGCACGTCCCACAGCGCTGACCAGGAACCGACATCGTTCCAGCCGGCGGCGAGCGGCACCACGCAGGCGCGATCAGTTTTTTCCATCACGGCGTAGTCGATGGAATTATCCGGACAGCATTCAAAAGAGCCCGGGTCGATACGGATGAACTCCAGGTCAGCCTTGCTGCGACTCAGGGCCAGTTGGCAGGTGTCATAGATGTCGGGGTCGTGGCGTTGCAGTTCTTCCAGATAACGGCTGCAGCGGAACAAGAACATGCCGCTGTTCCAGAAGTAGTCGCCCTGTGCGACAAACGCGCTGGCGGTGGCCAGATCGGGTTTTTCGACAAACTGCTCAACCTGCAAAACACCGGCAGACAACCCGGTTTTTGCCCCGCCGGTCTTGATGTAGCCATAGCCTGTTTCTGCGCGCTCAGCCGGCACGCCAAACAGCACCATCTCGCCTTGCTCCGCCGCTTTACGGGCCACGCCGAGCGCCGTATGGAAAACCTGCAGGTCGTCGATCACATGGTCAGCCGGCAAAACCAGCAGCAATTCGTCACGGCCTTCGGCGAGCAGGTGCATCGCGGCAATCGCCACGGCTGGCGCAGTGTTACGACCGAAAGGTTCGAGCAGAATGCTTTGTGCCTTGCAGTCGATGGCCGCGAGTTGCTCGCTGACAATGAAGCGGTGCTCTTCATTGCACACCACGATGGGTTGGCCCATGCCCTCAAGTGCCAGGCGTTTGAGGGTTTGCTGAAACATCGTGGCAGTGCCGGTAAGGGCCAGAAACTGCTTTGGGTACAGCTTGCGCGAGAGCGGCCAGAGCCGTGATCCGCTGCCGCCGGATAAAATCAGAGGAATCATGCTGTCACTCCTTGTAAACATCGATTCAGATCGGGAAGGCAGTAGCATTGGCAATGCGCCGCAGTCGAGCTGGCGGCACCTGTAACGGTGCCGCCTTTATGTTGTTGATTGTTGGCTTACCAGCAGATGCCTTCCTTGGTCGCGCTGGTGGTGTGTTCCATAAAACCGACCAGGTCGAGGATCTGTTTGTCGTCACCGACGTTCTGCAGCACTTGCGCGAAGCGTGCATCGCCGTTGCCGATGATCAGCACGTCGGATGCCGATACCACGTCATCAAGCTCTTTGCAGAGCAGCGAGGACACATGGGGAATCTTCGACTCGATGTATTCCTTGTTCGCCCCGAAGACCCTGGCGTATTCGACGTTGCTGTCGAAAATCCGCAGTTCGTAGCCCTTGCCGATCAGCATTTCGGCCAGTTCTACCAGCGGGCTTTCGCGCAGGTCATCAGTGCCGGCCTTGAAGCTCAGACCGAGCAAGCCGATCTTACGTTTGTCGTAACTGGAAACCATGTCATAGGCGCGCTGCACCTGGGCGCGGTTGCTCGGCATGATGGATGCCAGTAGCGGGTGTTCGACGTCCATCTGCCCCGCGCGGTAAGTCAGGGCGCGTACGTCCTTGGGCAGGCAGGAGCCGCCAAATGCGTAGCCTGGGCGCAGGTAGTAACGAGACAGATTGAGTTTGTGATCCTGGCACACCACATCCATCACTTCGCGGCCATCGACGCCGCATGCCTTGGCGATGTTGCCGATTTCGTTGGCGAAGCTGACCTTGGTCGCATGCCAAACGTTGCAGGTGTACTTGATCATTTCCGCGACTTCGATCGACTTGCGGATGATCGGTGCATCCAGCTCACTGTAGAGCTCTTGCAACAGGTCACCGGACTGCTCGTCCAATTCACCGATAACGGTCATGGCCGGGAAGTCGTAGTCCTTGATTGCCGTGCTTTCGCGGAGAAATTCAGGGTTGGTGGCCACACCAAAGTCGATGCCAGCTTTTTTACCGGATGCTGCTTCGATCAGGGGGATGACGACATTGTTGACGGTGCCGGGCAGGACGGTGCTGCGTACAACGACGGTATGGCGGTCCTGCTTGTTGCGCAGCGCTTCGCCGATCTGTTTGCACACGGACTCCATATAGCCGAGGTCGAGATCGCCATTGCGTTTGCTTGGCGTACCAACGGCAATAAAGGACAGCTCGCTGGCCAACACCGCAGCGCCGACGTCCGTCGTACCGCGTAGCAGGCCCGACTTGACGCCAGCTTCAAGCAGCTCGGCGAGGCCGGGTTCGACAATTGGAGATTTACCTTGATTGATCAGGTCAATCTTCGGTTGTGATACATCGACCCCGATGACTTCATGTCCGCGCGCCGATAAACAACCGGCACAGACAGCGCCTACGTAGCCCAATCCGAAAATACTGATTCTCATAGATCCCTCTCTCAATTAGTGAGTAGTCGGCTTAAAGCGTTGCCAACTTCCATATTCATTAGTACGCCGGGAACGTTTCGTAATCGTTACTAACTGCGATTAAGAAGTGGCGACACCTGAATTGGCGCGGATACTAAGTTGGCTGTTTTTGCTCTTCAAGCAAAACATGAACCAATTTGTGATTATTTTTTATTTGTTAGTTGCGTTGTTATTTTTATGTTTAAAAACAATAACTTATATTTTGATATTTTTAAGGCGCCAAAAAATAGTTGGCAATATAAGTGTTAAATTTATGGCGCCATAAAAATAACGCTATTTATGCACGGTTATATTTCATTGCGGATTTTGTTTGCGCGGAAGTTGTGCGTTTCTCGCACTTTGTGGTGCTGCGTGGAGGCCGCGGCGCTTAAATTGGCCGGGGAATGGTTTGTGGGGGGCGTGCAGGGGCGCGAGCGTCAACAGCTGTTGCGCTCGGCAGGTAGGGGCAAGTTAGCTCTTTGGCTTGTACGCGCAATAACCAGGGCGCGGGCCGATCTTCGGATGGTTGCGGCAGGTATCCGGGCGCTTTTCGTAGATTGTGCACAGGCGGGTTTTGCGAACGAGGGAATAGCAGTCGTTGTTGCTCATGCGGGTCAGGGTGAAGATGCCCGACTTCTGGTGGAAGCGTTCGACGATGCCGTCTTTCTGCAGGCGCTTGGCGATGTTCTTCAGCGGCTCGCTGCGTTCAAACTCATCGACCACGCCGATGCGGATCAGGTCATTCAACCGCGCCTCGACCGGCAGCGTGCAGCAGCTGGACATGCAGCTGTGGCACATATCTGCGGTGTATTTGGCCCAGGTTTCCAGGCGGTCGAGTTCGGCGGCGGCAATCAGGTTGTTTTTCATCGGAGCAGGCATGCATCAGTTGTGCGGCGCGCGATGATAGCGGCCTTGCGGCGTTTGTGAATGACTATCTGCCGGCTGGTCATGGTTTGTGCGGTTGTGGCCGGGGCAATTCTTTATGTCTGCCGTCCATGGCAGACACCCTTCGGGCCGTTGCTGCGCAACGTTAAAAATGGCTCCTGCCATTTTTTGCTGTGCTGTGATGCGTGCGGCATACGTCTCTCTGGGTATGCACCGGTCAGGCTCCTATACTGCTGCGCAGTTTGCGCCGGGTGCCGGGCAACAGGATGTTCGGGTTTAGCTGAATAGGAAGGCGCTGCATGCAATGGATCTTCATGCTGGTGGGCTTGGTACTTGGGGCATTGGCGGATGAAACGCTGACGGCCTCGCTACTGGGCGCTCTGATGGGCCTGGGTCTTGGTCAGGCGCTCAAACTGCATGGGCTGGAGCGCGAGAATGCCGCGCTAACGGCGCAGCTCAAGGCCTTTTCTCAGCGTTTCGAGCAGGGTACTGCGGCGCTGTATGAGCGTTTGCTCAAGTTGGAGCAGGGCGCCACGTCTGCCGCTGAAGCTCCGCCGGAGCCGCTCAGCTCCGTTGTCGAGCCCGCGCCTGAGCCGATTGTCACTGCCCAGGCGGCCGAGCCCGAGTTGGACTGGACCCTGGATGTTGTCCTGCCCGAACCTGCGGCTGAGCCTGTCGCGCCAATGCAGGCTGCGGCCGAGCCCGCCGCTGCGATCAAACCGCCGCCCGCTAAACCTTGGAAGCCTGCTGAGCCGCGTCAGCCCACCTTGCTGGAGCGGGGCTTTGCAGCAGCCAAGAACTGGTTGCTGGGCGGCAACACGGTGTTGCGTGTCGGAGTGGTGCTGTTGTTTCTCGGCCTGGCCTTCCTGCTGCGTTACGCCACCGAAGGCGTAGTGGTGCCGGTGGAGTTGCGTTATGCCGGTGTCGCCGCCAGTGCGGTGGCCTTGCTTGGATTGGGCTGGTGGCTGCGTCTGCGTAACCCCAACTATGCATTGATGCTGCAGGGCACTGGGGTTGCGGTGCTGTACCTGACGGTGTTCGCGGCCATGCGTCTGCATCCTTTATTGGA
This sequence comes from Pseudomonas sp., assembly GCF_030684895.1. GTDB lineage: Bacteria > Pseudomonadota > Gammaproteobacteria > Pseudomonadales > Pseudomonadaceae > Aquipseudomonas. The sequence goes on along the minus strand of NZ_JAUXXP010000050.1, from coordinate 50,235 downwards.
CCCTGGCGTAGCGTTGGGCCTGCTGGTGCTGGTCACGGTGTTTTCGGCAATTCTGGCGATCAAGCAGGATGCCCTGGGTCTGGCCGCCGCGGCGGCTCTGGGCGGTTTTGCAGCGCCGATCCTGACCAGTACAGGCAGCGGTAACCATGTGGCGCTGTTCAGCTATTTTGCCCTGCTCAATGCCGGCATTTTTGCCATCGCCTGGTTCAAGGCCTGGCGGCTGCTCAACCTGATTGGCTTTGTTGGCACCTTCGGCATCGGCTTCGCCTGGGGCATTCGCTCTTACACGCCGGAGCTGCTGTGGAGCACCGAACCGTTCTTGATTCTGTTTTTCCTGATGTACGTGGCCATCGGTCTGCTGTTTGTCCGGCGCAAGCTGCGCGAAGCGCTGGATGCGCCCGAAGATTGCGATGAACTGCTGCGCTGGGCGGCGCGCAAAGGCGACTATATCGACGCCACCGTGCTGTTCGGCCCGCCGCTGGTGGGTTTTGGCCTGCAGTTCGCGTTGGTACAGCACATCGAGTTTGCCGCAGCCTTCAGCGCCCTGGCGTTGGGGCTGTTCTACCTAGTGCTGGCACGGTTGCTGGTCGGTCGCACCGGTGATCGCGCCGTACTGCTAGTGGAAACCTGCCTGGCACTCGGTGTGGTGTTCGGCAGTCTGGCGATTCCCTTGGGGCTGGATGCGCGCTGGACCTCGGCCGCTTGGGCGGTGGAAGGCGCGGGTATCTTCTGGCTCGGTTTGCGACAGCAGCGCAGCCTGGCGCGAGCGTTTGCCCTGCTCCTGCAGTTTGGCGCGGCGCTGGCGTTCGTCATTGGCCTGCGTTCGGGTGAGTTGACCCTGCTGGATGGCGCGCCGTTGGGCGCACTGATGCTCGGCGTAGCCTTGCTGTTCAGCTACTGGCAGCTGCGCCAGAACACGCAGCACGCCAGCAGCTGGGAGGTGCGCGGCTTGCCGCTGCTGGCCTGCGCCGGACTGGCCTTCCTTTATCTGATTGCTCCGCTGCTGTTTGCCGCGCAGGGTACGGCGATCAGCTGGGCGTTGGCCGGCCTGCTGACGCTGTGGTTGGGCCTGCGCATACAGGCGCGCAGCTTCTTGTTCAGCGCCTTTGCTGTGCAGTTGTTCGGTGGTCTGGTGTTTATGCTGGATATGGCCGGCAATGCGGCCACCGGCATGGGCGGCTTTTCCGCTGGCTGGCAGGGCTTGCTGACGTCTTCGCTGATTGGCTTTGGCCTGATCGCCGGCATGCTGCTGGCCGCGCGTGATCCGCAGGTTGGCGCTGATCGCCGTCTGTTGCGGGGGCTGTCGGTGGTGCTGCTGGTCGGTCTGGTGTTCCTCAATCTGGCGGTGCTGTTTGTCCTGCCCTGGGCTACGGCCAGCGCGGTATGGGGCGGCAGCGGGCTGCTGATCATCTGGCTCAGTTTGCACCTGCAGCAGCGCGCCAGCTTTATCTTCGGACTGTTGTTGCAGGTGCTGGCAGGGCTGGTGTTCCTTGCGGTCAGCCCGCTGCTGTTTGGGCAGCTGTCGGCCGAGGGCATTCGCCCGCTGGCGCATATGGATTTCTGGACGCCGCTGGTGCTCGGTGCGGCCGCCTTGGTCGGCGCCTGGCGTTTGCAACAGTTGGCGCGTCGCGAAGCGCCCAGCGCTCTGGGTAATTTCAGTTTGCTGGGCTTGGCGCAACTGCTGCTGGTGTGGGGCGCGGCCTGGTGGGCGCTGGCGCTAAGCAGTGAAGTGCTGCGCTTTGTTGCGCCGGAATGGCAGGCCAGTGCTTTGCTCGCGGTGCTGGCGGCCAGTTTGGCCTTGGCGGCATTCCTTGCGCCGCGTACACGCTGGGCCGAGCTGGCGCTACTGTGCTGCCTGCTGACACCGCTGGCCGGCGTGGTGCTGCTGCACGCCTGGCACCTGCACTATCACCCGGCGGCGCAGTTCGGCTGGCTGGCCTGGACTCTGTTGTTTGCCGTGCACTTCTGGGCGCTGCGGCGCTTGGCGGCGCAGTTACCGGCAGGGGCGCTGAGCGCCGCCCATGTGCTCGGCTGCTGGTTGCTGCTGGGCGTGCTGGCGCTGGAGCTGCGCTACCTGCTGTTGGCCCTGTCGGAGCATTACAACGCCTGGCGCTGGCTGGGCTGGGCGCTGCTGCCAAGTGCCTACCTCTGGCTGATGGCATTGCCGCGTCGCTGGCCTTGGCCGCTGGTCGCATATCCACGGGAGTACCGTTTGCTGGCGGCGGCGCCGTTGGCGCTGCTGATGCTCGGCTGGTTCTGGCTGGCCAACGTCGCCAGCGCCGGGGATGCCGAGCCGCTGGCCTACCTGCCGCTGCTCAACCCACTGGAGCTGGGTTTGCTGTTTGCTCTTGGCGCAGTGTTCGCCTGGGCGCGTATGGGTTTGGCCGAGCTGGGTGTGGATAGCGTACGCAGTCAGTGGCTGACTCAGGCCGTGGCGGGGGCTTCGCTCTTCGCGTTGCTGACAGCGATGGTCATGCGCAGCGCCCATCACTGGGGGGGCGTGCCTTATCAGCTGGATGCGCTGCTCGATTCGATGCTGGTGCAGGCCGGCTTGTCGATTGTCTGGACGCTGATCGCTCTACCGCTGATGGTCCTCGGCAACCGCCGTGGTCGGCGCGAGCTGTGGCTGATCGGTGCGGCGTTGATCGCGCTGGTGGTGGCCAAGCTGTTCTTTGTCGAACTGGGTAATCGCGGTGGCCTGGAGCGCATCGTGTCGTTTATTGGTGTGGGTGTGTTGCTGTTGGTGGTGGGCTATTTCGCCCCCTTGCCGGCACGCAAGGCGGATGCGGATCAGCCGCAGGAGCAAGCATGATCAGTCGTTTTATCCCTGGCGCATGCTGCGCTGCGTTTCTCGGCCTGCTGTGCAGCGCGTCAGTCCTGGCACAGGAGCAGCCGGGCGACTATGCGGTGCAATTACCGCTGAGTCTTAGTGGCGACGGCCCCTGGTATCGCCTGGATGTGCCGATGGCGCTGCATTTTGCCGCGCGCTATGGCGATTTGCGTGATCTGCGGGTGTTTAACGCCGAAGGTCAGGCGCTGGCTTATGCCCTGGTGGCAGGGCAGGGCGAGTCGCGCGACAGCCAGCAGGAGCAGGCGGTGAAGTGGTTTCCGCTGTACGCCGAGCAGGGCGATAGCAGCGCTACGCCGAGCCTGCGGGTACAGCGCAGCACTAGCGGTACCTTGATCGAACTACTTGATGAGCCGGATGCAGCCGCCAAGCCGGCGCTGCTGCGTGGTTGGCTGCTGGATGCCAGCGCATTGGATGAGCCGCTGGTGCGCCTGCAGCTGGACTGGAGCGGCGGCCAGGACGGTTTTCAACGCTTCAGCATCGAGGCCAGTGATGATCTGCAAAGCTGGCGTTCCTGGGGCAGCGGCCAGTTGGCGCGTCTGTCGTTCGATGGTGAGCGTGTCGAGCAACGGCAGATCGAACTGCCGGGCAGCAAGGCGCGCTACCTGCGTCTGCTCTGGCAAAGCCCGCAGCAGGCGCCGCAACTGACCGCTGCCAGCTTGCGCAGCCAGCGCAGTGACAGCATGCCGGCGCCGCTGGTGTGGTCGCAGCCGCTGGCCGCGACGCGCAGCCCGGATGGCGAATATCAGTGGCAGCTGCCCCTGGCCTTGCCGTTGGAGCGCTTGCACGTCGAACTCAGTCAGGCCAATAGCCTGGCGCCGATTCGTGTCAGTGGTCGCAGTGAAGCCAAGGGCGCTTGGCAATCGCTGGCGCAGGGTCTGCTTTATCGGCTGCCGGAAAATGGCGTGGAAATCCGTCAGGACGAATTGCCGTTGCCGGGTTGGGCGGTGCAGCAGCTGCGCCTGCAGGTGGACGAGCGCGGCGGCGGTCTGGGCGTCGAGCCACCGCAGATCAAGGTGGCGGTGCGTGCCACCCAGCTGGTGTTCCTTCAGCGTGGCAGCCCGCCCTATCGGCTGGCACTGGGGCGAGCGGGAGCGCAGTCGGCGGCTTTGCCGCTGACCACCTTGATTCCGGGTTATCAGCCACAGCGGCTGCAGCAGCTGGGCATAGCTGAGGCGCAGTTGCAGGCTGAAAATCTGGTGCAGCAAGAGCAGGCCGCAGCTGCTGAAAGCGACTGGAAACGCTGGGGCTTGTGGCTGGTGCTGCTACTTGGGGTAGGCTTATTGGCACTGATGGCGGTCAGCCTGTTGCGTCGGCCGAGCGCCGAATAGAGCCTGCTAGCAGAAATAAAGCCCAGCTGCCTAACGAATTTTGCAGTATGGTTGGCATCTTCAATTGATTGGCGTTTGAGGTCAGGAAGGCCCTTGCGTATTTCTACTGCGACCCGTCTTCGGGTGATTTCCATGCGTTTGCCAGGCTCGATTGGCAAACGCGCCGAGCTGTTTTCCTTGGCAGTGCCCTCCCGATGAATGCCTGCGGTGATTCCGGCTGGGCGCTCAGTGCTCCGGTGATTTTGACTTCTGTGGTCTGCATCGGTGTGCTGCTGTTGGCTCGCTGGGTTACGCAGCAACGTTATTTCCCAGGGCGCGAAAGCTTTATCGTGCTGCACCTGGCGAGCCTCTGGTGGCTGATCGCCGCGAGCCTGGAAATGGCCGCGCAAGGCCCGCAGTGCAAGGTGTTCTGGGCCACCATGGCCTGGCCGGGGATTCTTGTGGTGCCCACCTTCTGGGCAATCTTCCTCTGGCAATACGTCAACAGCGTGCGCCAACCGCTGCCACTGCGCAGTACCCTGGGTTTGGCCGTGGTGCCGGTGCTGATCTGGCTGATGGCCCTGAGCAACCCCTGGCATGGCCTGTTCTACGGCGCTGGTACGGCGCCGCTGAGTGATGAGGCGGGCGCGCCGATCCGCTATCAGCATGGGCCGCTGTTCTACGCCGCCGCCGCTTACGTCTACCTGTTTATGGCTTTCTGCATGGGCGTGGTGCTGCGCGCGGCCATCGTCAGTTATGGCGTGCATCGGCGCCACTACCTGGCGTTTGTCTTCGTTACTGCGGTGCCCTGGGTCGCCAATATCAGTTATGTAGTGTTCGGCTGGATGCTCTTTGGCTTTGACCCGACGCCCTTCAGTTTCGCCTTTACCCTGGTGGCCTTTGCCTGGCTGATTGTCGGTGTGCGGTTGTTTGATCTGCTGCCTGTGGCTCGCCACCTGCTGCTGGATGCCCTGCTCGATCCGGTGCTGGTGGTCGATGCGCAGTTGCGGGTGATCGAGGCCAACCCGGCCGCATTGAAACTGGCTGGACTGCGCAGTGGTTGGCAGGGGCGGCAGCTGGCCGACTGGCCGATCCTTGGTGCGGATTTGCAGCAGTTGCTGAGTCAGCAGGCGCAGGGCGAGCATGATCGGCTGCTGACCCTGGCCAACTCGGCGCGGTATTTCGAAGTGCGTATCCGCGCCATTGAGCGGGTGACCCATCGCGGCAGCCTGGTGCTCGGGCAGATGCTCTACCTGCGTGATGTCACCCAGCGCCACCTTAGCGAGCTGAAGCTGGCCGAAGCCCTGGCCCTTAGCGAAGAGCGTCTGCGCACCATCACCAATCTGCATGAGCAACTGCAGGAGCAGGCGCTGTGTGACCCGCTGACCGGGCTGTACAACCGGCGTTATCTGGATGAGTTCTTTACCCGCGAGTTGGCCGTAGCGCAGCGCGAACGCACGCCGATTTCCCTGGCGCTGATTGATCTGGATCATTTCAAACAGCTCAACGACGAACACGGCCATCTCGAAGGCGACGACGTGCTCAAGGGCGTGGCCCAGCACCTGCTGGAAAACCTGCGCAGCTCGGATGCGGTATTCCGTATCGGCGGCGAAGAGTTCCTGCTGATCCTGCCGCGTGCCGATGCCCCTGAGGCGCGCGCGCGCCTGGAAACCATCTGCCGCGAACTGGCCGCCCACCCACTGCCGACCCGTGGCGGCGCACGCTTTGTAACCCTGTCCGCCGGCCTGGCGCTATGGCCAGAACAGGGCCTGGTACTCGACGAGCTGCTGCAGGTGGCCGATGCCGCGCTCTACCAGGCCAAGCATGCGGGGCGTAATAGGGTGTGCAGCCTGGCCTGATTGCCAGGCCGCCCTTCCATCCAGTGCTAAGGCGCTTTCCCCGTTAAAGGGGTAAACTGCGCGCGATTTCATTCCCTCCGGAGCCATCCATGTCCCGCGTTACCCTCAGCCGCTACCTGATCGAGCAGACCCGCTGCAACCACACCCCGGCCGATCTGCGTTTCCTTATCGAAGTGGTCGCGCGGGCCTGCAAGGAAATCAGCCATCAGGTATCCAAGGGTGCACTGGGCGGCGTGCTGGGCAGCATGGGCACCGAGAACGTGCAGGGCGAGGTGCAGAAGAAACTCGACGTGATTTCCAACGAAATCCTGCTGGAAGCCAACGAGTGGGGCGGTCACCTGGCCGGCATGGCGTCCGAAGAAATGGATAATGCCTACCAGATTCCTGGCAAGTACCCGAAAGGTGCCTACCTGCTGGTATTTGACCCACTGGACGGTTCCAGCAATATCGATGTCAACGTTTCGGTTGGCACCATCTTCTCGGTGCTGCGTTGCCCGGATCGCAATGGCGATGAAGGTGACCTAGGCGAAGAGGCCTTCCTCCAGCCGGGCACCGAGCAGGTGGCTGCCGGTTACGCGATCTACGGCCCACAGACCATGCTGATGTTAACCCTCGGTGACGGCGTCAAAGGCTTCACCCTGGACCGTGAACTGGGCAGCTTCGTGCTGACCCATGACAACATCAAGGTGCCGGAATCGACCAAAGAATTCGCCATCAATATGTCCAACCAGCGCCACTGGGAAGCACCGGTGCAGCGTTACGTCAGCGAGCTGCTGGCGGGCGAGACTGGGCCGCTGGGCAAGAACTACAACATGCGCTGGGTCGCCGCGATGGTGGCTGACGTGCACCGCATCCTCACCCGTGGCGGCGTATTTATGTACCCACGCGACAGTCGCGAGCCAGAGAAGCCGGGCAAGCTACGCCTGATGTACGAAGCCAACCCGATGTCGATGATCATCGAGCAGGCCGGCGGCGTGGCCACCGATGGTAATCAGCGGATTCTCGATATTCAGCCCACTTCCCTGCACCAGCGCGTCGCCGTCTTCCTCGGTTCCAAGGAAGAAGTGCTGCGCATCAGCGCCTATCACCGCGAGTAAGCGATGAGCGCGCCCTGGCAGCCGTTGCTTAACTGGTGGTTCGGTGCAGCCGGCCGCGGTTCCGGTGCGACGGCTGTCGAGGTGGCGGCCAGCCGTACGGCGCTGTGGTTCGGCAAGCAGGATCGCCAGGATGCTCAGGCGCGCGAGCAGTTTGGCGCGCTGGTCGAGCAGGCTCTGGCCGGTGGGTTGCACGACTGGCAAGGCGAGCCTGAGGGCTGGCTGGCAACCCTGCTGTTGCTCGATCAGCTGCCTCGGATGATTTTTCGCGATACCCCGCGCGCTTTTGCCGGCGACCCGCTGGCTCGACCCTTGGCCCTGCACGGGCTGACCCAGGGCTGGGATCAGCAACTGCCGCCAATCCAGCGGGTATTTACCTATCTGGTGCTGGAGCATGCCGAAGACCTGGCGCTGCAGCATCAGGCGGTGCAGTTGTTTCAGGTGTTGTTTGCGCATGCCGCAACCGCCGAGCGCGAGCTGTTTGCCGGTTATCTGGACTATGCCGAGCGCCATCAGCGCGTGATCGCACGTTTTGCTCGCTTCCCCCATCGCAATCAGATACTCGGGCGCACTTCCAGCGCCGAGGAATCTGCCTTTCTGCTGGAACCTGGCTCGCGCTTCTAGCATCCAAGCAGGCAGGCTCGGTATTGCTATGCCAAGCTGGTCTTGGTTCTTTCCTCAGGAGTTTCCCCATGTCTCTGCGTGTCGTCGCACTACTCGCTGGTTGCCTGCTGCTGGCTGCCTGCAACAAGATCAGTCAGGACAATTACACCCAGCTCAAGGCGGGCATGAGCAAGGATGAAGTCGAGAGCCTGCTGGGCAAGCCAGGCGAGTGCGCCGGCGCGCTGGGCATGTCCAGCTGCACCTGGGGCGATGAACAGCGCTTTATCAGCGTTCAGTACGCCGGCGACAAGGTCATGATGTTTTCCGGCAAGGGTTTGAAGTGATGCGCCTGCTGGCGGCGTTGGCCGCAGCAGCGCTGCTGGTGGGCTGCGCCAACTCCGGCACGGGCGTGGTGCCGCCGAAGACTGTCGAGCGGGTCGATCTGAAACGTTATCAGGGCCTCTGGTACGAGCAGGCGCGTTTGCCGATGTTCTTCCAGCGCAATTGCGCGCAGTCCGAGGCGCTTTATGAGCTGCAGGAAGGTGGCACTATCGGCGTGACCAATCGCTGCCGTACTTACGATGGCGATCTGCAGCAGGTGCAGGGCCAGGCCGTGGCTCAGGTACCGGGCCAGACCAGCAAGCTCTGGGTGCGCTTCGACAACTGGGCCAGTCACCTGCTGCCGGGTCTGACCAAGGGCGAATACTGGGTGCTCTATCTGGATGACGACTACCAAACTGCACTGGTCGGCCATCCCAACCGCAAGTACCTCTGGCTGTTAACGCGAGATCAGGACGCCAGCACGAAACACCTGGCGACGCTACTTGAAGAAGCGCGCAGCCGTGGTTATGACACCCGTGAGCTGATCTGGCGACGCACGGCTGCTGAGATGGCTCTGCCGCGTTAACTGTTCTGATTATTTCTTGGCTTTCGGGCTCTGCAGGCGGATGCGCAGTTGAGTGTCCGCCGTGCCGTGCTCGAACAGGCTGTCAATCGGTGTGGGCTTGCCATTGAGCAGCGGTGGGTTGGCGGAAAATCCCACTGGCTCCAGCGGGATGCCGCGCCGGCCATGGTCGAGCTGGCCGTTGCCATTGCTGTCCTGGTACAGCTGAATGGCATAGCGTCCGGGCGGCAGGTCGACTAGGCGCAGCTGGCCGTCGTCACTCTGCTGCAGGCGCAGGGGCTGTTCTGGCCAACGTTGCAGCATGCCGCTCACCAGCGCCGCATGCACGGTTGCCGTGGCTTGTATGCCATCTACTGTGACCAGGATGTCACCGGCTCGGGCGTATGAGCCGACCAGTAGCAGCAAAAGGCCAGTCTGATAGCCGGCCTTCTTTACGGTTTGAAGAATTCTCTGTGGCATAATCCGGGCATTTCGCAGGAAGTGGCTGGCGATGCGTCAGGTCTTGATCGTTCATTTTTCACAAACCGGCCAGCTAGACAGGTTGGCGCAATCGGTATGCGGGCCGTTACAGCAATGCAGCGATATTCAGTTGGATTACCTCCAGCTGCAACCCGCGCAACCTTACCCGTTTCCCTGGCCGTTTCTCGAGTTTTTCCGGATTTTTCCGGAAACCGTGCTGATGCGCCCGCAGCCGTTGCTGCCGTTGGCGGTGGATACGAGCAAGCGCTATGACCTGGTGATTCTCGCTTATCAGGTGTGGTTTCTCTCGCCGTCGCAGCCGATGACTGCTTTCCTTGCCTCGCCTGAGGCCGCGCAGATGCTCAAGGGCGCGCCGGTGGTGACGCTGATCGGCTGTCGCAATATGTGGCTGATGGCCCAGGAGAAGCTCAAGAACCGGCTCACTGAACTGGGTGCGCGACTGGTGGACAATATCGCCCTGACCGATGCCTGCGGCACGGCAGCGAGCTTTCTGGCAACGCCCTTGTGGCTGTTTACCGGACGGCAGAAACCCTATAGCTGGGTGCCGCGTGCCGGTATTGATGAGGCGGAAATTATCGCCGCCAGCCGCTTTGGCGTGGCCATGGTGCAGCGCTTGACGGCGAATGATCTGCCGATTGAGCAACCGATGTTGACTGGTCTAGGTGCCGTGCGAATCGATGAAAAGCTGATCGCCAGCGAGAAGGTCGGCAATCGCAGCTTTCAGCTATGGAGCCGCTTGCTGGCCGCTTTAGGCCCGCAACAGAGCCGCCGACGTGGCGCTGGGCTGGTGCTGTATATCCTGTTTCTGTTGTGCCTGATCGTCACCGTGGTGCCGCTCAGTGCCTTGCTTAAAAAGTTGTTGGCGCCGCTGTTAAAAGAGCGCACCCAGCGTGAGAAGGCTTACTTTGCCGGCCCGTCCGGCGAGTGACGGGAGCCTCTAAAAACTACCTGCGTTGTCATCGCTGCGTTAAAAACAGGCTCAAAATGCTCATTTACCGCACGTAAACTGCGCTTTTTCGCCTGTTTTAGCCTTGCGCTGACTGCCTCGCTTACGTTTTTAGAGGCACCCTAAGTGACCCGAGGAAGTCCCGTGGTACAACCTGTATTTATTAATCGCATCAGCGCCTTCCTGCCCCATGCGCCGGTCGACAACGAGCAAATGGAAGCGCGCCTGGGCCTGGTCGGTGGCAAGCCGTCGCGTGCGCGCAAGCTAATTTTGCGCAGCAATGGCATTGTCCAGCGTCACTATGTAATTGATCCGCAGACTGGTGCGCCGAGCATGAACAATGCCCAGGTCAGCGCGGCAGCGATTCGCGGCTTGTTGGGCGGCGATTTCCAGTTGGCGGATCTTGATTGCCTGGTGGCCAGCAGCGCCTCGCCGGATCAGGTTATGCCTGGCCATGCGGTGATGGTGCAGGGCGAGCTGGGCAATCCGCCGTGCGAAGTGGTGTCCACCGCCGGTATCTGCCTGTGCGGCATGACCGCGCTGAAATACGCCTGGATGAGCGTGGCCAGTGGCGAAAGCCGCAACGCCGTGGCCTGCGGCTCGGAAGTGGCTTCGACGTTGATGCAGGCGAGCAACTTCAACGCCGAGTACGAGAGCCGCCTCGACGAGCTGGAAACCCACCCGGAAATCGCCTTCGAGAAGGATTTTCTGCGCTGGATGCTCTCCGATGGCGCCGGTGCCGTATTGCTGCAAGGCCAGCCGAACCGCACAGGTCTGAGCCTGCGTATCGACTGGATCGATATCTTCTCTTTCGCCGACCAGATGCCGCCGTGCATGTACGCAGGCGCAGAAATGGTCGACGGTCAGCTGCAGGGCTGGAGTCGCTATGAAGGCGCTGAGCGCAATCGCCGCTCGCTGATGGCGATCAAGCAGGACGTCAAACTGCTGAACGACAACATCGTCAAATACACCGTGGAAGAAACCCTCAAACGCATCATGGCGCGCCGCGAACTGCATGCCGATGCGGTGGATTATTTCCTCCCGCACTATTCGTCCGAGTTCTTCCGCGAGCGGCTGTCCGTGGGCCTGGCTAATGCGGGCTTACCGATTCCGCAAGAACGCTGGTTTACCAACCTGACCAGCAAGGGCAATACCGGCGCCGCGTCGATCTTTATCATGCTGGATGAGTTGTTCAATTCAGGTAGCCTGCGCAGCGGCCAGCGCTTGCTCTGCTATGTGCCGGAAAGTGGGCGTTTCTCCAGCGCCTTTATGCATCTGACAGTGGTAGGAGCTTGCCGGACTTGACACTGTTCTACTGCGGAAAAGCCGGATTTGGCCATTTTTGCTGCCCTTTTTCGTTAAATAGCTGGCTATTCGCCTCAAATGGCCAGCAAAACTGACTCAAACCGGGCTTCCCCTCGTTACGAACGGTCAAGCCCGACAGGCTCCAGGACGGTGACAACACATGAAGCTTGATGAGGTTCCCCAGGATCACAGCTCCACTTACGGCGGCCACTGCAAGCTGGTCTACGCGGTGGACGCCAGTGGCCATTATCAGGGCGCGCAGAGCGATGGCTGGGAGCCGGAAGCCTTCGCCACCCAGCTCGCGGTAGCCGAACTGCAGGAGCAGGAAACCGAGGCCGAAGCGGGCTGGCAGCGCGGCGAGCTGTCGCCGCTGAAGTGCCTGATGTACCGCTACCGCCTGGATGAGCCGGCGCTGGCGCAGATTACCGGGCTGTGGCAGTGGCGCATTCGCCGGCACTTTCGCCCGGCGATTTACCGCAAACTCTCGGCGGCCATTCTGGCGCGTTACGCCGAGGCCTTCGGCCTGCCCGTTGAGCAATTGATCACCTACCAGAAGGGCACGGCATGAGCAGTTTTCAGCATCAACAGAGCGCCCACTGCGAAAGCGGGGTGATGGCCAGCCTGTTGACCCATGCCGGTCTGCCGATGAGCGAGCCGATGGCCTTCGGCCTGGCCTCGGGCCTGGCGTTCGCCTACCTGCCGATCGTCAAGCTCAGCGGCATGCCGCTGATTGCTTACCGCATGCCGCCCAAGCACCTGATCAAAACCCTGAGCAAACGCCTGGGGGCGAAGCTGCACACGCGCACCTTCGGTAACCCCGAGCAAGGCCGTCGCGAGCTGGATGCGGCCTTGGACAGCGGCCGCTTGGCCGGGCTGCAGAGTTCGGTGTTCTGGTTGCCGTACTTCCCGCCGGAGATGCGTTTTCACTTCAACGCGCACAACCTGCTGGCCTATGGTCGCGAGGGTAACGAGTACCTGATCAGCGACCCGGTGTTTGAAGAGCCGGTGCGCTGCGCCGTCGAAGACTTGCAGAAGGCGCGCTTCGCCAAAGGTGCGCTGGCCGCCAACGGGCTGATGTACTGGCTCGACGATGTGCCGCTGGAGCAGGACTGGAACAAGCTGATCCGCCAGAGTGTGCTCTCTACCACGCGTATCCTCGACGGCATGCCACTGCCCTGGATCGGTATTCGCGGCATTCAGCATTTGGCCAAGCAGATCGACAAGCTTGATCCGGCGCAGAGCAAATACAACCGCCTGTACCTGACCCATATCGTGCGCATGCAGGAAGAGATCGGCACTGGCGGTGCGGGGTTCCGCTTTATGTACGCGAGCTTTTTGCAGGAAGCCGGCGAGAAACTTGGCGACAACAATCTGCAGGAGGCCTCGGCGCATCTCACCGCCATCGGTGACAACTGGCGTCAGTTTGCCTCGGCCTGCGTGCGCGCCAGCCGCAACAAGGGCGAGACGCCCAACTTCGCACCCATCGCCGACAGCCTGCGTGGCATTGCCCTGCAGGAGCGCGGGTTGATGAAAGAGTTGGCGGCCTGGAGCACGCGGTAGGGTGGATCGCGCTGTTTTTATCCACTACGCAATCCGGCTGGTAAATAAAAGTAGCGTTAGGCGGCACAACCACTTGCCGTGCTTTCGCTCTCATCAATAAAAAATAACTCATTGTTTTATATGCAGAAATTAAATCCGCACAAAGACCTGTAGGAGCGGGCCATGCCCGCGATGCGCTTCGCGGGCACGGCCCGCTCCTACAGGTACCTACAAGCCGAAAGACGCAATTGCCCCCAGTTTGCTGCGCGACAGCGCGGCGTCTGGACGACGGGGGCTCCTACCGAATTGTGAATTTTCTGTGTGCAAGGCGCTTCCAGATGCGCTCAAGGCCGAGCCACATGAACGTCGACCGCGCTCGCCGCAGCCAAGTTGCGCGGCGGGTGATTTTTTTGAGTGCAGGAACAACTCGATCAGAAGGCAGCCGGGCAACAAGTTCTCGCATTAATTTGCTTGTTGAACCACGTCGCCCCTTTGTGTGCTCAATACCGGGAACATATTGGAAGGCCTCGCTCCATGCCATAACCAAGCTGTCGGGAATTTCCATGTGGCGATGGCGGAATCTAAGTGCGTCCGCCACTTCTCTTTGACGAGCCGTACAACGAGTCTCTGCAGCCCGCCGTACGTACCAAGCAAGCATGTCGGCTGCCTGTAAGGGAACTACTTCGTGGTCACTCGCGAAACGAGGCGGGCCTCCAAGCACGTCTGCCACCGCCGGGTTCATGTGCTTCAAGGGCACGTACCAGAGCGCCGCATCTTCCCCCACCTTTCCTTGTTCATCAAAGATCAGCTCAACAGGCCCTTCTAGTTTTTCTTCAAGAACCGTCTCTACCACGCCGTGCATGATTCCAACAAAACACGGAAAATACGGGTGCCGCAGGTCATAAGGAACACTGCCGCTCAGATCCTCAAGATAAGCTGCCCGGCTGATACTGCACTCGATGGATAGCGGTTTGTACTTGGCCAAGACGGCAACTAAAGAATTAATCTTCGCCTCTCGAGCCTTTTCCGACCACCCCTGAAAGCAAGTGATCATGTGCAAAGAGGCTAGCGCTGGAGGACGCGCAAGCTCCGCCGTCCAATCCTCGGTAAGTCGCTCCCATGCCTCTGCGCTCTGTAAATATCCGGCCAAGATAAGTCGCTTATCGGCGCGAAAGTCACTCGCAGAGTCATCGATATAGGCTTCAAGCATGTGCCACCCTGAAATGTCCGCTTTGAAGCGGGGTTACACAGAACACATGTTCGTTCGGTCGACGCGTTGGTGCAAGCACACAGCCCGTCAGCGACGACCAGTGCCGCCTAACAGATCGTTTAGTCCGTACCCATGCGTCATCCGCCTACAGATGCAGGCTCTGCACTTCGACTGCGGCGCATAGTCCAGCAAAGTCGCAGGTGCCGCTGGCTTCGCTTGTGCCCTCCACTAGCACAGCCTGCACACAGAAATCTCCGCGCTCATCGCAGAGCAGCAGCAACGCCTGCTCGATCAAACCATCCTGCAAATCCAGATTGGCCAGGCTGAGCAATTGCGGCCAGACCTGCTCGCCAGCACCGATAAACAGATTCGGCCCGTCGATGCCCAGTTGCTGGGCGATATGAAAGCCGGCGGCGTTGCTTACGCTATTCACAAACTCAAAGGGCTTGGGCTGCTTGTGTTGCACGCACACCGCCTCCAGCAGCGCGCCCATGGTGGCGCGTGCCGGATGCGCCGAAGCCAGGTACAGGCCGCAGTTGCTGCGCACCCGGCTTTTCAGCGGTGCGGCGGCGAGCAGGCATTGCAGGATCAGGCGGTCGATACGCCGGGGTGGGTTGTCCAGCCACTGACCCAGCGCGGTCTTTAGCTGCTTGTCGCCCGTGGCGGCAAGACCGTGAATTTCACTGGCGGCGATCACTGGCATGCTGTTTCTCCCGCCGTGCAGCCTTGCAGAACCAGGCTGGCGTTATTGCCGCCAAAGCCAAAAAAGTTGGTCAGCAGCAGGCTGTCTGCCGCCAGGGTCTGCGGTTCTGCGCTAAAGGGCAGCAGGGCTTCGCTGGCGTAGCTCACGGCGGGCAGTGGGCCCAGTTGCAGGGCCTTGAGCAGCAGCAGGCTTTCACTTAAGCCGCAGGCGCCCAGGGTATGCCCGAGCCAGGGTTTGAGCAGGCTCAGGGCCGGCATCTGTTCGCCGTAGAGCAGGCGCATGCCGTTGCTTTCGGCTTCATCGTTGGCGCTGGTGGCGGTGCCATGCAGTTTCACCAGGTCGATCTGCTCGGCGCTGCAGCCGGCGCTGCGTAGCGCCTGTTGCATCACCCAGTGGATATGGCTGCCATCTTCGCGGGTGGTGGTCAGGCTGCTGGTGTCGCAGGCGCTAAAGCCGCCCAGCAGGCGCGCCAGTGGTGTGTCACCCGGCTCGCGGCTGAGCAGCACGGCGGCATAAGCTTCACCGAGTAGCAGGCCGTCGCGTTCGGGGTGGAAGGGCCGGTACTGGCCGCTGGGGCTGGTCAGCATCAGCGCGCCGAAACCCTGCATGGCGATAGCGCTGGGCGTCTCGAAACTCAGCACCAGGGCGCGGGCGTACTGGCCGGCGTTGATCAGCCGGGCACCGTAGAGCAAGCCGTTGGCGGCGCTGGTGCAGGCGGTGTTCAGGGTGAAGGCGGCGGCAAAGCCCCAGCGCTGGCGCAGCTGGTTGGCGAGCAGATCCAGCGATGTAGAATCTTCCGGGCGAAAGCCCTGCTGCTGGCTGGTCATGGCTTCCAGCTCGCTGATATCCAGGCTGGTGCTGGCGATGATCAGCAGGCAGTCGTCGAGCGCCTGGGGATTAGCGCCGAGGGTTTCACCCAGCAGACGATCCAGGCGCTCACTCAGGTTTTCGCCGGTTTTTGCGGCGTATAAATAAGTGCGTGGTTCATCCACTTCATGCAGCACAAAGGCTTCGCCCTTAGGCGGTTGGGCGCTTTGCAGGGCCTGGGCGGCACTCAGCAGGTCATCGCCCAGGGCGCAGTGTAGGGCCGCGCGTTGCAGGAACACCGGGGTCACTGCTGCTGCCTGATATAGGCGGCAATGCTGGCGATGCTGCCGAGGATGCGGCGGCCGTCTTTAGCACCTTCAATGCGTACGCCGTAGTGCTGTTGCAGCGCCAGGGAGACTTGCAGGGCATCCAGGCTGTCCATGGCGATACGGCTTTTGCCGCCGAACAGCGGCTCGTCATCGCTGATGCTTTGCCAGTCGATATCGTCTTCCTTGTCGCACTCGCGGATCAGCAGTTGTTTGAGTTGTTGTTCTAGTAGTGAGTGGTCCATTGCGTGCGCTGTACTCGTCGGGTGAACAGAAGCAGCCCGGCTATGCCGCACAGCGCTGCAAACAGCAGCAGGCGCACGCAGTAGGGGGCGATGTCGGCCAGTGAGCCGTGGCCCACTAGCAGGGTGAGAAAGGCGTCCAGCGCCCAGCTCATCGGGGAAATTTCCGCCAGTTGGGCCATGGCGGCTGGCATGACGCTTTTCGGCACCATGATCCCGCCAATCGCGGCCAGCAGGATATTAATGCCACCGCCGAGCAGCAGTGCCTGTTCGCTGCTGCGCGCCAATGCGGCGAGCAGCAAGCCGAGGCTGCAGGTGGCCAGGGCGATACTCAGCGCCAGCAGCGGATAGGCCGCGGTACTGCCGGGCAAGCTCAGGGCGGGCAGTCCAAGCAGCGGTAGGCCATAAACGCCGATGCCCAGCAGCAACACAAATTGCAGCAGGTTGATCGCCAGGTACGGCAACAGCTTGCTCAGCACCAGGGTGCCGAGGTTCAGGCCCAGGCAGCGCAGGCGCAGCAGGGTGCCGCTCTGCTGTTCGCGCTGAAAGCCACCGGCCATGGGCAGCACGACGAAGAACATGCCGAAGATCAGCCAGGCCGGCACGCTCAGTTGGGTGGCATTGGCGCGGCCGCTGAGGTCGCCGCTGGCCAGTTGTTCCTGTTCGCCGATCTGGCTCTGGGTGCGTTGTTGCACCAACTGCAGGCGCTCGGCACGGCTCAGTTCGGCATCGACCACGCCGCTGTCTTCCAGGTAGGCCAATAGCCGGGTCTGCGCCAGGGCGATGCTCACCGCGCTGTACAAGCGCTGGCGCGAGAGTTTGTCGAACTGCGCCGGGAAGCTCAGGCTCGGTCCCTGGTGCGGGCTGTCCAGCAGCTTGTCGGAGAAGTCTGCGGGCAAGCGCACATGGGCCAGGCTTTCGCTGCTCTCGTCGAACAGCTGGCTGTCCGGCAATTGCGCTTGCAGGGCGTCGCGAAAGAACTGGCTGGCGTCGTCCTGCTGCGCTTCGATAATCAGGCGCAGCGCCGGTGGCTTGTCTTGCATATAGCTGGACATGGCCCCTGCCATCAGCAGCAGAAACAGGGTCGGCATAATAAACAGCACGGCCAGCGCATGGGGGTCGCGCAGCAGCAACAGCACTTCCTTGCGCGCCAATGCCAAGAGCCTCATAGCCGGCCTCCGTTCAGGCGCAGATAGAGCTGTTCGAGCGACGGGCGGCCAAAGCGCAGCAGGTTGGGCAGGCCATCCTGAGCGGCGACAAATGCTGTGATGGCCAGCAGTTGTTGGCCGCTTAGGGATGCGATGCGCAGGCCCTTGGGTAGCACTTCGGCCGTCAGTTGCAGGCTCGCGAGCAGTTCGTTAAGGCCGGCGGGTGGCGCGTCCGGCCATTCCAGCAGTAGGCCGTGGTCGTCGCCGAGCAGCTGGCGCTTGTCCAGATCCAGACGTACCTGACCTTCGTGCAGCAGCAGAATGCGCCGGGCGACCCGCTCGACTTCTTCCAGGTAGTGGCTGGTGTAGATCACCGCCTTGCCCTCGGCGGTCAGCTGTTCCACGGCGGCCAGCAAGTGCTGACGACTCGCCGCATCGACGCCCACGGTGGCTTCATCGAACAGATAGAGGTCAGCCGGTTGCAGCAGGCCGATGGCAAAATTCAAGCGCCGTTGTTCGCCGCCGGAGAGCTGCTCGCTGCGTCGCGTCAGCTTGTCTTCCAAGGCGCAGATATCGATGCACTGCTGCAGGCGCTGACGGCGCTCATTGCCGCGCAGGCGATAGAGGTCGGCAAATAATTCGAGGTTCTCGCCCACCTTGAGCCCGGCATAGAAGGCCAGCTGTTGCGGCACCAGACCGAGCCTTGGCTGGCCTGCCCAGTGCAGCTCACCCTGTTGCAGCGTGAGCACGCCACTGAGTAGCGATAGCAGGGTGGTCTTGCCGGCGCCGTTACTGCCGAGTAGGCCGAGGCATTCGCCGGCCTGTAGCTGCAGGTCGATACCCTGCAACGCGGCGCGATTGGCTCCTGGGTAGCTGTGCGTGACGTGGCGAAGTTCAAGCATGGATCAGCACCAGCAGCAGTTTGCCGTCGAGCAGCAGGCGTTGCTCGCTGTGGATACTGAAGGCATACAGCGCGCCGGCCGGGCTTAGCGCTTCTTGCTGGGCGCTGACCTGCAATGCGCCACTGCGCTGCGTCGGTTCATGGTGCAGCTGCAACTGCGAGAGCTTGCCAACCAGGGCCATTTCAATGGCACTGGCATCGCCGTATAAGGCACCATGGGCGGCGCACAACTGGGCGGCAGCTTCGAACAGCAGGCAGGGTGAGGCGTTGGTGCCAAAGGCCTCAAGAAAACGCCAGGCACTCAGGCCTTGAATGCTCAGGCTGTCATGCGCCAATAGGCCATCCAGCCAGAGGGCTGGGCCTTGGTGGGGCAGCAGGCTGTGCAGTTGAGTGCGATCCATTGCGGGCGGCCGAGGTAAACAGGCCGGCAGTGTAACAGAGGGGCTGCAGGTCACGCAGCGCCTGGCTTTGACGGGCTAACGGACAGAGTAGGAGACGGCTTTATGGTGTGGTGGCAGGGGTTGGCTTTTGCGCTGGGCACACTGCTGCTGCTGGCGCTGTCCTGGCGGGTGCTGCTACGGCCGCAGTCCCACGGCTTCTACCGGTTCTTCGCCTGGGAGGCGATTCTGGCTTTGCTGGTGCTCAACGGGCCGGTCTGGTTTGTCGACCGCTTTGCCCTGCATCAGCGTCTGTCCTGGGCGCTGCTGTTCGCCTCCTTGCTGCTGCTGTTTGCCGGCCTTTATCAGCTACGTCGTATGGGCCGCCCGGATGGGCAGCGTACGGATGCCGAGCTATTCGCCTTCGAGCGCACCTCGCAGTTGGTGACCAGCGGCATCTTCCGCCTGATCCGTCACCCGCTGTACGCCTCGCTGCTGTTGCTGGCCTGGGGCGTGGCCTGCAAGCAACCCAATGGCTTGAGTCTGGCGCTGGCGCTGCTGGCCAGCCTGGCACTGTGGCTGACTGCCAAGCGCGATGAGGCCGAGTGTTTGCAGCAGTTTGGCGAGGCGTATAGGGACTATATGCAGCGCAGCAGGATGTTTATCCCCTGGCTGTTCTGATCGTTTATTTCCAGTTCAGTCGCGCCAGCTTCCACTCATCACCTTCCAGCCACCATTTCAGCTTCACGCTGTAGTGGCGCGCGCTGTCGGGGATCAGGCCTTCGGCGCCGGCCAGGCCGACCTGGGCCTCGGTGTGGCCTTTTTCGCGGTAGGTCGTGTCGAGGTAGCTGTTCTTGCTCAGGGCCAGCACCTTGATGTTCTTATGGCGCATAAATAGTAGCAGCATGGTGCGCTGCGCCCACTCACGGTCGAACTCGCCTTGGGCTGAGAACTGCGGGTGCAGCTGGTCGAGTACCGCGCTGCTGCTCTTCGCTTCCAGGTTGTCCTGCAGTTGTTGCACGGCTGCTTCCAGCGCTGCCTGCGGGTCATCCTTGGCACCGCAACCGGCGAGCAGGGTGCAAAACATTAGGAAAGCCAAGGCAAATATCCGTGTTGGCATGCTCAACTCCTGTTTCATGGTTATGATGCCCGACAGGGCTTTAGGCGGCGCGCCAGGCGAATTACCTGCGCCAGGCCGTCAAGCTACGCATCAATTCAGGAGCATGCCATGCAGACCTTGTATCCGGAGATTAAACCCTACGCCCGTCATGAGCTGGCGGTGCAGGCGCCGCACGTGCTGTATGTCGACGAAAGCGGTTCGCCGGATGGTCTGCCCGTGGTGTTTATCCATGGCGGCCCGGGTGCCGGGTGTGATGCTGCCAGTCGGCGCTATTTTGACCCCAACCTCTACCGCATCGTCACCTTCGACCAGCGTGGTTGCGGTCGCTCCACCCCGCACGCGAGCCTGGAAAACAACACCACCCAGGCGCTGATCGCCGACATGGAGCAGATCCGCGAGCACCTCGGCATCGACAAGTGGGTGCTGTTCGGCGGCTCCTGGGGGTCGACCCTGGCCCTGGCCTACGCTCAGGCCCATCCGCAGCGCGTGCATGGCCTGATTCTGCGTGGCATCTTCCTCTGCCGGCCGCAGGAGTTCGACTGGTTCTATCAGGAAGGCGCCAGCCGGCTGTTTCCCGATTACTGGGAGGACTACCTGGCGCCGATCCCGGCGGATGAGCGCGGTAACCTGATGCAGGCCTTCTACAAGCGCCTGACCGGCCCCGACCAGATCGCCCAGATGCACGCCGCCAAAGCCTGGTCGACCTGGGAAGGCCGCACCGCCACCCTGCGTCCCAATCCGCAGGTGGTCGACCGCTTCAGTGACAGTCATCGTGCGCTGTCGATTGCCCGCATTGAATGCCATTACTTCGTTAACAACGCCTTCCTCAAACCCGATCAGCTGCTGCGCGATATGCCGAAGATCGCCCACTTGCCCGGCGTCATCGTGCACGGCCGCTATGACGTGATCTGCCCGCTGGACAACGCCTGGGCGCTGCATCAGGCCTGGCCGAACAGTGAACTGCAGATCATCCGCGACGCTGGCCATTCGGCAGCCGAAACCGGAATTACCGATGCGCTGGTGCGCGCGGCGGACGAACTGGCGCGGCGCCTGCTCAACCTGGCACCGGACGAAGCATGAAGGCACTGATTCAACGGGTGCGTGGCGCCCGAGTAGAAGTCGCGGGTGAGGTGGTTGGCGCGATTGACCAGGGCCTGCTGGCGCTGGTTGGCGTCGAGCCGCAGGACACCCCGGCCAGCGTCGAGAAAATTCTGCACAAGCTGCTCAACTACCGCGTGTTCAGCGATGTCGCCGGCAAGATGAACCTGTCGCTCAGCGATATTGGCGGCGGCCTGCTGCTGGTCTCACAATTCACCCTGGCCGCCGACACCAAGAGCGGGCTACGTCCAAGCTTTTCCAGTGCCGCGCCGCCGGCGCTGGGGGCTGAGCTGTTCGACCTGCTGGTGACGCAAGCTAGCGCCAGGCACCCGCAGGTCGCCACCGGCCAGTTCGGCGCCGATATGCAGGTGCATTTGGTCAATGACGGGCCGGTGACCTTTCTTCTAGAGAGCTAGCGCGCCAGGGCTTCAGCGACGAAATCCAGGCGATCCTGACCGAAGTGCATCTCGCTGCCGATAAAGAATGTCGGTGCACCAAACACGCCGCGCTTGATCGCCTCTTCGGTGTTGCTCTTGAGCCGCTCCTTGACTGCTTCATCGCTGACCAGGCGCTCGAACTCGGTCGGGTCAAAGCCGGCGTTGCTCAGCACTTCGGCAACCACTTCGGCTTTGCCGAGGTTCTTCTGTTGCTCCCACAGCGCCTCGAAAATGGCTTTCACGTAGTGCTCGAAACGCTCGCTGTTTTCATGGCCGGCTGCGCCGCGCATCAGCGTCAGGGTGTTGATCGGAAAGTGCGGGCTGAAGGCCATCGGCACGTCATAACGGCGGGCAAAGCGCGCCAGGTCCTTGAGCATCCAGGCCCCTTTGCTCGGGATCATCACCGGCGACTGGTTGCCGGTGGCCTTGAAAACGCCGCCGAGCAGCATCGGTCGCCAGATAATCTGCGCGCCGGCATCACGGGCAATGCGCGGTAGCTGGGTCCAGGCCAGGTAGCTGGCTGGGCTGCCAAAATCGAAAAAGAATTCCAGGGTTTTGCTCATTGCATGCTCTTTCGGGAGGTCTTGTTATTGGGGTGGCGTGCAGTTGTAGGGTGGATGACGATTTTTTCATCCACCAGGGTGTGCGAAGTGGTGGATGGATGACGCGTCATCCACCCTACGAGTTGGCGAGCGATGTTTAGAAGGTTTCGCTCCATGGCCGTAGATCCAGCTCATGCACCCAACAATCGCGCGGTTGGCAATGGATCTGCCAGTAGGTCTCGGCGATATGCTCGGGGTTGAGGATACCGTCCTGATCCTTGAGCTGATAGAGCTGAGGGAAGGTGTCGCGGATAAACGCGGTGTCGATGGCGCCGTCGATGATCGGGTGGGCGACATGGATGCCTTTGGGGCCGAGTTCGCGGGCCATGCTCTGGGCCAACGCACGTAGGGCGAACTTGGCGCTGGCAAAGGCGGAGAAATTCGCCCGGCCGCGCAAGGAGGCGGTAGCACCGGTAAAGATGATCGTGCCTTGGCCGCGCGGCAGCATGACCTTGGCCGCTTCACGACCGGTGAGAAAGCCTGCCAGCGCCGCCATTTCCCAGACTTTGCGATACACCCGCTCAGTGGTTTCAGTGATGGAGAACTGCACATTGGCGCCGATGTTGAACACCACCGCATGCAGCGGGCCGACTTCGCGTTCGATGGTGGTAAACAGCTCGATCACCTGCTCTTCGACTCGCGCATCGCAGCCAAAGGCCCGTGCGCTGCCACCGGCTGCTTCGATATCCGCCACCAGCGTGCCGAGCTTGTCGGCATTGCGCCGTGCCACGCAGGCGACATAGCCCTCGCGGGCGAAGCGTTTGGCGATGGCGCCGCCGGTGGCGTCACCGGCGCCCACTACCAGAATTGCTTTGCGTTCGCTCATTGCACTCTCCGTCAGTTCTATTTTGGAACCTGGCTTGATAGTCGGTTCCATTTTGGAACCTGTCAAGCTATGGTGAGTCATCGCGGCTGGAGACTGGTTTATGCGTTGGGAAGAACTTGAGCAGCAACCCTGCTCCCTGGCTCGCACCCTGTCGGTGGTGGGTGACCGCTGGACCCTGCTGGTACTGCGCGAAAGTTTTCTTGGTATTCGCCGTTTCGACGAATTTGAAAAGCGCCTGGGAATTACCCGCCACGTGCTGGCCGAGCGGCTGAAGAAACTGGTAGAGGCCGGCGTGCTGGACAAGGTGGCCTACCAGCAGCGGCCGCTGCGTGAGGAATATTGCTTGAGTGCCAAGGGGCGCGACCTGTACCCCGCCATCATGGCCCTGGTCAATTGGGGTGACCGCCATATGAGCGGCGCGGAAGGCGCGCCGATCCGCCATATCCACCGCACCTGCGGCCAGCCGATGCATGGTGTGCTGGTGTGTTCGGATTGTGGTGAGCCGTTGGAGCCGAGGGATGTAGCGCTGGAGGAAACGCCCGCATTCAAGGGTCAGCTATTGCCTGCACATTGGCACGAAAAGCAGGTTGTGTAGGGTGGATGACGCTTTTCCCATCCACCATCGTGAGTTGGTGGATGGATACGGCGCCATCCACCCTACGGACTGTTGAAAATCCGTAGCCCGGATGTAATCCGGGAATACGTGTTCCTGGATTACATCCGGGCTACGAGCTGGAGAGAACCTGTAGGAGCACGCCATGCGTGCGAGCGATTTCCCAGATACCGCCACTCGCGGGCATGAGCTAGGCGCTCCCGCCACTCCTACGGAGTCAAGTGTTCGCTTAGAACAGTCGCGCGAGCAAGGCAGTAACCGCGGTTTCCACCCGTAGAATCCGCGTGCCCAGTTGCACCGGCTGCAGGCCGGCTTCGGCGAGCTTTTCCACTTCGTAGGGAATCCAGCCGCCTTCCGGGCCGATGGCCAATGTGACGGCCTGTTCGACTGCTCGTGGGCAGGCCGGGTAGTCGCCAGGATGGCCGACCAGGCCCAGGGTGCCGGCTGCGATACCCGGCAGCTGGTCTTCGACAAAGGGCTTAAAGCGTTTCTCGATAATGACTTCCGGCAGCACGGTATCGCGGGCCTGTTCCAGGCCGAGGATCAGCTGTTCGCGAATCGCTGCGGGTTCGAGGAAGGGCGTCTGCCAGAAGCTTTTTTCCACCCGGTAGCTGTTCAGCAGAATCAGCCGAGGCACGCCCATGCTGCTGACGGTTTGCAGCACGCGGCGCAGCATCTTCGGCCGGGGCAAGGCCAGCAGCAGCGTCAGTGGCAGTTTTTCCGGCGGAGGCTGGTCGAGCTGCACAGACAGCTCGGCTTCTTCTGCATTCAGGCGCAGCAGCTGGCCGCTGCCCATCAGGCCATTCAGGCGACCGACACGCAGGCTGTCGCCGGCTTCGGCGCGGTGTACTTCGTGTAGATGTTTAAGGCGGCGGCCGCTGAGCAGCACGCGGTCAGTGGCGATAAAGTCGCCGTCTTCCAGAAGCAGCAGGTTCACGGTTGCGCGGCGGGCGGCTGGTCGTTGGAGGCGCTGTCGCTGTCGGCTTCAGCCGCTTCCTGTTCGGCGCGACGTTTGACCAGGCTGCCGCACAGCAGGCCGGCTTCAAACAGCAGCCACATGGGCAATGCCAGCAGGGTCTGTGAGAACACATCCGGTGGCGTCAGCACCATGCCGACGACAAAGCAGCCAACGACTACATAGGGTCGGCTTTTGCGCAAGGTTGCTACATCGACAACGCCGATCCAGATCAGCAAAAAGGTGGCAATCGGGATCTCGAACGCCACGCCGAAGGCGAAGAACAGGGTGAGGACGAAATCCAGGTACTGACCGATATCGGTCATCATCGCCACGCCTTCCGGGGTCACGCTGGCGAAGAAGCCGAACATGATCGGGAACACCACGAAGTAGGCGAAGGCCATACCGGCGTAGAACAGCAGGATGCTGGAAACCAGCAGCGGTATGGCGATGCGCTTCTCGTGCTTGTACAGCCCTGGCGCGATAAAGCCCCAGATCTGATGCAGGATGATCGGGATGGCGAGAAACAGCGCGACCATCAGCGTCAGTTTGAACGGCGTGAGGAACGGCGAGGCCACCCCAGTGGCGATCATCGTTGCGCCTTCCGGCAGGTAGGCGCGCAGGGGCGCGGCGACCAACGCGTAGATGTCCTGGGAGAAATAGAACAGTCCGGCAAACAGCAGCAGAACGGCGCCGACAATGCGCAGCAGGCGCGTGCGCAGTTCGGTCAGGTGGGAGACCAGGGGCATTTCCTGATCACTGTCCGGTCGTTGGCTCATGGCTGCGGGCTTTTATCCTGGCGGGTGCTGCTATCAGTAGTGGCGACCGACTCTGCTGCGGGGGGCGCGGCAGGGCTGGGCTCAGTGAGGGTGCTGAGCGGCGCGCTGAGGCTTTGCTTCATCGCGTTCATTTCCCGCTCAAGCTCGAGGATCTGCTCGTTATGCAACTGACGGCGGATTTCATCCGCACCGATCTCGCGCTCGACCTCAGCCTTGATCGCGCTGAAGCTGCGCTTGATCCGACCGATCCATAAACCGGCTGTGCGCACCGCGCCGGGCAGGCGATCAGGCCCCAGGACCACCAGGGCGACCACGGCGATCAGCAGCAGCTCAGTAAAGCCGATATCGAACATGGCTTAGTCTTTTTTCGCCGGTTCTTCGACCTTGCGTGCCTGGGCATCGATGGTCTGACCCTTGGGCTCTTCCACGGCAGGTTTGTCTTCTTCGTTGCCCATGGATTTCTTGAAGCCCTTGATCGCATCACCGAGATCGGAGCCCAGGCCTTTAAGGCGCTTGGTGCCGAAGAGCATGACCACGATCAACAGGATGATCACCAGTTGCCAGATGCTAATGCCACCGAATCCCATAACGCGTACTCCGTAGTAAGAGGTTGATCAGTTTTGCGGGCGCGAGGCTTTTTCCGCATGCCCGGAGAGGCCGAAACGCCGGTCCAGTTCGTCCAGTACCGCCTGGGGGTGCTGGCCGAGAGCGGCGAGCATGACCAGGCTGTGGAACCACAGATCGGCGGTTTCATAAATCACATCGCTGCAGTCACCGCTGACCGCAGCATCCTTGGCGGCAAGGATGGTTTCCACCGATTCCTCACCGACCTTTTCCAGAATCTTGTTCAGACCCTTGTGGTACAGGCTGGCGACATACGAGCTGTCGGCGGCCGCGCCTTTGCGCGACTCCAGCACGTCGGCCAGGCGGCTCAGGGTGTCGGTCATGTGTGCGCTACTCATGACTGCCTCCTGCGGCATAGATGGCATGCGGGTCTTTGAGTACCGCATCGACAGTTTTCCAGGTGCCGTTCTCGAATACCCGATAAAAGCAGCTTTCGCGGCCGGTGTGGCAGGCGATGCCGCCCAGTTGCTCGACCATCAGGATGATCACATCGGCGTCGCAATCCAGGCGCAGCTCGTGCAGCTTCTGCACATGGCCGGATTCCTCGCCTTTACGCCACAGCTTGCCACGCGAGCGCGACCAGTAGATGGCGCGCTGCTCGGTGGCGGTCAGGGCCAGGGCTTCACGGTTCATCCAGGCCATCATCAGCACGCGGCCGGTTTTGTGGTCCTGGGCGATGGCCGGCACCAGGCCGTCCGCGTTCCAGTTGATTTCGTCGAGCCAGTCAGTCATTGCCGTATCCGCCCATCTCGGGCTGCTTGATTCAGAAAGCTAGTGTGCCAGTGCGCACCCGGTGTGGCTATCGGCGCAGCACCAGATAGACGCCGCCGGCGAGCATCAGCCAGCTCGGCCAGGCCGCCAGGCTCAGCAGCAGGCCCTGAGTAGCGGCGCCGCCGATCAGTGCTGCACCGAGCAAGCGGGCCGGCCATTGGCGGCTGATCGCAGGTTGTGCCGGGTGGCTGGCCGGTTGCTGGTTGAGGCGCTCGAGGGTTTCACGGGCAATTTGCGACAGGTGCGGGACTTGCTCGGCCTGCAGTTGCAGGTTGCGCAGCAGGTGCAGCGGGCTGATGCGCTCACGCATCCAGCGTTCGAGAAACGGCTGCGCGGTGCTCCAAAGATCCAGATCGGGGTAGAGCTGGCGGCCTAGGCCTTCGATATTCAGCAGGGTTTTCTGCAGCAGCACCAGCTGCGGCTGCACTTCCATATTGAAGCGTCGCGCGGTTTGGAAAAGGCGCAGCAGCACCTGGCCAAAGGAGATGTCCTTCAGCGGCTTCTCGAAAATCGGCTCGCACACCGTGCGGATCGCCGCCTCGAAATCATTGATCTTGGTTTCTGCTGGCACCCAGCCAGAGTCGATATGCAACTGCGCCACACGACGGTAATCGCGCTTGAAGAAGGCAATCAGGTTGCGCGCCAGGTAGTCCTGATCTTCGGCGGTAAGGCTGCCGATAATGCCGCAGTCGATGGCGATGTACTGCGGGTTCCAGGGCGTGCGGGTGCTGACGAAGATATTGCCGGGGTGCATGTCGGCGTGGAAGAAACTGTCGCGGAACACCTGGGTGAAGAAAATCTCCACGCCACGCTCGGCCAGCAGTTTCATATCGGTGCGCTGGTCGGCCAGGGTTTCCAGGTCGGTGACCTGAATACCGTAGATGCGCTCCATCACCAGCACCTTCGGCCGGCAATAGTCCCAGTACACCTGCGGCACATAGAGCAGGGGCGAGCCTTCAAAGTTGCGCCGCAGCTGGCTGGCGTTGGCAGCCTCGCGCAACAGGTCGAGTTCGTCGTAGATGGTCTTTTCGTAATCGCTGACCACTTCCACCGGGCGCAGCCTGCGGGCATCGGCGGAGGCGCGCTCGGCCAGTTTGGCGAGCAAGAACAGCCAGGCGATGTCCTGTTCGATTACCGGTTTCAGGCCGGGGCGAATGACCTTGACCACCACCTCTTCGCCGCTTTTCAGCTGCGCGGCATGCACCTGGGCGACGGAGGCCGAGGCCAGTGGTTGAGCGTCAAAACGGGCAAACACCTCGCTGACCTTGGCGCCCAACTGGGACTCGATCAGCGCCTGCGATTGCGCGGGGTCGAAGGGCGGTACCTGATCCTGCAGCTTGGCCAGCTCGTCAGCGATATCAGTGGGCAACAGGTCGCGGCGGGTGGATAGCAGCTGGCCGAACTTGATAAAAATCGGCCCTAGTTCCTCCAGCGCCAGGCGCAGACGTGCACCGCGCGACAGCAGCAAGTCGCGACGTGGCAGCCAGCGCCACGGCAATACATAACGCAGCACGCGTGCCCAGAGGGGCAGCGGCAGGGCGAATAACAAATCGTCCAGCTGGTAGCGGATGACTACGCGCTGGATACGCAACAGACGACGAACGGCAAGCAGCTTCATGCGATGGGCTTATGGCGTTGGGCGAGGCGCTCGATGCGCGCGTCGAGTCGGTCGAGGGACAGCTTGAGGTGGTCCAGTTCGGCGAAGCGCGCATCGGCTTCGCGCTGGCCGACCAGGCTGCGGGATTCTTCACTGAGGTAATCGGCCAGGTTCAGGCGCAGGCTGTCGAGGGCCTGACTGCTCCAGTTCACCCGGCTGCGCAGATGGCCACCGAGCAGCTGGCTGCCGACTGGGCCGAGCCAGCGTGACAATTCGTATTCCCAGTCCAGCTCCAGGTCCTGCAGGATGCCAGCCAGCTCCAGCAGGGCGGCGCTGTCGCCATCCAGACTGACGTCCGAGCTGTGCAGGATGCTGGTCTTGTCGCGGCTCAGTGCCAGGCGCAGCAGGCTGGCAGCGGGGGCACGCAGGTGGCAATCCGCTTCGCCAGCCCACTGCGCGGCCAGTTGCAGGCCGCTGGCGCTGGGCAATATAAACAGCTGCAGATTCGGTGCGGCGCATTCGACGGCAATCACCCGGCCACTCAAACGCGCCAGGCGCGGCAGCGCGGTGCTGTCCATGGCCAATACGCGGTTAAGGCCGAGTTCGACGCCGGCCAGCAGCCCGGTGAGCAGCATCAGGGCTTGATGCCGCGGTGCAGGGCGACGATGCCGCCGGTCATGTTGTGGAAGGTCACGCGCTCGAAGCCGGCTTCAACCATCATCGCCTTGAGGGTGTCCTGATCCGGGTGCATACGGATCGACTCGGCCAGGTAGCGGTAGCTTTCGGCGTCATTGGTGATCAGCTTGCCGGCCAGCGGCATAAACTTGAACGAGTAGGCATCGTAGAACTTCGACAGCAGCGGGCTGGAGGGTTTGGAGAACTCCAAAATCAGCAAGCGGCCGCCGGGCTTGAGTACGCGCAGCATCGAACGGATGGCGTCCTCTTTATGCGTCACGTTGCGCAGGCCGAAGGCGATGGTCACCACGTCGAAGTGGTTGTCGGGGAACGGCAGCTTTTCCGCATCGGCCTGGACGAAGCTGACGTTGCCGGCCACGCCTTTGTCGAGCAGACGATCACGGCCGACACGCAGCATCGATTCGTTGATGTCGGCCAGCACCACTTCGCCGGTCGGGCCGACCAGGCTGGAGAACTTGCGGGTCAGATCGCCCGTGCCGCCGGCAATATCCAGCACCCGGTTACCGCTGCGCACACCAGACAGTTCGATGGTGAAACGCTTCCACAGGCGGTGCATGCCGCCTGACAGCACGTCGTTCATCAGGTCGTACTTGGCCGCCACGGAGTGGAAGACTTCGGCGACTTTCTCCGCCTTCTGGCTTTCCGGCACGCTCTGGAAACCAAAGTGCGTGGTGGGTTCGCTGTCGCTGCTCTTGCGCGGATCGTTCATCGTGGCCTTTCCTAAAACACAGAGGCTGCATCTAAAGTGGCGGCCATTCTAAACCCAAAAAGCCCCGCTGGGTTTGGGCCTTGCGCGGCAAACAACAAAGTTGTGCGGCCTACTGAATGCGGGAGTTGCTTGCAGCTTGCGGCCTGTAGCCTTGCTATAGTCGCAGCGACTTAAGGTCGCAGTTAACTGGCGAGGAGAAATGCCATGGCCAAGATCACCGTCGAACGTCCCCACTCTTTGGGGCGCGAAGTCGCTCGGGAGAAAGCCGAGCAACTGGCCGAGCGCCTGGCTCGCGAATACGACGTGCGTTATCGCTGGAACGGCGACAACCTGGAGTTCAAGCGCAGCGGTGCGGATGGGCGTATTGAAGTGCATGAGCACAGTGTGCGTGTGCAGCTCAGTCTGGGGCTGTTGTTGTCGGCGATGAGCAGCAGCATCAAGCGGGAAATCGAAGAGGTGCTGGATAAAAATCTGCAGGCGTGAGGTGCTGTTTAAAATGGCTCTGGGCAATTTTTGATGGCCTGCCATCCCTGGCGGCCACCCTGCGGGCCGTCGCTGCGCGACGTTAAAAATTGCTCCCGGCAAATTTTTGATGGCTTGCCATCCTTGGCAGCCACCCTTCGGGCCGTTGCTGCGCAACGTTAAAAACTGCTCCCGGCAGTTTTTTCTCACGCTTAGTATGCGGTTTCTAATTTTCATCGATACCGTGCTCCTAAGCCTGCATTCCGTGGGCGTTTCCTCGAAACACTTAGAGTGAGGTGCACCATGTCGAAAGTTGCCGTTAAAAAGAAAGCTGTCGTTGAAGAAACCACCAGCGTGCTGAGCGACGCAAAAGTGTACGCCCGCAAGATTTACTTGGCCGGCCTGGGCGCTTACGCCAAAGCAGGTCAGGAAGGTGCCGAATACTTCAAAGAACTCGTGAAGAGCGGCGAAGGCGTTGAAAAACAAGGCAAAAAACTGGTCAACGAACAAGTTGAAGCAGCCAACAGCCAGATCGACAGCGTTAAGAACACTGTCACCAGCAACGTCAGCAGCGTGAAAGGCAAGTTTGAAGTGCAGCTCGACAAGATCGAGAAAGCCTTCGACAACCGTGTTGCCAGCGCCCTGAACCGCATTGGTATCCCGTCCAAGCAGGATGTTGAAGCACTCTCTGCTAAGCTGGATGAGCTGAGCGCGTTGCTCGAGCACGTCGCGCGTACCAAGTAAGGAGAGCAGGATGGCTGTCAAAAAGAAAACCGAAAAGCAAACCACTTCCTGGATCGGCGAAGTAGAAAAATACTCGCGTCAGATCTGGCTGGCTGGTTTGGGTGCCTACTCCAAGGTCAGCAAGGACGGCAACAAGCTGTTCGACACGCTGGTCAAGGATGGCGAAAAAGCTGAGAAGCAAGCCAAGACCGAAGTCGACAAGCAAGTTGGCGCAGTGAAGTCCACTGTGGGTTCGAAAGTGGATACTGCCAAATCGAAAGTCGATGAAGTCAAAGACAAGGCTATTGGCAAGTGGGGCGAGCTGGAAGAAGCCTTCGACAAGCGTCTGAACAATGCCATTTCGCGTCTCGGTGTACCGAGCCGCAATGAAGTGAAAGCGCTCAACGCCAAAGTTGAAAGCCTGACCAAGCAGATCGAGCAACTGACCGGGGTTTCGGTCAAGTCGGTCAAGCCTGCCGTCAAGAAGGTTGCTGCCAAGCCTGCCGCTAAACCAGCTGCCAAGCCGGTCGCCAAAGCTGCAGCTAAGCCAGCGGCCAAACCTGCTGCCAAGCCTGCCGCTAAACCGGTAGCCAAGGCTGCAGCCAAGCCAGCTGCTAAACCTGCCGCCAAGCCGGTTGCCAAAGCAGCCGCTAAACCAGCAGCCAAGCCCGCCGCTAAACCGGCAGTCAAAGCTGCAGCCAAGCCGGCGCCAGCCAAACCGGCTGCTCCGGTGGCCGCTGCTGCACCTGCTCCGGCAGCCGCACCTGCTGCACCCGTGACACCTGCCGCCCAGTCGTAAGACGCGCAGCAGTCAACGCAAACGCCCGGCCTAGTGCCGGGCGTTTGCGTTTAGGCGTGTGGGTTAATCTTCCAGGTAACGCTGCGCCAGATGTTCTGCAGCGTAGCGCGACTCTTCGGCCAGGTGCGGAGCCACCAGCATCATCACCTGATAGACCACCAGGCGGCTCTCGCCTTCGCGGCCGATGATGCGTTGGTAGTCCAGCGAAAACAGCAGGGTCAGGGTGATCTGCTCAACCAGCTGGCCCAGCGCCTGGGTATCGCTTTGCAGTTGGCCATCGAGCTGCAGTTGCGCCAGCAGTTCGGCCAGGGTGCGCTTTAAGCTATTGAGCCAGTGACGCATGCCGCGTTCAAGTTTCGGCAGGCGGCTGGTCAGGTTGGACAGGTCCTGGAACAGAAAGCGGTAGTGCGCCAGGCGCTCGACGATCAGGTGCAGAAACAGCCAGTAATCCTCCACATCCAGCTGCACGTCTTCCGGCGGTGAAAGCAGCGGCGCCAGTTCCGCTTGAAAACGTTCGAACAGCCCGAGGATCAGCGGTTCCTTGCCGTGGAAGTGGTAGTACAGATTGCCCGGGCTGATGCCCAGTTCGTTGGCGATTTCCAGGGTGGAGACATTCGGTTCGCCCTTCTGGTTGAACAGCAGCAGGGCACATTCAAGGATTCTGTCGCGGGTTTTCATCCGGTCTTCTTATTCTGGCCGCGGGAAGGTTGACGATACCTGGCCGCAATGGCTTGCGGCCAGTCTGATCACGTATGGCTTAGCGTTTAGCGCACATGCACATAGGTGCCGGGCGCGGCTTCCATGGCTGGGTAATTCTGGTTGCCCAGGGCCATCAGGGTGTCCTTCTGCTCGCCCGAACGCTCCTGCATCCAGTTCAGCCACACTGGCCACCAGCTGCCTTGCACGTGCTGGGCATCGTGGTACCAGGCGCGTGGGTCGCCGGTGAGTTTGGGATTTTCCATGTAGTTGGATTTTGGGTTGCCCGGCGGGTTGAGGATGCTCTGAATATGCCCGCTGTTGGACAGGATAAAACGCCTGTCACCACCGAGCAGCAGGGTTGAGCGGTACACCGCATCCCAGGGCGTGATGTGGTCGTTGATCCCGGCGACGCTGAAGCTGTCCACCGTAACCTTCTGCAGATCGACTGGGGTGCCGCAGACTTCCAGGCCGCGTGGGTGGGTCAGCGGGTTGTGCTTGAAGAAGTCGATCAGGTCGCCATGCAGGGCTGCGGGCAGGCGAGTGTTGTCGTTGTTCCAGTAGAGAATGTCGAAAGCAGGCGGCTGCTTGCCGAGCAGGTAGTTGTTGATCCAGTAATTCCAGATCAGATCATTCGGCCGCATCCAGGCGAATACCCGCGCCATGTCGCGACCATCCAGTACGCCCTGTTGATAGGAGCGGCGCTTGGCAGCTTCGAGGGTAAGCTCGTCGGCAAACAACATGGCCGGGCTGTCGATCTGGCTGTCGAGTAGGCTGACCATATAGGTGGCGCTGGCGACTTTGCGCAGCTGGCGTTTGGCCTGCAAATGGCCCTGTAGGGCGGCGATGGTCAGGCCGCCGGCGCAGGCACCGAGCAGGTTGACGTCCTTGCTGCCAGTGATTTCCCGACAGGCATCAATAGCTACTTCGAGTGCTTCCACGTAGCTCGACAGGCCCCACTCGCGATGCCGTGGATCGGGGTTGCGCCAGCTGACCACGAAGGTCTGCAGGCCGTTCTTCAGTGCGTACTGAACGAAGCTCTTCTCGCTGGAGAGGTCGAAAATATAGAACTTGTTGATTTGCGGCGGCACGATCAGCAGCGGCTTGCTGTACTGCTTTTCGCTCAGTGGCTTGTACTGGATCAGCTCCAGCAGCTCGCTGCGAAACACCACGGCGCCGTTGGTGGTGGCCAGGTTACGGCCGACCTCGAAGGCATGTTTGCTGACCTGGCTGGGCATGCCGTCGTTGTTTACCAGGTCGTCGAACAGATGCGTTACACCCTTGAGCAGGCTGCTGCCGCCGGTGTTGAACAGTTCTTTGATCACCTGGGGGTTGAGCAGGGTGTTGGACGGCGCCAGGGCATCGCCCAGCAGCGTGGCGACAAAGCGCGCGCGGGCGCGGTCATCGGCATCCAGATTGCTCTCGTCGATCCAGTTGTTCAGCTGTTTCTGGCAGGCCAGGTAGGCTTGCAGGCTGCGGCTGTAAATTGGGTTATCACGCCAGGTCGGATCGGCGAAGCGCGGGTCTTGCGGGTTGACCTTGAACGGCTTGTCGCCCATCAGCACGCGCCCCAGTTGGCCGCCCAACGCAGCAACATGCCGGGCGCTGTGAATGGGCTGTTTGATCCCTTGCAGGGCCAGGCCACGCAAGGTGGACAGCAGGTCACGGCCGCGTAGACCGACCACTGCGTTTTGGGCGTTCATCACGCTGCTGCGTACAGGCAAGGCGCGTTTGGCTGGTTGGTCTCGCATTGGGCAACACTCCGTCGTCAAACCATGAGACTTCAATAAGCAGCAAGGCTTATACCAATGCGCGCGCAAGGTGCATTCCAGACTGCCGCGCGCCAAGTCTCAGGTAATACAACGTGCCCGGTAGTGGGTCAAGCACTGAGGTGCAGGCACAGCCTCGGTGCAGGGTATTTTTGTCTGTGCCCAACCAAGGTGCGGTCAGCCAAGCGTGCGAGCAGGCGCGGGCTGCGGGTGCATGACCGCGCGCTGCCGTTCTTCCTCGAGGAATTTCATGATGATCGGCGCCACGGCTTCGGCGCGGGTTACTAGAAACAGGTGGCCATCGTCGATCACGTGCAGTTCCGAGTTGGGGATGCGCCAGGCCAGCAGGCGCATATTCACCAGCGGGATCAGCGGATCGTCGTCACCGGCCATCACCAGTGTTGGTTGGCGGATCTTGTGCAGCCAGTGAATGCTGGTCCAGCCTAACCCTGCGAACAGCTGCCAGTAGTAGCCCATCTTGCCGCCCGAACGGACTTTACTGGCATGCGCCAGGGCCAGTTTCGGGTCGCGGCGGAATGCGCCACCGTAGATTTCCGGTGCAATCTGCACGCCGTAGGACGGCTGCACATAGCGCCGCGGGCTGGCCATGCACCAGAGCACCTTGGGTTTGCCGGGCACCATCACCGCACCGGCCGAGGTGGCCGCGAGGATCAGCTTCTTGCAGCGTTCCGGGTAGTCATGGGCGAACTGCTGCGCCAGGGCGCCGCCCCAGGACACGCCAATCGCATTGACCTGACCGTAGTCGAGGTAATCGAGCATGCGCGCGGCGAGTTTGGCCAGGCCTGGAAAGCGATACGGCGTGCTGGGCGTGGAGGAGCCGCCAACGCCGGGTACGTCGAAGGCGATGACCTCCAGACCAGGGTCCAGGGCGCGCACGAAGGGCATGACCAGCTCCAGGTTGGCCCCGATGCCGTTGAAGATCAGCAGCGGGGTCATCTTGCCGTTGCCGGGGCGAACCGCGGTACGGATGGTCTGGCCGTCCAATTCAATGGTGCGGAATACGAAAGGTAGCGACATGCGCAAAAGCCCTATCAATTAAAACGCTGGATCAGACCCTCCGGGTCTTTTCCAGAAACGCCAGGGCAAAGCCTGGTTCGCCTCACCCGCGCAAATGAGCGGGTGGGCGAGCGACACCTCCAGTGCCGCGGGCAGTGTTGCGCAGTGCGCAGGTGATCAACGTTCGTGAACGTAGGTGCCGGGGGCTGCTTCGCCGGCCGGGTATTTCTTGTTGCCCAGTTGGCTCGGTGCCTTTTTCTGCGCGCCGGAGCGCTCGCCAAGCCAGACCTGCCAATGCAGCCACCAGGAGTCGGCGTGCTTGGTCGAGCTGGCTTGCCAGGTTTTCGGGTCCGCGTGCATCTGGGTGTTGGTCATGTAGCGTGATTTCGGGTTACCCGGCGGGTTGAGAATGCTCTGGATATGCCCGCTGTTGGACAGAATGAACTCGACATTGCCACCAAACAGCTTGGCGGACTTGTAGCACGACTCCCACGGCGTGATGTGGTCGGTGGTGCCGGCCACGCAGTAGAGGTCGCTGGTGACCTGCTTGAGGTCGACCGGGGTGCCGCAGACTTCCAGTGCGCCCGCGCGGATCAGCGGGTTGGAGGTAAACATGTCGATAAATTCGCCATGCAGGGCAGCGGGCAGGCGCGTGGTGTCGTTGTTCCAGTAGAGGATATCGAACACCGGCGGCTCGTTGCCGAGCAGGTAGTTGTTGACCCAGTAGTTCCAGATCAGGTCGTTGGGGCGCATCCAGGCGAACACCTTGGCCATGTCGCTGCCTTCCAGTACGCCGGCCTGGTAGGAGCGGCGCTTGGCCATCTCCAGGCTTTTCTCGTCGGCGAACAGCGCCACATCGGTTTCCAGGCGGTTGTCGAGCACGCTGACCAGCAGGGTCAGGGCATGCACCTTCTTCTCACCCAGCGCGGCGTAATGGCCCAACAGCGAGGTGGTGGTCAGGCCGCCGGAGCAGGCGCCGAGCATATTGATGTCTTTGCTGCCAGTGACGGCGGTAACCACGTCGATGGCTTCTTTCAGCGCTTCGATATAGGTCGACAGGCCCCACTCGCGGTGGGCCTTGGTCGGGTTGCGCCAGCTCACCACGAAGGTCTGGATGCCGTTGCGCAACAGGAAGCGCGCCACGCTCTTTTCCGGTGACAGGTCGAACACGTAGAACTTGTTGATCTGCGGCGGCACCACCAGCAGTGGGCGCTCGTGCACCTGCTCGGTGATCGGCTTGTACTGGATCAGCTCCAGCAGATCGTTGCGGAAAATCACCGCGCCGTCGGTGGTGGCCAGGCTTTTGCCGACCTCGAAGGCATTCATGTTGACCTGGCTGGGCATGCCACCGTTGTTGACGATGTCCTGGGCCAGGTGCGACAGACCGTCGAGCAGGCTCTTGCCGCCGGTTTCAAAGAAGCGTTTGACCGCAGCCGGGTTGGCCATGCTATTGCTTGGGGCCATGGCTTCGGTCATCAGGTTGATCACGAAGTGGCCACGGCTGGCATCCTGTTCGGACAGGTTGCTGTGCTCGACCCAGTCATGCAGCTCCTTGCGCCAGGCCAGGTAGGTCTGCAGGTAACGGCGGTACAGCGGATTCTGGCTCCAGGCGGGATCGGCAAAGCGCCGGTCGCCATCGGCGGGGGTGAGGTCGGATTGGCCGAGCATCACGTTCTTCAGCTCCAGGCTGAAGTGGGCAAGGTGTTTGGCGCTGTGCAGCGGTTGCTTGAGGGCTTGCTTGAGCACTACTCGGGCGGAGCTAAGTAGGTCTTTACCGCGGATGCCGATCACCGGGTTAAGGCCCAATGTGTTCTCGGAGGCCTGGTGCTTCAGGTCATCGTTATTCTTATCTGTCATCTACAACGCTCCATTGTCCTGAGACGAAATACCGGCGTAAGGCTGTGCACGGCGACACAGGGCTAGAACCTGCTCCAAGTCTGCTGCGCGTCGGTCCTGCTGCGTTAAGAGCAGACTCGGAATGCTCATGTACAAAAGTACACTCCGCTTCCTCGCCTGTTCTTGCCTTGCATGACTCTAGCTCGCGAGACTTTGAACAGGTTCCATGAACCAGGTATTGCCCGGATTACCAAGGGCGGATCACTCCGCAATCTTCCTCGTCGCAAGGGCTGCCTGGCGCGAGAAACTTCCAACTACTTGGTTACCCGAGTTTGAGAATTTGTGCAAGCTGGCCGCGATCCAGGCCGAATGCGCGATGAGTATGCCGGGAAGGATTAGAAAATGCGCTCTAACCGGTCAGGATCAACGGGCTAGACGGGCTGCTGCGCTGCGGCAGATTGCCGCTTGGCGGGGCGCGAGTGAGGAAATAGCTGAAGCACCTGAGTCAATTCCTGACGGCATGTCGTCAGGGCGCTTCAGAGCAGCAGTTTGACCACGCTTTCGCTGGGGTCGCGGGACTTGCCGGCGGCGGCCAGGGTGGCGAGGTAATCGCTCCACAGTTCGCTCTGGCGCAGGGATAGTTGCTCCAGGTAATCCCAGGTGAACAGGCCGCTGTCGTGGCCGTCATCGAAGGTCAATTTCAGCGCGTAATTGCCAGCGGGCTCGATCTTGCTCAGGCCGACGCCGAGCTTGCCGGTTTGCAGGATCGGCTTGCCGTGGCCCTGCACTTCCGCCGACGGCGAATGCACACGTAGAAACTCGGCGGGCAGGGTGTAGCGCTCGTTGTCCCCGTAGTGCAGCTCCAGGGTTTTCGAGGCTTTGTGCAGTTTGATCGCCGTGGGGATACGCATGCTCGATTCCAGAGGCGGTGTAGCCCGGATGCAATCCGGGGGCTTCGCGATGAGCGGCCCCGGATTGCATCCGGGCTACGGGGTGGGGTGGTTAAAGAATATAGCGCGACAGGTCTTCATCCTGCGCCAGCTCGCCGAGGTGACTGTTGACGTAGGCGGCGTCGATCACGATCGGCGTGCCGTTCTGCTGGCCGGCCAGGTCGCCCGCGCTGAAAGACACTTCCTCGAGCAGACGTTCGAGCAGGGTGTGCAGGCGGCGCGCGCCGATGTTCTCGGTCTTCTCGTTGACCTGATAGGCAATCTCGGCAATGCGCTTGATGCCCTCGGCAACAAACTGGATGCCCAGGCCTTCGGTGTTCAGCAGTGCGGCGTATTGCTCTGTCAGCGAGGCGTGCGGCTCGGTGAGGATGCGCTCGAAGTCCTGCGGGGTCAGGGCTTTCAGCTCCACACGAATTGGCAGGCGGCCCTGCAGCTCAGGCACCAGGTCGCTCGGCTTGCTCAGGTGGAACGCGCCGGAGGCGATAAACAGGATGTGGTCGGTTTTCACCATGCCCAGCTTGGTGTTCACCGTGCAGCCTTCGATCAGCGGCAGCAGGTCGCGCTGTACGCCTTCGCGGGATACGTCGGCGCCGCCGGTATTGCCGCGCTTGGCGACCTTGTCGATCTCGTCGATAAACACGATGCCGTTCTGTTCCACGGCTTCCAGAGCCTGGGCCTTGAGTTCTTCCTCGTTGACCAGGCGCGCGGCTTCTTCATCGCGCACCAGTTTCAGGGCTTCCTTGACCTTGAGCTTGCGGCTCTTCTTCTTGCCCTTGCCCATGTTGGAGAACAGGCTTTGCAG
This sequence comes from Pseudomonas sp., assembly GCF_030684895.1. Lineage (GTDB taxonomy): Bacteria > Pseudomonadota > Gammaproteobacteria > Pseudomonadales > Pseudomonadaceae > Aquipseudomonas. The sequence continues at coordinate 11,752 of NZ_JAUXXP010000050.1, read as the reverse complement.
CTGGTTGGTCATCTCTTCCATGCCCGGCGGGGTCATGATTTCGATGCCGGCCGGGGCGTCGGCCACTTCGATCTCGATGTCCTTGTCGTCCAGCTGGCCTTCGCGCAGGCGCTTGCGGAACAGCTGGCGGGTGTTGGAGTCGCTGCCCGGTGCGGCTTCCTCGCTGAAACCGGTGCGGGCTGGTGGCAGCAGAGCATCGAGGATGCGCTCTTCAGCGGCATCTTCGGCGCGGTGGCGCACCTTGATCATCTCCTGCTCGCGCAGCATCTTGATCGCCGCATCGGCGAGGTCACGGATGATCGACTCGACATCACGGCCGACATAGCCGACCTCGGTGAATTTGGTCGCTTCCACCTTGATAAACGGCGCATTGGCCAGCTTGGCCAGGCGCCGGGCAATTTCAGTCTTGCCGACGCCGGTCGGGCCGATCATCAGGATGTTCTTCGGCGTGACTTCGGCGCGCAGCTCAAGCGGCAGCTGCATGCGCCGCCAGCGGTTGCGCAGGGCGATGGCCACGGCGCGCTTGGCGTCGTCCTGACCGATGATATGGCGGTTGAGTTCGTGAACGATCTCGCGGGGCGTCATGGACATGCGGCGATACTCCAGAGGAAGACGCGCTTATTCAGCGCAATCCTCCTCCTCAATTGTCAGGGTTTGGTTAGTGAAGACACAGATGGAACCGGCAATGTTCAGTGCGGTTTCGGTGATTTCACGGGCGCTCAGGTCGGTTTTCTGCAGCAGGGCCATGGCCGCGGCCTGGGCGAAGCCGCCACCGGAGCCCATGGCGATCAGGCCGTGCTCGGGCTCAACCACGTCGCCGTTGCCGGTGATGATCAGCGAGGCGTCCTTGTTGGCCACGGCCAGCATGGCTTCCAGGCGGCTCAGCGAGCGGTCGGTGCGCCAGTCTTTGGCCAGCTCGACGGCGGCGCGTACCAGATGGCCCTGGTGTTTCTCCAGCTGGCCTTCAAAGCGTTCAAACAGGGTAAAGGCGTCGGCGGTGGCACCGGCGAAGCCAGCCAGCACCTGGCCGTGGTACAGGCGGCGAACTTTCTTCGCGTTGCCTTTCATCACGGTATTGCCAAGGGACACCTGGCCGTCGCCGCCCATGACGACTTTGCCGTTGCGGCGCACTGAAACGATGGTGGTCAAGGGGAGAGTCTCCACGCAGCGGGGCGAAAGTGCCCAATGCTGAGAGAAGTGGGGGCAGCGATGCCCTGCTTCAAGCCCTGGGGCATCCGCTGTCCGACAAATAGTCGTCAGAACCTGTCTCGGAATCTGCTGCGCGTCGGCCAAACTGCGTTGAAAACGGCTTCGGAATGCTCATTTACAACTCGTAAACTCCGCTTCCTCAGCCGCTTGACCAGCCGGAGGCTGTTACTAACGTAGCGCCTTGTTTTGCTCTAGCTCGCGAGATCCGAAACAGGTTCTTGGAGTGCGCCACAGGGCCTGAGCTTACTGGCTTTGCCGTTGCTGTAACAACAGATTGCTAAAGCCGCTGGCCGCCAGAGATTTCTGCGCCTGACCGAGCTGTTCGCGGGTGGCGAAGGGGCCGACCAGCACGCGGTGCCAGGTTTCCTCGCGCACGGTGCCGGATTCCACCTGCACGCTTTGCCCGAGCAGGATGATCTGCGCGCGCAGGCTGTCGGCGTCGTCCTTGCGGCGGAAAGAGCCAGCCTGGAGGAAGAACTGCGAGCTCACCGGGCCCTTGGCGACCACTGGCGGCGGTGGCGGCACCTGGCCGTTAAGTGCAGCTTCGGCACGGGCGGCGTCGATCTTCGCGGCTTCTTCCGGGGTGACCGGTTTCTGCGCGGGCGGGGCGACGGGTTCGATGCTTTGCGGCGGCAGAATCACTTCCGACTCCGGCAGCAGGGTGTAGAAGTCGTACTTGGGCTTGGCCGGCTCGCTGGTCGCAGGCTTGGCGGCAGCTGCTTTGCTGGCCTGAGCAACGCGCGCCTGTTCGACCTTGCTGCGCTTGATCTCATCGCGGCCCGGTTCGAGGCTGAATAGAAACACCATAAAACCGCCGATCACCAGGCCGCAAACCAGCCAGAACCAACCCGGCACCGGCTTTTTCGCCGGTGCTTGGTAACGGCTGGCGCCGCGTTTGGCGGCGGGCTTTTTCTTGGCGGCCACTTACATGCGCTCCAGGGTTTCCAGGCCGAGCAGTTCCAGGCCCTGCTTGAGCGTGCGCGCAGTCAGCGCGGCCAGGCGCAGGCGGCTGTTGCGCACAGCGATGTCCTCGGTGGAGAGGATCGGGCAGTTCTCGTAGAAGCTCGAGAACAAGCCGGCCAGGTCATACAGGTAGGCGCAGAGCAAGTGCGGCTCGCCCTTGTCGGCCACGCTGGCGAGCACTTCCGCGAACTGCGCGAGCTTGCCGGCCAGTTCGATTTCATGGGCGGCCTGCAGGTCGAGGCTGCCTTCGAGCTGCTCAAAGCCCTTGCCCAGCTTGCGGAACACGCTGGCCACGCGGGTGTAGGCGTACAGCAGGTACGGCGCGGTGTTGCCCTCGAAGCTCAGCATCAGCTCGAAGTTGAAGCGGTAATCGCTGGTGCGGTGCTTGGACAGGTCGGCGTATTTCACTGCGCCGATGCCCACGGCGCGGGCGATCTGCCGTAGTTCGGCTTCGTCCAGTTCGGGGTTCTTGCCTTTGACCAGGGCGTAGGCGCGCTCTTCGGCTTCATCGAGCAGGTCGACCAGCTTCACCGTGCCGCCATCGCGGGTCTTGAACGGGCGGCCATCGGCGCCATTCATGGTGCCGAAGCCCATATGTTCCAGCTGCATGTTGGCAGGCACGAAACCGGCCAGGCGCGCGGCGGTGAAGACCATCTGGAAGTGCAGAGCCTGGCGCTGATCGACGAAGTACAGCGCGCGGTCCGCCTTGAGTACGTTGGCGCGGTAGCGGGTAGCGGCCAGGTCGGTGGTGGCGTACAGGTAGCCGCCGCCAGCTTTTTGCACGATCAGCGGCAGCGGGTTGTCTTCGGCGTTCTTGAACTGCTCCATGAACACGCACTGGGCGCCATCGCTCTCGCTGAGCAGGCCCTTGGCCTTGAGGTCAGCGACTACGTTGGCCAGGTCGTCGTTGTAGGCGCTCTCGCCCTTGACGTCGGCCATGCTCAGCTTCACGCCAAGGCGGTCATACAACGCCTGGCAGTGGCTCAGGGAAATATCGTTGAAGCGGTGCCACAGGCGCAGGCATTCTGCATCGCCGGCTTGCAACTGCACCACCAGCTCGCGGGCACGCTCGGCGAACTCGGCAGAGTCGTCGAAGCGCTTCTTCGCCGCGCGGTAGAAGCCTTCCAGATCGGCCAGCTCGCTTTCGGCGGCCTCTGGGTTTTCCTGCATATAAGCCAGCAGCATGCCGAACTGGGTGCCCCAGTCGCCGACGTGGTTCTGCCGGATTACTTCGTCACCGAGGAACTCCAGCACCCGCGCCACGCCGTCACCGATGATGGTTGAGCGCAGGTGGCCCACGTGCATCTCTTTGGCCAGGTTAGGGGCCGACAGGTCGACTACCACACGCTGCGCGGGGCCATTTTTGCGCACGCCGAGCTTGGCATCGGCCAGCAGGGCATCCAGGCGCGCGGCCAGGGCTTCGGTGTCTTGGTAGAAATTGAGAAAACCCGGGCCGGCGATTTCGACCTTACTGATGTCGGCATCGGCGGGGAGCGAGGCGATCAGCTTTTCAGCCAGGTCGCGCGGCTTCATGCCGGCTGGCTTGGCCAGCATCATGGCGATGTTGCTGGCGAAATCACCGTGGGTTTTGTCTTTGGTGTTCTCCACCTGAATGGCCGGGCTCAGGCCTTCGGGCAGCACGCCGTCGGCGGTGAGGCGGGTCAGGGCTTGCTGAATCAGGTGGCGAATGCTGTCTTTCATGGTCTGCTCGGTCGGCCGTTGGGGCGGCGGCGCACAATGGCGCTGGTTGAAAACTGCGCATTATCGACGCCCTTCGCCCGCAGCTTCAAGCAGCGTGTGGTTTTGACCGGTTAAAGGCAGGCGAGCCGTGGTGTAGCCCGGATGCAATCCGGGGCGCATCGGCCCCGGCAAAGCCGCTCCCGGATTGCATCCGGGCTACGGCTGATCGCGCTGACTACGCGGAGCGCTGCGCGGTGCCACGCACGGCTGCGTTACCGGCGACAAAATACGGCGCGGTGCTGCGTGGCAGCGGGGCGCGGCCACGGATTTTGTCGGCAATCTTCTCGGCCATCATGATGGTCGGCGCGTTGAGGTTGCCGGTGACGATCAGCGGCATGATCGACGCATCCACTACCCGCAGACCTTTTACGCCATGCACCCGGCCCTGGCCGTCGACCACTGCCATGTCGTCTTCGCCCATCTTGCAGGAACATGACGGATGGTAGGCCGTTTCTGCATGTTCGCGGATAAAGGCGTCCAGTTCGGCATCGCTTTGCAGTTCGATGCCCGGGCTCAGCTCGCGACCGCGATACGGGTCCAGCGCCGATTGCGCCATGATTTCGCGGGTGATGCGGATGCCATCGCGGAATTCGCGCCAGTCCTGCTCGTGGGCCATGTAGTTAAAGAGGATGCTTGGGTGCTGGCGCGGGTCCTTGGATTTGACCTGAATGCGCCCACGGCTCGGCGAGCGCATGGAGCCCATGTGCGCCTGGAAGCCGTGTTCCTTCACCGCGTTGCTGCCGTTGTAGTTAATTGCCACCGGCAGGAAGTGGTACTGGATATTCGGCCATTCGAACTCGCTGCTTGAGCGGATAAAACCGCCGGCCTCGAATTGGTTGCTGGCGCCGATGCCTTTGCCGAGGAACAGCCAATTGGCGCCGATCATCGGCTGGTTCCACCATTGCAGCGCCGGGTACAGCGACACCGGCTGCTTGCAGGCGTACTGCAGGTACACCTCCAGGTGGTCCTGCAGGTTCTGGCCGACGCCTGGCAGGTCGTGCACCAAGGGGATGCCCAGCTCGCGCAGCAGCGCCGCCGGGCCGACGCCGGAGCGTTGCAGTACCTGCGGGGAAGCAATCGCGCCGCCGCACAGCAGCACTTCGCGGCGCGCGATGACGGTGATCGGTGTGTCGTTGTCGCCGAGCAGATACGCCACGCCGCTGGCGCGTTTGCCGCTGAACAAAATGCGGTCGGTCAGGGCGTGGGTAACGATGGTCAGGTTCGGCCGTTCGCGGGCTTGATCGAGATAGCCGCGCGCGGTGCTGGAACGGCGGCCCTTGGGCGTAACGGTACGGTCCATCGGGCCGAAGCCTTCCTGCTGGTAGCCGTTGAGGTCGTCGGTGCGCGGATAACCGGCCTGCACGCCGGCTTCGATCATGGCGTGGAATAGCGGGTTATTGCCGTTCTTCGGGGTGGTTACCGATACGGGGCCATCACCACCGTGGTAGGCGTTGGCGCCGATATCACGGGTTTCCGCTTTGCGGAAATACGGCAGGCAATCCAGGTAGCTCCAGTCTTCCAGACCCTTTCCCGCAGCCCAGCCGTCGTAGTCCATGGCGTTGCCACGGATGTAGCACATGCCGTTGATCAAGGACGAGCCGCCCAGGCCCTTGCCGCGCCCGCATTCCATACGGCGGTTGTTCATATGCGGCTCGGGTTCGGTCAGGTAGGCCCAGTTGTAACGCCGGCCTTGCAGCGGAAAGGCCAGGGCGGCGGGCATCTGGGTGCGGAAATCCAGGCGGTAATCCGGGCCGCCGGCTTCCAGCAGCAGCACGCTGACGTCGGCATCTTCAGTCAGACGGGTGGCCAGCACGTTACCGGCCGAGCCGGCGCCGATGATGATGTAGTCGAATTCCTGGGGCATAAAAGCTCCTGTAGCCCGGATGCACTCCGGGGAAAACGCGGTGACTGTTCCCGGATTGCATCCGGGCTACGGGGCGGTGAAGACCGGGTGATCGGGTTGCCGTATGGATAGCAGTCGGTCTGTCGGAGGGGCTTTAGCCGCGACACCGTTCGCGGCTAAAGCCCCTCCCACGGATAAGATGCTTAAAACACCGAGGTGTAGCCGCCCAGCTCGACCTGTACCGATTTGATCCGCGTGTAGTGCGCCAGGGTGGTTAGGCCGTTTTCGCGGCCGACGCCGGACTGCTTGTAGCCGCCCACCGGCATTTCCGCAGGCGACTCGCCCCAGGTGTTGATCCAGCAGATACCGGCTTCCAGTTTGTGGATCACCCGGTGCGCGCGGTTCAGGTCGCGGGTGACCACGCCGGCGGCCAGGCCGTATTCGGTGGCGTTGGCGCGGCGGATCACTTCGTCTTCGCTGTCGTAAACCAGAATACTCATCACCGGGCCGAAGATTTCCTCACGCACGATGGTCATGCTGTCGTTGCAGTCGGTGAACACGGTCGGCGCGACATAGGCGCCCTTGGCGTAGTCGCCCTCGGTGACGCGGTTGCCGCCGATCAGCAGGCGCGCGCCTTCGCTGCGGCCTTTTTCGATATAGCCGAGCACGCTGTCCATATGCGCCGCGCTGACCAGCGGGCCGAAGTTGGTGGTCTCGGCAAGCGGGTCGCCGAGGCGGATGCGTTTGACCCGCTCAACCACCTTGGCTTCGAAGCGCGCCTGCAGCATGCGCGGCACAAACACGCGGGTGCCGTTGGTGCAGACCTGGCCGGAGCTGTAGAAGTTGGCCATCACCGCGATATCGGCGGCGCGGTCGAGGTCGGCGTCCTCGAAGATGATCAGCGGCGACTTGCCGCCCAGCTCCATGGTCACTTCCTTGAGCGACGAGCTGGAGGCGCTGGCCATGACCTTCTTGCCGGTCACGGTGCCGCCGGTAAAGGAAATCTTCTCGATGCCCGGATGCTCGGTCAGCCACTGGCCAACTTCCCGGCCGCTGCCGGTAAGCACGTTGAACACGCCATCCGGCACGCCGGCGGCGCTGTAGATTTCCGCCAGTTTCAGCGCGCTTAGCGAGGTCACTTCGCTCGGTTTGAAGATCATCGCGTTGCCGGCGGCCAGGGCCGGGGCGGATTTCCACAGGGCGATCTGGATCGGGTAGTTCCACGCGCCAATACCGGCGACCACACCCAGCGGCTCGCGGCGGGTGTAGACGAAGCTGGTGTCGCGCAGCGGGATCTGCTCGCCTTCGATGGCCGGAATCAAGCCGGCGTAGTACTCCAGCACGTCCGCACCAGTGACGATATCGACGTAGCGGGTTTCGCTCAGCGGCTTGCCAGTGTCGAGGGTTTCCAGCTCGGCCAGCTCATCGTTGCGCTCGCGCAGAATATCCACGGCCTTGCGCAGGATGCGCGAACGCTGCATGGCGGTCATCGCTGCCCACACCTTCTGCCCGGCAGTGGCGCTAGCCACAGCCAGTTCCACGTCCGCCTGGCTGGCGCGCTGCACGCGGGCCAGTACTTCGCCGGTGGCGGGGTTGATGCTGTCGAAGGTCTCGCCGCTGCTGGCCGTTACATAACGGCCGCCAATAAAGAGCTGCTGTTCGTCGAAGCGGGGCATGGCGCGTTCCTCGTGTGCGGTGGGCGACGCGAGCCGCCTGGTGCAGGTCGTCGGTGTAGGCAATATAGACGCAAGGCTAAATTATCTTAATTGAACGATCAATCAATAAAAACGACAGGGCACAGTCAAACGCGACACGCAGGGCGTGTCGGTGGCGGTATTGGGGCTCTACGAGATCTGTAGGAGCGGGCTTGCCCGCGATGCTTTTGAGTCAGCAAGAGATCGCGGGCAAGCCCGCTCCTACAAGAGCTGAGCACTCCCATAGCAGTCCACTCAGCCATCGCCTCGGTTGAAGGTGTGCGAGGTTTACTGCGCCTTGGCCAACTGCAGATCGAGGTATTCGTAGGCGATCTCGATCGCCTGGCGGGTGTCGAAGCCTTCGCCGGACAGCGCCCCGCGCAGCCACAAGCCATCGATCAATGCCGCCAGGCCACGGGCCGCGCTGCGCGCCTGCTCCTGCGGCAATACTCGGCTGAATTGCCCGCACAGGTTGGAATACAGGCGGTGATCGTTGACCCGCTGCAAACGCCGCAGCGCCGGCTGGTGCATGCTGGTGGCCCAGAACGCCAGCCAGGTTTTCATCGCCGGGCCGTTGACCTGGCTGTCATCGAAGTTGCCTTCAATCATCGCCCGCAGGTGCTCGCGCGGCTGGTCCGGCGGCAAGCTGGCGCGGCGTTCGCGCACGGCATCGCTGAGCGCCTTCATCAGGTGGCGCATGGTGGCGTCGAGCAGGCCGTTCTTGTCGCGGAAATAGTGGCTGATGATGCCATTGGAGACCCCGGCGATCCGCGCGATATAGGCGATGCTGGCATCGCTCATGCCGACCTGATCAACCGCTTCGAGGGTGGCCGCGATCAATTGCGAGCGGCGGATCGGTTGCATTCCGACCTTGGGCATCTGCTTCTCCATCGATGGGGGCATCCCCGGAATGCGCGCAGTCTAGGCCGGTTATTGTTGAACGATCAATCAAACATGACGTTCCAGGGATGACCTGTCGGTCAGGGGCATGCCGCTGCGCGAGGGCCGACGGAGCTAGCTTTCAGGCTGATCGGCGGCGGTTTTATCGACGCCCGCGCCTGCGCGAGCAATCAGCTGAACGGGCGGCACGCTAAAGCGAAAATCGCAATACGCCGCGCCGCCTGCAATGGTTTGCCTACGTTGCAGCGTCACGCCCCAGTCGCTGGCCATGCGGTAATCCAGGCTGCACGCGGCAAAGTGGGTCAGCTCCGGCGCACCCTGCTCGCGCAGGTAACTGGCCAGTGGGCACACCTGCACATCAAATGCCACGCCAGCGACGGCGGGCAGATTTGTGCGGCGGAAAGGGCGGGTAAACACCAGGCGAAACAGCGCATCGAGCAGCCAATGGATGCGCGCCTGTAAGCGGCTGCTGCGCAGGCGCGACAGCTTGAACGCCAGGGCGCTGGCCGGGGCGAAGATCTGCCAGTTGATCTGCTCAATCCACTCGCCGGCCTGCTGCTGGCCTATGCCGTGCTCCTGCAAGGCGCGGTACAGCGCGTAATCCCACTGCATATAACGCAGCAGCAGATTCACCCCCGGCGAATGGCGCAGCCGCGTGCCTTGCAATTCGCTTTGTACTTCCAGGGTTCTGGCCCATACCGCAGCCGCCGTGGTTGCCGGCAAACACGCACCCAGCTGCGTCTGCGCCGCCCGGCGAAAGGCGATGCGCGGGAGATAAACCAGCAGCAGGGCCAGCGGCTTCATTGGCTGTCTTTGGCTCTGGCGATGGCCGCATTTAGCGCCGCCTTGGCCAGTGGGCTGTTCTTCCAGCAGGTGCTGCCGAGCATGGCGGCAACCATCTCGGCGATATCCTCGGCCCGGTAAGTGGCCAGCTGCGCCAGGGAGTCGATGCCTAGCTCCTCGAAGCGCTTGATCACCGTGGGGCCAACGCCCTTGATGGCGAGCAGGCTAAGGCGTTCGGTTTGGTTAAAAGCCATGGGCGACGTCCTGTCCGCTGGTTGTGCGCGTTAGCGCGGGTCTACATCGGCGATCAGTGCGAGCAAGTCGGTCACGCCGATATCCTGACCGGCCTGGTGTAGCAAGGTGCTGGCCTGGCCGCGATGGTGGGTTTGATGATTGAAGAAATGCAGCATCAGGCTGGCATACGGGCGTTGCGCCGGCACGCCCTTCATATTGCCGTAGGCCAGCACATATTCCAGGTCCGCCTCGCTCAGCGCTGCTACCCAGTCGCTGATATGCCCATCCAGTCGACTGCGCAAAGCGTGTAGCGGCGCGAAGGAGTCGAACAACAGCTGATCCAGCGCCACTGGCCGTTGCAGATCGCTGATCGCTTCGCGCAAGTCAGCGCAGGCCGGGTGCTCGGCAAAGCGCTTGAGCCAGATGATATCGGCCAGCGCAATATGGTTGAGCGTGGCGAGGATGGACGGGAAAAACGCCCCGCGATCTTCGCTCAGCGCCTGCGCCGACAGCTGGCCGGCAGCCGCGTAGAGCTTGTCATTCATCCACGCGTTATAGCGGGCCATTAACTGGAAGTGGGCTAGCTGGGACATGCGCTTAACTCGGCAATTAAGGTTCAGTCAGGCATCGAATACCGGGCGAAAGAAGGTGCGCTCGTAGCTGATCACGCACTGGGTCTCTTCCGCATATTTAAAGGCCGCCAGGCACTCGGCGTCGGCAAAGGATTTCAGCCGATACTGCTCGTACGCCGCCAGGCTGGGGAAGCTGAACATCGCCAGGCCGATATTGTTGGCACCTTCCGAGGGCAGAAAGTAACCGTGATGCGTGCCGCCAAACTTCGCCACCAGGGCAATCCACAGCTTGCCGTAATGCTCGAATTCCTTGAGCTTGCGCGGGTCGAGTACGTAGCGGATATGGCAGGTGATCATGGTGATCCCTCAATGATTGGAATGGCTACTTTAAACGGCTTGGTTGATGCGGCGGCTCAGTTGGGGCGAATGGGAGAAGGCTATTGCTGGACTTCTTCAAGGTTCTCTAGCGGCACCCAGCCTGATGCCGAGTCGCCCGTTCTTTCACACCAGAGCCAACCATTCAATGCTCTGGTGCCAACGAGTAAATCACCTTCTTGTACATCCAGCTCTCTGGCCGTGTAGTCATCCAGTGCGCGGCCGGTGGTGCCACCCAGGCGCTCAATAAGCTGACCCGGAACCCAGCCGGGCTGCTGACCCTGCGTGCTGCAAAGGAACCAATTGTCCCAGGCTTGCGCACCTTTATATTCCTCGCCTACCACAAGCGCTGCGCCCTTCTTGAACGTGATGGGGCTGGGGAATTCACTTTGATGCGGACGGGTGACGAGGTACTTCCTTGCGTGCATATAGCCTTCCTTTTTCTGGCTAGCGATCAGTGCGAACGGATTGAGCAATTTGGATGGGTTGCTCTGCGCTTACACAAACCAGAATTCAACCTCATCCGTATCAACCTCAAACAGAGCGGAGTGCTCAACGTTTGCAGGTACGTGATACCACTCGCCGACGCCAACTCTGATCGTTTGGTTATTTATGCTCAGGATCAATTCGCCGCGCGTAATCACGCCATGGTTATCGGTGTCGTGGGTATGCGGCGGGATGGAGGTGCCTGCGGGGTAGGAGGCAAACAGAACGGTGCTGTCTTTTGCTTCAAGCTTATAGGCGTCAAAGCGGCCGTCGAATAAAGGCAGTTGTTTGATTCTGTTTGGATATTGGCCAGGCATATGAGCGCTCTTCCTTGTAGTTCATCACGGCGTATTGAATTTATGGTTGTGAAGCGTCTTTGGTTTCGGCGATTAAATCCGACCCCGTTGGCTCGGGAGTAACGATTGAATCTTGGTTGGCTTCTTCGGCCAGTTTTAAGCGGTCGGCTTTGCTGATATAGGTAGATTTTTTCTTGGGTGCCAATTTGGCGTTGGCCTTTTTTGCATGGGCTTCTAGTAGCTGTTTGATTTTCTTGCGGCGGTTCATTGTTTTAGGCCGGGTCAGTTAAATGGGACATACAAAGAAAGCGGTTTGGTTGGGTTGTATAGTGGTGTGAGGGGGCTGGGTTGATCAAAAAAATGACTCTACCCCTAGTTTCTTGGGCCTTATGCCCCTGGTAGTCATGGTAATGGGCCGATACGGGATAGCAGCGAAGGCTTGTTGCGAAATGCGCTGAAAATGGCATCAATGCCCAAGACACTAACGACCGCAGCGGCGAGTAGGGGGCCGACAGTGCGATCAGACACGACGACAATTGCGACCGCAAGCACGACGAAGAATAGTCCGAAGACCGCGGTTACGATTCTGTAGTTGTTTGATCCGCCTGTACTTTTTTTCAGAGTTTCCTTAGGGATGGTCTGAAGTAGTCCCATATT
>NZ_JAUXXP010000049.1 GCF_030684895.1 Pseudomonas sp. | reverse complement strand
AGCGTTTCAAACCGCTGTCAACTGCCTCTTTTACCGCCTCCAATCATCTCGACCGAAGCACCAACAGGACCAAACTACCACCCTGTCAGCCCGGCGCATTCTACGCAGCTTTCGCTGCTTTGCAAGCCCTTATTCAAATCTAACTTCTTGTTTTATAAGAAGTTTCAAGAGCCGCATACGCCTGAAGAGCTGCGCATTATAGGGACTGCCGGACGAAGGTCAATCGATTGTTATGCTTTTGTTTCAATACCCGTGAAATCAAGGGCCGCAGCCAAACCAGCAACCTACGCGCCGCCTGCAGAAACGACAAAGCCCAGACCTTTCGGGCTGGGCTTTGTTGATTTAACTATATATGGTCGGGACGGAGTGATTCGAACACTCGACCCCTAGCACCCCATGCTAGTGCGCTACCGGACTGCGCTACGCCCCGACTAGGCGTGAATCAATTTTCGGACACCCGAAAACGTCGCGAACTATACATTAAGCTTCTGAAATGTGGAAACTTTTTTGGATAGGGCGGCTACTTTCTAAGCACCAGCAACACGTCTTCAAGCTCGGTAATCATTTGCTTGATCAGTTGCTTGTACTGGGTGCTGTCATCTTTAGCTTCATCACCTGAAAGACGCTGACGCGCCCCACCGATGGTAAAACCCTGGTCGTACAAAAGCGCGCGAATCTGCCGAATCATCAGCACATCCTGGCGCTGATAATAGCGGCGATTACCGCGCCGCTTGACCGGGTTGAGCTGCGGAAACTCCTGTTCCCAGTAACGCAACACGTGCGGCTTAACGGCACAGAGCTCGCTAACTTCACCGATGGTAAAGTAGCGCTTGCCGGGTATGACGGGTAGTTCGTCGTTATGACTTGGTTCCAGCATACGCCTCGACCCTGGCTTTAAGTTTCTGGCCTGGACGGAAAGTCACGACACGGCGAGCCGTAATCGGAATTTCCTCTCCTGTTTTTGGATTGCGACCGGGGCGCTGACGCTTATCGCGCAGATCAAAATTACCGAACCCCGAGAGCTTGACCTGTTCGTTGAGCTCCAGCGCTTGGCGGATTTCCTCAAAGAACAGCTCCACCAACTCCTTGGCTTCCCGTTTATTCAGGCCCAGCTCTTCATACAGACGTTCCGCCATCTCAGCTTTCGTCAGAGCCCCCATACGCTACTTCCTTAACGTGGCGTTGAACCTTTGTTCCAGGGAGGTGAGAATATTTTGCGTTGTGATACTCACCTCATCGTCATTAAGAGTGCGCGATGGATGCTGCCAGGTCAAGCCAACGGCAAGGCTTTTTCTATGAGGATCAATGCCTTTACCGTGATACACGTCAAATAGCTTGAGGTCGGTCAGCCACTCGCCTGCGACTTCACGAATCGCACCGAGCAAATCCTGCGCCGGTACGTCACGATCAACCAGCACAGCCAAGTCACGTCGGACCTCAGGGAACTTAGACAGCTCCTGGAACTTAGGCATAAAGCCCTGAGTGATCTCACCCAGCACCAGCTCAAACATAAAGACAGCCTGATCCAGCCCCAGCGCCTTCGACAACTCGGGATGAATAGCGCCAAGGAAGCCGACTATACGGCCATCACGTTCGATGCGCGCTGTTTGCCCTGGGTGCAGCGCAGCATGCTCGCCGGGTACAAAGGCAAAACTATCGCCCGCACCAGCACTGGCCAACAACGCTTCGACATCGGCCTTCACATCATAGAAGTCAACATCATCGCGGCCATGCGCCCACCCCTCAGGCAGACGAGCACCACACATCACACCAGCCAGCATCGGCTCTTGTTTCAAACCTTCAAGCTGACCAACAAAGCGCAAACCACTTTCGAACAGGCGCACACGCGACTGCTGACGATTCAAGTTGTGCTCCAGCGCCTTGATAAGACCCGGCCACAAGGAGGAACGCATCGCCGCCATATCTGCGGAGATGGGATTCGCCAGCATCAGCGGCGCGACGCCTGGATTGAACAGCTCGAACAGTTTGGGATCGATAAAGCTGTAGGTGATCGCCTCCTGATAACCACGGGCAACCAGCAAACGGCGCAGCGCGGGCAGCTCGACAGCAGCTTCAGCCTTGGCCTGCGGAGCCAGACGCGCTTGCGGATAGCGAACCGGCAAACGGTTATAGCCATACAAACGAGCAAGTTCCTCGATCAGATCGACTTCCAGGCTGATATCGAAGCGATGACTTGGCACACCGACCTGCCACTGCCCTTCGCCATCGGCACGGATGTCCAAGCCCAAAGCCGCCAGTAAACGGACAATTTCGGCATCATCCATCTTCAGGCCGAGCATCTGCTCGATGCGCTCAGCACGCAGCGTGACCGGCGCAACGCTCGGCAAGTGCTCTTGATTGACGACCTCGATAATCGGACCCGCTTCGCCACCAACGATTTCCAACAACAGCGCAGTCGCCCGCTCCATGGCTTCACGCGCCAACTGCCAGTCCACACCACGCTCAAAGCGGTGCGACGCATCCGTGTGCAAACCGTAGGAGCGAGCCTTGCCAGCGATGGCGATGGTGTCGAAGAACGCACTTTCAAGAAACAGATCGCGGGTCTTGTCGTTGACACCGCTGTGCTCGCCGCCCATCACACCGGCAATGGCCAAGGCACGGCTGTGATCGGCGATCACCAGCGTATCGCTACGCAGGCTGACTTCCTGACCATCAAGCAGGACAAGCTTCTCGCCCTCCTCGGCCATACGCACGCGGATGCCGCCATTGATCTCAGCAAGATCAAACGCATGCAGCGGCTGACCCAGTTCAAGCATCACGTAGTTGGTGATGTCGACAGCTGCATCGATACTGCGCACATCGGCGCGACGCAGACGCTCAACCATCCACAACGGTGTGGGCTTGGACAAATCGACATTGCGTACAACACGACCGAGGTAACGCGGGCAGGCTTGCGCAGCCAGAATTTCAACCGGGCGCACTTCATCATGACTCGGCGTAACTGCAGCAACTACCGGGCGAGTGACAGGTGCGGCGTACAAGGCACCAACTTCACGCGCCAAACCAGCCAGCGACAGACAATCGCCGCGATTCGGAGTCAGATCGACTTCGATGCTGGCGTCGTCCAGATCCAGATAGACCCGAATGTCCTGCCCCACCGGCGCATCTGCCGGCAGCTCCATCAACCCATCATTGTCTTCGCTGATCTGCAGCTCAGAGGCCGAGCAGAGCATGCCGTTGGATTCAACACCGCGCAGCTTGGCTTTCTTAATCTTGAAGTCGCCGGGCAGTTCGGCGCCGATCATGGCGAACGGAATCTTCAGGCCAGGACGCACATTCGGCGCGCCGCACACCACCTGAAAGGTTTCCGCACCACTGCTGACCTGGCATACACGCAGCTTGTCGGCATCGGGGTGCTGCTCGGTGCTCAGCACCTCACCCACCACCACACCACTGAATACGCCAGCGGCTAGCGACACGCTGTCGACTTCAAGGCCGGCCATGGACAGGCGGGCAACCAGATCGTCGCGCGAGACCTGCGGATTTACCCAGCTGCGCAGCCATTGTTCACTGAATTTCATACTGTCTGTTCTCCTGAACCAATTCGATTACGGAATGCGAGGGCGCTAGCGAAATTGCGCCAGGAACCGCAGATCGTTATCGAAGAACAGCCGTAAATCGTTGACGCCGTAACGCAGCATGGCCAGACGCTCAACACCCATACCGAAGGCAAAACCGGAGTATTTTTCCGGATCGATACCCGACATGCGCAGCACATTCGGATGCACCATGCCGCAGCCCATGACTTCCAGCCAGCCAGTCTGTTTGCACACGCGGCAGCCTTTACCGCTGCACATCACGCACTGCATATCGACTTCGGCCGATGGCTCGGTGAACGGGAAGAACGAGGGGCGAAAACGAACGCCCAGTGGCTTCTCGAAGAACACCCTAAGGAATTCCTCGATGGTGCCCTTGAGGTCAGCAAAGCTCACACCCTCGTCGACCAGCAGGCCTTCGACCTGGTGGAACATCGGCGAATGAGTGATATCGGAATCGCAGCGATAGACTCGGCCGGGGCAAACAATGCGGATCGGCGGCTGCTGCGACTCCATGGTGCGTACCTGCACCGGCGAGGTATGGGTGCGCAGCAACATGTTCGCGTTGAAATAAAAGGTGTCATGCATCGCCCTAGCCGGGTGATGGCCTGGGATATTGAGTGCTTCAAAGTTGTGATAGTCGTTTTCCACTTCCGGGCCTTCGGCAATGCCGTAGCCAATACGGGTGAAAAACTGCTCAACGCGCTCCAGCGTACGGGTTACCGGATGCAGACCACCAGAAGCCTGACCACGGCCCGGCAGGGTCACGTCGATTTTTTCGGCGGCGAGTTTGGCGCTCAGCGCTGCTTGTTCCAGAGTTGCCTTGCGGCCGTTCAGGGCATCCTGAACCTGATCCTTGGCGGCATTGATCAACGCACCGGCTTGCGGACGCTCTTCTGCCGACAGATTGCCCAGGGTCTTCATCACCTGAGTCAATTCGCCTTTCTTGCCCAGATAGTGAACCCGCAGTTGCTCCAGGGCACTCACATCGTCGGTGTGGCTAACGGCCTCAAGCGCTTGCGAGACCAGCACATCCAGATTTTCCATTTACAGACTCCAGATACGAAATAGGGGAAGAGCTTAAAGGCTCTTCCCCTATTGGTGACGTTTAGCACCGGGCGAGCCCGGTGATTGTCGGGGACTTAAGCCAGTACGGCTTTCGCTTTCTCGACAATCGCAGCAAACGCCGCTTTTTCGTTCACTGCCAGATCAGCCAGTACCTTACGGTCGATCTCAATGGACGCTTTTTTCAGGCCAGCAATGAAACGGCTGTAAGACAGACCGTTAACACGTGCACCAGCGTTGATACGAGCGATCCACAGAGCGCGGAACTGACGTTTTTTCTGACGACGGTCACGGTAGGCGTACTGGCCTGCCTTGATCACCGCTTGCTTGGCAACGCGGAATACGCGTGAGCGTGCGCCATAGTAGCCTTTAGCGAGTTTCAGAATTTTTTTGTGACGCTTGCGAGCGATAACGCCGCGCTTAACACGAGCCATGAGTAATTTCCTCTATCTTGACCGATTAACGAACGCGCAGCATGCGCGCCACTTTTGCCACGTCAGACGGGTGCACCATGGTGCTACCGCGCAGATGACGCTTACGCTTAGTGGACATCTTGGTCAGGATGTGGCTCTTGAAAGCGTGCTTGTGCTTGAAGCCGTTAGCGGTTTTGAGAAAACGCTTGGCTGCACCACTCTTAGTTTTCATCTTTGGCATGTTCGGATACTCCGCATTCAGTTGATAAACATAACCGCAAGGCCTGCCGTGCCCTGGTGGTTACTTCTTCTTTTTGGGGGCGATGACCATGATCAGCTGGCGTCCTTCCATCTTTGGATGCTGTTCAACGGTGCCGTATTCAAGCAAGTCACCTTCAACTCGCTTCAACAACTCCATGCCCAGCTCCTGATGCGCCATCTCACGACCGCGGAATCGAAGCGATACCTTGGCCCTGTCCCCATCACTAAGGAAACGTACCAGGTTGCGTAGTTTTACCTGGTAATCCCCTTCCTCCGTCCCTGGACGAAACTTTATTTCTTTAACCTGAATCTGCTTCTGGTTTTTCTTTGCAGCAGCAATCTGCTTCTTCTTTTCGAAGATCGATTTGCCGTAGTCCATCAGCTTGCAAACAGGTGGCACTGCATCGGCAGAAATCTCTACCAGATCCAGCTTGGCCTCTTCGGCCTTAAGAAGCGCGTCTTCAATTGACACAATCCCAAGCTGCTCACCCTCAGCGCCAATTAACCGAACCTCGCGTGCCGAGATATTCTCGTTGATCGGGGCCTTCGGTGCAGCTCGTTTATCTTGTCTCATTTCACGCTTAATAATGATTACTCCAAATCTTGGCGACCACGCCGGGAAACCGCCTGCGCAAGAAGTTCAGCGAATTGAGTGACGGGCATGGAGCCCAGATCAGCACCTTCACGAGTGCGCACGGCGACAGTTTTCGTCTCAACCTCCCGATCTCCGATAACCAAGAGATAAGGAACCTTGAGCAAAGTATGCTCGCGGATTTTAAAGCCTATCTTCTCGTTCCTCAAGTCGGACTTGGCACGAAAACCGCTTTGATTGAGCGTTTTTTCCACTTCAAGGGCAAAATCGGCCTGTTTGTCAGTGATATTCATCACCACAGCCTGAGTCGGCGCCAACCAAGCGGGGAATGCACCTTCGTAGTGCTCGATCAAAATCCCGATAAAGCGCTCGAAGGAGCCGAGGATCGCACGGTGCAGCATCACCGGATGCTTACGGCTATTGTCCTCACTGACGTACTCCGCCCCCAACCGCACCGGCAAGTTAAAGTCCAGCTGCAAGGTACCACACTGCCAGACACGACCTAGGCAGTCCTTCAGCGAGAACTCGATCTTCGGCCCGTAGAAGGCACCTTCACCCAGCTGCAGATCATAAGCCAACCCAGCGCTATCGAGCGCCGCCGCCAACGCTGCCTCGGCACGATCCCACAAATCATCCGAACCCACACGCTTATCCGGACGCGTTGAGAGCTTGAGCTGAATATCGGTAAAGCCAAAATCAGCGTAAACAGCCTGAGTCAACTTGATAAAGTCTGCCGACTCAGCCCGCATCTGCTCTTCGGTACAGAAGATATGCGCGTCATCCTGAGTAAAGCCACGCACACGCATGATGCCGTGCAGCGCACCGGACGGCTCATTACGGTGGCAAGCACCGAACTCAGCCAGACGCATCGGCAACTCGCGGTAGCTCTTAAGCCCCTGATTGAACACTTGCACGTGACACGGGCAGTTCATCGGTTTGATCGCGTAATCACGACTTTCCGACTCAGTGGTGAACATGTTCTCGGCGTAGTTTGCCCAGTGCCCGGACTTCTCCCACAGCGAGCGATCGACCACCTGCGGGGTCTTGATCTCGAGATAGCCATGCTCGCGCTGCACGCCACGCATGTACTGCTCCAACACCTGATAAAGAGTCCAGCCATTGGGATGCCAGAACACCATACCCGGCGCTTCTTCCTGGGTGTGAAACAGATTCAGACGCTTACCGATCTTACGGTGATCGCGCTTCTCAGCCTCTTCAATGCGCTGGATATAGGCCGCCAACTGCTTCTTATCAGCCCAGGCAGTGCCGTAAACGCGCTGCAACTGTTCATTCTTAGCGTCACCACGCCAATACGCACCAGACAGCTTGGTCAACTTGAACGCCTTGAGGAAGCGCGTATTCGGCACGTGCGGACCGCGGCACATGTCGACGTATTCTTCGTGGTAGTACAGACCCATAGCCTGCTCATCCGGCATATCTTCAACCAGACGCAGCTTGTACTCCTCACCACGGGCGACAAAGACATCAATAACTTCGGCGCGCGGCGTCACTTTTTTGATGACGTCGTAGTCCTTCTCGATCAGCTGCTGCATACGCTGCTCGATTGCCGCCACATCATCTAGAGTGAAAGGACGCTCAGAGGCGATGTCGTAGTAGAAACCTTCTTCAATGACCGGACCGATCACCATCTTGGCAGTGGGAAACAACTGCTTGACCGCATGACCAATCAAATGCGCACAGGAGTGGCGGATGATTTCCAGGCCTTCCTGATCTTTTGGCGTAATGATTTGCAGGGTCGCGTCAGCTTCAATCAGGTCACAGGCATCAACCAGCTTGCCATTGACCTTACCGGCTACCGTGGCCTTGGCCAGGCCAGCACCAATAGATTGCGCCACCTCAAGTACGGATACCGGGTGATCGAACGAACGCTGACTGCCGTCGGGAAGAGTAATGATGGGCATGGCGCCTCCTCTCCTAGTGGTGACCTCTACCAAAGGCCACATGGGTTGGGATGAGCCAGTAAGCGATTCGGCGGTATACCTGCCATACAGTGGCGGGAGCTTTTCAGCCAACCAAAACCGAACCGGAGTCACTGGAGGTTTGAAACAACTATTAACCGCACGGATGCTTGCAGAAAGCCGGGCTTGCTGGCAAGAACCCAATAAAAAATGGCCTGGAGCCATTTTTAACGTCGCACCGCGACGACCCGGAGAGTGGCTGCCACGGATGGCAGGCCATAAAAAAGGGCCGCCTAAGCGACCCTTTTTCTACCAAATTTGGTAGGCACGATTGGACTCGAACCAACGACCCCCACCATGTCAAGGTGGTGCTCTAACCAACTGAGCTACGTGCCTACGATGGGTGCGCATTCTACGGCCGCGCAAAAAACTGTCAACAGGTTTTTTTGCTAACTGTCTGAATAACTGAATTTTTTACTGTTCTACGGTGCGTTTAATATTTCGCACAGGCCACTAGCCGAGCATTTTCAACTCAGGTAGCATCCGCCCATTCGTAAAAAATAAAGAACAGAGGTTGCAAAATGGCGCACACAGCTTACCCACAATCCTACTACGCGGCCTCCGCCAATCCGGTACCGGCGCGCCCGGAATTGAATGGTGAAGTCGAGACTGACGTGTGCATCGTCGGCGCAGGCTACACCGGCCTGTCCACGGCCATCGCCCTGCTCGAAAACGGCTTTAAAGTCAGCATCGTCGAAGCGGCCAAGGTCGGCTTCGGTGCATCAGGGCGCAATGGCGGACAGATCGTTAACAGCTATAGCCGCGACATTGATGTGATCGAGCGCAGCGTCGGCCCCAAGCAGGCACAATTGCTGGGCGACATGGCCTTCGAAGGTGGTCGCATCATTCGCGAGCGCATCGCCAAATACAACATCCAGTGCGACCTCAAGGACGGTGGCGTCTTTGCCGCCAACACCCCCAAGCACCTGAAGCACCTGGAGTCGCAGAAAAAACTCTGGGAACGCTACGGCCATACCCAACTGGAACTGATGGACGCCAAGCGCATCCGTGAAGTGGTGGGCAGCGACGCGTATGTAGGCGGCATGCTCGACATGAGCGGTGGGCATATCCATCCGCTCAACTTGGCACTGGGCGAAGCGGCAGCGGTCGAGTCGCTGGGCGGGGTGATTTACGAACAGTCACCCGCTATCCGCATCGATCGCGGCGCAAACCCTGTTGTGCACACCCCCAACGGCCGGATCAAAGCCAAGTTCGTGGTCGTCGCCGGCAATGCCTACCTGGGCAATCTGATCCCGGAGCTGTCGGCCAAGTCGATGCCGTGCGGCACCCAGGTAATCACCACCGAGCCTCTATCCGCCGAGATGGCGAAAAGCCTGCTGCCGCAGGATTACTGCGTCGAA
This sequence comes from Pseudomonas sp., assembly GCF_030684895.1. Classification (GTDB taxonomy): domain Bacteria; phylum Pseudomonadota; class Gammaproteobacteria; order Pseudomonadales; family Pseudomonadaceae; genus Aquipseudomonas. Next base: position 60,278 of record NZ_JAUXXP010000049.1, on the reverse strand, counting down.
GATTGCAACTACCTGCTCGACTACTACCGCCTGACCAGCGACAAGCGCCTGATCTTCGGCGGCGGCGTGGTCTATGGCGCGCGCGACCCGGCAAACATCGAAGCGATCATTCGCCCGAAGATGCTCAAGGCCTTCCCGCAGTTGAAGGATGTGAAGATCGACTACGCCTGGACCGGCAACTTCCTGCTGACCCTGTCGCGCCTGCCGCAGGTCGGCCGCCTGGGCGACAACATCTACTACTCGCAGGGCTGCAGCGGCCACGGCGTGACCTACACCCATCTCGCTGGCAAAGTCCTGGCTGAAGCCCTGCGCGGCCAAGCAGAACGCTTCGACGCCTTCGCCGACCTGCCGCACTATCCATTCCCGGGCGGGCGGATGTTCCAAGTGCCATTCAGCGCACTGGGCGCCTGGTACTACACCCTGCGTGACAAGCTGGGCATCTAAAGCACAGCGCGCAAACAAAACGGCACCTCAATAGGTGCCGTTTTGCATTCTACTTTTAGCGATTTTATAGCTGTGCATCCGGCCAAACCTGACGCGCCGTACGCAACGCCCGCTGCGCTGCAGCCGCCCGCCCTTGCTGCTCCAACGCTTGCGCGGCGGTCAGCCAGGTTTGTTTGAGCGGCTGCTCCGGCAGTTGAGTGGTCGGCATAACCAATACCGCCCAACGCCCCGCCTCACCCCAGGCATCGTCAAAGCTGGCAAAGCTGGTGTACCAACGTCGGGTATTGCCCGAACGCAGCACCAGCGTGCGCTCGCGCTGGTCATAACCGACCAGCAGCGCAAACTGCGCGCCCGGCCCGCCGAATAGACGATCCTGCATCACCAGCACCGGATGCCCAGCCGACACTTGCTGCATCAGTGCGTCCAGGTTACCGGGCAAAGGGTAGACCAGCAGATCATAAGAGCGCGCCACCACCTCAAGCCCGGCTTGCGCGCTCAGCCCTCTGGCCAACTGCTGAATACGCTGATCCACCAATCCCGGGCTAGTGATCACCCCGTGATGATTGAGCAAGGCCGCTAGTGCCGAAGGGCCGCCCTGGGCATCACTGAGTTGAAAGAACGGCACATCAGCCAACTCGACCCGTTCAGGCAAGCGCTTGGTCTCAGGCAGCAGTTGCGGCCCACTGGCGCAGGCACCGAGCAGAAACAACAGGGCAACCGACAGAAGCTTTACTACGCGCACAGACTGAAACATCACTCACCCGCTGGCTTGTTTGAGGCGCAGAGCATAACGATGAAGTGCCGGTGACCCAACCCATCCGCGCAAAATGCCCGATTCGCCGACCTACACCCGCTCTAGCGCAGGCCTCTGGCGCCTCTAGTGCGGGACATTTCAAAGCACATATACATATACCCAAAAAGTCTTTATTAAGTATTTCTTAGATCGTTTAACTTGTTTTCACCGGATCACCGGACCTGCTGAACCCCCATTTATTTCCAGTGATCCGGCCACTCCTGCAACAGCAGTCGATTGGCTGTCGAGGAGTCCTGCCATGCTCAATAAATTCCTGCCTCGCCGCCTGTTTGCAGCTATCGCCCTCAGTGGTTTTGCCCTGAGTTCACACGCAGTTGATTTCACTGTTGCCTACCAGACCACCGTAGACCCGGCCAAGGTCGCTCAGGCCGATGGCGCTTATGAAAAAGCCAGCAAAGCCAAGATCGACTGGCGCAAGTTTGATGGCGGTGCCGAGGTCATTACTGCTGTTGCCTCGGGTGATGTGCAGATTGGTTATGTCGGCTCCAGCCCATTGGCTGCTGCAGCCACCCGTGAGTTGCCAATCCAGACGTTCCTGATCGCCGCCCAGATCGGCGCCGCCGAGGCGCTGGTCGCCCGTGATGGCAGCAACATCAGCAAACCCGAAGATCTGATCGGCAAAAAAGTTGCCGTCCCTTTCGTCTCCACCGGTCACTACAGCCTGCTGGCCGCGCTCAAGCACTGGAAGATTGATCCGAGCAAGGTGCAAATCCTCAACCTGGCGCCGCCGGCGATCATTGCCGCCTGGCAGCGTGGCGACATCGATGCCACCTACGTGTGGGACCCGGCGCTGGGTGTGGCCAAGGAAAACGGCAAGGTACTGATCACCTCTGGTGAACTGAGCGACCTGGGTGCACCAACCTTCGATGCCTGGATCGTGCGCAAGGACTTTGCCGAGAAGCACCCCGAAGTAGTCCGTGCCTTTGCCAAGGTCACCCTGGACGCCTACGCCGATTTCCGTAAAGACCCACAAGCCTGGCTGGCCGATAGCAGCAACATCGACAAGCTGGTCAAGCTGTCCGGCGCTAAGGCCCAGGACATCCCACTGCTGCTGCAAGGCAACGTGTTCCCACTGGCAGCCGATCAGGTCAACCAGCTCGCGGCGCCGACCACCCAGGCCATCACCAACACCGCCAAGTTCCTCAAAGAGCAAGGCAAGGTCGATGCGGTGCTGCCGGACTACGCGCCCTACGTCAGCAATCAATACCTGACCAACTAAATCACCTTACCTGCGCCGTGCATGACCATTCGGCCTGCACTGCGCAGCGGCATTCCTGCGGAGTAAGCAGCATGAGTTTTTGTCCATTACGCAGCCTGTTGGCTGCGCTGATTGTCAGCGGGCTGAGCACCGCAGCCCAGGCAGATGACCTGATCATCGGTTACCAGACCGGTATCGACCCCACCAAAGTGGCGCAGTTTGACGGCACATACGACAAAGCCTTGGGCCAGAAGATCGACTGGCGACGTTTTAACAGCGGCGCTGAAGTGGTCACGGCGATTGCCTCCGGCGATGTGCAGATCGGCAACCTCGGCAGCAGCCCATTGGCCGCCGCCGCCAGCCGCGGCCTGCCCATTGTGACCTTTATCGTCGCCGCGCAAATCAACGCCGCAGAGGCGTTGGTGGTGCGTAACGGCAGTGGCATCAACAGCCCGCAGGATCTGATCGGCAAGACCATTGCCACGCCCTTTGTGTCCACCTCGCACTACAGCCTGCTCGGCGCGCTGAAGCACTGGCAGGTCGAGCCGAGCAAAGTGAAGATCGTCAACCTCAACCCCAGCGAAATCTCCGCCGCCTGGGCGCGCGGCAATATCGACGGGGCCTTCGTCTGGTCACCGGCACTCGGCGCGATCAAGCAGAACGGCACAGTGCTGACCGATGCCGCAGAAGTCGGCACCTGGGGCGCTCCGACCTTCGAAGTGTGGGTAGCGCGCAAGGACTTTGCCGAGAAGCACTCCGAGCTGCTGGCCAAATTCGCCCAGGTCAGCCTGGATGCCTTCGCCGACTACGCCGCCAACAAGGACAGCTGGACTGTCGACTCCGAGCCCGTACAGAAGATTGCCAAGCTAACCGGTGCTGATCCTAAAGACGTGCCTGAGCTGCTCGCCGGCTCGGCCTTCCCGGATGCCAAGCAGCAAGCTGAGTTGCTCGGCGGCAAGACGGCCAAAGACATCGCCGCCACTGCGGTATTTCTCAAGGAACAGGGCAAAGCCGACAGCGTGCTGAGCGACTACTCACCCTATGTCAGCAACGCCTATATCCAGTAACCCGCTGTAACTCCCCCGGCAAAAGCTGGGGGAGCATTTGAGAGAGTCACAGTCATGGCCTTACTTGAACTGGAGCGTATCAGCGCACAGTACCCCGGCACGGCCGAGCCGGTACTGACGGATATTTCCCTGAGCCTCGGCCCTCAGCAACTACTGGTCGCCCTCGGCCCTTCGGGCAGTGGCAAAACCACCCTGCTCAACCTGATCGCCGGCTTTGTTACACCCAACGCCGGACGCATCAGCCTCGATCAACAACCGGTACAGGGCCCCAGCGCCGAACGCGGCGTGGTGTTTCAGGATGACGCCCTGTTGCCCTGGCAGAACGTGCTGGAAAACGTCGCGTTCGGTCTGCAACTGGCCGGTGTGGCAAAGCCCCAGCGCGAAGCCAAGGCCCGCGAACTGCTGAGCCTGGTGGGTCTGGCCGGGTTCGAACAGCGGCGCATCTGGGAACTGTCTGGCGGCCAGCGTCAGCGTGTCGGCCTGGCTCGCGCCTTGGCTGCAGAACCACGGGTGCTGCTGATGGACGAGCCGTTCGGTGCGCTCGACGCCTTTACCCGCGAGCAGATGCAGGAGCTGCTGCTGCAGGTCTGGCAGCGCACGGCCAAACCAGTGTTCCTGATTACCCACGACATCGAGGAAGCGGTCTTCCTCGCCACCGACCTGATTCTGCTGTCACCCAACCCCGGCCGCATCAGCGAACGCCTGAGCCTGGATTTCGGCCAACGCTACACCGCCGGTGAGAGTGCCCGCGCGATTAAATCCGATCCGGCTTTTATCGCCACCCGCGAGCATGTGCTCGCCCAGGTCTTCGCCGAACGCCAAGGGAGCCGCGCATGAGCAGCCATGAGTACATCTACTCCAACACCGAGAGCGAACAACAAGCACGGCGTGCTCCGCGTGAGCTCAGCCTGTTCACTATCAGTAGCCTGACAGTCGCCTTTCTACTGTGGGCCTGGTGGGCGGTGACCTACTTCGGCCTGATTGAGCCGCTGTTTCTACCCAGCCCACAGGCGGTGGCCAAACGCGGTTGGCTGGTGCTGAGCCAGGGCTATATGGATTCCAGCCTCTGGCAGCACCTAGCCGCCAGCCTGCAACGCATCGGCCTGGGCCTGTTGGCCGCCGTACTGACCGCTATTCCATTGGGGATCGCCATAGGTCGTTACCGGATCGCTCGCGGTATCTTCGACCCGCTGATCGAGTTCTACCGCCCGATCCCGCCGCTGGCTTACCTGCCGCTGATCGTCATCTGGTGCGGGATTGGTGAGCTGTCCAAGGTGCTCCTGATCTTTCTGGCGATCTTCGCGCCAATCGCCATTTCCACCGCCACCGGTGTGCGCAATGTCGACCCGAGCAAAATCCGCGCTGCGCAATCACTGGGTGCCAGTCAGGCACAGTTGATCCGCTACGTGATCCTGCCCAGTGCCCTGCCGGAGATTCTCACCGGCATTCGCATCGGGCTGGGTGTTGGCTGGTCAACCCTAGTGGCCGCCGAGCTGATCGCCGCCACCAGCGGCCTGGGTTTTATGGTGCAGTCCGCCGCCCAGTTTCTGGTGACCGATGTGGTGATTCTCGGGATTCTGGTGATCGCCCTGATCGCCTTTTCCCTGGAGATGGGCCTGCGCGCCCTGCAACGTAAGCTGGTGCCCTGGCATGGCCAGGCCCATTGAACTGGATAGATGACCATGAGCATTCAAATCACCCAACTGAGCCCTGCCCTTGGCGCACAGATTGACGGCATCAACCTCAGCGAGCCCTTGAGCGCCAAGAACCATCAGTTGATTGAACAGGCCCTGCTCACGCATCAGGTGCTGTTCTTCCGTAACCAGCCGATCACCCCGCAACAGCAGGCCAGCTTTGCCCGCCACTTTGGTGATCTGCATATCCACCCGATCTACCCAAATGTGCCGGAGCAGCCGGAAGTGCTGATCCTCGACACCGCGGTAACCGATGTACGCGACAACGCCATCTGGCACACCGATGTCACCTTCCTGCCGACTCCGGCCATGGGTGCGGTGCTGTCGGCCAAGCTGCTGCCACCTTTCGGTGGCGACACGCTGTGGGCCAGCAGCAGTGCTGCCTTCGAGGCGTTGTCGAAACCGCTGCAGGTACTGCTCGACGGTCTGACTGCCACCCACGATTTCACCCACTCGTTCCCGCTGGAGCGCTATGGCAATACGCCGCAAGCGCTGGAGCACTACCACGAGGTGCAGCGTAAATACCCGCCACTGTCACACCCAGTGGTACGCACTCACCCGATCACAGGGCGCAAGGGGTTGTTCGTCAACGATGGCTTCACCACCCGAATCAACGAACTGGAGGCTGATGAAAGTGATGCGCTGCTGCGCTTTCTGTTTGCCCACAGCACCCGCCCGGAATTCACCGTGCGCTGGCGCTGGCAGACCAATGACATCGCCTTCTGGGACAACCGCATCACCCAGCATTACGCCGTAGACGACTACCGCCCGCAGCGCCGGGTGATGCAGCGGGCAACGATTCTCGGCGACATACCAGTCTGAACCGAGGTATGGCTGCTTAACCCGCGCCAAGCCAGGCGCGGGTGCCATTTTCTGCGATCAGGTGGTTAAGTAGCACCTATGCCTGAAAACTCTCTACTGCTATCTGCGGCAGCCTTTCTGCTGATCGCCCTGCTCTATGCCAGTGTCGGCCAAGCCGGCGCATCCGGATATATCGCCGCCATGGCGCTGCTGGGCTTTGCCCCCGAGAGCATCAAACCCACGGCGCTGCTGATCAACAGCCTGGTCGCGCTGCTGGTCAGTTGGCGCTTTGCTCGGGCCGGGCATCTGAATTGGCAGCACCTCTGGCCCTTTGCCGTTCTGGCGGTGCCCATGGCAGCGCTGGGTGGTTTTATCAGCCTGCCGCCACTCTGGTTTGATCGCTTGCTGGGCAGCCTGCTGCTGGCTGCCGCCCTGCCCCTTTTTATCGGCAAAGCTGTGGATGGGGCTCAGCTGCGCCAGGCACCCCGGGCACTGGCCATGCTCACGGGTGCGGTAATTGGCCTGCTCTCGGGCCTGACTGGTATTGGCGGCGGTGTGTTGATCACGCCGCTACTGATCTACGCACGCTGGGCCAGCGTGAAAAGCGCAGCAGCATTTTCGGCCGTGTTTATCCTGCTCAATTCTGTCGCCGCCCTGGCCGGACACTGGAGCGCGGCGCGCCAGCTGCCTGAACACATCACCCTGTTAGCGCTGATCGCCATGGCCGGCGGTGTGCTCGGCGCGCAACTGGGCAGCCGCTGGCTGGCCGAGCGACGGGTGCAGCAAATACTTGGACTGCTGCTGTTGCTCGCCGGCGCCAAGCTTTGCCTGTAAAACCTTGTAAAACAGCATTCTAGAGCGCTCGAATGGTACCAGCGTGCCAGTCGGGTGCATCTAATGTTATGCGAAAAAGCTATTTTAAATATTGGATTACCTTGGCTTAAGGTATATCCACCGGACCACCGGAGCAGTGCAATTTTACCTCGCTCCGGTGCTCGTCTTCATGACGCGGCAGACGCAGCGTTTTATTTGAAGATGAGGTTTGCATGGTCAGTCCGACTACCCTTGAGGACACCGCTTCCCACCCGGAAGCCCACGCGTACCCTGAGTCAGCCCAGGCCTTACCGGCCTCTGACCAGGACATCGCTCCCCCCCTTCTACCCGCGCGCATTCTGCGCAGTGACAGTGAAGCCCTTGCGGCCGCGCATGCCTTGGCCGAGGCGGCCAGCGCGCAGGTCATCCTGCGTGATCGGGAACGTAAACTGCCCTGGTCGCTGGTCGAGCAGTTTACCGCTAGCGGTCTGGGCAGTATCGCCATCCCCCGCGCCTACGGCGGCCCGCAGCTGTCCTTTGCCACCATTGCCGAAGTTTTTCGCATCATTTCCGCAGTGGACCCGGCTCTCGGCCAGATCCCACAAAACCAGTTCGGCCTGATTGCCCTGCTGGATGTCGCTGCCACTCCAAGCCAGCGTCAGCGCCTATTTCGCACCGTGCTGCAAGGCTGGCGCATCGGCAATGCCGGGCCCGAACGCAACAGCAAGCACACCCTGGATGTGCGTGCGCGCCTTGAGCGCGAGGGTGATCGCTACGTCATCAGCGGCGAGAAGTTCTATTCCACCGGGGCGATCTTCGCCCACTGGGTCGCAGCCAAGGCCCTGGACGAGGACGGTCGTCCAGTTCTCGCCCTGATCCAACGCGGCCGCGCAGGGCTGCGCATCGTCAACGACTGGTCCGGCTTTGGTCAACGCACCACTGCCAGCGGCACCGTGCTGCTGGACCGCGTGGAAGTCGATGCACACAACCTGATTCCGCTGTGGCAGTTGGGCAGCCAACCGAGTATCCAGGGCGCCGCCTCGCAACTTATTCAGGCGGCGATTGATGCTGGCATCGCTGCCGGTGCATTGCGCGACAGCATCAGTTTTATCCGCGAGAAATCCCGACCGTGGATCGAGGCCAATGTCGAGCGCGCCAGCGATGATCCCTACGTGATTGCCGATATCGGCCGCCTGCAGGTCGATCTGCACGCCGCTGAAGCCCTGCTGCGCAAGGCTGGCAAAGTGCTGGATGAAGTCAGCGCGCAGCCCATTGATGACGATGCCGCCGCGCGCGCCTCCATTGCCGTGGCCGAGGCCAAAGTGTTGACCACCGAGATCAGCCTGCTAGCCAGCGAAAAGCTGCTGGAGCTGGCGGGCAGCCGCGCCACCCTGGCCGAATTCGGCCTCGACCGGCATTGGCGCAATGCGCGCACCCATACCCTGCATGACCCGGTGCGCTGGAAGTACCACGCCGTTGGTGCCTACTACCTCAACGGCAGCCGCCCTGCCCGTCACTCCTGGATCTGAGCCATGAACGCACCGTTGAACCTGAATCCGACGCTGATCCGCAGTGATGCCGAAGCGCTGGACGTTGCCAATGCTGTGGCCGCGGTATTCGGCCCTGGCGCGGCCGAACGCGACCGCGAACGCCTGCTGCCACATGCCGAGCTGGAGCTGTTCAGCCGCTCCGGCCTGTGGGGCATCAGCGTACCCAAACACCTGGGTGGTGCAGGCGTCTCCAGCGTCACCCTGGCCAAGGTGATTGCCCGTATTTCCCAAGCGGACAGTTCCCTTGGGCAAATCCCGCAAAACCATTTCTATGCCCTCGAAGTGCTGCGCCTCAACGGCAGCGCCGAGCAGCAGCAACGTTTGTATGCAGAGGTGCTGGCCGGGCAGCGCTTCGGCAATGCCCTCGCGGAGCTGGGCACCAAGACCGCCCTGGACCGCACCACCAAACTGTTGCGTGACGGCGAGCACTACCGCATTGAGGGGCGCAAGTTCTACGCAACCGGCGCGCTCTATGCTCAGCGCATCCCGACCCTGGCGGTGGATGACCAAGGCATTGGTCACCTGGCCTTCGTATCCCGCCATGCGCCGGGGCTGGAGATCATCGACGACTGGTCCGGTTTCGGCCAGCGCACCACCGGCAGTGGTTCGGTGGTGCTGCAACAGGTACCGGTGGCCGCCGAAGACGTGGTGCCATTCCAGGCATCATTCGAGCGCCCCACTTCGCTCGGCCCGTTCGCTCAGTTGCTGCATGCGGCCATTGATGTCGGCATCGCCCGCGCCGCCTATGAAGACACCCTGAGTTTCGTGCGCAGCAGTTCACGCCCCTGGATCAATGCCGGGGTGGACAAGGCCAGCGATGACCCGCTGACCCTCAAGGCCATCGGCCGTCTGGCCATTCATCTGCACGCCGCCGAAGCACTGCTGGAACGAGCCGGTGAATTTGTCGATCAGGCCCAGGCCGAGCCCAGTGTCGAAAGCGTGGCCGCCGCCTCCATCGCCGTAGCCGAAGCCCGGGCGATCAGCACCGAAGTGTCGCTGGCAGCTTCCAGCAAACTACTCGAACTGGCCGGCAGCCGCGCCACCCTGGCCGAACACAACCTCGACCGCCACTGGCGCAACGCGCGCACCCATACCCTGCATGATCCGGTGCGCTGGAAGTACCACGCGGTGGGTAACTACTACCTCAACGACGCCCTGCCGCCGCGCCGGGGGACGATCTGATGGGCAGCAAACAGATCCTGCTCAACGCCTTCAACATGAACAGCGTGGGGCATATCCATCACGGTTTGTGGACTCATCCACGGGACAACTCAACTGCCTTCAACAGCCTGGAATACTGGACTGATCTGGCCAAACTGCTGGAGCGCGGTCTGTTCGATGGGCTGTTTATCGCCGATATCCTCGGTGTGTATGACGTTTACCAGAACGGCATCGACCTGAGCCTGCAGGAGTCGATCCAGCTACCGGTCAACGACCCGCTGTTGTTGGTTTCGGCCATGGCTGGGGTCACCCGGCACCTGGGTTTTGGCGTGACCGCCAACCTGACCTACGAAGCGCCCTACACCTTCGCCCGTCGCCTTTCCACCCTCGACCACCTGACCCAGGGCCGCATCGGCTGGAATATCGTCACCGGCTACCTGGACAGCGCGGCCAAGGCCATGGGCCTCACGCAGCAGATCGAACACGACCGCCGCTACGACCAGGCCGATGAGTACCTGCACGTGCTCTACAAACTGCTCGAAGGCAGCTGGCAGGACGATGCCGTGCTCGCCGACCGCACGCAGCGCATCTACGCCCAACCGGGCAAGGTGCACAAAGTCCGGCACCAGGGCGAGTTCTATCAGGTGGAGGGTTATCACCTCAGCCAACCCTCGCCGCAGCGTACCCCGGTGCTGTTTCAGGCCGGCTCGTCGGAGCGTGGCCTGCGCTTCGCCGGCCAGCATGCCGAGTGCGTGTTTATCAGCGGACACAACAAGGCTGCGGCACGCGAACAGGTTGCCAAGGTGCGCGCCAATGCGTTGGCGGCTGGGCGCTCGGCGGATGCAATCAAAGTATTTATGGGCATCAGCGTGATCGTCGCACCGACCGAGGCCGAGGCCCGCGATAAGCATGCCGAGTACCTGCGCTATGCCAGCCCGGAAGCGGGCCTGGCGCACTTTTCCAGCTCCACCGGTATCGACTTCGCCCAGTACGAGCTCGATGAGCCGATCCGCTACCAGAAGACCAACGCCATCGAATCGGTGGTCAAGGCCTTCACCGCCAAGGACAGCGGCTGGACAAAACGTCGTCTGCTGGAGCAGCACGCGCTCGGCGGGCGCTACCCCGTGCTGATCGGTTCCCCCGTGCAGGTCGCCGACCAGTTGCAAAGCTGGTTCGAGGAAACCGGCCTGGACGGTTTCAACCTGACGCGCATCGTCTCGCCGGAAAGCTATGTCGACTTTATCGACCTGGTGATTCCCGAGCTGCAAAACCGCGGTTTGTACAAGACCGCCTACGCCGAAGGCAGCCTGCGCCACAAGCTGTTCGGCCAGGGCCCGCGCCTGCCGGCCAACCACAGCGCAGCCGCCTGGCGCGATCTGTCGGGCAGCGTGCCGGCGCCCCGTAGCGATATCCACCATCAACTGAGCGCTGCGGCGCTCAACCTGCTCTGACCTATACAAGGATGAAGACCATGCTCAATACCCTGAAGAAACTGACGCTCGGCACCCTGCTGCTGGCAAGTGGCCTGGCCCAGGCCGAGCAAACGCTGAAACTCGGCACCACCGCCGCCTTCGCCCCACCGCTGGAAGTGGCCGTGGCCGAGGCGAAAAAGCAGGGCCTGAAAGTCGAGCTGATCGAGTTCAGCGACTGGATCGCGCCCAACGTCAGCCTGGCCAACGGCGATATCGACGTGAACTACTTCCAGCACGTGCCCTTTCTGGAAAACGCCAAGAAGGACGGCGGCTACGACCTGATTCCCTATGCCCCAGGGGTGATCAACAACGTCGGCCTGTACTCGAAAAAGCACAAAGCCTTCGCCAGCCTGCCCGAGGGTGCCAAGGTGGCCATCGCCAACGACCCGATCAATGGCGGTCGCGGCCTGCAACTGCTGGAAAAAGCCGGGCTGATCACCCTCAAGCCTGGCGTTGGCTACAAAGCCACCCTGGAGGATGTGACCAGCAACCCGAAGAACATCCAGATCATCGAGCTGGAAGCCGTGCAACTGGTGCGCGCCTTGGATGAAGCCGACCTGGCTCAGGGCTACCCGCACTACATCCGTCTGGCCGGCACCCATGATCCAGAATCGGCGTTACTGTTCGATGGCGTCGACAACCCGGAATACATCATCCAGTTCGTTATCCAGCCTGAGCACAAGAACGATGCGCGCCTGAAGAAATTCGTCGACATCTATCAGCACTCGCCAGCCGTGCGTGCGGCCCTGGACAAGGCCCACGGCAAGCTTTATCAGCCAGGCTGGGAAAGCTGAGCATGAGTGGTTTCGACACTCACCTGCAGCAGGCCGCGCAGGCCAGCCAGCAGCTTGATACCCACCTGCGCTTTGCCAACCTGGGCAAGACCTACGCGTCAGCCCAGGGCACGGTAGAGGCACTGCGCGATATCGACCTGGCCGTCCAGCGCGGCGAAGTGTTCGGCATTATCGGCCGCAGCGGTGCGGGCAAGTCCTCGCTGATCCGCACCATCAACCGGCTGGAGCAACCCAGCAGCGGTCAGGTGCTGATCGACGGCGAAGACATCGGCCTGCTCGACGAAGACCATCTGGTCGAACTGCGCCGGCGCATCGGCATGATCTTCCAGCACTTCAACCTGATGTCGGCCAAGACCGTGTGGCAGAACGTCGAGCTGCCACTGCGGGTCGCTGGCGTGCCGCGCGAGCAACGTAAGCGCAAGGTGCGCGAGCTGCTCGAACTGGTCGGCCTGCAGGACAAACACACCGCCTACCCGGCGCAGCTTTCCGGCGGGCAGAAACAGCGCGTGGGCATCGCCCGCGCCCTGGTGCATGACCCACAGATTCTGCTGTGCGACGAAGCCACCAGCGCCCTGGACCCGGAAACCACCCAGGCGATCCTCGGCCTGTTGTGCGAGATCAATCAGCGCCTGGGCCTGACCATCGTACTGATCACCCACGAAATGGCGGTGATCCGCGAAATCTGTGACCGCGTGGTGGTGCTGGAACAAGGTGAAGTGGTGGAACAGGGCCCAGTCTGGCGCGTATTTGGCGCGCCGCAGCACGAGGTTACTCGCACCCTGCTCGCGCCGTTGCGTCATGGTCTACCGGCGGATCTGCAAGCCCGTTTGCGCAGTTATCAATTGCAAAAGACCGATGCTTTAGCTCTGCGCCTGCAGTTTTCCGGCAGCCATGGCGAACCGAATCTGGCAGCCCTGGCGGCTGCCCTCGGCGGGCGTCTGGCACTGCTCGATGGCGGCATCGAACGCATCCAGGGGCATGCCCTGGGTTACTTGCTACTGGCCGTGAGCGACTCACCGCACAGCCGCGAACAACTGTTAAGCAACGCCCGCCAACTGGCGGATCAGGCGGAGGTACTGGGTTATGTCGCTGCTGTTTGAACGCCTCTGGCAAGGCTTTCTCGACACCCTGCTGATGGTCGGCGTGTCGTCGTTGTTGGCGCTGCTGGCGGGGATTCCGCTGGCGGTATTTCTGGTCACCAGCAGCAAGGGTGGCATCTTCGAAGCGCCCAAGCTGAATCAACTGCTGGGCAGCATCGTCAACCTGTTCCGCTCGATCCCCTTTCTGATTCTGATGGTCGCGCTGATTCCCTTTACGCGGCTAATCGTCGGCACCACCTATGGCGTGTGGGCCGCCGTGGTGCCGCTGACCATTGCCGCTACGCCGTTCTTCGCGCGTATCGCAGAAGTCAGCCTGCGCGAAGTTGACCACGGCCTGATCGAAGCCGCCCAGGCCATGGGCTGCCGACGCTGGCATATCGTCTGGCATGTACTGCTACCCGAGGCGCTGCCAGGCATCGTCGGCGGTTTCACCATCACCCTGGTGACCATGATCAATTCCTCGGCCATGGCCGGTGCCATCGGTGCCGGCGGCCTGGGCGACCTGGCCTACCGCTACGGCTATCAGCGCTTCGACAGCCAGGTGATGCTCACCGTGATCGTCACCCTGGTGGTGCTGGTCAGCCTGATCCAGTTCGGTGGCGATCGGTTGGCCAAGGGGTTGAATAGGCGCGGCTGAAATGATGTCTAGCTCACCCAAAACACTGGGGCTTTGGGTGAGCGGCTGTGACTGCCGACAGCCCAAAATGGTCGGTGTCGATAGGCTAGAACCGGCCAAAAGCGGTGATCCAGCGTCTACGAAAGGCAGGACTATTCAATTCGGCTTTTCCGTACGGGTCACACACCTGCAGTCAGACATCACCTACGATGGCAAACACCTAGCCTGCTTAGACATAGTCGAAGACGTCACGTGATCCGACATAGTAGCAGCCTGAATCAAGCGATCTCACCTAACCAAACCGGCCAAATTGTTAGTCGACTTCTGCAAAGAGCATCTGGGGTCTATCGACGAGTCGGCGTAGCCGCGTCAACAACCCCAGGCTGAGTAGCTCTGCAGCAACGCAGTTGCGCCTGAATAGGTGGTCCCACTGCATAGCTTTAACGTGGTTTAGAACGGCAGCTGATACGAGGTGGCCACCCAGAAGTTTGGCATTTCACTCTGGGTCGTACCGTTGAGCATCACCGACAGCTTGCCCGGTCCGGCTTCGCCTTCAACTCCCGCGCCTGCTTTCAGCCAGTCATTGGTCACATCCTCACCCGGCAGATTGAAGGTGAAGAAGCCATCCACAGCACCGTTAACACCGGCACTGTTCTTCTCGAAGCGGTGAGCCGCTTCCAGATTGGTCACGAAGTTGTAGCCGGAAATGAACGGTATCGGCGTCTGGGTATTGAAACCCAGGCGTACCTCGGTACGGTCGTCTGTACGGCCATCGAAACGCGCCGGTAAGCCACCGCCCTCTTCGGTATAGCTTTCTATATGGCTGCTGCTGTAGCTCAGATCGACATAGGGGCTGATACCGGTATTGGCTACGCTGAGGGCATTCTGCCAGTCCAGGCGCGCACGCACGCCCCAGGTTTCGGTATCCGGGCTGGCATTGGAGGACTCCAGGGTGCTCATATTGAAATAGCCACGGCGAATATCGGCCTCACCCCAATGGCCATAAGCGCCGAGAGTCGCATACAGACCTTCGACCTGAGTCAACGGAATGATGCCTTCCAGCATCAGGTAACGGCCGTCGCTTTTGACCTCACCGTCAAAGATCAGATCTTGCTTGGCATAAGTCTGGCCAAGGGAGAGGTTGATCTGCGCAAAGCCCAGGTTGTGCCCGAAACCGATCTCGGCAAGACCGCTGTTGCCTGATCGATTACCGTGATCGTCGCGCCCCCAGTCACCCGCCGCCCAGAAGGTACTTTTTCCCGGTTCGACCAATCGCGCCAACGGCCGGCTATGGGCACCGTTGATCATCATGCTCAGGTTGGAATTCAACGCGTTCACGCCAGACGACGTGGACTCCAGGCTGGCAGCCATGGTTTGCAGGGTGACCAATTGGTTGATAATTGCGTAGTAATAATTATCACTCAGGCCAGGACAAGAAGTCGGACAATTAATTGTGCTACTACCATTGAAATAGTCAATGGACACACTATATCCACTAACTCCGTAGGCAAACAGAATACCGAGCCCACCACTCGATTGATAGAAACCCGCCGACGTTCCTACAAGCCCTGCTAAGCCATTTGATAAGCTCGTATTGCCCCACCAGGGCTGCGACTCCAACAGAGACGAATAGTCGGTATAATTCACGAATTGAGAGCTGATGGAATAGGTGCTGCCACCATAGTTTACAACCACTGTCGGTCGCTCATCAGGCGCAGCCTGTGCCAGGTCAGAATACACATTGGCAAGGCAGGCACTGACGACAATCCCGCCCGTAAGCAGTGCTTTGAGATGGCGCATGGAAGAACTCCCCAGTTCATAGTGTAAGGGCCAGTTTGTAGCCCTGCTAATCTGCAGTAGAATAATGCCTATAATAGCAAAATGCCATAATTAGAGATGATTTTCGCTACACATTAACGACAAAAAAGAACGCCAAAAAGGACAGCTCTTAGTCCATTTAGCCGAATAATCATTAAATCTGAATATCCTTTTACTAGTTCTATTCTGTGAGTAGAAACTCACGCAGTCGCTGACCATCGATTGCACGGAAAATGCCCTCGGGCCGAATCGCCCCTGACTTCATGGGCACATTCGAATGACTGCACTTGGCCGATTTCTGCCTGTGATGACTGGCCACTTTGGATCGGTTCCGGCCCTTCGTAGTCGGCCGCTGCCGACCCAATATAGCCGCTGGGAAACGCCCGGAGTCGGCCAATTTCATCCCCAGGCACACAGACAAGTCAGGGGCGGTATTGGGTTTACCGCCTACGCATCCATTGCCAAATCATCGGCTTCGCACTTTCGCTATTAAGATTGGTAAAGGCGCACCCTCTGCCCATGACGTAGCAGCTTAGCTGCCGACGCTTATCCGCTCGCTAACTCCGCCAAGTAGTCCCACGGGTAAATCCCCCGCTCATGCCCATCGCTGAACACCAGCTGCACGCCATAACCCTGGCTGTTGATGGCGCTCAGGCTTACGCCAGCATTGACCAGATCAATTCGCCCGCCCATTCGCGCTGCGCGGCACTGTGAGCACGGGCATGCCGCACGCAACCTTGCATGGCTGAGGCTTTGCGTAGAGCCGTCAGGCCACTGCAGGTGCAGTAGGCCGGCATTACGCTGATTGCGGATAGCGCTGGGGGCGTTCATCCCACAGCCTTTTGCAGCTGGCTCAGGGCAATACGCACCGCCTTGCGCACTTCCGGGTCGCTGTCATGTTCGGCGGCCTGCAACGGCGCGATGGCGGCGCTATTGGCCAGCTCGCCGAGGGCCAGGGCGGCCTCCTTGCGCAGGTTGCTGATGCTATGACCGAGCAGCGTGACCAAGCCATCCAACGCGTCGACAAAGCGCAGTTTGCCCAGCGAACGCGCCGCGCGCAGACGCACCTGCCAGTAGCTGTCCTGCAATGCGTCGATCAGCGCAGGACCGGCCTCGCTCAGACCCACCTTGCCCAGGGTAGTGGCAGCTTCTTCGCGCACCTGCCATTCACTGTCGCGCAGGGCTGCCTGCAAAGCCGGCAATACCACCAAATCGCTGGCCAGGCCCAGTGCACCGGTGGCGGCACGGCGTACTTCGGTGTCCGGGTCATCACTGGCCAGGCGCGCCAATTCGGGTAGAGCGTCGAGCTGCTTGAGCCAGCCGAGAATGCCCACCGCCTCACGCCGCACAAAGGCATCGCTGTCCTGCAGGGCCTGGCGCGCCACTGGCACGCTGTCGGGCAGGCGCAGTTCACGCAGGGCACGCAATGCGCTGCTGCGCACAAAGGCATCAGCATGGTTGGCCCAGGGCAGGATCACTCGCCCGGCGTCCAGGCTTTTCAGCTCACTGAGGCTCTGCGCAGCAGCACCGCGTACCGCCTCATCCGCATCGGCCAGGGCGGCGCACAGGGCGGCCACCACATCGGGCTCCTCCCATGCTTCGAGCAAACGGGCGGCCTCGGCGCGCACCTGGGCGTCGCTATCACTGCCCAGGGCCTGGGTCAGCCAGGGCAAGCCATCAGGGTCTTCCAGATCAGCCAGGGCGATCAGGGCAATACGCCGCACGCCGGCATCGCTGTCACTTAGGCGTGGCTGCAGAGCAATAATTTCAGGGTTGTCGCTGGGCAATTCAGTCATAGGGCAATTCGCAATGGCGGGAAGTCGGCGCTGGGCAGGCCCAGCGGGGTCAGGCGTGGCAGTTCGCGGCCTTCTTCATGACGCAGCAACTCCAGGCAATGGCGTTTGAGGCGGACGAACTCAGGGCTGGTCAGCAGGCTGGCGTGCCGGGGCCGGGAGAAATCCAGGCGCAGGTCTTCGATAAAACGTCCCGGCCGTGGACTCATCACCAGTACGCGGTCGGCAAGAAACAGCGCCTCGTCGATATCGTGGGTGACAAACACCACGGTGGTGCGGATACGCGTCCAGATATCCAGCAACAACTCCTGCATCCGCGCACGGGTCTGTGCATCCAGCGCACCGAAGGGCTCGTCCATCAGCAGCAGACGCGGGCGGTTGATCAGCACCCGGGCGATTTCCGCGCGCTGCTGCATGCCGCCGGACAACTGATTGGGCCAGCGCAGGGCAAACTCCTGCAGGCCAACCAGACGAAGAAACTCACCGGCCTGGTAGCGTCGCTCGGCCTTGCCCAGGCCCTGCATCTTCAGGCCGAAAGCAACGTTGTCGAGCACACTGCGCCAGGGCAACAGGGTGTGGTGCTGAAACACCATGCCGCGCTCAGGCGACGGCCCAGCCACCACCTGGCCATCGACGCGCAGCGCGCCGGCACTGATCTGTAAATGGCCGGCCAGGGCACCGAGCAGGGTCGATTTACCACAGCCAGAGGGGCCGAGAATGCACACGAACTCGCCTGGCTCGACGCTGAAATCCAGGTTCTGCACGGCGTCGAAGGCCTGTGCGCCCTGCCCCAGGCGAATCGACAATTGCTGGCCGTCGATGCGCCCCGGTTCTACGGCTTTTTCATAGGCACTCATCAGCGTTTCCCCTTGATCCGATACCAGGGCGTCACCCAGGCACCCAGCTGTTTGACCAGGGCACTGCTGCCCATGCCGAGCACGCCGATCAGCAGCATGCCCACAACGATGTCGGCATAGTTCTGGATGGTGTAAGACTCCCAGGTGTAGTAACCGATGCCCCACTGCCCGGAGATCATTTCCGCCGTTACCAGGCAGAACCAGGAAGTGCCCATGCCGATGGCCAGACCGGTGACGATGCTCGGCGCCGCGCCCGGGATGATCACCTCGCGCAGGATCGCCAGACGCCCCGCCCCGAGGCTGCGTGCCGAGGCGATCAGGCGCGGATCGACGCCCTCAACGCCATGAATGGTGTTGAGCAGGATGGGGAACAGCGCCCCGGTAAAGGTGATAAAGATCATCGAGGCTTCCGAGGACGGAAACATCAGGATGGCCAGGGGAATCCAGGCCACCGCGGGAATCGGCCGCAACACTTCCAGCGGCGGCAACAGGCTGTCTTCGGCCCATTTCGAGCGGCCGATGGCCAGGCCCAGCAGCACGCCGGCAATCACCGCCAGCAGGTAACCGACAAACACCCGGCCCAGGCTGCTGGACAGGTGCGCGACCAGCTTGCTCGACTCGACCAGGGCCACAGCAGCATCCAGCACCGCGCTTGGCGTTGGCACGTAAGTGAAGGTAATCAGCCCCAGATTCAGCCGCTGGGTCGCCGCCACATGCCAGAACAGCAGGCAGGCAGCGAGCGAGGCCAGGCGCAGGGGCCAGCGGTATAGCGGGTTCATGGCAATCTCCGTAACCCTCTGCCACACCCCGCTCGCCTGAACGAAAAAGGGTGGGCAGAGGGAGTAGGTCTTAGCGGCTGGCCAGCAACTGCTGGTTGGCGCTGACGAAGTCCAGCGCGGTGCCGCCATGCTGCTGGGCGTAGGCCAGCGCCTGATCCTTGAGCAGGAAGGCGCTGAGCTGGCCCTTGGCATCACGGACAAACCAGGCCTGGTTGGCCAGCAGTTTGATGCCGCTGTCGGCTGCCTGGGCGTAGATGGCGCGGATGTCCTTGCCTTCTGCTTCCAGGCTGGCCAGCGCGCCCAGGGCTGCTTCCGGGGAGCTGTAATGACGCACCTTGTCTTCACCACGCACCCAGATCTGCGCCAGGCGTTTGAAGTCGGTGATCGGCTTGCCGGTCAGTGCATCGTTGGCCTTGAGCGGCAGCGCGGCGTAGTTAGCCAGCTGCGTGTTGTAGTCCAGACCGGAAGCCTTGAACGCTGCTCGAATGTACTGATCGTCAATGAACTTGGCCGTATCCAGGTCGCGGTCGGTGCGCTTGAGCAACTTGAGGGTGTCGATGGACGTCGCCACCGCCTGGCGGTATTCCGGCTTCCAGCTCAGGTCACGGGTCTGCAGGCCGAGCGGGCCGTGGAACAGGTAGTTGACCTCAGCCTCAATGCCGGTGACCTTCTCGATCAGCTCGCTGTATTTCTCCGGCTCGGCGGCCAGCAACTGGTCGGCTTCAATGCCCGCGCGCAGGTAGGCGGTGACGATTTCCGGGTACTTCTTGGCGTAGCTGGCATCCACCAGAGCGCCGTGGAAGGTTGGCGCATTGGCCTGCGAGCCATCGTAGATCTTGCGGGCGAAACCACGGTTGGGGAACAGCTCAGCAAAGGGTACGAAGTCGGCATGCGCCTCGATACGGTTGCTGCGCAGGGCGGAGCCGGCAATTTCAGGAGCCTGGGCGATGATCCGCACGTCCTTCTCCGGGTCCCAGCCTTGTGCGGCCACGGCGCGCAGCAGCATGCCGTGGGCGGTGGAGGCGAATGGCACGGAGATGGTCTTGCCTTTCAACTCTGCCAGCGACTGCACGCTGGAGGACGCCGGCACCACGATGCCGTTGCCGCTGCCCAGAGTGCTGCCGGACAGTACGCTGATAAACAGGCTCTGCTTACCCGCCTCGATATGCGCCACACCGTTGAACGAGCCAGGGAAGTCGGCCATGGCGCCGAAGTCCAGCTTGCCGGCGACCATCTCGTTGGTCAGCGGCGCGCCGCTGGTGAAGTTCTTCCACTCGATTTCGTATTTGGCGTCCTGGTACTTGCCGTCTTTGGGCAGGTACTTGTCGAGCAGGCCCAGTTCACGGATCAGCAGACCGCCAGCGGCGCAGTTGATGGTGGTGTCCTGGGTGCCGATGGCAATACGGATGGTCTCTGCCTGGGCGGCGGTGATGCTGCTGATGGCCAGCGCAAGGCCGGCGATAGTAGTGCGCAAGATCATGGGTGTTTCCCCTCGAATCATAAGTATTGGAATCGTCTCCGCCATGCGGTTGGCTGGTGGGAAACGAGGGGTTGTTACAGCAGGCGTCCGGCGGTTATCCGGATAGCTTTTGTCGAGCAGGTGTACCCCGGTGGGTTTAACCCGTGCGACAGAATCAAGTGATTGCACTGCGGGCTTGAACCCGGCGGACTACCTCAACAGATAAGGAATCTCTACCTTCACTGCGCCGGTCGGACAATCCGTTTCACACGGCATGCAGTACCAGCATTCGTCAAAGGCCATATAGGCTTTCTGCGTGGCCGGGTTGATGGCCAGCAGGTCCATTGGGCAGACATCCACGCAGACGGTGCAGCCCTTGTGGGCGATGCACTTGTCTTCATCGACCGTTACCGGTGCATTGCTGCGAAAGAAAACTTCCTGGGGTTGATACGCCATTGCACACGCCCTCCTTTAGGCTGCTGCGTTGCCTTTGACGCGCAAGCGGTTGTAGGCCTGCTGCTCTTCGTCATCCAGCGGAATCAGGTAGGGCTCGACCGGTTTCTTGAAGCTGCTCATCACGCCGCTTTCATCCTTCTTCAGGTGGGCATGACAGAACCATTCGGCATCGTTGCGCTGCGGGTGATCGACACGGTGGTGGTACAGGCCCCAGCGACTCTCGGTGCGGAACAGCGAAGCACGTGCGGCCATCTCAGCACAGTCGCGGATTACGCTGACTTCCAGGGCGCGCATCAGCTCATGCGGGTTGTTGGCCTTGAGCTGGTCGAGGTCACGCTGGATCTCGGCAAAACGGGTCAGGCCAATTTCCATCTTCTTGGTCACCTTCGGCGGCTGCAGGTAGTCGTTGACCATGCGCCGCAGCTTGTACTCGACCTGCGCTGGCGGCAGGCCATGCTCGCGCAGCAGCGGTGCATAGACCCGCGCACGCTCAGCTTCGATCTGCGCCGCATCCAGTTCGCTGTAGTCGCGCTCAGCCACGTAATCTGCCGAATTGCTGCCCGCGAACCAGCCGTAGGTGAAAGCGCCGAGCATGTAGTTATGCGGCACGGCGGCCATATCGCCAGCCGAGTACAAGCCTTTAACCGAGGTCTCGGCCTTCTCGTTGACCCACACGCCCGAGGCGCTATGACCGGAGCAGAAGCCGATCTCGGAGATGTGCATCTCGACCATGCCAGTGCGGTAGTCGGTGCCGCGGTTGGCGTGAAACTGACCGCGACTCGGACGCTCGTTGCTATGCAGGATTTCCTCGATGGTCTGGATGGTTTCCTCGGCCAGGTGATCGAGCTTGAGAAATACCGGGCCGTTACCGCCTTCGAGTTCCTGATGGAACTCCCACATCATCTGCCCGCTCCAGTAGTCGCACTCGATAAAGCGCTCGCCCTTGTTGTTGGCGGTGTAGCCTCCCAGTGGGCCGGTGACATAGGCGCAAGCCGGGCCGTTGTAGTCCTTGATCAGCGGGTTGATCTGGAAGCACTCCAGATTGGCCAGCTCGGCACCCGCGTGATAGGCCATGGCGTAGCCGTCGCCGGCGTTGGTCGGGTTCTCGTAGGTGCCCATCAGATAGCCAGACGACGGCAGACCCAGGCGCCCAGCCGCGCCGCAGCAGAGGATCACGGCCTTGGCCTTGATCACATGAAAGTCCGCCGTGCGGCAGTCGAAACCCATCACGCCGTTGACCGTGCCTTCGGCATCGGTGAGCAGGCGCGTGGCAATCAGGCGGTTGGTGATTTCCACCCGTGCGCGCTTGAGCTGGCGATACAGCACCTTCTTGATGTCATGGCCTTCCGGCATCGGCAGCACGTAGGCACCCATGTGGTGGACTTTCTTCACCGCGTAGTCGCCGGTTTCGTCCTTCTCGAACTTCACGCCCCAGCGGTCGAGTTGTTCGATGGTCTCGAAGCTGTGGGTGGCATAGGCGTAAACGGCGGCCTGGTTGACGATGCCGTCGTTGGCCACGGTGATTTCCTTGGTGTACTGCTCGGGCGTGGCGTGGCCGGGGATAATGGCGTTGTTCAGGCCGTCCATGCCCATGCTGATCGCGCCGCTGCGCTTGACGTTGGCCTTGTCCACCAGCAGCACACGCAGCGCTTTGTTGCGCTCCTTAGCCTTGATCGCCGCCATCGGCCCGGCAGTACCGCCGCCGATAATCACGATGTCGTATTCCTGTTCCAGCGTCTGATAGCTGCTCATTGCTGCGCGTCCTTTTGCCTATCGATGCGCAGGCGATACTGGAAGGCATCGCCGCGGTAGTAGAGGTGTTCGAAATCCAGGGGCGTGCCGTCAGCGGCGTGGGTCAGGCGCTCGATGCGCATGATCGGTGCGCCCTCCTCAACCAGCAGCGCCTGCGCCAGATCGCTGTCGGCGAGCGCCGCATCGATGGCAAGGTCGGCGTGGCCAAGGGGAATACCGCAGTCGTTTTCCAGGATCAGGAAGATGTCGCGAGTGGCCAGGTCAGCTTTCTCCAGTTTTTCGCCAACGGCCTGCGGCAGGTAGGTGACTTCCAGCGACACCGGCTCACGGTTGATCAGGCGCACTCGCTTGATTTCAGTGACCAGACTGCCCTCTTCCACCTGCAGCCGCTCGGCAACCAGGGCGCTGGCCGGCACGAACTTGAAGCTGCGCAGACGGTTGAGCACTTCATAGCCCATCTGCGTCATCGACTCGGCCAGGCCCTGCAGGGTGCTGACGTTCTGGAAGGCCTTGGGCTTGGCGACAAAGGTCCCCTTGCCGTGAATCTTGAAGATCAGCCCTTCCTTCTGCAGATCACCCAACGCCTGCCGCACGGTGATGCGGCTAACGCCATGGGCCTGGCCCAGCTCGCTTTCCGAGGACATGCGGCTGTGCGGTGGATAGGTGCCATCAAGGATGCGCGTACGCAGCAATTCCTTAAGCTGGCTGTAAAGCGGTACAGGGGACAGCGGGAGCAGTTGGGCCATGTTCTGGGTCTCAATCATTACTTGTCATAACAAGTTGTAGCGAGAAGATATCGGAAATAACCGATCCTTTTAAAATACTTTTATCGAATAACGTTATGGCATTGCGACAGGGTGCCGCTCGCCATCAGCGCACCCTGCCCGGCAGGCAGGATGCGTGAAGGGTTTGAACCAGAAAGTTGATCAGAGACGATCCAGTGCTTGCAGGAAGTCCAGGACAATATCCTCGGCATCTTCGATACCCACCGACACGCGAATGGTGCCGTCATGGATATCCAGGCTGCTCAGGGTTTCGGCGGACAAAGCGCGGTGCGAGGTTTTGCCCGGATGGGTGATGCTGCTGGCAACCCCGGCCAGGGATGGTGCAAAAGCGGTGTAATGCAGCTCATGGATCAGCTTGTCGACCTCTGCCAGGCCGCCTTTGAGGGTAAAGCTGAGCATTCCGGAATGGCCTTTGCGGAATAGCTGCTGCGCCAGTTTATGGTCCGGGTGCGAGGGCAAACCGGGGTAATACACCTTGGCTACCTGCGGGTGCGCCTCCAGTGCCTCGGCCAGAATCTGCGCATTGCTGGAGTGGGCGCGCATACGCAAGGACAGAGTCTTGGCCCCGCGAAAGGTTAACCAGGCTTCGAACGGGCTGGCACTGCCACCGGCATTGATCTGAAAACGCCGGGCCTGGGCAATCCACTGCGCATCGCCCACCAGAATGCCGCCGGTGGCATCACTGTGGCCGTTGAGATACTTAGTGGTGCTGTGCAGCACCAGGTCCGCACCATCAGCCAGCGGGTGATACAGCGCCGGCGAAAGGAAGGTGTTATCCACCAGCAGCTTGAGCCCATGGGCCTTGGCCAACTTGCTCAGCGCCGGAATATCACTGACGCGCACCAGGGGGTTGGAAGCGGTTTCGGTATAGATCAGCCGCGTCGCCGGGGTGATCGCCGCCGTCACGGCCGCTAGGTCATTGATATCAACCAAGGTGGCACTGATGCCAAAGCGGCTCAACTCCTTCTCGATCAGGCTCTGGGTCGTACCGTACAGCTCACGACTGGCAATCAGGTGGTCACCGGCGCTCAGGAGGCCAAACAGGGCCGCGCTGATCGAGGCCATACCGGAGGCGGAAAATAGTGCTGCCTCGCCGCCCTCCAGGTCTCGAATCAAGGCTTCCAACGCCGCCGTATTCGGGTTCCCAAGGCGGGTGTACATATAGTTGTCCGGGTTACCGGCGAGAAAATCGTCGACCTGTGCCAATGAGTCGTAAACAAATACCGAGGTTTCATAGATCGGCAGGCTTTTGGCCCGAGTCACCATATGCTGATCAATATCATTGCCGCTATGCACGGCACGGGTGGAAACCCCAGAGGCATGCTCTGACATAGACAAAACTCCAAATACTCTGCGGCTAAACGGGCAGCAAAAAAGAACGCCGACGAGAGCAAGCCTTCGTCGGCGCTGGAAATGGCAGGGGCAGTTGAACCGCCCCTGCCGCCGTGGTCAGTGGGTTGGCGAGAATCAGAACGCGGGAACCACCGCGCCAGAATATTTCTTCTCGATAAAGGCTTTGACTTCAGGGCTGGTCAGAGCAGCCGAGAGTTTCTTGATTGCATCGCTGTCCTGGTTGTCCGGACGCGCCACCAGGTAGTTCACGTAAGGCGAGTCACGACCTTCGATCACCAGGGCGTCCTTGCTTGGGTCCAGCTTGGCTTCCAGGGCGTAGTTGGTGTTGATCAGCGCCAGGTCAACCTGATCCAGCACGCGCGGCAGAATGGCGGCTTCCAGTTCCTTGAACTTGAAGTTGTGCGGGTTCTCGGCGATGTCTTTCGGGGTTGCCTGGGCGTTGCTTGGATCTTTCAGCGTAATCAGGCCGGCCTTCTGCAGCAGCAGCAGCGCGCGACCACTGTTGCTACCCTCGTTGGGGATGGCGATGGTGGCGCCGTTCGGCAGGTCTTTCAGGGATTTGTACTTGCTCGAGTAACCACCGAAAGGCTCGACGTGCACGCCTTTGACGATCACCAGGTCAGTGCCACGGCTGGAGTTGAAGGTGTCCAGGTAAGGCTTGGTTTGGAAGTAGTTGGCATCCAGCTGCTTCTGCTGCACCTGCAGGTTCGGCTGCACGTAATCGGTAAAGACTTTGATATCCAGATCGACGCCATCCTTGGCCAATTGCGGCTTGATCAGCTCAAGGATTTCAGCATGCGGCACGGGGGTCGCAGCGACAACCAGTTTCTCGCCGGCGTGCGCCAGGGTTACGGAAAGCGCAGCAGCCAGAGCAGTGAGCAGCAAAGTCTTTTTCATTGTGATTTCTCTCAGTTCGTATGCCCCAGCTGGATCTTCAGCTGCGAGCGGATCAGATTTCGCACCTGCCGGTTAGGCTCGGTTGCTGCCGACATTACTGAGAATTTTTATTCCCTTAAAATACTAAATAATTATTTTATTATTCGATTATTGAATATTAGATTATCCAGTCAGTGCGCCTAGAGTGTGCACAGCTGATAGCAGCAGAAGCCGCTGCGACACCCTTCAAACCGCGAATTACAGATGAGCCTCGCCATGCTTGCCGATTACCTTGCCCGCTTCCCCCGCCTCGAACTGGTGCCCACCGCAACCCCTTTGGAAAAACTTGAGCGGCTGTCCAAACACATCGGCCGGGAGGTTTTCGTCAAACGGGACGACATCACACCTTTCGCCTTGGGCGGCAACAAAGTGCGCAAGCTCGAATTTCTCGCCGCCGACGCACTGGCTCAGGGCGCCGATACCCTGGTGACAGCAGGTGCTATCCAGTCCAACCACGTCCGCCAGACTGCTGCGGTGGCCGCGCGCTTGGGGCTGGGCTGCCTGGCATTATTGGAAAACCCCATCGACAGCCGCGACCGTAACTACCTGAGCAATGGCAATCGCTTGTTGCTTGAGTTGTTTGCCGCCGAGGTGGAGTTGGTGGCGAATCTGGATACGGCCGATCTACTGCTGGCCGAAGCCGCCGACCGCTTGCGAGCGGCAGGCAAACGCCCCTATGTGGTGCCCATTGGCGGCTCCAATGCCCTTGGCGCCCTGGGCTATGTACGTGCCGGCCTGGAGCTGGCGCAGCAGATCAAACAGAGCGGCCAGCAATTTGCGGCCGTGGTGCTGGCCTCGGGCAGCGCGGGAACCCACAGCGGCCTAGCCCTGGCTCTGGAATACGCCCTACCTGGTACTCGGGTCGTGGGCGTTACCGTGTCGCGCCCGGATGCCAGCCAACGGCCCAAGGTCGAAGGCCTGCTGCAGCGCACCGCTGAACTGTTGGGCGTCGATGTGCCTGCCGGGCTGCGTATCGAGCTATGGGATCAGTACTTTGCTCCACGCTATGGCGAAGCCAATGCCGGCACACAGGCAGCCATTAAGCTGCTGGCGCGATACGAAGGTCTGCTGCTCGACCCGGTCTACACCGGCAAAGCCTTTGCCGGCCTGCTGGATGGCATTGCCAAGCAGGCATTCAGCGCTGCAGGAGCAGTGCTGTTCCTGCACACAGGCGGATCTCCAGCGCTGTTTGCCTACCACGGCGCGGCAGAGGGATAGCCCACCAAATATTCCAATAAAATATATATAAATAATTTATTAGTATTTTATTGCATAAAAGAATCTCTCTAGAGTGGCGCCACTTCCCACTCACTGCGAGGATCGCCTTATGCAGCTCTCTTTACTACGCCGCCAATTCGCTGCCGTTGGTTTCGGCCTTGCCCTTGCAGCCGGCTGGGCTGGGCACAGTGTTGCCGCTGATGATCTGCTGCTGCAGATCCAACAACGCGGTGCCATCAACGTTGGCCTAGAAGGCACCTACCCGCCGTTCAACTTTCAGGATGAAAGCGGCAAGCTGACCGGTTTCGAAGTGGAGTTCGCCCAAGCCCTGGCCAAAGAACTGGGCGTCAAAGCCGAGTTTCAACCGACCAAATGGGACGGCATCCTCGCAGCCCTGGAATCCAGCCGTCTGGATGTAGTGGTCAATCAGGTGACCATTTCCGAAGAACGCAAGAAGAAGTACGACTTCTCCGCGCCTTATACCGTCTCTGGCATTCAAGTATTGACCCGCAAGGGCCAGCAAGGCCAGTTCAGCAAACCCGCTGATCTGAGCGGCAAGAAAGTCGGTGTGGTACTGGGCACCAACTACGAACAGTGGCTCAAGGACAATGTGCCTGGGGCCGACATCCGTACCTACGACGATGACGCTACGCGCAACCAGGACGTGCGTGTTGGCCGTATCGACGCGATTCTTGGTGACCGCCTCGCGGCGTTCGAGCTGATCGCCAAAACCGGTGACAGCCTGGCTGTAGCCGGCGAGCCCTTTGCTCCGCAGCAAGCCGGTATTGCCTTGCGCAAAGGCAACCCAGAATTGCTGGCGGCCATCGACAAGGCCATTGCCAAACTGCGTGCCGATGGCACCCTCGCGGCGATCTCGCAGAAATGGTTCAAGGCTGACGTGACCCAATGATCGAAGCAAGCCTGCAGCTTGCGCTGAACTCCGCGCCCTTTCTCCTCAAGGGCGCGCTCTACACTGTGGTGCTGAGCCTTGGCGGGATGTTCTTCGGACTCCTGCTGGGCTTTGTCCTGGCCATTTCGCACCTCTATGCCATCCCCCCTGTTCGCTGGCTGGTGCGCATCTACGTCTCGTTCTTCCGTGGCACCCCGCTGCTGGTGCAGCTGTTTATGATCTATTACGGCTTGCCGCAGGTGGGTATTCAGCTGGAACCGCTGCCAGCGGCCTTGATCGGCTTCTCCCTGAATATGGCGGCCTATATCTCGGAAATCCTGCGCGCCGCCATCGCCTCGATTGATCGTGGCCAGTGGGAGGCCTCGGCCAGCATCGGCATGAACCGCGTGCAGACGCTTTATCGCACCATCCTGCCGCAGGCCGCGCGTACCGCCCTGCCGCCGCTGGGTAACAGCTTTATCTCACTGGTCAAAGACACCGCCCTGGCCGCCACCATCCAGGTCCCAGAGTTGTTCCGTCAGGCGCAATTGATCACCGCGCGCACCTTCGAGATTTTCACCATGTACCTGGCTGCCGCGCTGATTTACTGGGTATTGGCCAGCGTTCTGGCCCACCTGCAAGGCCGTCTGGAAGCACGCGTCAACAAACACGAGCAGGACACCCCATGATCAGCGTGCGCAACCTGAGCAAATCATTCAAAGGCCAGGAAGTCCTCAAAGGAATCAACCTGGATATCCAGCCCGGCGAGGTGGTGGCGATTATCGGCCCGAGCGGCTCAGGCAAGACCACCCTGCTGCGCTGCCTGAACCTGCTGGAGGAACCGACTGGCGGCACGATCCGCGTTGGCAACATCGAAATCGACGCGGCCCGACCACTCAGCCAACAACAAACACTGGTACGTAAACTGCGCCAGCATGTCGGTTTTGTGTTCCAGAGTTTCAATCTGTTCCCCCACCGCACCGCGCTGGAGAACGTTATCGAAGGCCCACTGGTGGTGAAGAAGCAAGCGCGTGCGTCAGCCACCAGCCGTGGCCGCGCCCTACTGGCCAAAGTTGGTCTGGCCGGCAAGGAAGACGCCTATCCCAAACGTCTTTCCGGCGGCCAACAACAGCGGGTAGCCATCGCACGCGCCCTGGCCATGGAACCGGACGTGATCCTCTTCGACGAACCCACCTCAGCCCTCGACCCCGAACTGGTCGGTGAAGTGCTCGCCACCATCCGCGGCCTGGCCGAAGAAAAGCGTACCCTGGTGATCGTCACCCACGAAATGAGCTTTGCCCGTGACGTGGCCAACCGCGCGATCTTTATCGACAAGGGTGTGATCGTCGAACAGGGCGACGCCAAACAGCTGTTCAGCAGCCCGCGCGAGCTGCGCACCCAACAATTCCTCAGCAAGTTTCTCGGTGATGCGGTGCTGGGCGCCTGAAGATGACTTCTCCCGAAGTGAATCGATATGCTCCACGGCGCGCCTGTATAATGCCGCCCACACGTACCAGCCATGCCCGTTGCATGCAACTCATATGCAACAGCGCGTCAGAACGCAGCAATTCACCGGTCAATTAATTGAAAAATATCAATTTAAATCAACAAGCTATATCTAGGCGTTTTAGTGTAGCGCCGATGATGGATTGGACTGATCGGCACTGCCGCTTCTTCTTGCGCCAGCTATCTCAGCACGCCCTGTTGTATACCGAGATGGTCACCACTGGGGCCATTCTGCATGGCGATACGGCGCGTTTTCTGCGCCACAGCGTGGCCGAATATCCGCTGGCCCTGCAGCTGGGAGGCAGCGTGCCGGCGGATCTGACGGCCTGCGCCAAGCTGGCACAAGAAGCAGGCTATAACGAGGTCAACCTCAATGTGGGCTGCCCCAGTGACCGGGTGCAGAACAACATGATCGGCGCTTGCCTGATGGGCCATCCGCAGCTGGTCGCCGATTGCGTCAAGGCCATGCAGGATGCGGTAAGCATCCCGGTGACGGTGAAGCACCGCATTGGTATCAACGGCCGCGACAGCTATGCCGAGCTGTGCGATTTCGTCGGCACCGTGCGTGATGCCGGCTGCCGCAGTTTTACTGTGCATGCGCGGATCGCCATCCTGGAGGGCCTCTCGCCCAAGGAGAACCGCGAAGTGCCGCCGCTACGCTACGAGGTGGCGGCGCAGCTCAAGCAGGACTTCCCCGAGCTGGAAATAATCCTCAATGGCGGCATCAAGACCCTGGAAGATTGCCAGCAGCACCTGCAAACCTTCGACGGTGTGATGCTGGGCCGCGAGGCGTACCACAACCCTTACCTGTTGGCCCAAGTGGACCAGCAGCTGTTTGGCTCAACGCGCGCCGTAATGAGCCGCTTCGAGGCCATGCTGAGCATGCGCGGCTATATCGCCGCGCACCTCGCCGAAGGCGGCAGCATGCACCACATCACCCGCCATATGCTCGGCCTGGGCCAGGGTTTCAATGGCGCGCGACGCTTTCGCCAGCTGCTCTCGGTGGATATTCACAAGACCAGCGAACCACTGGCGCTGTTCGATCAAGCGGCGCAATTGCTGCAAGGCCGCTGACTCGGGTAAGGTCGGTGCACCTGCAACGACAAGGCTGTGTCATGACCTCCAAGCTGGATCAACTCAAGCAGTTCACCACCGTGGTCGCCGATACCGGCGACCTCGACGCCATCACCCGCCTGAAGCCGGTCGATGCCACCACCAACCCTTCCTTGCTGCTCAAAGCCGCTGCCATGCCTGGTTACAGCGAACTGCTGAAAAACGCAGTGACTGCCAGTAATGGCGACTTGGGCCTGGCCTGCGACCATTTTGGCGTCGCGGTGGGCGGTGAAATCCTCAAAATCATCCCCGGTCGCATCTCCACCGAGGTGGATGCACGCCTGTCGTTCGACACCCAGGCCACCCTGCGCCGCGCCGAACGCCTGATTGGTCTGTATGAAGAAGCTGGCATTGGCCGTGAGCGCGTGCTGATCAAGATCGCCTCGACCTGGGAAGGCATCCGCGCTGCCGAGCAGCTGGAAAAGGCGGGTGTCCAGTGCAACCTGACCCTGCTGTTCAGCTTCGCTCAGGCCCAGGCCTGCGCCGATGCCGGTGTCTTTCTGATTTCGCCCTTCGTCGGGCGTATCTACGACTGGTACAAGAAGGCCGAAGGCCGCGATTTTGTCGGCGCAGAAGACCCAGGCGTGCAGTCGGTTACGCGCATCTACAACTACTACAAGGCCAACACCTACCAGACCGTGGTAATGGGCGCGAGCTTCCGCAATATCGGCCAGATCGAACAATTGGCCGGCTGTGACCGCCTGACCATCAGCCCCGAGCTGTTGCAGCAACTGGCCGATGATCAGCAGCCACTGGCGCGCCAGCTCAGCCCTGGCAAGGCTGCCGAAGCCAAGCAGAGCCTGAGCGAAAGCCAATTCCGCTGGGCGATGAACGAAGATGCCATGGGCACCGAAAAGCTCGCCGAAGGCATTCGTCTGTTTGCCCGCGATCAGGAAAAGCTGGAAAAACTGCTGACCGCTCAAACCTAAATGGCCTGAATGCAAAAGGGGCGCTCATTGAGCGCCCCGTTTGTTTAACCACTTTAATCAGTGATGTTCGAGGGCATTGACCAGATCGTGGAAGGCTTCGCGATTGGATTCATTCAAGCCCATCAGAATGCGGTGCGCTTCCAGCACCTTGGCGCGCACCAACTCTTCTGATTGATCCTGCGATGGCAGATCATCCAGACAATCCGGGCACGGCACTGGCGTGTCGACGATATTGAAGACCTGATCAAACCCCATCGACTGCAGCAAGCGCGTGATATCGGCGTGAGTGGTCACCACTGTCGGCAGCAGGCCGATCTTCTGCCGCGAGAGAATCGACAGCTTGGCCAGCAGGCCAAGGGTCGTGCTATCAATACTGCGAGTCTCGGTGAGATCAATCACGATGGCTGAGAAATTCAGCGCGGTGAAGATTTTCTCGATGGTCGAATCCAGGGCCGAACACAGCGTCAGGCGCACTTCACCGACAAACTTCAAGATGAAGGTGCCATCTTGTTCGGCAAACTGGATTCTACCGGGGCTTATCCCAGGGTTCATGCAAGGTTCCTGCTTAACACCAGCAAGGCAATATCATCCGGCATATCCCCCAGATTGGCCAGCCCAAAAGCCTTGCGCAAGCCATCTAGGGTGCCACCTGCGGAACTGATCAGCTGCGGCAGCAGGGTTTCCTTGTCTTTCAAGGTATCGCCCGGCAGCAGATCAAGGATGCCATCGGAGAGCAGCGTCAAGCTGAAGGCCTCAGGCAGCTCAAGCTCCAGATCGTTGTATTCAGCCTCAACAAACAATCCAACCGGCAGGCCACGCCCTTCCAGGTAATGCGCTTGGCCGTCGCTGTAGAGCACCGGCAGCGGCAGATGGCCGCCAATGCTGTAGGTCAGGCGGTTGTTGGCCTGGTCGATCACGCCACCGAGCATGGTCACGTGCTTGCCCAGCTTGCAGTTAATCAGGCCACGGTTGATATGGCCGAGCACTTCAGAGGGTTTGAAATCTGGCAAGTTGCCACCGCGGCGCGACTCGTAGAGCAGGCGGGTGGTCATAAACTTCAGCAACACGGTGATAAAGGCCGAAGACGCGCCATGCCCGGACACATCGGCCAGATAAAACGCGATACGGCTGTCATCCACACGGAAATAGTCGACAAAGTCGCCCGACAGGTACAGCGAAGGAATGATCTGGTGGGCGAAGTTCAAGCCATCGGCCTGCCAGGGCGTCACCGGCAGCATGTTCATCTGCACCTGGCGCCCGGCGTTCTGATCTTCCTGCAACAGGTGCAGGCTGGCTTGCAGTTCGCGGTTGGCGGTTTCCAGCTCGTCGCGGTAGCGCTGGTTTTCCAGGCGCAAGTTGGCGCGATCCAGCGCGCGGCGCACTGAATGCTCAAGCACGGCAAGATCGGCCAGGGGTTTGATCAGGTAATCGGCAGCGCCCAGGCGCAAGGCCTCGACGGCATCGCTCATCACGCCTGCACCGGACACCACGATCACCGGGGTTTCCACTTGCAGGGCGTTGATACGGCGGATCAGCTCGAGGCCATCGACTTGCGGCATGCGCAGATCGCAGATCACCAGATCCGGCGACTCGGCATGAAAGACTTCCAGCCCCTGCAAGCCATTGGCGGCCTGCAGCACATGAAAACCACTGTCTTCCAGGTAGGCTGCGAGGCTCGCACGCACTACGTCGTCGTCATCGATTATCAGCAGCGTGGCACTGGTTTTGTGCATGAGGTATCCAGGCAAACTGCGCCGGGTATGGGTTGGCTTATGCATGCAGAGCTAGTGTCTGCAGGCGCGAACTCGGCTTGCTTCAAGGCGCAGACGGTACTCCCATCCGCAACGTGATTCAAGCGCATGCCGGTCGTCGCCCTACGACTTTACACCTCAAATCGGCGAAGGTTATAAGAGCTGCAGGACAGCCCCCCATAACAAGAGGAAAAAGCCCATGAGCCAAAATGATCGTGCTTACAGTGAGAAACGCGATTACATCCGCATGCGGCTAGAGGCCCCCGTCACCCTGCACCATGACGGCAAGGAAATTCCCGCACTGTGTCTCGACCTGTCCAGCACCGGCATGCAGCTGGAAGCCGAGAGCGCGGTGAAGATGGGCGACAAGGTGCGCGTGCACATCGCCTCTGATCACAACGAATTACGCGGCCTGGACGCCCAAGCCGAAGTGATGCGCGTCAGCACGACGGAAGATGGCCGCCAGGCATTAGGCTTGGCGATTATTTCCATGAACTGACAAGGCTTAGACAACAAAAAGGCGGCCTTTTATAGCCGCCTTCGCCACACAAAAGACGACTCAGAAATCGTCTTCGACCTCGCCATCGCGCACTTTGAATTCGCGATTCTGCAGGTAGGCATTGCGGATAAAGATGTACTTGTCACCACTGACCATACGCTCAGCCTTGAGCAAGCTGGCCCGCAGGCTAACTGTCTCCACACCGATCACCACATTACGCGTAGGTACATGGTCGATGTGCATGGGTGCAGTCAACATGGCGTCAGGGACGCGACCAAAGGTATCACGCACGGTGCTCGGCCCCAGCAGTGGCAGCACCACGTAAGGACCGCTCGCCAACCCCCAAGCGCCGAGTGTCTGACCAAAATCCTCATCGCTGCGCTGCAGCCCCATTTTCGTCGCTACATCAAAGAACCCAAGCAGACCGAAGGTGGTATTGAAGATCAAGCGACCACTGTCCACGCCAGCGTTGTGCAGCTTAGCCTGCAACAGGTTGTTGGCCAGATTGCGAACATCACCGATATTGCGAAAGACATTGCTTACACCGTCTTCAACAAACTGCGGCGTCACCGCCTGATACCCCTTAGCCAATGGTTTGAGGGTGTAGGTATCAACGTTATCGTTGACCCGGAACATAAAGCGGTTGTAGCCCTGCCAAGGGTCTTCTTCATTGGCTTGCGCCAGTGCAGGCAACAACAGCACACCGGCACAGGCTATTAACAGGCTCAATCGTTCAATCCAGCTTGCACCGGTCACACGCATCACAGTCGCTCCTTGAAAATGCTCAGGCTGCCGCAGGCGGCCAAATCAGGCCGCGCAGTATAAGGCGGCAGCCCCCTAAATAGGCAGCATAGCGGACGAACAAATAGCTGAAAAATCTTACCGTCGGTTGCCGTACAGCTCAGCGATCAGCTGCATGCGTAGAGAAATAAAGCCTTCATCTGCCTGTAACCTGAAGGCGCTAGCCTGGACTAGACCATTTTCAAGGACGGCCCATGAAAACGCCCGCCAGCCTGCCCGCTTTCAACGCCATATTGTTTAGCCTGTCCGGCTGCCTGGTTGATTTTGGCGCTCGCACCATCCCCCTCACCCTTCAACGCCTCTACCCAAAGGCAGCCAATCTGCAGAGCCTGCCGCACGCTCTGGGCCGTGAGCCTTTGACTGAAGAGTGGCAAACCTACCAGCAGGCCCTCTGCGAGACCGCATGCGAGCATGCCGAAGCCACGTATGCTGCCCTGCCCTTGCTTGAACAGCTGCACCAGCAAGCGGTGCCCTGCGCCTGGCTGGATGAACTGCCGCGTGACGCCAGCATCAGTCTGGCCAGCGCCATCCCCGACTGGCTGACAGGTACACCCAGCCACAACCATCGCCCCTGGCCGGCGCCCGATGCTATCTGGCTCAGCCTACTAGAACTGCAGGTAAATCAGCTGGAAGGCTGCGTGCTGGTCAGCGGCGAACCGCGCCTGCTACAAGCAGCACTGAATGCCGGTATCTGGACCATCGGCCTGGCCATCAGCGGCCCGCTGTGCGGCCTAGCACCGGCTGACTGGCAAAGCCTGCCAATGGGCGAACGCGATCGACTGCGCAGCCAGGCCACATTGAGCCTGTACCGCCTTGGCGTGCACTCGGTAATCGACCAACTCAGCGACCTGCCCACCTGCCTGGCGGACCTCAGCCTGCGTCGCCACAAGGGCGAAAAGCCCTGAGCCAGGGCCAGATTGCCTGCTGAATCGGTGCCTCAAGCTTGACCCAAAGCAAGCAAAGCCTGCCGGCTTGGATTAACCTGAAGGCATGCAGAACCTTTCGCCCCTGCGCAAGGTCAGTCAATCTGTCGACTAACAAAGGGAGAACTCCATGCCTGCAAGCCGCCTGCAGCAACAACTGCAAGACCTGCGCGACCAACTGGCCGAGCAACCGCCACTGACTGAAGAAGAACGCGCCGAACTGTTTGTGCTGACCCAGGGAATTGAACTGCAACTGGCCCGTCAGGCTGCAGCTGCCCCTGACGCAACCCTGATCGACGGAGTCAACCTCGCGGTGGAACGCTTCGAAGCCAGCCATCCGACCCTTGCCGGCACCCTGCGCAATATCGTGCAGAGCCTGGCCAATATGGGTATCTAAGCGCACGCAGCACTAACAAAAACCCCAGCTCTAGCTGGGGTTTTGCATTACTGGCGCACCAGTCGGTGATTATCCGGGCTGAAGGGCCTGCTGCTGCGATAGGGATTGATATCCAACCCGCCACGCCGCACATAACGCGCATATACCGTCAGGTGCTCAGGCTTGAGCAGGCGCTGCAAGTCGAGAAAGATTCGCTCCACGCACTGCTCGTGAAAATCCGCATGCTGGCGAAAGCTCACCAGGTAGGCCAGCAGACTGGCGTGATCCAGCGCCAAGCCACGGTACTGCACCACCAGCGTGCCCCAATCCGGCTGGCCGGTGACCGGACAGTTGGACTTGAGCAGATGGCTGTGCAGAGTCTCTTCGACCACCCGTTCCGTATCGCAACGCAGCAGTTCAGGCTGTGGCTGCGCATAGTTGCTGATAACCACATCCAGCTCATCAACACAGACACCTGACGCGGCCTGCACACCCTCGGCGGTTACCTCAGCCAGGCTACGCACACGTACGCCAACCGGCTTGCCAGCGGCCGCCGAGAGGTCCTGCACCAGCACCGCCGCCAGTTCGTCAGGCGTGTTGAACACCGACTGGTTTAGCGAGTTGAGGTACAGCTTGAAGGATTTTGACTCGATGATATTTGGCGAGTCGGCGGGAATGGCGAACTCACCCATGGCCACCACCGGCTTGCCCGACGGCAACAGCCAGGACAGCTCGAAACAGTTCCAGAAATCCACACCCTGATACGGCAGTGTCTCGGCGCTCAGGCCCAACTCGGCCCATTTAGCGGCACGCGGAATCGGGAACAACAAAGACGGGGTGTAGGTAGCGATGTACTCGCTGGATTTGCCCAGTGGCGAATCTTCGGCGGCGGGATGCATGGAAAAAACCTGGCTAGTCGAAATGCAGCGATTGTATACAACTTAAAAGGCAGATCCAGCGCGGCAAGGCCAATACCGGCCTTGCCGCAGCAGCATCAGGCCAGCTCAGCTACTACCGCAGCCAGCGCCTGGGCGGGATTGGCTGCCTGGCTAATCGGCCGGCCGATCACCAGATAGTCCGAGCCTACATCCAACGCCTGACGCGGAGTCAGAATACGGCGCTGGTCATCCTGGTCGCTGCCGGCCGGACGAATCCCCGGCGTCACCAGTTGCAACGCCGGATAAGCGGCCTTCAGCGCCTGCGCTTCCTGAGCCGAACACACCAGACCATCCAGACCAGCCTGCGCCGCCAGCCCAGCCAAACGCAGCACCTGCGCCTGCGGTTCGAGATCCAGGCCAACACCGGCCAGGTCTTCGCGCTCCATGCTGGTCAGCACGGTTACGCCGATCAGCAGCGGTTTGGCCCCAGCAAGCTTGTCCAGGGTTTCGCGGCAGGCCGCCATCATGCGCAGGCCGCCCGAGCAGTGCACATTGACCATCCACACGCCCATCTCGGCCGCAGCCTTAACGGCCATGGCGGTGGTATTGGGAATGTCGTGGAATTTCAGGTCGAGAAACACCTCGAAGCCTTTGCCGGCCAGCACGTTGACGATCTCCGGCCCGCAACGGGTGAACAGCTCTTTGCCCACTTTTACCCGACACAACGTGGGATCAAGCTGATCAGCCAATGCCAGCGCGGCATCACGGGTCGGGAAATCCAGGGCAACGATGATCGGGGTCTGGCAGGCGGACATGGGCAGGCTCTCGGGCAAGACAAATTCGGCGCGCATTGTAGCGGATGCGCTACCTGCTTGCCGCTCCGGTGATCCGCTCGCCTCGCTCATGCTCAAGCAGATAAGCGCTTGCCGCTACTCGGCAGGCTCAGCCACAAGCACATCCGGCGCCGCAAACGCCTGGCGAAAGCTGAACGCCTGCGCGCTGGCGCCCTGCTCACGCAGCAAGGTCAGGCGCTCGGCAGCCTCCTGCACCGATGGTCGATGCCCCGCCGGCACCCACCACAGCACCATATGCGCCGCACTGACTTTGCTGAACCACTCCTGGCGGCGCTTGAGCATCTCGGTATGGGCGGACGTGTAGACGTAATCGCTGAGCGCCTGCACATCGCACCAAACGGACAGATTCACCAGCACATCATCGCCAAACGGGCGAAACGCCGTGGCATCGCCCGCCTCGTCCTGTAAGCGCCAGATATAACCGGGCGAGGCTTCCGCCAGCGCATTGATGCGCTCCAGATTGGCGACAAAATCGGCCATGCTCGGCGACTCCAGCGGTTCCTTCATCGTGGCGATATTCAACTGCGCGAGTTGATAGCTAGACATCAATGCTTTCCTTATTAAGTAAATCCCTAATGACCACTGCCCTCATTGAGCCCTACAAGCGCATCACAGCTTATATGCACATGGCCCGCGACTCAGCGCGCCATGGGATCATCCCAGAATGAGCGTTCGCTTTCCTGGGTAACATCCGCACGGCTTAAACCGAGATCCTTCAACGCCGCATCATCGAGCATGGCCAAACGCCGCCGCTGCTCGGCCAGCTGCCACCAGCGGGAAAACTGGCGGCCAAGCGCACGCAGTACTTCAAACAGCCGGCGGCCCTGGAAGCGTCCGGCACTGGCTAATGCATAACCTTTTTGACCTTTCATCTCGTCGCCCTCCTTGTGGGGTTGGCGACAGTCTCGCGCTCGGCTTATGATCAATCCAACGAATGTTTCTTATGCAATGTATCTCGGAGATTGATGTATGGCCAGCTACCCGAGCATCGACAGCGAACTGCTGCGCACCTTTGTCGCGATTGCCGATCACGGCGGTTTTACCCGCGCTGCGGAAATGGTCAACCGCACCCAGTCGGCTGTCAGCATGCAGATGAAGCGCCTGGAAGAAGATGTGGTGCAGCGCCCGCTGTTTCTGCGCGACGGGCGTCAGTTCAGCCTCACAGCCGAGGGCCAGCTACTGCTGAGCTATGCCCGGCGCATCCTCAAGCTGCACGCCGAGGTGATGAACAGCATGCGCGAGCCGCATATGGTCGGCACCGTGCGCATCGGCACGCCGGACGACTACGTGATGCGCTTTATGCAGGGCATTCTGGTGCGGTTCGCCCAATCCTACCCGCTGGTGCAGGTCGAGTTGCACTGCGAGCCTTCGTTCCAGCTGTTGCAACGCCAGGATCTGGACTTGACCATTGTCACCCGCGAGCCGGGCACCGAGATTGGTCAACTGTTGCGTCAGGAACATCTGGTCTGGTCACAGGCGCGCAACGCCAACCTGCATGAGCTGGAAACCCTGCCGCTGGCGATGTTCAATTCGCAGTGTTTCTGTCGCTCTTGGGCCTGCAACGGCCTGGAAGCACTGGGACGCAACTTCCGCATTGCCTACACCAGCCCCAGCCTGTCGGCGATCATGGCGGCGGTCAGCGCCGGTCTGGCGATTACCGCCCAGCTGCACAGTCTGATCACCCCAGACTTGCAGATTATTGGCGAGGCCGAAGGCATGCCGTCCCTGCCCTCCGCCAGCATCGTGCTGCTACGCAACAGCAACACGCAAACCCAGGTCACCGAGACCCTGGCCGAACAGATCGTCGAAGGCTTTAGACTTTAAGCCCGAGCAATACCGCACAGAGCAGCAGAAAGCCGGCAAACAGACCGCGCAATACCCGTTCAGGCAACGCATGGGCGAACTTCACTCCCCAGCTGATGCTCAGCAAACCGCCCAACGCTAAAGGGGCGCCCAACAACCAATCGACGTGATCATGCACGGCATAGGTCGCCAGGGTGACGGCCGTACTCGGCGCCGCCAACGCCAGAGAAAGCCCTTGCGCGACCACCTGACTGGTACCGAACAGCGTAGTCAGCACCGGCGTCGCCAACACTGCGCCGCCTACGCCGAATAGGCCGCCGAGCAAACCGGCGCCGCTGCCCAGCAGCGTTAGCCAAGGCCAGGGATAGCGCATCCCCACCGAGAGCATGGCCGGCTTGCTGTACAGCCGCGAGAGGTTATAGACCGCCAGCATCACCAGGAAAACCACGAACCCCAGGCGCATGCGCTCGGCATCCACAGTGACGGCCCAGCGCGCCCCCAGCACGGCAAACAGCAAGCTGGGCACCGCCAGGGCCAACGCATGGCGCCAGTCGATACGGTTGCGCTGGTGATAACGCCACAGCGCCAACAGCACATTCGGCACCACCATCACCAGCGCCGTGCCCTGGGCCAATTGCTGATCCAAACCAAACAACACGCCAAGCGCCGGAATGGCGATCAGCCCACCGCCAATCCCAAACAGGCCACCCAGAGTGCCAAGGGCCAGCCCTAGCAGAAGGTTCAAGGCAAAGTCGAGCAAGGTCATCGATAGGCTCCAGAGTGAAGCTGCACAGCCTAGTTATTCGCCACTAGCCGCGAAACGCACAGCAACGCAAAATGGCTATGCATATAACGCACAGCAAGGCCTGACCATGAACCCCGATAGCCTGACCGACCAACTCAGCCTGTTTCTCGATGTGCTGGAAACTGGCAGCTTTTCCGCCGCAGCCCGTCGCCACCCGCTGACGCCCTCGGCAGTGGCTAGGCGCATCGATGCCCTGGAACGCTCATTAGGCAGCAGCCTGTTCAGTCGCAGCACCCATGCCGTGCGCGCCACGTCTGCCGGCCTGGCCTTTGCCGAGCGCGCGCGGCGCATTCTCGCCGAGCTGCACCTGGCCCGCGCCGAAGCCGTATCACTGAGCAGCGCACCGGAAGGGTTGATTCGTATTGACGCACCCGCGCCATTCGGTCGACGCCACCTGGCCCCGGCGATTGCCGAATTTCTGGTCGCCTATCCGGGGCTGGATGTGCAATTGCGCCTGATCGACAGCTTCGTCGATCTGCATGGCACCCACTTGGGTGAAGTCGACCTGGTACTGCGCATCGGACCGCTGGCCGACACCCGCCTGGTCGCCACCGCGCTGTCGCCGATGGTCCGGATCGTCTGCGCCAGCCCCGACTACCTGGCGCGTCGCGGCGTGCCGCGCAACCCAAGCGAGTTGCTGGAGCACGACGGCCTCGACTGGGACAGCCTGGCGCCGCCCTATGCCTGGCGCTTCGAGCAGGACGGCAAACTGCAGCTGTGCCGCCCCAAACGTCTGCGCATGACCGCCAACAACGCCGAAGCGCTGCTGTT
This sequence comes from Pseudomonas sp., assembly GCF_030684895.1. Lineage (GTDB taxonomy): Bacteria > Pseudomonadota > Gammaproteobacteria > Pseudomonadales > Pseudomonadaceae > Aquipseudomonas. The sequence continues at coordinate 19,650 of NZ_JAUXXP010000049.1, read as the reverse complement.
CAGCACCCTCGCCGGCCTGGGCATCGCCCATTTGCCGACCTGGCTGATCAGCGATTACCTGCTGCGCGGCGAACTGCTGCCGCTGTTCTGCGAAAACGGCCTGCCCGCTCCCGAGCCCAGCGGCATTTACGCCCTGCGCCTGGAACGGGAAACCGACTCGCGCAGCCGCTTGTTGCTGGAATTCCTCAAGGCCCGCTTTGGCCCGGTAGCACCCTGGGATCTGGCGCTGCAAAGCGGCTTACAACGCAGTCAAAGGCTGCAATAGAGGCAGAAAAAATGATCGGAAATCTTTTTTAGCGTCGCGCAGCGACGACCCGAAGGGTAGCCGCCATGGATGGCTGGCCATAAAAAGCCCGACTCAAGGTCGGGCTTTTTCTTCTCGCCGTTAAAGCCGATCTTAGACCGGAGCTTTAGCGCGGGATTTGTATTCACCGGTACGGGTGTCGATTTCGATCCAGTCGTCGATGTTGCAGAAATCAGCGACTTTGATCTCGGTGCCGTTGCTCAGCTTGGCTGGCTTCATCACTTTGCCGGAAGTGTCGCCACGGGCGGAACCTTCGGTGTAGGTGATCTGGCGAACGATGGTGGTCGGCAGGTCAACCGAAACCACTTTGCCTTCAAAGAATACGGCTTCGCAGACGTCGGTCATGCCATCAACGATGTACGGCATTACGCTTTCCAGATCATCTTTGTTCAGCTCGTACTGGTTGAACTCTTGGTCCATAAAGACGTAGTTCGGTTCGCTGTAGTACGAATAGGTCACGTCTACGCGATCAAGGATTACCGGCTCCATTTTGTCGTCGGCTTTGTACACGGTTTCAGTTGAGGAGCCGCTCAGCAGGTTCTTCAACTTCATTTTAACGATGGCGCTGTTACGACCGGATTTGGTGAATTCGGCCTTCTGGATCAGCCAAGGTTGGCCGTCGATCAGGGCCACACTGTTGGGCTTCATTTCTTGTGCGGTTTTCATACGAATATCCGGGTTTGGATGGAATTACAAAATTCTTGGCCGCGTATCATAGCCAATTTAGGTAAAACTGCACCAGCGCCTCGGCAAGATCGGCCTGAGAGGCCCGTTGCAGACACCACTGCTCGGCGTGTGCCTGCTGCGCTGGCCAGCCTTGTAGCAGCTGATTCCAGCTTTCTTTGACCGACTGACCGGTATTCCAGGCATGCCACAGCTCGACCAGGGCGCGCTGCCCATCCGCTGATAAGCCCTCCTTATAAAGAGCAAGAAACGCGTCGAGTTTTTCCAGATGGACGTTGTCTGCTTGCTCATAGATATGCCAGAGCAACGGCCGCCCGGCCCATTGCGCACGGATAAAGGAGTCCTCGCCGCGCACCGCATTGAAGTCGCAACTCCACAGCAGCCGGTCGTACTGATCCTGCTGGATAAACGGCAGCACCTGGATATGCAGTTGGCCACGCTGCTGCACATCTCCAGCGCGCATGGCTGTGCAACCGAGCCAAGCCTGCAGATCCGCCAGAATGCGCCCTTCCGGCACCAATAACTGGCTGGCGTGCGCGTCTGCAGCCAGGACATCCAGCCAGCTGGCCAGCGCAGCGTTCTCATAGGCAAACAGGGAGATCAGCCGAGCGCCTGACAACGGCGTTACCCCAATGCTGCGCAAAAATACATCGCGTGCGCTGCTGTCCGCCTGAAACGCCCGGCGTTGTTGCAGCAACTCGCGCTCACGCAATAAGCCGCCACTGCCTGCAGTAAAACCAGGAAAAAAGAAAAACTTCGACAAGCCATTGGACTGCAGCGAAGGCAAACCATGGCAGCCCTCAACCCACTCCTCGGCGCTGAGGTACTCCAGATTGAGCCAGAGCACTTTCTGCTTACGCGTGGCCATTGCCGCGATATAAGCGGCCGGCAATTCACAGGCAAACGCCTCAATCACCACATCCGCAGGCTCAACCGCCTGCCACTCGGCACGCCATAAACAGACCTCGACCCCTTGCTGGATTTGCCGCAGCGCCTGCGCATCAGCCTGCGGACACAGGCGCACAAACGCGCCAAGATCATCCACCCACAAGCGCACGGCCAAGCCATGCTCGGCCACCAACTGTCGCGCCAAGCGCCAGGTCACCCCGATATCGCCGTAGTTATCAATAACGCTGCAGAAAATGTCCCAAGTCGCCTTCATGCCCAACCCCAATCGCTAGGCGCGCAGTCTAACAAGCGCCCGGCGACGGTAGTTTGACACTGAACCCGCTGGCCGATAAATGACGTTAACAAAACGTACGTTTTGCCGTACGCTACGCGCAACGACATAGGAGGCCAGTCCCCATGCAAACCCTAACCGCAAGCGAAGCACGCACAAACCTGTACCGGCTGATGGATCAATCTGCCGAATCGCACCAGCCCATCCTGATTTCAGGCAAGCGCACCAACTCCGTTTTGGTGTCGGCCGAAGACTGGGACGCGATTCAAGAGACTCTGTATTTGCTGTCAGTTCCTGGCATGCGCGAGTCCATCAAGGAAGGCATGGCCGAGCCGGTCGAGGAATGTGCTAAGGAACTGGATTGGTGAATTGGCAGCTCGTCTACACAAAGCAAGCGCAGAAAGATGCACAGAAACTGGCAGCGGCCGGCTTAAAGGACAAAGCTAAAGCCCTGCTGGCAGTCGTACAGGACAACCCGTTTCAGAACCCTCCTCCCTATGAAAAGCTGGTCGGGGATCTCGCCGGGGCCTACTCGCGCCGCATCAACATTCAGCATCGGCTGGTTTATATGGTGCTGCAGGATGAACAGGTGGTGAAGGTTCTGAGGCTCTGGTCGCACTACGACTGATAAAGGTTTTCGACACTCTGTCGACACCACCAAACGCCAGAAAGCAAAAGGCCCCGACAACTTTTTAGTTATCAGGGCCTTAGCTGAATCAATATGGCGGTGAAGGAGAGATTCGAACTCTCGATACGATTTCTCGTATACACACTTTCCAGGCGTGCTCCTTAAGCCACTCGGACACTTCACCGGGGTTCGACGGTCATTGCTGTCTGTCGAGGCGCGCTAATCTAGCCGAACAGCCCTGCAAAGGCAAAAGCTTTTTTCAAAAGATTCATGCGCTTATGCCAGATGCAGGGATCAGTCGTGACCTTTGCAAGTCTGGCTCGAATCGCCGCTAGGCAAATAGAACAAAGCCCTGGGAAATAAACAGGCTGACGGCAACAAGCGCAGCAATCGCTGACCAGCCAGTCAGCCATCGTGCTTTACCTGACCGGTGCGGATGAGTAACGTCTGCTGCACTTCAGCACAAGGAACCCGACCATGAGCGACCTGATCAGCTACCAACTCGACGATGGCATTGCCACCCTGACCCTGTGTAATGGCAAGGTGAATGCCATCTCCCCGGATGTGATCACCGCGTTCAATGCGGCTCTGGATCGCGCCGTGCAGGACAAGGCCATCGTGATCATCACCGGCCAGCCGGGCATTCTCTCCGGTGGCTACGACCTCAAGGTGATGACTTCCGGCCCGCAGAATGCGATCGATCTGGTAGCTTCCGGCTCCACCCTGGCGCGCCGTATGCTCGCCCACCCCTTCCCGATCATCGTCGCCTGCCCGGGCCATGCGGTGGCCAAGGGCGCCTTTATCCTGCTCTCGTCCGACTACCGCATCGGCGTCGAAGGTCCGTTCAGCATCGGCCTCAACGAAGTGCAGATCGGCATGACCATGCACCACGCCGGCATCGAGCTGGCCCGTGATCGCCTGCGCAAATCGGCCTTCCACCGTTCGGTGATCAACGGCGAGATGTTCGACCCGCAAGGCGCTGTGGATGCCGGTTTCCTCGACAAGGTGGTGCCGGCCGAGCAGCTGCACGCCACCGCCCTGGCGGTTGCCCAGCAGATGAAGAAGATCAACATGACCGCGCACAAGAACACCAAGCTGAAAGTGCGCAAGGCGCTGCTCGAAGCCCTCGACCAGGCGGTCGAGCTGGACAAGAAGCACATGGGGTAAACACACCCCGTAACACCGCAAAGCCCGGCTCATGTGCCGGGCTTTTGCATTTAATGGCAAAACAGTGGCTAACCGGCAAGCAATCTGCCCAGGCTGTATTACTTTTAACAGGTAAGGCCAGGGAGCAGAGGCACTCACCGATCTATTCGAAATTGCCGCCGGGAGCGTGTTATGAAGATTGCCCACAAGGTTGGTCTGGCTGCGGCCATCGTGCTGTTCCTCACCACCAGCCTGCTGTCCCTGGCGCAAGTCAGCCAGGTTCGTGAAACCCTGCATAACCAGGTGGCCGCGAGCATCGCGGAGTCGAGTAACGCGCTGGCGCGGCAGATCGAAAACTGGCTCAACGCCAAACTCAAGCTGATGGACCTGATGGCGCAAAGCATCGACAGCAACTACAGCCCCGAAGAAACCCAGCGCATCGTCAACAGCCCCATGCTGAAGAACGAATTTATTCTGGTGTTCGGCACCCTACAAAGCGACGGCAAGCCGATCAAGAACACCGATGACTGGCAACCAAAACCCGACTGGGATGGCCGCCAGCGCCCCTGGTACGCCACCGGTAAAGCAGGCAACCAGGCCGTGCTCACCGAACCCTATGTGGACTCCACCACCGGTGAAATCCTGATTTCCGCCGTTACCCGCATCACCAATGCCGGCGAGTTTCTCGGCGTACTGGGTGGCGATATTCGCCTGAAAACCGTAGCCGACGCGGTCAACACGTTGGACTTCAATGGCGCCGGCTACGCCTTTTTGCTCACGCGCAATGGCAACATCATTTCCCACCCAAATACCGAGTTGAATGGCAAAAACTACAGCGAGCTGTTCGGCGGCCAGAGCCCGGCGCTGAACAAAGAGCTGCAGGAAACCAGCGGCGGCGACAAGGACCTGCTGGTGTCCTTCACCCCACTGCCCAATCTCAAAGGCATGGATTGGTATATCGGCGTGGTGCTGGACAAAGGCATCGTCATGGCCGAAGCCAATGCCCTGAGCTGGCGTGCAGTGATCGGCACCATACTGGGGGTGATCATCAGCCTGATCGTGCTGGGCGTGCTGATGAACAGCCTGCTCAAGCCCCTTGATCATCTGCACAACTCCCTGCATGAAGTGAACAGCGGCGAAGGCGACCTGACCCGCCGCCTGCCCGCCACCGGCAACGATGAAATTGCCCTGGTCTCCAAGGAATTCAACAGCTTCCTGCAAAGCCTGCAGAGCCTGATCAGCGAGGTAATGGGCAGTTCCAGGCAGGTGCGTGAAAGCACCACCCTGACCTCCAGCGAAGCCAACCAGGCGGCCAATCGCTTGCAGCAGCAGCTGCAGGAGCTCGATCAGCTGGCCACCGCCATGCAGGAAATGGCCTCCACCGCCGAGGAAGTCGCGCGCAACGCACAGGCTGCGGCGCAGGCTGCACTGGCGGCTAATCAGGAGACTGAAAATGGCGTGCGCGTGGTTTCGCGCTCCACCGAGGCGATCAAGCACCTGGCCGAGGAAATGGACGAAACCAGCCATGCGATCAACGAACTGGCCAAGCTCAGCCACAACATCGAGTCGATTCTTTCGGTGATCACCAGCATTGCCGACCAAACCAACCTGCTCGCCCTCAACGCCGCCATCGAAGCCGCGCGCGCCGGGGAGTCCGGCCGGGGTTTTGCCGTGGTTGCCGATGAAGTACGCTCACTGGCCTCGCGCACCCAGCAGTCGACCCAGGAAATTCGCCAGATGATCGACCAGCTGCAATCAGGCGTGAAGCAGGCTGAATCGCGCATGCAGCAGAGCCGTGATACCGCCAGCAAGACCGCCGAAGAAGCTGGCGCGGCCAACGACATGCTCGGGCGCATCAGCGATGCCATCACCCGCATCAACGACATGAACCTGCAAATTGCCACTGCCGCCGAGCAGCAGAGCGCCACCACCGAGGAGATCAACCGCAACACCACCAATATCCGCGACATCAGCCATGAAGTGGCCGCCGGCGCCGAAGAACAGGTGCGTCAGTGCGCCGTAATGGTCGAACAGGTCGGCCAGCAGGACCATCTGCTCGGGCGCTTCAAGGTCTGAGCCCCCATACATCGGGCTGCACCTGCGCGTGCAGCCAGCGCCAACCGATAAGGAGATTGGGCATGCGCAGACTCGTAACCTGGCTGCTGTGCCTGGCCATGCAGGGCATCGCCCAGGCGCAAACACCCGTCAGTGTTACGGTGCTGTGTGACGCCAGTTATCCGCCCTACAGCTACGCCGAAAACGGCGAAGCCAAAGGCCTGTACAGCGACATCCTGCGTGCAGCCTTCGTACGCATGCCGGGTTATCGCGTGAGCATCCGCCCGGTGCCCTGGCCACGCGGGCTGGCGGCGCTGGAAAAAGGCACAGCCTTTGCCCTGTTCCCGCCCTACCATCGCCCCATCGACCGCCCGTGGATGGATTACTCACGACCGATTCTGGAGGAAAGCGTGGTGGCCTTCGTGCGCGCGGAGTTAGCTCAGCAGCGCGCCATCGAAGATTTCCCGGCCGCCTATGCGGGCCTGCGCATTGGCCTCAACCGCGGCTTCAATATCATCGCCGCGTCCAGCTACAAGACCATGCTCGCGGCCGGTGAGGTGCAGCAGAGCTACGCCACGGACAACCGCACCAACCTACTGCAACTCAGGCGCAAGCGCATCGATGTGTATATCAATGATCGCCTGTCGATCCTCTGGGAGCTGCAACAGATGCGCAGCGAAGGTCTGTTTGCCAGCAGTGGGCTGGACTGGCTGGTTGAAGGGCCAACGCTGTCCAGCGAACACGGTCATCTGGGCTATACCCGCATCAATGAACAGGCCTACCCCTACAAACAGGACTTTATGCAGCAACTGGATCAGGCCCTACTGGCCCTTGAGCAGGATGGCAGCATCACCCGCCTGGCGCAGCGCTATAGCTCGATTGACCTGCTACCCGCCACCGGCAAAGGCGCTGGCGAGGACGCAACAAGCGGTAACGACCTCTGATCAGCATCAATTGCCGAAAGCAGTGCACGCCCGTACACTGCGCGCCTTTTTCCTATACGGGCGTACCAAATGCTTTTTCTTCTGCGCATGCTGGCGATGGGCGTGCACTTTATCCTCGCCGGCATCCTGGGCCTGTTGCTTGGCATCTGCCGCCCGTTCAATCCAGACAACAGCCGTCTGTGCGCCCGCCTCTACAGCATCCCTGCACAGTGGTTGCTGCGCTGGAAGCTGAAGACCGATGTACACAGCCTGGAGCACCAGCACTCCTGCGTGATCATCGCCAACCACCAGTCCAACTATGACCTCTATGTGCTCGGCCGCGTGGTGCCCAAGCGCACCGTGAGCCTCGGCAAAAAAAGCCTAAAGTGGGTGCCGTTCTTCGGCCAGTTGTACTGGCTGGCCGGCAATGTACTGCTCGACCGTGGCAACGCCATTCGCGCCAAGCAGGCCATGCTCACCACCACCGACACGCTCAAGCACAAGGACACCTCGATCTGGGTATTCGCCGAAGGCACACGCAACCTTGGCAAGGGCCTGCTGCCCTTCAAAAAAGGCGCGTTCCAGATGGCGATTGCTGCCGGCGTGCCGATCATCCCGGTGTGCGTCAGCACCTACGTCAAGCATATCCAGCTCAACCGCTGGAACAGCGGCGAGATCATGATCCGCTCGCTGCCGGCCATCCCCACCGCTGGCCTGAGCCAGGATGACCTGCCGCAGCTGCTCGAAACCTGCCGCACGCAGATGCAGCAGTGCATCGAGGCCATGGATCAGCAGCTCAGCCCAAGCGCCTGAGGCAACCCGCAACGCCGACAAAGCCCAGCCACGCGCTGGGCTTTTTCTTGCCTGCAGAGCCCAGCAGCGCCCACTGGCAGCGGCTAAGCCGCTAAGCTGCGTGCTGAGTTCACCACCAATAAGAGAAGCACTATGGGTCGCGTTGTTGCTGCCGCCGTTTACAGCAAGGGCAAGAAAGTCACCAACATCAGCCTCGACGAAGGCAAGCCATGGTCGAAGAAACCGGGGCATTTCGTCTGGATCGGCCTGCATGATCCCTGCTCCGAGGAGCTGATCAACCTGCAGCAGCAATTCGACCTGCATGAACTGGCGCTGGAAGACGCCCTGCAGCGACACACCCGGCCCAAGCTGGAAACCTTCGGCGACGCGCTGTTTCTGGTGCTCTACTCGCCCATTCTGCTTAACGACGAACTGACCTTTGTCGAAACCCAGCTGTTCGCCGGCAGCGGTTACATCATCAGTGCCCGCTACGGCGAATCCGCGCCCTACTCCCAGGTGCGCCAACGCTGCGAGGCGCGCCCGCTGCTGCTTGAGCACGGCGAAGATTTCGTACTCTACGCCCTGCTCAGCTTCGTGATCGAAAACTACCGTCCGCTGATGGACAACTACCACGTCGAGCTTGAAGAAGTGGAACAGCACGTGCTGAAAAACCCACTGAGCCAGACCGATGTCGAGCGCATCCAGGGCCTGCGCCGTGATCTGCTGCGGTTGCGCCGCTATATTGGGCCGCTGGCAGAAATCTGCCAGGAGCTGCAGCGCCTCGACTTCCCGTTTATCGACAAGAACATGCGCCCCTACTTTCGCGACGTGGCGATTCACGTCAACCGCCTGCTGGAAGACCTCACCGCCCTGCGCGAGATGGCCGATCACGCTATCGAAGTCGGCCTGTTGCTGGAGTCCTCGCGGCAAAGCGTTACCCAGCGCAAGTTCGCCGCCTGGGCCGCGATCCTGGCCTTCCCCACGGCGGTAGCCGGGATCTACGGGATGAATTTTCAGAACATGCCAGAGCTTGCCTGGCAGTACGGCTACTTCGGCGTGCTCGGGCTGATCACCACGGGCTGCGTCGGGCTCTTCATCAGTTTCAAGCGCTCCGGCTGGCTATAAAAACCAGACCGTAGGATGGGTGCGAACCCATCAGCCAATTGACGGCTTAGCACCTAGGCTGCCTCACCCATCCGACAGTTCTGTAGCACAAAAAAATGCCGCTTCCCTGGCAACGGAGAAGCGGCATTTTTCTTATGTGAACAGCATTACCGCCTAGTGCGGGGCTTATCGTCCGACTGCGCGTTACTCAGCCAGGCCGGCACGGCCCTGGGCGACAAAGCGCATCATCCATTCGGCCACGGTGTGGCCCTGGTGGTCGTGCTGCAGGCTGTCGACGCCCTTGGAGTAGGTCGGCTCACCGATATGCTGTTGGCGCAGGTCGAGCAGCGCGCGCGAGTAGTCATGCACAAACTCGGGGTGGCCTTGGAAACACAGCACCTGATCGCCGATGCAATAGGAGGCAATCGGGCAGAACTCACTGCTGGCCAGCAATGTGGCGTTTTCCGGCAGTTGGGTCACCTGGTCCTGGTGGCTGATCAGCAGGGTCAGGTCTTCCAGATCAGGGCTCATCCAGCTCGGCTTGCTCGCCATACGGTACTGATGAATACCCACACCCCAGCCCTGCACCGCGCGCTCGGCTTTGCCGCCTAGCAGCAATGCCAGCAGTTGATGGCCGAAGCACACGCCCAGTAGCTTGTCGCCACGGCTGTAGCGCTCCAGCAGGTAAGTTTTCAGGGTCTGAATCCAGGCATCGCTACCGAAGGAGTCTGCCTTGCTGCCGGTCACCAGATAGGCATCGTAGCGCTCGCTGTCCGGCGGGTAATGCCCCTCCATCACGTTGTACACCTTGAACTCGGCAGCAATCGGCTGACGGGCGAACAACTGCTCGAACATACGGCCATAACTGTCGTATTGGTCGACCAATTCAGGGCGAAGAACATCGGTTTCCAGGATGCAGATCTGCAGCGGCATATGGGCGGTTACCTAGGGCGCAGGAGGGTTGTTTTACCAGCGCGCAAGCGTGCCTGCTGACAGGCTGCAAGGCAATAGCTGCAGGGCAAACCCGACCAATTACCCGAGGCCCATCAGCGCCCTCGATAGTCACCATAAGCACCATTCACTTCTGTCGATAACGGCACACGCAGATGATCTGGCCATCGGGCACTGCGCCCCACTCACCAGAGGACATCAGCATGACCAGTTTTTCCGCCATCGCCAGCCTGCTTGCCGCATCGGCCTTTACCAGCAGCCACAGTGCGAGCAGCCAGCGCCAAGCCGAGAAAGTGCAAGCCGCACAATTCAAGGCTGAGCAGAACGCCGCTAAATAACTGCGCCATTAGCGCGAGGAAAATCGCCATGAGCATCGCCCAATCGCTGAGCAACCAAAACGTCTATGGCGTGACCTACGCCACTGTCGACGGCAGCGGCATCCACTTCGAGTCCGAGCTGGCCATCCAGCTTAGCGATGGGACTCTGACCACCCTGCGCATGCCCACTCACCTGAGCGAGCGTCAGGCCATCCAACAGCTGGTGTGCGGCCGCCAGGTCTGCTGATAACTACTGCGCTGGCATCGGGCAGCTGAGGTCGCCTTCTTCACAGACGGCCAGCTGCTCCAGCTCCTTGACCCGCGCGGCGGTCTTTTGCGTCAGGCAGCCGTTAAGCACCATCGGATAAGCCGAACCGCCCTCCACCGATGCCGACTCGAACGCGCAGGCCAGGTCGCGGAACTTGATCCAGGCCAGCTGCACCTCCTTGAGTTGCTGCTTCTGCCCATCATCCAGACGCTTGCGGTAATCGCCGTAGAGCTGATTTAGGCGTTTGTCCTGTGCGGCGTAGTCCGCCGCCGCGCACTGGTTGAGGGTGAACTGGTCCATGGCATTGGCGCAGTCATCCGCCCACACCGGCGCGGCCATTAGCCCCAAGCTGATTGCCAGCGCACTGCGTATCCCGATTGTCATAACACCTCCCTTGCGCCACACCCGCGTGGCTGTTGCAGCAGTCTAGTGCTGTAGCCATAAATAGGCTGGTCTTCCATAAACTACAGGCCATAAAAAACCGGCTCACAGGGAGCCGGTTTTCAGAACCTCAGCCTTAACGCGACGGCATTAGAAGCTTTGGTTCTTCGCCGCCTTTTCCAGCAGCAGCGCCGGTGGCAGGAAGCGCTCGCCGTACTGCTCAGCCAGGTACTGGGCGCGGGCGACGAAGTCCTTCACCCCGTACTGATTGATAAACTGCAGCGCGCCGCCGCTCCAGGCGGCAAAGCCGATGCCCATGATCGAGCCGATATTGGCGTCGGCAACCGACTTGAGCACACCCTCTTCCACGCAGCGCACGGTTTCGATGGCCTGGATAAACAGGATGCGATCACGCACGTCGATCTGCGAGATCTGCGCGTCGCCCTTCTCGAAACGCGCTTTCAGCTCCGGCCACAGGTGCTTCTTGCCGCCCGCCGGGTAGTCGTAGAAGCCCGCCCCCGCCGCTTTGCCAGGGCGCTTGTACTCACTGAGCATCATGTCGATCACCGCAAAGGCAGGATGCTCTGGGATGGATTTACCCTCGGCTGCCAGATCCTTAATGGTCTGCTGACGGATATGGTTCATCAGGCTCATCGACACTTCGTCGCTGATTGCCAGCGGGCCAACCGGCATGCCGGCCTTGCGCGCTTCGTTTTCGATCATCGCCGCGCTCACGCCCTCGCCCAACATGGCCAAGCCTTCGTTGGTGAAGGTGCCAAACACGCGCGAGGTGAAGAAGCCACGGCTGTCGTTGACCACGATCGGGGTCTTCTTGATCTGCATGACGTAGTCGAAGCCGCGCGCCAGGGTTTCGTCGCTGGTGTGCTCGCCCTTGATGATTTCCACCAGCGGCATCTTGTCCACTGGGCTGAAGAAATGCAGGCCGATAAACTTGTCCTGCTTCTGCACCGCCGTGGCCAGGCCGGTGATCGGCAGGGTCGAGGTGTTGGAGGCAATCACCGCATCCGCCAGCGCCGCACGTTCAGCAGCAGCGGTAACGTTAGCCTTGAGGTCGCGATCCTCGAACACCGCTTCGATAATCAGGTCGCAACCTTCAAAGTCAGCATCGCTGACGGTCGGTTTGATCCGCGCCAGAATGCCATCGCGCTTGTCGGCGCTCATCTGGCCACGGCCGACCTTCTTCTCCAGCAGCTTGGCCGAGTAATCCTTGCCCTTCTCGGCCGCCTCGATGGAGATGTCCTTGAGCACCACCTCAATCCCAGCCACCGCCGACACATAGGCAATACCAGCACCCATCATGCCGGCACCGAGCACGCCAACCTTCTTGGTCACGTAAGGCTCGAAGCCTTGCGGGCGCGAGCCGCCTGCGTTGATTTCATTGAGCTGGAACCAGAAAGTGCCAATCATGTTCTTCGCCACTTGCCCGGTGGTCAGCTCGGTGAAGTAGCGCGCTTCGATGATCTGCGCGGTGTCGAAGTCAACCTGGGCACCCTCAACGGCGGCGCACATGATCTTCTCCGGCGCCGGGAAGCAGCCCTTGGTCTTGTCGCGCAATACGCTCGGCGCGATGGCCAGCATCTGCGCCACGTTCGGGCTCGACGGCGTACCGCCAGGGATCTTGTAACCGGCAACATCCCAAGGCTGCTTGGGCGCCGGGTTGGCGGCGATCCAGGCGCGGGCCTTGGCCAGCAGGTCATCCTTGTCGGAAGCCAGTTCGTGGATCAAGCCAGCCTTGAGTGCCGCATCGGGACGTACCTTCTTGCCTTCGGCCAGATACGGCAGGGCTTTTTCCAGACCGAGCAGGCGCACCATACGCACCACCCCGCCACCGCCTGGCAGCAGGCCAAGGGTCACTTCCGGCAGACCGAGCTGAATGCTGGAATTGTTCAGGGCGATACGGTGATGGCAGGCCAGAGCAATTTCCCAGCCGCCGCCCAGGGCTGCACCGTTGATCGCCGCAACCACCGGCTTACCCAGGGTTTCCAGGCGACGCAGTTGGCCCTTGATATTGAGGATCATCTGGTAGAAGGCCGGCGCGTCGGCCTTGGTGACCTTGATCAGCTCGTTCAGATCACCGCCGGCGAAGAAGGTCTTCTTCGCGGAGGTGAGGATGACCCCGGCAATGGAATCTTTCTCGGCTTCCAGACGCTCGACAATCTTGCCCATGGCCTCGCGGTATACCGCGTTCATGGTGTTGGCACTCTGGCCGGGCATGTCCATGGTCAGAACGACGATATTGTCCTGGCCTTTTTCGTAACGGATGGCGTCAGTCATTACTTAATTCCTTTCTCACTGGCAGTTGCACTCAACTGGTGGGCAACGCAGAAACCATAGGAGCGGGCCATGCCCGCGATCATCAGCGCAACGTCGGCTTCGCGGGCATGGCCCGCTCCTACGCCTGTTCAGTTTCGTTCAATAATCGTGGCAATACCCATACCGCCGCCCACACAGAGGGTGGCCAGGCCGTAGCGCAGTTGGCGCTTCTCCAGCTCGTCGATCAGGGTGCCGAGGATGGCGCAGCCGGTCGCACCCAGCGGGTGGCCCATGGCGATGGAGCCGCCGTTGACGTTGACCTTGTCCTCGCTGACGCCCATGTCCTTCATAAACTTCATCACCACCGAGGCAAACGCCTCGTTGACCTCGAACAGGTCGATGTCATTGACGTTCAGCCCAGCCTTGGCCAACGCCTTGCGGGTGGCCGGCGCCGGGCCGGTGAGCATGATGGTCGGGTCGGTGCTGGTCACGGCGGTGGCGACGATACGCGCGCGCGGCTTCAAGCCCAGTTCCTTGCCCTTCTCAGCGCTGCCGATCAGCATCAAGGCGGAGCCGTCGACGATGCCCGAACTGTTGCCCGGAGTGTGTACGTGGTTGATCTGCTCGACATGGCTGTAGACGCGCAGCGCGGTGCTGTCGAAGCCCATCTGGCCCATCATCTCGAAGCTCGGCTTGAGCTTGCCCAGGCCTTCGAGGGTGGATTCGCCACGGATAAACTCGTCGTGGTCGAGCAGCACGATGCCGTTCTGATCCGCCACCGGAATCAGCGACTTGCTGAACGAGCCGTCCTTGCTGGCGCGGGCGGCCTTCTGCTGCGAGCGCAGGGCAAAGCTGTCGACGTCAGTGCGGCTGAAACCTTCCAGGGTGGCGATCAAATCGGCGCCGATACCCTGCGGGGTGAAATGGGTGTGCATATTGGTAGCTGGGTCCATCACCCAGGCGCCACCGTCGGAACCCATGGGAATGCGCGACATCGACTCGACGCCGCCGACCACCACCAGGTCTTCAAAACCTGAACGCACCTTCATCGCACCGATATTCACCGCTTCCAGGCCCGAGGCGCAGAAACGGTTGAGCTGCACGCCCGACACGCTGACATCCCAATCGGCGACCATGGCCGCCGTTTTGGCGATGTCCGCGCCCTGATCACCCACCGGCGTTACGCAGCCGAGCACGATGTCATCGACCTGGCTGGTGTCCAGGTTATTGCGCGCTTGCAGCGCCTTGAGCAGGCCGGCGATCAGGTCGACAGGTTTGACGCTGTAAAGCGCGCCGTCCTTCTTGCCCTTGCCGCGGGGCGTGCGCACCGCATCGAAAATATATGCTTCGGTCATGGCGTCCTCAGACCTCCAATGGAGGGTGGCTGATGGCGCAGGTGGGGCCCACGCCTGTTTTTGTTGAGTGCAGTCACCATACGCCGAGCGCAGACAGGCTCAATGACCGAAGCGCTCAGGCCTATTGACCGCTCAGCTCAGACAAACGGTCAATCACTGGGCGAAGGCCAACAAGCGCGTCTAGCTCAAGCTCCGCTTGCCTGTGGCGGAGCCCGCGTCATAACCACAGGCAACTAATCCACGCACCTTAGTAATCAAGGCGTCTATAGCCAGGGGCTGCGCGCCCCTACAGTTGAATCAAGCCACCAGCACATAGTGTGCAGGTCGGCTGCTGTAGGCGTCGTCGCCGGGTTTTGCCGGGGCGGCTTGAATGATCAACACGAGGTGTGGCGTCGCATCCGCATATTGAGCAGGACAGCGACGACCACCCGCAAAAAACAACAAGGCCAACCGCCATGTTCAATCCAGTGAAAATGCGTCAGGCAGGCATGATCGTGTTTGCCACCACCGTCATTCTGATTCTTCCCAACCTGACCCGCTTGGTCAGCTAAACCCCTGATTTCCTGCCCTGCCTGCCACCGTGGAGTGCGCATGGCAGGGGCAGCACAACCCCGCAACCGCTTGAAAGCTGGCGCCTGTGCTAGGGTGATTTCAATCACCCTAAGGAGCACGCCATGCGCACCCTACTTGCCACCCTCGGCCTGCTGGTCAGCCTGCCTCTGCTGGCCGGCGAAGCCGAACTCAGCGCCGCCGTTGTCGCCCTGCAATCACCGGAAAGCGTGCTGATCGATGTCCGCACCGCCGAAGAATTCGCCGCCGGCGCCTTGCCCGGAGCCGAGCAAATCGAGCACGAACAGATCGCCAGCCGCATCAGCGCCCTCGCCCCGGATAAAGACACGCCGATCATCCTCTACTGCCGCAGCGGCCGCCGTTCCGGCATCGCCGAAGAAAGCCTGCGCGCCATGGGTTACAGCAACCTGATCAACGCCGGCGGCTATGACGAACTGAAACTGGCCCTGGAGTCGCAGGATTGAACAAGCACACCCTCTGCATCGCCCTGCTCGCCCTCTTACCCTTCAGCCACCTGCACGCCGCCGAACTGACCCTGGAACTGGGCAGCGGCAGCCAGCGCCTGAGCAGCGCACAACTGCTCGCCCACCCGCAGGCGCAAAGCGTCGAGATCAGCGACGACGTTAGCTACAAACGCAACATGCACTACCGCGCTGTGCCGTTGGCCGCCCTGTTAGAAGGCGTGCAGCCGGGTGACCACCTGCAACTGGTGGCCAGCGACGGCTTTGCCGCCGAACTCTCCGCCGCCCCCGCGCTTAGCCAAACCGGCAGCCAGGCGTGGCTGGCCATCGAAGACCCAGCACAACCCTGGCCCGCCCTGGGCAACGGCAAACCCAGCGCCGGGCCGTTCTACCTGGTATGGCAAAAACCGGCCGCCAGCCAGATCGGCCCCGAACAATGGCCATTCCAGCTGGCCACCATCCGCAAACTGGCCCCGGTGGCGCAGCGCTTTCCGCAACTACTTCCCGCAGCAGACGCCAGCTCGGCGGTGCAGGCCGGGTTTGCCCAATACCAGAAAAACTGCATGGCCTGTCATCGCCTGAATGGCGCCGGCGACTCGCAATTCGGCCCCGATCTGAATATTCCGCATAACCCAACCGAGTATTTCAGCGGCGACTTTCTAAGCCGCTATATCCGCGACCCTCAGAGTTTAAGGCGCTGGCCACAGGGCAAGATGCCGGGGTTTGCGGTTGAGGTGTTGAGTGATAAGGAACTGGGGGAGTTGGTTGAGTATTTGGGGCATATGAGCTCAAGGAAGATTAATTAAATCTCAACAGCAGTGCGACCATACAAAAATTTTCGGCACAAGTGATTACAGGAATTTCACAATGCAAAGAAGGCCAGAAGAACTCCTTCTAAACGAAAGCTATGAATTCAATGTCACAGTTAAAGCTACTGAAAATTATTTTTCAGCCAAACTCAAACTAACGCCAAAATCAATAAACCTTAGAGTAACGGGAGAGGAATCAGAAGGCAGAAAATACTCAGGCGGATGGTCAGACCTTGAAACGCTAACCTGTCAAGCAACCAATACAACATTTATACTAACCAACCTAAAAATACAAAAATCCACAAGCGGAATAATCACACAAAACCCGAAACTAATTACATTCTTCGAAATAGATTACATCGTTGAATACCTGATAATGACTCCATCAGATACGGGATTGAAATTAAAATTCAACGAAATATCCATATACTCAGAAACACTAAACAAGTGGATTGGACATACAAGAATCCAAAGAAAAATAATTGACAGCTACCACAACAAAACCATACCTGAACATTTTAACGAATTTCGCGAGCCGCTTAACAAACATCTTACCCTAGGCGCCAGCTACAGCATAAAAACATACAGCTCCTCATCCAACTTTGAGGCCGGTATAAATTTTCCGCCACTTTTATACTTAAGGCTGGACAGCAGTACTACAGCCGAAAAAATAATAGCTGAGTACAATAGACTTTACGCAATACTATCAACAATCACTGGCAGCAATTTATCCGTACAAAAAATCCAAATAAACTATAACAGCTCACACCACAAGAAAGCTTCTCTTTACTACACAAACAAAGCCCACAAACCAAACTTTCAAAATACAATTCTATTCCCACTTGGAAAAGATATCTGGACAGGACCTCTCACACCAGAGTTCCCTCTTGAGGCATTCTCTCAATATTTCAAGTTGCCGGAAACGGAGCAATCGTACTTTGCAAAATATTTAAAATATAGAGAAATGAATAACAACGAAGACCGATTTCTTGGATATTTTAGAATCCTTGAAAGCCTCTGCTTCAATAGCAAAAAATTCATCAACGACGAGATATTAAACGAAATAAAAGATCTAATAAAAACACACTTAACACTCACAGAAATATCAAAAAAAGACGCTTATTCATTTATTCGCGGATTAGACAGATACAACAACTCAAAGTACAACACAGAAAAATGCATAACTGACTTCTTTAAAAGAATCCCAGACACAACCAAAACACAATGGAAATTCAACAACGATTCAATCAAAGAAATTTGCAAACTTAGAAACGACATAACACATGCCAACAATTACTACTACGACGAAGCAAGCCTACATGGGTACACAAAATTCGCTGAAGCTCTTCTCATAATAGCTCTTCTTGAAAAAATCGGAATACATCCAGATATTTCAGGAAAGATCATCAAAAGAATGGATGGGCATTTTTGGATAACAGCATCTTCTGCAGCAGTGAACATCGAATTTCCCGCACAAAACGACAAGTAACCCATAATTAAATTCCTCAAAACAAACACACCTACTATCGATATATCATGAAGAATTCTGCTCAACTAAGCTGACGCTTTTCGCCTTTACGGCGAGTCACTTTCTCTTGCTTCGCACAAGAGAAAGTAACCAAAGAGAATGCGCCCCTGCATCCGGGTTTCGCTGCGCGAAACTTCCCTCGCTCCGGTATTGCTCCGGGGGCCGGCGTACATGGGCCGTCCCTGGCCCATTACGCCTCTCGCCGCATCCA
Organism: Pseudomonas sp.; assembly: GCF_030684895.1. Lineage (GTDB taxonomy): Bacteria > Pseudomonadota > Gammaproteobacteria > Pseudomonadales > Pseudomonadaceae > Aquipseudomonas. The sequence goes on along the minus strand of NZ_JAUXXP010000049.1, from coordinate 1,709 downwards.
TGCGGCTCGTCCCCCTACGCAACACCTCCACTCGGCCTCCTGATGGGGATTTTGCGCGCGCATGTAAGTTCGGCTGCTGTCGACACGCTCTGCTTTTGTAGGAGCAGGCTTGCCCGCGAATCGAGGTGAATACAAAAACATCGCGGCCAAGGCCGCTCCTACAGGTTTCGCAAAGCGACCACCATTGGTGACAGAACCGGAGGATGGGTTGAGCAACGCGATACCCATCAAATTGCCGTGGTGGAAAACGCTTCGCGGTTTTTCACCCTACGAGCGGGTGAGCGATGTGCCGGTGCTTTTGGTTAATCCACACAAAACTTGCAGGCGACGCCAAACGCCCCTTCAGGAGGGTGAACAGAAACGTTGTGGAAGGGGTTGAGCGACATGGATGTCGCGAGAGCCGCGATGGGCCAGGGATGGCCCTTCGCGGCGGGCCCCTGGAACAACGATGGCGTGAACGAACCCTGCCGCAGGCAGGGCCGGATGTCGGGGCAAGCGTTTTTGGTTACTTTTGCGGCGACTGGCAAAAGTGACTCGCCCGTAAGGGGCGAAACCAAAACTAGAGCTGACCGCCAAAACTAAACTGCACAGCGACCGCTAAAAGCGCCAGCAGGCGCAACCGTGACCACCGCTTGGTGGGTTACGTGGCGCTCAAGCTCCGAGTTGAACAATCAATCTCAGATCAGCGCCACTAACCCACCCTACGAAGCCAGCGCAGCGCCTACTGCTGTTGCACCCGCACCAGTGGTGCAACCTCCACCTGCGCATGCATCTGCTCGATGCCGCCACCGCGACGCATGCCGCGTACTGGGCAGGCATCCAGATAATCCAGGCCCACGGCCAACTTCAAATGCCGCTCTGGCTTGGCCAAGCAGTTGGTCACGTCAAAGCTGTACCAGGCGTCATCCAGCCAGGCCTCGGCCCAGGCGTGGCTGGCCAGGTGGTCTTCGCTGTCGGTAAACAGATAACCCGACACATACCGCGCCGGAACGCCCAGGCTGCGCGCGCAGGCCAGGAAGGCATGGGCGTGATCCTGACAAACGCCCTTGCCGCCGGCAAAAGCTTCACTGGCGCTGGTTTCCACGGCGGTGCTACCCGGCTGGTAACGGATATGCGCATTCAACGCATGCATCAGGTCGATCAGGCCGCTGCGGTCAGGTCGGCTGCGGCTCTGCAACTTGGCAAATTCGCGCAAGGCTTCGTCGGCCTCGGTCAGGCGGGTAAAGCGCAGAAACGGCAGAGCCGACTGACTTTCGTGCTCGGCCTCGCGCGCCTCGTCAATTTCCACCTGACCACGGGCGCCGATAACGATGGATTCGTGCGGCTCATCCATGGTCAGCACATGCAGGATATTGCCATAGGGATCGAGCTGCGCACGCACCGGGCGCGGCAGGGTCAACTCCCAGCTGAGCACCTGCTGGCGCTCGCTGTCGTGTGGGGTCAGGCGCAGGTACTGGATGCTGGCGCGTACCTGATCATCGTAACGATAGGTGGTGTCATGGCTGATCGAGAGTCTCATGCGACCTCCAGGTAGGACGTATGGATGGTGTTGCCCAACTGGCGTACCAGCAGGATGAAGTCGGTGAGCCAGGCGTGCAGGCCTTCGTCGAGCACTTCATCGATACTGGTGTAGCGCAGCCGCGCATCCAGTTCGGCGGCCAGGCGCTGTGCCGGGCGACCGTTCTCTCCGGGTAGACCGGAAAGCATCA
>NZ_JAUXXP010000046.1 GCF_030684895.1 Pseudomonas sp. | reverse complement strand
TCGCCAATCAGTACCAGGCCATCTTCAACATAGCGTTTGGCGTGGCGCTGACGTAGCGGAATACACAGGCGCGGATCGGCCTGAAGGATATCGCCCAGGCGATGCTCGAAGGCAAAGCCCAGCGCCCGACGGAAACCCGCGTCATCCAGGGCCATCAATCGCTCGGCCTCGTTCGGAGTCACCGACCAGACAATCGAGCACCAGTGCTCACCTGCCGGACCAGCCAGCGGCAGAAAGGCCAGCGGGCCGTCATCGGTAAAACGCTGCCAGGCGGTGGCCTGGTGCGGCTTGCTGCAACGCACACTGGTGACGATGGCGTGGTGCAGATAATCCCACTCACGGGTGGCGCAGCCGGCCAGGCGCCGTACCGCCGAGTTTGCCCCGTCGGCGGCAATCAGCAGCGGCGCGCGCAACTCGCGGCCATCGTTCAGACTGAGCAGCCAGCCATCACCGGAGCGGCGCAGCTGCTCCAGGCGGGCGCCCGGTAGCAAACCAATCGAACTGTCGTGCAAGCGCTCAAGCAGGGCGTCCTGCACCACGCGGTTCTCGACGATATGGCCGAGCGATTCGGCATGTACGCTGGCGGCGCTGAAATGAATCCGCCCGGTGCCCGAGCCATCCCACACCTGCATCTCGCCGTAAGGGCAGGCACGCCGCGCGGCGATGCCATCCCACACACCGAGGCGATCGAGGATGCGCTGGCTGGCCACCGACAATGCGCTAACCCGCGGCTCGAAGGCGGCCTCTGGATCAAAGGGCTTGACGCTCAGCGGGCCGCCATCGATCAGCAGAATCTCCAGCCCCTGATCCTGCAGGGCCAGCGCCAGAGCGCTGCCCACCATGCCTGCGCCAACAATGATCAGATCCGCTTGCATCACATATTCCTTGTTCAGGCTGCCTGCCGAGCGCGCGGTTTCAACCGCACATAAAGGGTCTTGTGCACCCGCGCCACCAGAGTGCCGCTGCCATCGCGCACCGCCACATGCAGCTCGGGGTGGTACTTATCGCCATCGGCCGTGTGCTGACGAATATCGTCAAGCAGCCCTTGATCGATACTGAAGTCGGCGTACACCGGGCCGGTGCCAGGGGCAATAAAGTCGATGCGCGCAGCCTTGTCCCAGACGATAAAGTCACGCCCGAGGTTTTCCATAATCATCAGCATAAAAAACGGGTCGGTCATCGAATACAGACTGCCGCCGAACTGGGTGCCGACATAGTTGCGGTTATACCAGCCCAAGCCCATCTTCACCTGTACCTGGCGGAAGTCCGCGCTGATCCGCCGCACCCGCACGCCGGCGCCCAGATACGGCGGATACAAATTCATCGCCCAGCGCAGCAGCCGCGCCTTGCGCGCCAGTTTGTTTGCCGACATAGCTCAGGACTCCGAGCGGGTGCCAAGGCCCATGGCCTGGCGGGCGAACCAGCGTTTCGCTGGAGGTAATAAATCGAGGCCGAGCAAGCCGAGATTACGCCCGGCCGCCAGCAGCGGCTGGCCGGTGCTGAACAGGCGGGTGACCTGATCGGAGAAACCGACGGTCAGTTGCTGATCCATCTGCTGACTGCTCAGGTAACGCTGCAGAGTGGCCAGATCGCCCAAGGGCGCATCGCTGGCCAGCAGGGTTTCGGCCAGCACCAGGGTGTCGCGCAGCGAGAGGTTGTAGCCCTGCCCGGCAATCGGATGCAGGCTGTGCGCAGCATTGCCGAGCACCACCAGATGCTGACGCACCTGCTCCTGAGCTGCGGTCAGGGCCAGCGGGTAGAGATGCCGCGCGCCGACCTGACGCAGGCTGCCCAGGCGATAGCCGAAAGCTTGCTGCAGCTCGGCGAGAAACGCCGCATCGTCCAACGCCGAAAGCCGTTCGGCTTCCAGGGTGGCACGGGTCCAGACCAGTGCGCAGCGGTTATCCGCCAGCGGCAACAGGGCCATCGGCCCTTCTTCGGTAAAGCGCTCAAAGGCCAGGCCGTTGTGCGCCTCCTGTGGGCTGACGTTGGCGATCAGCGCGCTCTGGCCATACGGCGTGGTGCTGACGGCAATGCCCAACTGCTCGCGCAAACCGGAGCGGCCGCCTTCAGCGAGAATCGCCAGGCTGCATTCCAGTTCGCTGCCGTCATCCAAAGTCAGGCGGTAACCATCGGCCAGGGCCTGCATACGCATGACCTGGGCCGGGCTGCGCCAGCTCACCACTTGCTGATCCAGCGCCTGCCACAGGCATTCGCCAAGCCAGGCGTTTTCCACCACATAGCCGAGCGCCGGCACGCCTTCTTCCTCGGCGCTCAGGCGCGCGGCGGCGAAACGGCCTCGGTCGGAAACATGAATCTGCTTGATCGGCTCGGCGCGCTGACTGATCTGCTGCCACAGGCCGAGACGCTGATAAATCTGCTGCGAGCCGAACGACAACGCAGTGGAACGGGCGTCATAGCTGGGCTGATAACCGTTGCCCGGGGTGAACGGCTCGATCAGGCAAATGCTCCAGCCGCGCTGCTTGGCTTCGGCCTGCAGGGCCGCGGCCAGGCTAGCGCCGACCAGGCCGCCACCGATAATCGCAATGTCGACGCGTGGCATGTTCTAGGCAGCCACGCTGCGTGCGGCGGCCATCAGCGCTTCGATTTCGGCGACGGTTTTCGGCACACCGCTGGTGAGGATTTCGCAGCCGCTCTTGGTCACCACCACGTCGTCCTCGATGCGCACACCAATGCCGCGCCACTTCTTCGCCACGTCCTGATTGTCCACGGCGATATAGATGCCCGGCTCAACCGTCATGGCCATGCCGACTTCCAGCTCGCGCCATTCGCCGCCGACCTTGTACTCGCCGACATCGTGCACATCCATGCCCAGCCAGTGGCCGGCGCGGTGCATATAGAAGGGTTTGTAGGCCTCAGTGGCGATCAGCTCGGCGACATCGCCCTGTAGCAGGCCGAGTTCAACCAGCCCGGCGGTAATCACCTGCACTGTGGCTTCGTGGGCCTGGTTCCAGTGCTTACCGGGGCCGATTTCCTTGAACGCGGCTTCCTGGGAGGCCAGCACCAACTCGTAGATGGCTTTCTGCTCGGGGGAAAACTTGCCGCTGACCGGGAAGGTGCGGGTGATGTCGCTGGCGTAGCAGTCGATTTCACAGCCCGCGTCGATCAGCACCAGATCGCCGTCTTTCAACTGTGCGTCGTTCTCGCGGTAATGCAGGATGCAGGCGTTCTTGCCGGCGGCGACGATGGAGCCATAGGCCGGCATCTTCGCCCCGCCCTTGCGGAATTCGTAATCCAGTTCGGCTTCCAGGTGGTATTCGAACAGGCCCGCACGACTGGCTTGCATGGCACGCACATGGGCGCGGCAGGAGATGTCCGCGGCTTCCTTCATGACTTTGACTTCGGCCGCCGACTTGTACAGGCGCAGGTCATGCAGCAGGTGTTCGAGGGTGATGAATTCGTTGGGCGGCGTCGCGCCCTGGCGCGCTTTGGAGCGGATCACGTTGATCCACTCCATCAGCTGGCGGTCGAACTCATGGTTGGTGCCCATGGAGGAATAGACCCGATCACGGCCCTCAATCAGTCCCGGCAGGATGTCGTCGATATCGCCAATCGGGAACGCATCATCGGCGCCATACTGGCTGATGGCGCCATCCTGGCCGGCGCGCAGACCGTCCCACAGTTCGCGCAGCGGGTCACGCTCGCGGCAGAACAATACGTACTCACCATGCTCGCGCCCGGGAATCAGCGCGATTACCGCCTCCGGCTCGGGAAAGCCGGAGAGGTACTGGAAGTCGCTGTCCTGACGGTAGATATGCTCGACATCGCGGTTGCGGATATACACCGGCGCCGCCGGCAAAATCGCGATGCTGTTGGGTTCCATCTGCGCCATCAGCGCCTTGCGCCGACGGGCGTATTCCGACTTGGGGATGCTGATCATGGGCAGATTGAGTCCACTTCTATTGCATGAAAATCAATGCAGCGACGGCTTCGCCGCAGCAACCACAGGCTTGGCACACTCGCTGAACAGCAGCAACGGCGCCACACGCAGGTATTCCATCACTTCCATGTAATCGTTTTCGCCATCATCGGACTCATCCAGGGCGTTCTGCACCTGGGCAATCGCCGAGAGGTCCTGCAGCACTTCCATGGCTTCAGCGCTCAAGGCGCTGTCGCGGGCAGTCAGACCGAAGCCGCCGAGGAAGCCCTGACACCATTGTCCCAGAGCCACGGCACGCTCGCTAAGCGGCGCATCGTCGCTGGGCAACAGCAGCACCACGGTGACATCGTTGCTGGTCAGCTCGCCCTTGACCATTTCCTGCAGGCCGATCAGCGCCTGGCGCACGGTGTCTTCCGGCGCAGCACCGAGCAGCTCGGCGGCATCCACCAGCCAGGAGTCGATTTCAAAGCCCGCACCAGCACAGCTGCGACCGAGCAACAGACCATGCAACTCGGCAGGGGAAATGGTGTGGCCGCTGTTGGCAAGCAGGGCGGCAAACGCGGAGTACGGCGAATTTGAAGTTGGCATAGATAACTAGGCGCAAAGCTGCGCGATCACTAGAATGGAGGCCTTGTATCCTAGCACCGGCAGGCGTGCCAAGACTATGCAAGCGGCTCGACGGAGCCCGCCCAGCCAACGCAAAAGTTGCCGCGCCGTGATCCGTGGGTGAAATGCATCAACCTCTGGCGTGCCGATCTGCCCCACACTGGTAAACAACTGCTCCGCGCACCACCGGGCACTGTCGAAGACGCCGCAAAGACGCTATTTTTCACCTGCCAGCCCACTCACCTAGTACGAGTAGAGAACCATGGAAGACGTCGACCTGCAGGCTCTTACGACCAAGCTGGACTTGCTGATCCAGCGCGTCGAACAGCTCAAGGCGCAAAACCGACAGCTTCTGACGAGCGAAAAGGCCTGGCGCGAAGAACGTGCCCATCTAATTGAAAAGAACGAAATGGCCCGGCATAAGGTCGAATCCATGATTTCGCGCCTCAAAGCCCTGGAGCAGGATTAATGACCCAGTCGAACACCTTGACCGTCCAGATTCTGGACAAAGAATATTGCATCGCCTGCCCGAGCGATGAACGCAGCAACCTGGAAAGCGCCGCGCGTTACCTGGACGGCAAGATGCGGGAGATCCGCTCAAGCGGCAAAGTGATCGGTGCTGACCGCGTTGCGGTTATGGCTGCCCTCAACATCACCCACGACCTGCTACACAAACAGCAACACCTTGATCAACAGGCCGGCGCCAACCGTGATCAGGTGCGTAGCCTGCTCAATCGGGTCGACAGCGCTCTGGCTCGGGATGCCGATGAGCAAGGCAGCTGATTGCGTGCCGACGCTTTCGGGTATACTGGCCGCCGCTCCCTGGAGTGTGCGCCAGTTGGTGATGTCCCTGAGCCGATTCGCACAACCCCGGAGGTTGCACGTTGAAGCCGGTGTGCATGTCCGCTTGACGGAAAGCCTTAACGCCTCCTGCAACCTCCACCTTGAACTTTCGGGTTCAAGGGCTAAGCCGACAGCGGCACGTCGGGGAGTCACCTTTTCCAGCCGGTTGCCCCTCTGCGGCAATCGCTACCGCAACAGCCCATGCTCGATACCTCTGCACTAAGCCGCGCGCAATTACGCCGCCACCTGCGCGTACAGCGCCGCGCCCTCAGCCGCCACGCCCAACGCCAAGCCGCCCAAGGCCTGTATAAACAGCTGGCGCAGCACCCGCTGTTTCGCCGCGCGCGGCACATTGCCCTGTACCTTCCCAACGACGGCGAGATCGACCCACGCCCCCTGCTGCGCGTCGCACAGCAACGGGGCAAGGCGACCTATTTGCCAGTGCTCAGCCCCTGGCCGCGCAGCAAGATGGTGTTTCAACGCATCCGCGCCCATGAGCGCCTGCAGAAGAATCGCTTCGGCATTGACGAGCCCCGGCGCAACGGCAAGCAGCAACGCAAGGTCTGGGCACTGGATCTGGTATTGCTGCCACTGGTCGGTTTCGACCGTCACGGCGCGCGCCTGGGCATGGGTGGCGGATTTTATGATCGCAGCCTGGCGTATCGCACATTGCGCAAAAACTGGCACAAACCGACATTATTGGGCTTAGCGCATGAGTGTCAGCAGGTGGATCGTCTGGCCATGGCCAGCTGGGATGTGCCACTGCAAGGCACAGTGACGGATAAGGCGTGGTATTGAGTCAGGCCATTTAAAGGCTGTACCGCACTCCCTGCGGTACGTACCAGGTTCAACCAGCCGCTTGCGACTGAGTGACCGGCGTATCAGCCTGGCGATCCCACAAACTCTGGGTATAGCCGGTAGTCACCACACCCAGGCTGAACAGTATTAGCAAAATCAACAACACATCGGGTTTACGTTTCATTGAATGCCTCCCCCTTAAAGGCATAGCGCACGCTGTATTCGCGGCGATTATTTTTATAGGTCCAACAGCGGCGGCCAGGCGCAACACTGCAACACGCCGGGCACACCTGGTAAACAGCACCTGCCCGCTAACGGACTGAATTATAGGAGCAAAGTTCATGCCTTATTGGCTGATGAAGTCAGAACCCGACGAACTCTCGATCCACGACCTGCAGCGCCTGGAGCAGGCACGCTGGGATGGCGTGCGCAATTACCAGGCGCGCAACTTCCTGCGCAGCATGCAGCCGGATGATCTGTTCTTCTTCTATCACTCCAGCTGCCCGGAGCCGGGCATTGCCGGAATCGCCCGTATCGCCTCGGCGCACTACCCCGATCCCACGGCGCTAGAGCCTGACAGCCACTACTTCGATGCCAAGGCCAGCGCAGACAAGAATCCCTGGAGCGCAGTCGATGTGGCGTTTGTCGAGGCGTTCAAGCGGGTGATCCCGCTGGCGCAGCTGAAAGCGCAGAGTGCGCTGCTGGAATTGCCACTGGTGCAGAAGGGCAGCCGCCTGTCGGTGATGCCGGTCAGTGCCGAGGAATGGGCAGCCGTGCTGGCGCTGCGCTGAAATGGCGCAGCGCCTGAACCATGCGGACTTATTGAATAATCAGGTTATTGAATAGCAGGTCTTCCACCAGCGGCTTGCCTTCTTCCTGGGTAAGCACTTCCTGCACCTGCTTGAGCGCTTCGGCGCGCAAGGTTTCGCGAGCACCCGGGGCCGCCATGGCTTCTTCCGTCTGCTGGGAGAACAGCATGACCAGTTGATTACGGATCAGCGGGTCGTGGTGTTTAACCTTGGCCTCGACATCCGCACCGGTTACCCGCAGGGAAATATCGGCCTTGAAGAACTTGAGCTTCGGCCCCTCGCCAAAATTCCCCACCAGCGCAGGAAACAGCGAGACATAGGCCACGGTGGGCACCGCCGCCTTGGCTTCTTTATCTTCCGAGGCGTACGCCGCCAAGGGCAGGGACAGGGCCAACAACAATGCGATCCAGGCTTTCACAGGCGGTATTCCTCAAGAGTTCAGCCCCTAGCATAGCCACACTCAGGCAGCGGCCCAAGCCCCCAAGCTTATGCATAGCTATCAGGCACAGGCATGCTCGTTGACCGGGCACCGCCCGCACCTACACTGCATGGCCATCAACCGCAGAGGAAAAGCCCGATGAAAGCCGTGCTGTGTAAAGCCTTCGGCCCCGCCGAAACCCTGGTACTGGAAGAAATCGCCAGCCCCGAAGCGAAGAAGAATGAAGTGCTGCTCCAGGTTTATGCGGCCGGGGTCAACTTCCCCGATACGCTGATCATCGAAGGTAAATACCAGTTCAAGCCGCCCTTCCCCTTCTCTCCAGGTGGCGAAGCTGCTGGCGTGGTTAGCGCAGTGGGCGAGAAAGTCAGCCACCTGAAAGTCGGTGACCGGGTCATGGCCCTGACCGGCTGGGGCAGCTTTGCCGAAGAAGTGGCGGTGCCTGGCTATAACGTGATGCCGATCCCGGCGAGCATGGATTTCGCCAGCGCTGCTGCCTTCGGCATGACCTACGGCACCTCGATGCACGCCCTCAAGCAGCGCGCCAACCTGCAACCGGGGGAAACCCTGCTGGTGCTCGGCGCATCCGGTGGTGTCGGCCTGGCGGCAGTAGAAATCGGCAAAGCCATGGGCGCCAAAGTGATCGCTGCCGCCAGCAGCGCGGAAAAACTCGAAGTGGCCAAGGCCGCCGGCGCCGATGAGCTGATCAACTACAGCGAAAGCAACCTGAAGGATGAAGTCAAACGCCTGACCGGTGGCCAGGGCGCGGACGTGATCTATGACCCAGTGGGTGGCGATCTGTTCGATGCCGCCATTCGCTCAATCGCCTGGAACGGCCGCCTGCTGGTGGTGGGCTTCGCCAGCGGGCGCATCCCTGAGCTGCCGGTCAACCTCTGCTTGCTCAAGGGCGCAGCCGTGGTCGGGGTATTTTGGGGCTCGTTTGCCCAGCGCCAGCCACAGGAAAACGCCGCCAACTTCCAGCAACTGTTTGCCTGGCATGCCGAAGGCAAGCTCAAACCGCTGGTGTCGCAGACGTTTCCATTGGCACAGGCTGCGGAGGCGATCAACACCCTCGGCCAGCGCAGGGCGGTGGGCAAGGTCGTGGTACAGGTACGTTGAATGCCGGGTAGATGACGCTTTATTCATCCACCACTCACGCCCAGATTGGTGGATCGGTGACGCGTGATCCACCCTACGAAGCCGCCCCAGAGCGGCTTCTTTCATTCACCCGCGCGGCGCGTAAGCAAATACATCCGCGCGCATCTGGTGCGCATCCATACCGGCATCCACTAGCGCATCCAGAGTGGCGTAGACCATCGCCGGTGAGCCGCTGGCATAGACATGCAGCGCCTTGAGGTCAGCGAAGTCTTCACGCACGGCTTCGTGCAGCAGGCCACAACGGCCCTGCCAGCCACACTGATCACTGACCACCTGATGCAAAAACAGGTTGGGCACCTGCTGCCACTGCGCCCAATGCTCCAGCTCGTAGAAGTCTTCCGGACGCCGTGCGCCCCAGTACAGGTGCACCGGATGGACGAAACCGGCAGCGCGGCAGTGTTCGATCAGGCTGTGCATCTGCGCCATGCCGGTACCGGCGGCGATCAGCACCAGCGGCCCAGCCGGCAGTTCGGCCAGGTGGGTATCACCGAACGGCATCTTCACCCGCACCAGACCGCTACGGCGCAGCTGGGCGATCAGCTCGACAGTGGCTTCGTCGCGCGCCAGCACATGCAGCTCCAGCTCACGTCCGCGATGCGGCGCCGAGGCCAGGGAGAACGCCGCGTAATCGTCACCATCGCGCTGCAGCAGCAGGTATTGCCCGGCGTGGTAACGCGGCACCTTGCCGGCCGGCGTATTCAGCCGCAGGCGAAACACATCGCCGCCCAGCTCATCACAGGCGACAACCTGGCAAGCCAGTTCACGCACAGGCAATTCGCCCGGCGCGAGCACGCCATCCCAGTGCAGCACACAGTCTTGCAGCGGCTCGGCCAGGCAGGTGAACAACTCACCTTGGCTCAGCTCGACCCCGCCCTGCTGCACGCAGCCTTCAACCAGCAGCGCCGCGCAGATATGACAATTGCCATTGCGGCAGCTCTGCGGACAGTCGTAACCCAGACGCCGCGCAGCATCGAGGATGCGCTCGCGGGGCTGCACTTCAAGTACCGCACCTGAAGGATTCAGGGTGACTTTCATCAATCAATTCCCAGCTCAGACCACAACGCATCGACGCGCTGCTTGACCGCTTCATCCTGAACGATAGCTCGGCCCCACTCGCGGTTGGTTTCGCCGGGCCATTTATGGGTGGCGTCCAGGCCCATCTTCGAACCCAGGCCGGAGATCGGCGAGGCGAAGTCGAGGTAGTCGATCGGCGTATTGTCGATCATCACCGTGTCGCGCTTGGGGTCCATGCGCGTGGTAATTGCCCAGATCACGTCGTTCCAGTCCCGTGCGTTGATATCGTCGTCGGTGACGATAACGAACTTGGTGTACATAAACTGTCGCAGGAACGACCACACACCGAGCATTACGCGCTTGGCGTGACCGGGGTATTGCTTCTTGATGGTCACCACCGCCATGCGGTAGGAACAACCTTCCGGCGGCAGGTAGAAGTCGATGATCTCGGGAAACTGCTTCTGCAGGATCGGCACGAAGACTTCGTTAAGCGCCACGCCGAGAATCGCCGGCTCATCCGGCGGACGGCCGGTGTAGGTGCTGTGATAGATCGGCTTTTGCCGACGAGTGATGCGCTCGACGGTAAACACCGGGAAGGTGTCGACCTCGTTGTAGTAACCAGTGTGATCGCCATACGGGCCTTCCGGCGCGGTCTCGCCGGGATGGATCACGCCCTCCAGGACGATTTCAGCACTGGCCGGCACCTGCAGATCACTGCCACGGGCCTTGATCAGCTCGGTGCGGTGGCCGCGCAACAGGCCGGCAAAAGCGTACTCGGACAGGGTATCGGGCACTGGCGTGACCGCGCCGAGAATGGTCGCCGGATCGGCGCCAAGGGCGACGCACACCGGATAGGGACGATCCGGATACTTCTGACACCACTCACGGAAATCCAGGGCGCCACCACGGTGGCTAAGCCAGCGCATGATCACCTTGTTACGGCCAATCACCTGCTGACGGTAGATGCCGAGATTCTGCCGCTCTTTGTTCGGGCCTTTGGTGATGGTCAGGCCCCAGGTGATCAGCGGGCCGACATCGCCGGGCCAGCAGGTCTGCACCGGCAGCTTGCCGAGGTCGACATCGTCACCCTCCTCAATCACTTCCTGGCAGGGAGCGTCCTTGACCACCTTGGGTGCCATGCTCAGCACCTTCTTGTAGATCGGCAGCTTGTTCCAGGCATCCTTGAGGCCTTTCGGCGGCTCGGGCTCTTTCAGGAACGCCAGCAGCTTGCCGATTTCACGCAGCTCGCTGACTTCTTCCGCGCCCATACCCAGCGCCACGCGCTTGGGCGTGCCGAACAGGTTGCCGAGCACCGGCACATCGAAGCCTGTGGGGTTTTCGAAGAGCAACGCCGGCCCGCCTTTACGCAGGGTGCGGTCGCAGATTTCGGTCATTTCCAGCACTGGGGAAACCGGCGCTTGGATGCGCTTGAGTTCGCCGCGCGTCTCCAAACCGCGAATAAAATCGCGCAGGTCGCGATACTGCATGCAGATGCCTCGTTTCGGGCCGAGCAATAGGGGCGCAAAGTTTAGCGCTGAACGGGGTCTTTCAGAAGGGAAAGCCAGCCTCCAGACACACAAAAGCCGGGCTTAGCCAATGCCGTGGACTTAATAAAAATGCCGCTTCCCCTTACCAGGGAAGCGGCATTCTTTGCGCCTAAAGCCGTAGGATGGGTGATAACCCATCGGCCAATGATGGGTTATCACCCATCCTACGTGCTGTTTTAACGCAGCATCACGCGCGCAGCCCGCAGTAGATCCTCTTACTTACGCTTCATCGACTGGAAGAACTCTTCGTTCGTCTTAGTCGCTTTCAGCTTGTCGGTGAGGAACTCGATGGCGGCAATCTCATCCATCGGGTGCAGCAGCTTGCGCAGAATCCACATGCGCTGCAGTTCGTCATCGGCGGTCAACAGCTCTTCACGACGGGTACCGGCGCGGTTGATGTTGATGGCTGGGAACACCCGTTTCTCGGCGATACGACGGTCCAGCGGCAGCTCCATGTTGCCGGTGCCATTGAACTCTTCGTAGATCACTTCATCCATCTTCGAGCCAGTTTCTACCAGCGCGGTGGCGATGATGGTCAGCGAACCGCCTTCTTCGATGTTCCGCGCGGCGCCAAAGAAGCGTTTCGGCTTCTCCAGGGCGTGGGCGTCGACACCACCGGTGAGGACCTTGCCGGAGCTTGGGATCACGGTGTTGTAGGCACGCGCCAGACGGGTGATGGAGTCGAGCAGGATGACTACATCCTTCTTGTGCTCAACCAGGCGCTTGGCCTTCTCGATGACGATTTCGGCAACCTGCACGTGGCGGGTTGGTGGCTCATCGAAGGTCGAGGCAACCACTTCGCCGCGCACGGTGCGCTGCATTTCGGTCACTTCTTCCGGGCGCTCGTCGATCAGCAAAACGATCAGGTGGCACTCGGGGTTGTTACGCGCGATGTTCGCCGCGATGTTCTGCAGCATGATGGTCTTACCGGCTTTCGGCGGTGCAACGATCAAGCCGCGCTGGCCTTTGCCAATCGGGGCGCAGAGGTCGATCACCCGGCCGGTGATGTCCTCGGTGGAGCCGTTACCGGCTTCCATGACCAGACGCTTGGTGGGGAACAGCGGCGTCAGGTTTTCAAACAGAATCTTGTTCTTGGCGTTTTCCGGGCGGTCGTAGTTGATCGTGTCAACCTTGAGCAGCGCGAAGTAACGCTCGCCTTCTTTCGGCGGGCGAATCTTGCCGACGATGGTATCGCCTGTACGCAAGTTGAAGCGGCGGATCTGGCTCGGCGAGACATAGATGTCATCGGGGCCAGCGAGGTACGAGGCATCCGCAGAGCGGAGAAAGCCGAAACCGTCCTGGAGAATCTCCAGCACGCCATCACCGGAGATTTCCTCACCGCTTTTAGCGTGTTTTTTCAACAGGGAGAAAATCACGTCCTGCTTGCGCGAACGGGCCATGTTTTCCAGGCCTTGCTGTTCAGCGAGTTCCAGCAGTTCGGTAATCGGCTTTTGCTTGAGTTCGGTCAGATTCATAGGAATGACGTAATCATGAAGGAGGGGAATAAGCTATTTAGCTTGGGAGGCCGCGCCGCTGAGAAGGCGACTTGATCGCCTGCTTGTATATCGAAAGATTCGAATAGGAATGCGTCGGCGACGGCTTGCAGGGGGCTGCATAGGAAATGCAGCGAGGCCGAATGTAACACCGGCTTTATTCATCGTCCAGCGCCCAGACAGAAAAAAGCCCCGCAATGTGCGGGGCTTTCAGGGCTTGTTGCCGTCTCGGCGCAATTAGATGTTGCTGTCGAGGAACGCGGCCAGCTGCGACTTGGACAGCGCGCCCACTTTAGTGGCCTCAACATTGCCGTTCTTGAACAGCATCAGCGTCGGGATACCACGTACGCCGAACTTCGGCGGGGTGTCCTGGTTTTCATCGATGTTCAGCTTGCAGACTTTCAGTTTGCCCTGATAAGTCTGAGCGATCTCATCGAGCACCGGCGCGATCATCTTGCACGGGCCGCACCACTCAGCCCAGTAATCGACCAGCACCGGCCCTTCGGCCTGCAGGACATCTTGGTCGAAGCTGGCATCGCTGACATTGGTGATGAATTCGCTCATGGAAAGTCTCCGTGTTCGGAAGCAAAAGATGGGCGACATCATAGCCCGGCTTTTCCCACACAGGAAGGCGGCGGCAATTGAGCTTCTCTATGGCTTGACCACAAGCCAGCCAGGCGAGCACCTGCGTCATAATTTATTCAGACAGCCGGCAAGCCCTGCCCAGCCGCCGCGCGAGCCATGGCGCAACGGGTTTGGCCTGGACCTGCGACATCAGTATGCGTTGGCGGGGCCAGGCTATCGTGGCACGATGACGCGGTTCCGCATTGAGATGGTTCTGCCATGCCGCATACCCCTGCCGAGTCTTTTCCTTTGATTGCAGCTATCGACCTGGGCTCCAACAGCTTCCATATGGTGCTGGCCAAAGCCGATCACGGCGAGATCCGCATCCTCGAACGCCTCGGCGACAAGGTGCAACTGGCCGCCGGCATCGACGAGCAGCGCCTGCTCAGCGAAGAAGCCATGCAGCGCGGGCTCGATTGCCTGCGCCGCTTCGCCCAGCTCACCGCCAGCCTGCCGGAAGGCGCAGTCCGCGTAGTGGGCACTAACGCCCTGCGTGAGGCGCGCAACCGTGGCGAATTTATCCGCCGCGCCGAAGAAATCCTCGGTCATCCGGTTGAAGTCATCTCCGGGCGCGAAGAAGCGCGGCTGATCTACCTCGGCGTGTCGCACAGCATCGCCGACACCCCCGGCAAGCGCCTGGTCGCCGACATTGGCGGCGGCAGCACCGAGTTCATCATCGGCCAGCGTTTCGAGCCGCTGCTGCGCGAAAGCCTGCAGATGGGCTGCGTCAGCTTCACCCAGCGCTTCTTCAAGGACGGCAAGATCACCCCGGCGCGTTACGCCCAGGCCTACACCGCCGCGCGCCTGGAGATCATGGGCATCGAGCACGCCCTGCGTCGTTTGGGCTGGGAAGATGCTGTCGGCGCATCCGGCACCATCAAGGCCATCGGCCTGACCATTCAAGCTGCTGGCCTCGGCACGGGCGAGGTCAACGCCCAGGGCCTGGCCTGGCTGAAGCGCAAGGTATTCAAGATTGGCGAGGCGGAGAAACTCGACCTCGACGGCATCAAGCCGGATCGCCGAGGCATTTTTCCAGCAGGCCTGGCGATTCTCGAAGCAATCTTCGACGCTTGCGATATCCAGCGCATGAGCCATTCCGAAGGCGCGCTGCGCGAAGGCGTGCTGTATGACCTGCTCGGCCGCCATCAGCATGAGGACGTGCGTGAGCGCACCCTGAGCTCGCTGATGGAGCGCTATCACGTCGATCTGGAGCAGGCGGCGCGGGTCGAGAGCAAGGCGCTCGCGGCGCTGGAGAAAGTTGCCAACGACTGGCAACTGGAAGACGACTGGCACCGTGAACTGCTCAGCTGGGCGGCCAAGGTGCATGAAGTCGGTCTGGACATCGCCCACTACCAGTACCACAAGCACGGCGCCTATCTGGTCGAGCACTCGGACCTGTCCGGCTTCTCGCGTCAGGACCAGCAGATGCTCGCGCTCCTGGTACGCGGCCATCGGCGCAATATCCCCAAGGACAAATTTGCCGACTTCGGCGCCGAAGGCGTCAAGCTGATCCGCCTGTGCGTGCTGCTGCGTTTTGCCATCCTGTTCCACCACATCCGTGGCACCCAGGAAATGCCCAACGTACAGCTCAAGGCCGCCGAACAGCGTCTGGAGATTCAGTTTCCCGAAGGCTGGCTGGAGAGCAACCCGCTGACCCAGGCAGATTTCACCCAGGAAGCGGAGTGGCTCAAACGTATCGGTATCGAACTGAGCGTGAGCTGACCCCAGCGCCCCTCTCCCGCCCTTCGGGCACCCCGCTCCGCGCCCCGGCCTGATCGCCAGCGATCAGGCGCTCATCGGCGTAGGAAGCGCTGCGTCCAAAAGCACACCTCTTCGCCCCATATATGGGAGAGGGTAATCAGATAGCTGCAAGCAGCCTTTTATCGGGCGCTGATCAGCGGCGCAGTCAGCTTCTCCAGCAGGCCAGCCTGCGCGCTGCGCGGGTTCTGGTTGCCGCTCGGGCTGGTACGCAGGTAGCGCCCATCTGACTGCAGCACCCAGGCCTGGGTGTTGTCGGTCAGGTAGCTTTCCAGCTCCTTCTTGACCCGCAGAATCAGCTTCTTGCCTTCCACCGGGAAGCAGGTCTCGACGCGCTTGTCGAGGTTGCGCTCCATCCAGTCGGCGCTCGACAGGTAGATCTTCTCCTCGCCGCCATTGGAGAAATAGAACACCCGCGTGTGCTCCAAGAAGCGGCCGATGATCGAGCGCACCTGGATATTGTGCGACACGCCGATAATGCCCGGACGCAGGCAGCACATACCGCGCACTACCAGGTCGATCTTCACCCCGGTCTGGCTGGCCTTGTACAGCGCGCGAATGATCTTCGGATCGGTCAGCGAGTTGAACTTGGCGATGATATGCGCCGGTTTGCCCTCGGCCGCCAGGGCGGTTTCGCGGGCGATCATGTCGAGCAGGGTCTTTTTCAGGGTAAACGGCGCATGCAGCAGCTTTTTCATGCGCAAGGTCTTACCCATGCCGATCAGCTGGCTGAACAGCTTGGAGACGTCCTCGCACAACGCCGCATCGGCGGTGAGCAGGCTGTAGTCGGTGTACAGCTTGGCGTTGCCGGCGTGGTAGTTGCCAGTGCCGAGGTGGGCATAACGGACGATATCGCCGGCCTCGCGGCGCAGAATCAGCATCATCTTGGCGTGGGTCTTGAAGCCCACCACGCCGTAGATCACCACTGCCCCAGCGGCCTGCAGGCGGCTGGCCAACTGCAGGTTGGACTCTTCATCGAAACGCGCACGCAGCTCGATCACCGCCGTGACTTCCTTGCCGTTACGCGCCGCCTCTACCAGTGCATCGACGATCTCCGAGTTGGCCCCGGAGCGGTAAAGGGTCTGCTTGATGGCCAGCACGTGCGGGTCTTTCGCCGCCTGGCGCAGCAGGTCGACCACCGGGGTAAAGGACTCGAAGGGGTGCAACAGGAGGATGTCCTGCTTGCTGACCACACTGAAAATGTTCTCGGCGTTCTGCAGCAGCTTGGGGATCACTGGGGTGAACGGTGTGTATTGCAGCTCCGGGTGGCTTTCCAGACCGGTGATGCTGAACAACCGGGTCAGGTTGACCGGACCATTGACCCGGTACAGCTCGGCCTCGGTCAGGCTGAACTGCTTGAGCAGGTAATCCAGCAGCGGCCGTGGGCAAGTGTCGACCACTTCCAGGCGCACCGCATCGCCGTAACGGCGGCTGAACAGCTCGCCACGCAGGGCGCGGGCCAGGTCTTCGACGTCCTCGGTGTCCACCGACAGGTCGGCGTTACGGGTCAGGCGGAACTGGTAGCAGCCCTTGACCTTCATGCCCTGGAACAGGTCATCGGCGTGGGCGTGGATCATCGAGGAGAGGAACACAAAATTGTCGCCAGGGCCGCCGACATCCTCCGGCACCTTGATGATGCGCGGCAGCAGACGCGGCGCCGGAATGATCGCCAGACCGGAGTCGCGCCCGAAGGCGTCGATGCCTTCCAGCTCGACGATAAAGTTCAGGCTCTTGTTTACCAGCAGCGGGAACGGGTGCGTCGGATCGAGGCCGATCGGGGTGATGATCGGCGCGATCTCGTCGCGGAAATAGCGGCGCACCCAGGCCTTGTGCTTGGTGGTCCAGAAGCGCCGACGGATAAAATTGACGTTGTGCTTGGCCAGCGCCGGGAACAGGTTGTCGTTGAGGATGGCGTACTGGCGGTCCACCTGCTCGTGCACCAGCTCGGCAATCCGCGCCAGCGCCTGGTGCGGCTGCAGGCCGTCGGCGCCGGCCTGTTCGCGGGCGAAGTTGATCTGCTTCTTCAGGCCAGCCACGCGGATCTCGAAGAACTCATCCAGGTTGCTGGAGAAAATCAGCAGGAACTTCAGCCGTTCCAACAACGGATAGGACTCATCCAGCGCCTGCTCCAGCACGCGGATATTGAACTGCAGCTGCGACAGCTCGCGGTGAATGTACAGGCTGCTGTCATCCAGGTTATGGATCACCACAGGCGCAGGTACGACCGGCGCTGGGGCCTCGATGACAGGGGTTTCCACGGCTACAACCTCATCGACGACCGGTTGGGCGTCTTGCAATTCAGGGGTACTGAGTCCTTCGGTGTTCATTACAAAGTCCTGGCGGGGCTATTGCCCCTGCTTCAGCAGCTCTGCCGCGCGCACGGCGAAATAAGTCAGGATGCCATCGGCACCCGCACGTTTGAAGGCAGTCAGTGATTCGAGAATCACCGCCTCGCCCAACCAACCATTCTGAATAGCCGCCATATGCATGGCGTACTCACCGCTGACCTGATAGACAAAGGTCGGCACCTTGAATTCCGCTTTGACCCGCCAGAGGATGTCCAGATAGGGCATGCCCGGCTTAACCATGACCATATCTGCGCCTTCGGCCAGATCGGCGGCCACTTCATGCAGCGCTTCGTCGCCATTGGCTGGGTCCATCTGGTAGCTGGCCTTGTTCGCCTTGCCCAGATTGGCCGCCGAGCCCACCGCATCGCGGAACGGGCCGTAGTAGGCGCTGGCGTACTTGGCCGAGTAGGCCATGATGCGCACATTGGTATGGTCGGCCAGTTCCAGCGCCTCGCGAATGGCCTGCACACGACCGTCCATCATGTCCGAGGGTGCGACCACCTGGGCACCGGCGTCGGCATGCGACAGCGCCTGCTTGACCAGCGCATCGACGGTGATGTCGTTCTGCACATAGCCGGACTCATCGAGGATGCCGTCTTGGCCATGGGTGGTGAATGGGTCCAGGGCTACATCGCTGATCACCCCCAACTCGGGGAATTTGGCGCGCAGGGCACGGATCGCACGCTGGGCGATGCCGTCCGGGTTCCAGGCTTCTTCAGCCAGCAGGGATTTCTTCTCCAGCGGCGTCACCGGGAACAGCGCCAGCGCCGGAATGCCCAGGGCCACCCAGTGCTCGGCTTCCTTGAGCAGCAGGTCGATGGATAGACGCTCGACACCCGGCATCGAGGCAATCGCTTCGCGGCGGTTTTCACCGTCGAGGACAAACACCGGCAGAATCAGATCATCGACACTCAGGCGGTTTTCCCGCACCAGACGTCGGGAAAATTCATCACGGCGGTTGCGACGCAGGCGAGTGGCGGGAAACAGGCGATTGGCGGGGGTAAAGCTCACGGCAGGCTCCGAAGCCCGTAGCAACGGGCGAGTGTGACAGTTATAAGCGGCCATTATGACCAAAGTATGACAACGCACGACAGCGCTGCGACCGCTTGCCGCAAGCCCAACCAGCATAGCGCCGCAACTATGGCGAAGATATGTTGCACGCGAATGGGCTCATGCGCGTTTTCTCGAGCCTGAAAAGCATAACGGTGGAGCAGGCCTGCGCCTGTCCACCGTTGTTGGCTCCTGCTATGAATAACCTTTAGGCGGGTACGACATCTTGCCCGCGCGGGGTCCAGAACAAGGCGCCCAGGCTGAGCAGGCTATAGCCCAACAGCAGCGCCCAGAGCAGTGGCTGAGCGCTCAGCAGGCCAAGCTGCAGGGCCAGCCAGGCCGCCGGCAGGTTGAGCAGCAGACGCAGCATTTCCCAGCGTCTGGCCGTCGGCCGGTTTTCCAGCCAGCTGCCGATGATCGTCAGCCCCACGGCCATCCAGACGATGCCCAGCAACGCCTGCGCCAGGCTCAGTGTGTCGCCCATGCCCAGCAGCAGGGTGCCGGCCACTACGTAGAGGCTGAACTGCACACCGGCATAGAGCTTCTGCGCCAGGCTCAGCGGCACATCGAATTTGACGAACTGGCTGAGGTCCGGCTTGCTCTGTGGGTACTTGGCCGCCACATCGGCCGGACGCCAGCCGGTGCGCATAAACCAGATGCGCCATTTGTCCCACCAAGATTCGGCGCGCAGCGCGTCACGCCACAGCGCGACATAGAACTGCGCATTGGCCCACAGCGGGTTCCAGCTGGCCAGCGGCGTGGTCACGCCGAACACCACCGGCTCCTCGTCCAGCTCTTCCTGAAAGGTGCCGAACAGGCGATCCCAGAGAATGAACACACCGCCATAGTTGCGATCCATATACACGGCATTCTGCGCATGGTGCACACGGTGGTTGGACGGCGTGATAAACACCCACTCGAACCAGCCCAGTTTGGGGATATGCCGGGTATGCACCCAGAACTGATAGAGCAGGTTCAGCGCCGCCACGGTCAGAAATACCAGCGGCGGCACGCCGGCCACAGCCATCGGCAGGTAGAAGACCCAGCCGAAGATAAACCCGGTACTGGTCTGCCGTAGTGCAGTGGAGAGGTTGTAGTCCTCACTCTGGTGATGCACCGAATGCGCCGCCCAGAGCACGTTGCGCTCGTGCCCCAGGCGGTGGTTCCAGTAGTAGCAGAAGTCATAGAAGACAAAGGCGAACAGCCACACCCACAGGCTGCTGGCCGACAGTTCAAACAGCGCCAGCTGCTGCCAGGCCAGGGTGTAGGTGAGCAGACCGACGGCCTTGGTCAGCAGGCCCACGGTGGTCGACAGTACCCCGGCGCTGAGGCTGTTGAGGGCATCGGAGAAGCGGTAGGTGCTGACCCCGCGCCAACGGTCGATCACGAGTTCCAGGGCGATCAAGGCAAAGAAGAACGGTACGGCGTAGAGGATGTAATTCATGGTTTCACCCGTTGCAGAGAACCGCCATATCGCTGTACGCAGCTAACGGCTAGGATTGCTCAGTAAATCCTAGCCCAGCGCCGCAGCACTCTCGCGGCGCACCATGCCAACCTAGGTGGCATATGGCGACAGTGGTAATAGGTCACGACTCAATCCGGTACGGCTGGCAATTCAGGAGAACTTGATGAACAAGAAAGTCGCGGTGATTCTTTCCGGCTGTGGCGTCTATGACGGCGCGGAAATCCATGAAAGCGTGATCACCCTGCTGCGCCTCGATCAGCGTGGCGCGCAGGTGCAGTGCTTTGCCCCCAACGTGCCGCAGCTGCATGTGGTCGATCACTACAGTGGCGACGAGATGGACGACACGCGCAACGTACTGGTCGAGTCGGCGCGCATTGCTCGCGGCAAGATCAAGGACGTCAAGGAGCTGCATGTCGGCGACTTCGATGCGCTGATCATGCCCGGCGGCTTCGGCGTGGCGAAAAACCTCTCCGACTTCGCCATCAGCGGCGCCAACTGCACCGTGCAGCCAGACGTACTGAGCGCCACCCAGGCCTTCGTCAAGGCCGGCAAGCCGGTAGGCCTGATGTGCATTGCTCCAGCGCTGGCGGCAAAAATCTTCGGCGCGGGCGTGATCTGCACCATCGGCAAGGACCACGAAACGGCGGCCACCCTGGTGCAAATGGGCGCCGAGCACCATGAGTGCGAAGTCAGCGAGATTGTCGAAGACGCCGAGCGCAAGCTGGTGACCACCCCGGCCTATATGCTCGCCGAGTCGATCAGTGAAGCCGCCGCCGGCATCAACAAGCTGGTGGATCGGGTGTTGGAGCTTAGCCACCCGGCCTGAATCGGCGGCCTGATCAGCCACGGATCAGGCCGATAGCAAGCCAATCACGCCAATGCGCGCGGTACTCCGGCCGCGCCACTGGCCAGATCGGCGCCAGTACGGCAGGTTGATCATCCCCTCGCCCAGGCACGCCTCCATGAGCAATCCACCATTCGAGCTGACCGCCGAACTGCAGCAAGCGGTCAGCAGCTTCTTTCAGCGCATCCCCTTCAACCAGATGCTCGGCATCGAACTGGACGAACTCAGCAGTCAGCGCGTAACCATGCACCTGCCGATGAAGCCCGAACTGATCGGCAACTTCGTCCACGGCATTCTGCACGGTGGCGTGATTTCTTCGCTACTGGATGTGGCTGGCGGTGCCATGGCGCTGATTGGCGCCTTCGACAAACACCAGCACCTGTCCAGCGCCGAGCGCATGGCGCGACTGTCGAAACTCGGCACCATCGACCTGCGCATTGACTACCTGCGCCCCGGCCGCGGCCAGCGCTTTACCGCCAGTGCGGTGCTGCTGCGCACCGGCAACAAGGTGGCGGTGGTGCGCAGTGAACTGCACAGCGACGACGGCACCCTGGTGGCCGTCGGCACCGGCACTTATCTGTGTGGGTAAAACCCCGGATTGCATCCGGGCTACGTGCGCACCAGACGGGTGAGGATACGATCCAGTGAATTGGCGAACGCCTGTTTGTCGCGCTCGCCATAAGGCGGCTGACCGCCGCCGACCTGACCCAGTTCGCGCAGCTCGGTAAACAGGTTACGCACCGCCAGTTTGTCGCCCATATTGCGCTCATCAAACTCGCGACCGCGCGGATCAAGGGCGGCGACACCCTTCTTTACCAGACGGTCGGCCAGCGGCACGTCGCTGCAAATCACCAACTCACCCGGCAGGGCGTGTTCCACCAGGTAATCATCGGCGGCATCCGGCCCGCTTGGCACCACAATCAGGCGCACGCAGCTGTAGGCCGGTTTGATTTGCGCCTGACCGGCCACCAGCAGCACCTCGAAGCGCCGCTTCAAGGCGAACTTCACCACCTGATCCTTGGCCGCCTTGGGGCAGGCATCGGCATCAATCCACACGCGCATGGCTCATTACTCTTTGCAGGCAAGCCGACATGGTAAGCCATGCCGGCAGCAGCTGCGCTTCAGGCCTGAGACAGACGGCGCTGCTCGCCCAACCAGCTACGCCCATAAAACAATGCAATGGCCGCCAGCGCGACGGCCTGGGCGGCGAGGCCATAGGCATCCGCGTGAATACCCAGCCAGTCGAACTCGAAGAATGCTACAGGGTGCGTATTAAGCACGCCGGCTTCTTGCAAGGCCGCCACACCATGACCGGCAAACACCACCGAAAGCATGCACAGCAGCACCGCGTTAGCACCGAAGAAGGTTGCCAGCGGCAACTTGCGTGAACCGCGCAGGATCACCCAGGCCAAGCCAAGCAGCAACGCCAAAGCGGCAGCCGCACCCGCCAGGACCATGCCATGGCCTTGTGGGCCAGCCTGCAGCCAGAGCGTTTCGTAGAAGAGGATGACTTCAAACAGCTCGCGGTAAACCGAGAAGAACGCCAGCACGGCAAAGCCGAAACGCCCACCGCCGCCGACCAGGCTGCTCTTGATGTAATCCTGCCAGGCCGCGGCATGCCGGCGGTCATGCATCCACACCCCGAGCCAGAGCACCATCACGCTGGCAAACAGTGCAGTCACGCCTTCCAGCAGTTCACGCTGCGCGCCGCTGACATCGATCAGGTAGGCCGCCAGCGCCCAGGTGCCAGCGCCAGCCAGCAGCGCCAAGCCCCAGCCGATGTGCACGCTGCGCACCGCCTGTTGCTGACCGGTGTTGCGCAGGAAAGCGAGAATCGCCGCCAGCACCAGAATCGCCTCCAGCCCTTCACGTAGCAGAATCAGCAGGCTGGAAAAAAAGCTCAGCGAACTCGACAGGCCGTCGCCATCGAGCAACGCGGCAGAAGTCGCCAGCTCGGCCTTGGCCTGCTCCAGCCGCTGCGCTGCCTGCGGCACCGCCAGACCGTCCTGCAGCGCCTGGCGGTAGGCCATCAGCGCACGCTCGGTGGTCTTGCGCTGCAGCGGATCGAGGTTGTTCAACGCCCCCTCGACCAGCTCGAAGCCTTCCAGATAGGCACCGACAGAGAGATCATAGGCCTGCTCGTGATCGCCCGCCCGATAGGCCGCCAGGCTCTGCTCCAGAGTCGCGCGGGTGTGCTCGATCAATTGCAGCGGCCCACGCTGCTGCGCCGGCGGCTGCGCACGCTGGGCGCGAAAGCGCGCAGCCGCCTCATCACCCTGCGCGACAGCCACTTCATTCGGGGTCATACCAGCCAGCTCAGCCAGACTGAACGCCTCACCCTGAGCAGCCGGCGCGGCGCTAAACCCGGCGATATAACTGGCCAGGTCCCAGCGCTGGCGCTCATCTAACTGATCAGCAAAAGCTGCCATGTCAGTGCCATCAATACCTAGGCCGACGGTGTTGAACAGGTCATACAGGCTCAACCGGTTGAGCCGCGTCAGATCGCGCAAGTTGGCCGGCGGCGGCTCCAGGCCGATGCCCGCGGGCCCGTCACCGGCGCCACTGGCGCCATGACACACGCTGCAATGCTGAGCGAACAGCGGCGCGCCACGGCTGGGATCTGGAGTGATGGCCGGAGCCTGGCTGACGCCATAGGCCGTGGCCAGAGTCGCGGCCAACTGCCGCGCCTGCTGCGCCACCTGGCTGCCCTCGACACGACGCTCGATGCCCTGACGCAGGTTGGCAACACCTCGCTCTAGCTCGGCCTGTTCGCTACGCGCTGGCAGCGCAACGATCAGACCTTGCAGTACAGTGAGAAACTCCAGCTGCTCGCGGTACTCGCCGGAGTCGATCACCTGACCATTGGCCACGGTGGCCGGGTAGTCCGCGCCCAGGTAGCCGAACAGATGCAGAGCTTGCGCCGCGCCCTCGATGGGCTCGGCCATAACAGCCAGGCTGCAGAGTGCCAATACGGGCACCAGCAACCAGCTGCAGAAACGCAATACGGAAGTCATATAGGAGAAGATCCAAATACGAATGAATGACGATTCCATTGTCATCTTCCTACTGACTTTCCTCAACCACTGATCGACCATGGGCCGCGGCGGATCGTCGCAACGGCGCAGGAGTAATGCGATGAGCTTTTGGCAACGCTTAGAAGAACCGGCGCATGTCGTGGTTTGTGGCGCCAGCCGAGGAATTGGTCTGGCGCTGACCACACAATTACTCGCCCGCGCCGATGTCGCCGGGGTCTGGGCCATCGCCCGCCAAGCCAGTCAGGCGCCTGGCCTGCTTGAGCTGCGAGAGCAGTATGGCCAGCGCCTGCAGTGCCTGGATGTGGATGTATGCGATGAACGGGCGCTGAGTGAGTTTGCCACGCATTTGCGCACCGCCATCCCGCGCCTGCAGCTACTGCTATGCACAGTTGGCGTGCTGCAGGACGGCGCGGCAAAGGCCGAGAAGGGTTTGGCGCAGATCAATCTTGAGGGGTTGCTGGCGACCTTTCAGCGCAACAGCTTTGCGCCGATTCTGCTGCTCAAGCACCTGCTGCCGCTGCTACGCGGTCAGCATGCCTGCACGGTGGCGGCGCTGTCAGCGCGGGTCGGTTCGATTGGCGACAACCGCCTCGGCGGCTGGTACAGCTACCGCGCCAGCAAGGCCGCGCTGAACCAGTTACTGCACACTGCGAGCATTGAGCTCAGCCGGCTAAACCCCAACAGCTGCGTACTCAGCCTGCACCCCGGCACCACCGATACCGAGCTGTCGAAACCCTTCCAGGCCAATGTGCCGGCAGACAAGCTGTTTACCCCAGGCTATGCCGCCGAATGCCTACTGGCGCAGGTCGAACAACATGGTCCGGGGCAGACCGGCAGCTTCTGGGGCTGGAACGGCCAGCCCATTCCCTGGTAGCAATACCAGCGCAGCGCAGCTCAGACCGGCGCGCGACGCACGCTGGCCAGCAATGCCGCCGCACCCACAAACAGCGTGCCGAAGGTGCGGTTCATCAGTTTCTGCTGGCGCGGCGAACGCAACGCGCCCAGCACCCGCGCGGCCAGGCCGGTGTAACCGGCCATCACGATCAGGTCGACGCTGATCATGGTCACGCCCATCACCAGGTACTGGCTCAGCAACGGGGCCTGCGGATTAAGGAACTGCGGCAGCACCGCGAGCATAAAGACAATCGCCTTAGGGTTGCTGAAGTTGACCAGAAAGCCGCGCAGCACCAGGGTCAACGGGCGACCGATGGGACGCTCGGCCTGCGCCGTCATATCAGTGGGCAGCGCCTGCCACTGGCGATAGCCGAGGTACACCAAGTAGACCACGCCAAACCATTTGATCAGGCTGAAGGCCAATTCCGACGCCGCCAGAATTGCCCCAACACCGGCGGCCACAATGGCGATCTGCAAGGCCAGGCCCAATTGCAGACCCAGGGCATTCCAGTAACCGCGCAGAAAGCCGTATTGCAGCCCGGCCGACATCGAGGCAATCGCCCCGGCGCCCGGCGACAGGCTGATGACCCAACAGGCCACAAAGAATGCAAGCCAGGTTTCCAGTGCCATGGCAGATACCTCAAACAGAAAATAAAAAAATGAAGGGATCATTTTTTAACGTCGCATAGCGACGGCCCGTAGGGTGGCCGCCAAGGATGGCGGCCATAAAAAGGGGTAGGCCGCTAGCCTACCCCTTGTTGGGTGACTCGCCCAGCCGCTGAATCAGTCCGGCGACCCTTTACGCAGCTGCACCGGCTCCAGCTCTTCCTTGCGCGCGCGGGCACGGGCCGTACGCAGGCGGATGTTGATGGCTTCCACCGCCAGCGAGAAGGCCATGGCGAAGTACACATAACCCTTCGGCACATGCACGTCGAAGGCTTCGGCGATCAGCACGGTGCCGACCACGATAAGGAACGACAGAGCAAGCACCTTCAGGCTCGGGTGCTTGTCGATAAAGTCGCTGATGGTGCCCGCCGAAAGCATCATCACGATCACCGAAATCACGATGGCCGCAACCATCACCGGCACGTTGTCGACCAGGCCGACCGCAGTGATTACCGAGTCGAGGGAAAAGATGATATCGATGATCGCGATCTGCACGATGATGCCCATAAAGCCATAGGCCTTGCCCCCGCCAGCCTGACCTTCCTCTTCACCCTCCAGGCTGTGGTAGATCTCAGTTGTGCTCTTGAACAGCAGAAACAGCCCGCCGAAGAACAGAATCAGGTCACGACCGGAGAAGCCTTCACCGAAGACGTGGAACAGGTCTGTGGTCAGGCGCATCACCCAGCTGATCGACAACAGCAGCAGAATCCGCGTGCCCATCGCCAGCGCCAGGCCGAAGAAGCGCGCCTTCGGCTGCTGATGCTTAGGCAGACGGCTGACCAGAATCGAGATAAAGATGATGTTGTCGATGCCCAGGACAATTTCCAGGGCAGTCAGGGTCAGAAACGCGACCCATAGTTCAGGGTTGGCCAGCCATTCCATAAAGGTCAGATCTCGCGAGTACGCGCTGCAGGGAGTTCGCCGTTACGCCAGCGGCGCACGGCTTTTTGGAAAAACAGGCTATTGGGAATCTGCACCCAGGCACCGGGCGCATCACCGCTGAGATCTTCCAGGGTGGTGTAAAACAGGTTGATCGCCACCACTCGCCCACGTACACCAGGCTTGTCGGCACTTTCCAGTACCTCGACACAATCGCCCAGGCGAAACGGCCCCATGGCAAAAATCAGCAGCGCACAGAACATGTTGGACAACACGCTCCAGATGGCGAAAAAGGCAATCGCCGCCACCGCTGCAAAACCCGTGAGTGCCGTCCACAGCACCTGGGCTGAAACACCCAAACGCTCCAATACCAACATAAAAGCGCTGCCGAGAATCAACCAACGCAGCAAACCGCGCAGCGGCATCAGCAACTCGGCCGGCAACTGCGGGTAGCGGTTGCCGAGGCGAGTGATGCCACGGGTGAGGATGCGCTGGAACAGCCAGGCCAGCAGCACAATCAGGATCACCTGACCGGTGCGCAGCAGCGGCTCTTGCCAGGTCATCAACCATTCCAGGGTCGGCAGAGTGATGTTCAACTGGCAGCTTCCAGCTCGGCTTGCAGGGCTTCGAGGGTTTCCAGCGCAAGCATCCAGCGCTCTTCCAGATCGGCTTCGCGGCTTTTCAGCTTGGCCTGTTCGGCCAGGGCATCACGCAGCTCGTCCTTGCGCGCGGCTTCGTAGATGTCGCTGTCACCCAAACGCGCTTCGACAGCCGCAAGTTTCTCGTGCAACTGGCCCAGCTCTTTCTCCAACTTGTCGGCTTCGCGCTTGTGTGGGGCCAACTGCTGACGCAACGCTGCCGCAGCCTGACGCTGCACGCGCTTGTCGGCTTTATCCGGATTGCTCTCGCCACTGCTGGTCGGCGCCTGCCGCGTGCGGTAGTCCACCAGCCAGCGGGCGTAGTCTTCCAAGTCACCGTCGAACGGCTGCACCAGCCCATCGGCGACCAGCAGGAACTCGTCGGTGGTGCTCTTCAGCAAGTGGCGATCGTGGGAAACCACCACCACTGCACCGGAAAATTCCTGCAGCGCCATGGTCAGCGCCAGGCGCATTTCCAGGTCAAGATGGTTGGTCGGTTCATCCAGCAGCAGCAGGTTAGGCTTGCCCCAGGCAATCAGCGCCAAGGCCAGGCGCGCTTTTTCACCGCCAGAGAAATTCAGCACCGGCTCGTCGCAACGCGGGCCGCGGAAGTCGAAGCCACCGAGGAAGTCGCGCAAGGTCTGCTCGCGCTCGGTCGGCGCCAGGCGCTGGAAATGCAACAGCGGGCTGGCCTTGTCATCCAGGGCATCGAGCTGATGCTGGGCAAAGTAGCCGACCACCAGGTTCTCGCCACGCTGCAGAAGGCCGCTGATCGGCTGCAGCTCGTTCGACAGGTTCTTGATCAGCGTTGATTTACCCGCGCCGTTCGGCCCAAGCAAGCCAATGCGCGCGCCGGGCGCCAGATTCAGTTTGACCTTCTCCAGCACCACCTTGTCGCCATAACCGAGGCGGCCTTCGCTCAGATCCAGCAGCGGGCTGGAAATCTTATCGGCCTCGCGGAAGCTGAAGTCGAAGGGCGAATCGACATGCGCCGCCGACAGCTCTTCCATGCGCTCCAGTGCCTTGATCCGGCTCTGCGCCTGACGGGCTTTAGTGGCCTGTGCCTTGAAGCGCGCAATGTACTTTTCCATGTGCGCACGCTGCACTTGCTGCTTCTCGTACGCCTGTTGCTGCTGCGCCAAACGCTCGGCACGGGTGCGCTCGAAGGCCGAATAGCCGCCGCGATAAAGGGTCAGCTTCTGCTGATCGAGGTGAGCCACATGGTCCACTACGGCATCGAGGAAATCGCGGTCATGGGAGATCAGCAGCAAGGTACCGGGGTAACCTTTCAGCCAGCTTTCCAGCCAAAGGATCGCATCGAGATCGAGGTGGTTGGTCGGCTCGTCGAGCAGCAGCAGGTCGGATGGGCACATCAGCGCCTGCGCCAGGTTCAGGCGCATGCGCCAGCCACCGGAGAAATCGCCAACGCGGCGATCCATCTGCGCGCTGTCGAAACCCAGGCCAGCGAGCAGCTTGCGCGCGCGGGCATCGGCACTGTAGCCGTCGAGGGTGTCCAGTTCGGTGTGCAAGCGCGCTACGGCGGCGCCGTCATGCGCGGCTTCGGCCACGGCCAGCTCGGCTTGCACCTTGCGCAGTTGCAGGTCGCCATCGAGCACATAGTCGACCGCCTGGCGCTCGACCGCATCGATCTCCTGGCGCATATGCGCCACGCGCCAATCGGCGGGGATCAGGCAGTCGCCCGCGTCCGCACTCAGCTCGCCACGAAACAGGGCGAACAGGCTGGATTTGCCGGCACCATTGGCGCCGATCAGGCCGGCTTTGTGGCCGGGGTGCAGGGTCATCTCAGCGTCTTCTAGCAGACGCTGAGGGCCACGCTGTAAAGTCAGGTTCAGGAGTCGGATCATAATGGCGGCGGAGTCTACCAGAGTCCCTTTAGGGTCTGTTCCCGTTTCATCGCGAGCCGCGTTGCCGCGAGAAATGGCCCCCGGTTAGGCGCAGGACGCAGGTAATGGTCATTCCCTTGCCAAGTCCTGCAACAACAGCGGGGGCCATTTCCCGCGCAACCCAAAGGGCCGGGCCTGTTTTTGCGCGATACTGCGTTTCTCGACACTCATTTGGAACAACCAAACGTCGTGTCTCGTGCCTTGCCTCGCGCAAAAACAGGCTCCGGCGCGGCCGTGAATGAAACGGGCACAGACCCTAGTGAAACCCGGAAAGCACCATGCCTACTGACCTGTGGCGATTCGCCGAAGCACTGTATCAACGACCTGGCGTCGAGGTTGCCTGCCTGCTGCTGCAAACGCAGGATGAGGACGTGTGCCTGCTGCTGTGTGCCGCCTGGCTGGAACGCCGGCAGATTGCCTACTGCGATGAGCGCGCCGAAGCGTTGCGCGCGCTCGCGCAACCCTGGCAACAACAAGTGGTGATGCCGCTGCGCCAATTGCGGCAGAACTGGCGTGAGCAGGCGCAGAGCGATAATGCCCTGAAGCAGTTACGTGAACAGATCAAACAGCTTGAACTGGAGGCGGAGCGCGAGCAGTTGGAACGCCTGGCGGCGTGCACTCAAGACTGGTCAGACAGCGCGGCAGACGCGCCGCTGGACTGGCTGGAACGGTTGACGCCCCAGCCCGGCAACCGCGATGCGCTGCAAACGCTGCGCATCGCGGCGGCGCAACTCAGCGCTTAAACAGCGCTTGGCGGGGTGCTGCCATTGCTGCCATTGCTGCCGGCAGGTGCAGCAGGCGCTGCGGCAACCGGTGCTTTAGCAACGGCTGGCTTAGCGGCAAGCGGTTTAGCGGCAGGCTTGGCGGCTGGTTTTTTCGCAACAGGCTTGGCCACGGCTTTCGCCGCGGGTTTGGCGGCTGGCGCTTTTTTCACTGCAGGTTTTGCGGCTGCCTTGGCAGGCTGCGCAGCAGGCTTGCTCGCCGCCGGCTTAGCCGCACTGGCCGCTACTGGTTTTTTCACCGCAGGTTTGGCGGGTGCCTTGGCTGCAGGTTTTGCAGCAGCTGGCGCTTTGCTGGCGGCCTTGGCCGGGGCTTTGGCAGCAGGTTTAGCCGCTGGCTTGGCCGGGGCTTTAGTTGCGGCAGGCTTAACTGCAACGGCCTTGGCCGAGCGGCTGTCCAGCGCCTTGCTTACGGCTTCTTTAACCTTGCCAACGCCCTGGGCCAGTTTCAGGCTTTCCTGCGCATCACGCTTGAGCCCGGCGATGTATGTGCGGGTTTCGCTCTGACGGTCTTTCAGGGTATCGAGCAGTTGCTCCAGTTCCGCCACGGCCTCTTTACCTTTGGCCTGAGCCTTGGCTTTGCCGGCGACCGCTGCATCCTGCATTTTGCTGCGGGCTTTATGCAGTTTTTCCTGGGCTTTGCCGCGTTGCTTTTCCAGCTTGGCGAGCAGCTTCTCGGCATCAACCAAAGCGCGGGTGCAGGCATCTTCAAGATGCTCAAGCAGGCTGCTGGAAAGTTGCTGCAACAAGTGCAGCGGGGTACTCACTGATTTCTTCTTTGCATTCTTTGTAGCCGACATGACGCGCCTCCTGGCGGATGAAGATGGCGTCATACTAGACCTCCTGTTGCCCGCCTTGCCACCTCGCGCATTGAGCTTGCGAGCCTGGCTGGCATAATCGGCGCACCTTAGGCCGGAGAACACCCATGCCACGTTTCGCCTTGCTACTGCTTTGCCTGCTCACCCCGTTGTCTCAAGCGCACGAGCATTCCCACGACCTGGCTTATAGCCTGGGGGTAAAACTCGGTGAGCGGCTGCGCGATGAGGTGCCGGATCTTGAGCTGCAAGCGCTGCTCGATGGCCTGCGCCAGGCCTACCGCAATGAGCCGCTGGCGCTGGATGCCAAGCGCATCGAAAGCCTGCTGGCCGAGCATGAAGCGCAGCTGGCCAACGCCCCGGAACGCATCGAAAAAGCCAAAAAAGCAGAGCAGCGTTTTCTCGCCACGGAGAAAGCCAAGGCTGGCGTACGGGTATTACAGGATGGCGTGCTGATGCAGGAACTGCGTGCCGGCAGCGGCCGCAAACCCGGCGCGAAGGATCGCATTCAGGTGCGCTATATCGGTTTTCTGGCGGATGGCAGTCAGTTCGACGAAAGTCAGACTGCACAGTGGTTTCGCCTGGATAGCGTGATCGCCGGATGGCGCAGTGCGCTGCAGCAGATGCCGGTGGGCGCGCAGTGGCGCTTGGTGATTCCGTCGGCTCAGGCATATGGCGAAGAAGGTGCGGGGGATTTGATTCCACCCTACTCACCCCTGGTGTTCGAGCTGGAATTGCTCGACACCAAGGAGTAACGCGTCAGGTCATCAGAGGGCCGGCGCGGCCTGCTCCTGATGGGCGTTGTGCAGGACTTCGATCAGGCAGTCCTCCAGCTCGAAACGCTCGTGCAGCAACTGGCCGAGACGTTTCAGCTCATCGAGCAGCGATACCGAATCATGGCAATCACCATTGTCGCAGCGGTCGTTGAAGGCCAGCGCCACCTCGGTGATCACCTCGATACGTGGGTAGATCTGCTTGGCCAGATCAAGACCACGCTGATCGCCAAAAGCCTTGGCTTCACTGGTCAGCTGTTCGTAGACCTCAAAGTGGCCAGCGGATACGTAATCGACGAGGATTTCGCAAAAGCGCTGCAGGGCTTCGGCATTGGCGCTCGGCGCTTGCGGTGAGCTGTTGATGGCGGCATACGCATGCACCAGCTCCTTGCGCTCTTGCAGCCAGCGGTCGATCAGCAGGTGAACCCCACCCCAACGTTCCTGGGCGTTCTGACAACTCTCGAGCATGATGACCTCTACTTCCCTATTGCTATTAGTGTTGTTCGCCTGCACGAGACAGTTTTTTGTCAGTCCATGCAAGGTCTGGGAAGACAGCCGCGAAACGGCAACTTTCCGGCGGTATCTGTGAGCCAGATTATTCCCGCAGGCCTAGGCCTTCAAGGTAGCGCTGGAGAAAATTTCATACAAGCGTTTAACCGACAGCTACTCGGCCCTCTCAGCCGCGACCGGCTTATAAAAGCTCAGGGTAACCTGGCCAAGATCAATGCCCCACTTCGACATACGCGCCCGATTGAGCATCACCTGGCCATCCATCAGGAACATCCAGTCATCAAAATCAACCACATAGGTTGAGTCATCGACCTTCAACCGCAGCTTGTAGCGCCAGTTCAAGGTGTTGCCGGCAACATGCCCAATCGCCTCACCAACCACATCATCTGCAGTGCCGCGCCAACTGCCGTCGGCCTGCTTCCTCAACGTCCAGACGCGTCGTTCGGTGCTGCCATCGCTGTAGGTAAAGCGTTCGTCGAGCACGCCTACATTGCCGTCCCAGGTGCCGGTCATGGCCACATGAAAGCGTTTGACCACCTCGCCGGCGCGGTTCTGGAACATGCCCCAGGCCTGCAATTCGCCATTGAAGTACTCACTCAGCTCCAGGCGCGGCTGCTCGCTGGCGTAATCATTCACCTGCGGGCCGGCGCAACCCACCAGCAGCGCCATCAGACAGCAGATCAACAGCGTGCGCATAAGCACCTCGATAAACGGTTAAATCAAATTGCTGCAGGCAAAACCGGCGTACACAACCGCGCATCAAGCAGGCGCAGACCTTCCTGATACAGGCTGTTGCTACGCTCCAATTCGCCCTGTTGCCCCAGCAGGCGCGCCAGCTCAGCGCAGGTTTCCGGATGACGTTGAAAAGCCAGGCTGCTTTCCAGGTAATCCTTGGCCTTACCCCAAAGCTGGCTGTGCAGACACAGCCGCCCCAACGTCAGCAACAGGCCGGCATCCTGTGGATGCTGCTTCAACCAGCCCTCGGCCGCCTGCAACTGCTTGCCCAGATCACGCCCATGCAACAAGCCGTAGAGGCGCACCAGGGCAGTGTCGTAATGCTGTTTCAAGAAATGCCGCAGCAGCTCTTCCGCCTCGGCTTCGGCACCCAGCTGGCGCAGTTGTTCGGCATACACCGTCAGTAGCTCGGGCACCTGATGCTGAACTGTCGACATGGCCTGCCAGACTTGCTGCAACACCAGCAGCGCCGCTTGCGCGTCGCCGTCAACCGGTTGAGCGGCCTGCAGCAAGCGCCCACGCCAGGCCTGACGTTCAAGCTCGCTCAGCTCGGCATTACCCAGGGCTTTTTCCTTGCGCAGATCTGGCAGCAGCCCAAGCAGCGCCGACCAATCGCCCGACTGCAGGTAGAGCTGCTGCAGCTGACGCAATACCAAGTGGTGGTGCGGATGACGCGAACGCATGGCTTGCAGGGTATCCAGCGCGGCATCGGTCTGTCCGCGCGCCAGTTGCAGCTCGGCATGCTGCAGGGCAATCGCCAGCTCCGCCTGTGGCTGGCGGTTGAGGGCCTGCTCCAGCAGGTCATCGCTGTCGCTGTGATGTCCCAGCTGATGCGCAGCGCGTGCGGCGCCCAAGTAATAGCTCAAGGGCTGCGGCGCGCTGCTGGCTGCCTGTTTAAGATGACGCAAGGCGCGCGCCCAGCGGCCTTCGGCGAGATCGAGAAAGCCCTGTTCGGACGCCAGCCGCACGCGGCGGCGGCTGTGCAGACGTGACCAGGGATTGAGCAGGCCGCCGGACGTGACCAGTAGCCGGACGCTCAAGCGCAGCAGATATATCAGCAGCCAAACTACCAACACCAGGGCGACAAAGGCCCACAGGCTGGATTCATAGCGAAAGCCCTGAAAGGCAATCAGCACATAGCCCTTGTGTTCGGCCAGCGGCAGACCGAACAGTACCAGGCTGGCGACGCCGGCAACGACCGCCAGAATCAGCAGCAACCAGTAGAGGCGCTTCATTGCAGTTCCTCCTGCAGTTGCGCCTCGACATCATCGGCAGTCGCAGCAGCGGGCTCAGCCTCGACCTGCTGCTGGCTGCGCGCCGCCTGCTTGGCCTGGATATAGGCCTGCACGGCATTCAGCGTCGGACTAAGGTCCGGCGGCGTCACTGCGATCGGCCGCTCGGCCAGCTCATCAATGCGCGCGCGCAGAGCGCGGCTATTGGGATTGTCCACATCGAAGTGCGCATCCAGCACTTCACGCGCCTGTTGCAGGGCCTGCTGGTACACCGCCGTCTGGCCGTGCAAGGCGCCCCATTGCGCCTGCTCCAGCGCCAGGCTGAGGGCCAGGCGCACCTGGGTCAGGCTCTGACCGGCGAGCATCGGGCGGATATTACGGTCGGCGTTGAAGTCGATGCGGAAGTATTCCGACAAGGTCTGCAGGGCACGCTGCCACCACTGCGGCTCCATCACACCCTCAGCAGCCAGCTCGCTGAGCACACCACCCTCGCCGCTGAAGCTCGGGGCCAGGGCATTGAGTTGCGCCACCTGCTCGCGCAATGCGCCGAGTTGCAGAAACAACCCGGTACGATCCGGGTTGGCGGTGGAGCGCAGCGCTTGCAGGCTCTTGGCCAATTGCTCGCGGGCGGCGAAGGCGGCGGGATCATCCTGCTCATGGAGGATTTCATCGGCGGCCTGCACCAGCGCAGTGGCGCTGTTGATGTCCTGCAACGCGGACAGGCGCAGGCTGGCCAGCCGCAGCAGGTGCTCAGCCTCGGCCAGGCGCCAATCCTGGCGACTGGCACCGAGTACGGTTTCCAGGCGCTGATTGAGCAATTGCTGATCGCCCTGCAGCTGGGTCAGCAGACGGCGACGGGTTTCCAGCTCCGCGACACTTGGCAACTCATCCAGTCGCGCCTCTAATTTCTTGCCCGTCTGCGCCAGACTTTGCGCGTCATTACGCGCCTCCTGCAGCAGGCCCAACTGTTGTTGCTCGCGAGCGTCCAGCGCCTGCAACTGCCAAAGCCCCCAACCACCGGCGCCAGCGCCGGCCGCCGCAACCAACAAGGCCAGCAGCGCCAGGCCGTTGCCACGCGAGGCCGGCTTGCCCACAGCAGGTGCTGGCGTAACCGGCTTCGCAGCGGCGGTATCCAGCGGCGCCGGCTGCTGTTGTTTCACCTCGTGACCCTGCGGGGCTTGCTCTTTCGGGGTAGTTGCTTCGCTCACGTATCCATCCTTTGCGTCAGAGATCGGGGCAGGTTGCGCCTGCAAGGCTGCCAGCAACGCCGCGGCACTCGCACCACGGCAGTCCACAACAAATTGTGCACCCGCCGCACGGGCCATCTCGGCAACTCGCGGGCTGGGTACAAACAAGGGTAGCCGGGCCAGTTCGGCCCAGGCGTCAGCGGCAAGCTCGCGCAAATGCACAAAGCCCTGCCCACTGCTGACCACCAGAGCGTTCAGGCGTTCAGACTGAACCCGCTCGATCAGCGCCGCGGACGGGTAATCCGGCAGCACCCGGCGATACAGTGGCAGATAGTCCACCTGCACGCCTTGGCCGCGCAAGCGCTCGGCCAGTAACTCTCGGCCACCCTCGCCACGCAGGATCAATACCTGCGGATTGGTAGCGGCCGTCAGTGCCTGCTGCAACTGTGGCAGGGCGAGCAGCGCCTCGCTGTCATCGGCCTGTTCGGGGTAATGCACCTGCAGGCCGTGTTCACGAAGAATCTGCGCCGTGGCCGCACCGACGCTGAACCAGGGCTGCTCTGCAGGCACTGGCAGTTGATATCGATCCAGCAGATCGAGCCCCAACCGCGCCGCCGGTTTGCTCACCACGATCACCGCGCTGTAGCGGGGCAGATCGGCCAGCGTGGCGCGTTGTTCGGTACTCTCGCTCAGCGCCTCAATGGCCAACAACGGCAAGCTACTGCTATAGATGCCCTGCCCAGCCAAGGTTGCCGCCAGCGCGGCCGACTCCTGGGCCGGTCGCGTCAGCAGCAAACGCCAACCACTCACTCGGCGGCGGCCTCGCCATAGACGGCTTGCAAAATAGCCGCAGCGCCCTGGGCCAGCAGCGCTTCAGCCACCTGCACACCGAGTTGCTCGGCTTGCGCTAGCGGAGCACGGCTTTCCGCCCGCAGCAGCAAACCGCCATCCGGCTGACCGACCAGCCCGCGCAACCACAGCTGCTCGCCTTCGAGCACCGCGTAGCAGGCAATCGGCACTTGGCAGCCGCCATTCAGGTGCTTGTTCAACGCGCGCTCGGCGGTCACCCGCAGCGCGGTATCACGGTGATGCAGAGGCGCCAGCAGGGCGTGGATTTCGCTGTCAGCCGTGCGGCATTCGATGCCCACCGCGCCCTGACCGCCAGCGGGCAAGCTGTCTTCAGCGCTGATCGAAGAACGAATACGCTCTGCAAAGCCCAAGCGAATCAGCCCGGCAGCGGCGAGGATGATGGCGTCGTACTCGCCGGCATCCAGCTTGGCCAAACGGGTATTGACGTTGCCACGCAGAAACTGGATTTTTAGATCCGGACGACGCGCCAGCAGCTGGGCCTGACGGCGCAGGCTGGAGGTGCCGACCACACTGCCAGCCGGCAACGCGTCGAGGCTGGTGTAGGTGTTGGAAACGAAAGCATCGCGCGGGTCTTCGCGCTCGCAGATGCAGTACAGACCCAGGCCTTGGGGGAAGTCCATCGGCACATCCTTCATCGAATGCACGGCGATGTCGGCCTGATTTTCCAGCATCGCGGTTTCCAGCTCTTTGACGAACAGACCCTTGCCGCCAATCTTCGCCAGCGGCGCGTCGAGCAGTTTGTCGCCACGGCTGACCATGGGCACCAGGCTGACCTTGAGGCCAGGGTGCGCCTGCTCCAGACGGGCTTTGACGTGTTCGGCCTGCCACAGGGCCAGGGCACTTTTACGGGTGGCGATGCGGATTTCGCGAGACATGGGCAATTCCAGAAAACGAACTGCCGGGGATAATAACAGGCTGGCCCGCATCAGGCCTGCGACCCTAGCTGCTAAAGCTCCTTAGCAACCAGTATCGGATCTCGCGAGCTAGAGTGAGACAAGGCGGAAACAGGCGAGGAAGCGGAGTTTACTGTTGTAAATGAGCATTCCGAGACGCCGCGTCCCGGCCTGTTTCCAACGCAGGATCGCCGACGCGCAGCAGATCCAGCCAGAACGCTAAAGGTTGTGCATCAACTTGCGCACCCCGGCAACATGCCGGCGGCTGACAATCAGCGCTTCCTCGTTCATGCCCTTGAGGAACAGCTGAAAATGCCCAAGCGGCGTGCGTTGCAGGCGCTCGATACGTTCACGGGCCACCAGAGCATTGCGGTGGATACGTACAAAGCGATCACCAAATTCGTCTTCCAGGGCTTTCAGCGGCTCATCCAGCAGCACTTCGCCGCCCGCGTGACGCAGGGTCACGTATTTGTGGTCGGCAATAAAGTAAATCACCTGATCCAGCGGAATCAGCTCGATGCCTTTACGGGTTCGGGCACTGATATGACTGCGTGGTCCGCCACCGCTGTCTACCGCCGGACGGGTCAGGGCGGCCAGTTGTACGCGGTTAGGCCGCTCGGCTTTCTTCAGCGCTTCG
The DNA here is from genome assembly GCF_030684895.1 of Pseudomonas sp. Lineage (GTDB taxonomy): Bacteria > Pseudomonadota > Gammaproteobacteria > Pseudomonadales > Pseudomonadaceae > Aquipseudomonas. The sequence goes on along the minus strand of NZ_JAUXXP010000046.1, from coordinate 166,123 downwards.
CTAAGGCTTTCCGCGCGCACCGGCTTGACCAGATAACCCACGGCGCTGACCTGAAAGGCTTCCAGGGCAAATTCATCATGGGCGGTACAGAAAATCACGGCTGGCGGCGCTTCGCGCTCACACAGCCTGGCCGCCACCTGCAGGCCATCCAGGCCGGGCATGCGGATATCCAGCAAGACCACATCCGGCTTCAGGCTGTCGATCAGGCTCAGGGCCTCCTCGCCATTGCAGGCTGCGGGTTCAAGCACGCGATAGCCATCGAGTTCGCCCACCATGCGGCTCAGGCGCTCACGGGCCAGGGGTTCATCATCGACAATCAGGACATTCATAATGCACGGGCTTCCTGCTTGGGTCTCGCACAAGGATAGCGTAGACAAGTGAAGTGGCGTCCGTCACGGCGCTCTACGCTGAGACTGGCCCGCGGCCCGAAAAGTGCCACCAGCCGCGCATCGATATTGGTCAGCGCCTGATGCGTGCCGCGTGATGGCGGCTGCTCGCCTAGTTGTTCGTATGGATTGCTCACGCACAGCTGGAATACCCCCTCGTGATAACTCGCCTCGACCCGCACCAAACCGCCCTCGATACGCGGCGCAATGCCGTAGATCAAGGCGTTTTCCAGTAAGGGCTGCAGCGTCAATTGTGGAATTGGTAAATCGTCCGGCACATCGACGATCTCCCACTGCAACTGTAGACGCTCGCCGAGCCGATAGCGCTCAATCGACAAATATCGTTGTGCCAGCTCCAGCTCCTCGCGCCAGGGCACCAGGCTGCCGGGCTTGGCCAGGCTAGCGCGGAACAGATCGGAGAGGTCCAGCACCGCCTGCTCGGCCTTGTACGGGTCGATCACCACCAGGCTGGCGATACTGTTCAAACTGTTGAACAGAAAGTGCGGACGAATCCGCGCCTGCAGCGATTCGATACGCGCGCGCAGCTCGGCCTGCTCCTGCTTGCGCCATTGGCTCTGCAGGTAGAAATAGCGCAGCAGCAGCGCCGACATGATGAGGCTGATCAAGGCATGGCGCAGGTACAGATTGACCTCGCCGGTGCGCGGCAGTGGTCCGCCCAGCTCGTAGTAATCCGCCACGGCGGTACAGATCAGGCTCAAGGTAACCACAATCACGCAGCACAGGGCGCCGGCCGTGGCTGCGGGCATGCGCGCCATCAACGGGCGCAGGCGGCACAGCACGGCGGCCGAGAGCAGCACGATCCACTGCACAAACAGTGAAGTCAGCGCCAGGCGCACCCAATCGAAGCCCGGCAGCATCGGCTCGGACAACACCAGCACCAGCACCAGCAACTCGGCCAGCAGCACCATGCTCAGCAGGGCTTCTGGCTGGCAAAGCTCGGGCACAAAGAAGTCATCGACCAGTGGTGGTTGTTTTTCTGATAAAGCGCTTTTTATTTTCATCGCCGCAGTTTCCGCGTGAGCCGCGCCAGCAGCAAGATAGACAGCTGCGACCGGGCAAAATAAAGCACCGAAATGCGCCCGCCACGCTAAAACTGTGAACGGCGCAACATTGCTCTACTGCAGCCTAGCTGTGACCGCCGACAACGCGACGCGGCGAATTTACCGGCCAGCCTGTTATTATCGGCGCACTTTTCCGTCTTGCCGGCCGCCCCAGCGCGGCCAGCCTGTTTAGCGCACCAGCCGAGCGAAGCCCATGAGCACTGAAAAAACCAACCAATCCTGGGGCGGCCGCTTCAGCGAGCCAGTCGATGCCTTTGTTGCCCGCTTTACCGCCTCCGTCGAATTCGACAAGCGCCTGTATCGCCACGACATCATGGGCTCCATCGCCCACGCCACCATGCTGGCCAAGGTCGGCGTTCTGACAGACGCTGAGCGCGATAGCATCATCGCCGGCCTGACGCAGATTCAGAGCGAGATCGAAGCCGGCCAGTTCGACTGGCGCGTCGATCTGGAAGACGTGCACATGAACATCGAAGCACGCCTGACCGACCGCATCGGCGTCACCGGCAAGAAGCTGCATACCGGGCGTAGCCGTAACGATCAGGTGGCTACCGATATCCGCCTGTGGCTGCGCGACGAGATCGACCTGATCCTCGCCGAAATCACCCGCCTGCAGCAGGGCCTGCTGGAACAGGCCGAGCGTGAGGCGGAAACCATCATGCCCGGCTTCACCCATCTGCAAACTGCGCAGCCAGTAACCTTCGGCCACCACCTGCTGGCCTGGTTCGAGATGCTTAGTCGCGATTACGAGCGTTTGGTGGATTGCCGCAAGCGCACCAACCGCATGCCGCTGGGCTCGGCGGCGCTGGCCGGCACGACTTACCCGATTCAGCGCGAAGTCACTGCTCAGTTGCTCGGTTTCGACGCCGTTGGCGGCAACTCGCTGGATGGCGTGTCGGATCGCGATTTCGCCATCGAATTCTGCGCCGCCGCCTCGATTGCCATGATGCACCTGTCGCGTTTCTCCGAAGAGCTGGTGCTGTGGACCAGCGCGCAGTTCCAGTTTATCGACCTGCCGGATCGCTTCTGCACGGGCAGCTCGATCATGCCGCAGAAGAAAAACCCCGACGTACCCGAGCTGGTACGTGGCAAGACTGGCCGGGTATTCGGCGCGCTGATGGGCCTGCTGACCCTGATGAAAGGCCAGCCGCTGGCCTACAACAAGGACAACCAGGAAGACAAAGAGCCGCTGTTCGACGCCGCCGACACCCTGCGTGACTCACTGCGCGCCTTTGCCGACATGATCCCGGCGATCAAGCCCAAGCACGCCATCATGCGTGAAGCGGCGCTGCGCGGCTTCTCCACCGCCACTGACCTGGCCGACTACCTGGTGCGCAAGGGCCTGCCGTTCCGCGATTGCCACGAAATCGTCGGTCATGCGGTGAAATACGGCGTCGAGTCCGGCAAGGATCTGGCCGAGATGAGCCTGGACGAACTGCGCCAGTTCAGCGAGCAGATCGAGCAAGACGTGTTTGCCGTGCTGACCCTGGAAGGCTCGGTCAACGCCCGCGATCATATCGGCGGCACCGCACCGAATCAGGTGCGTGCGGCTGTCAAACGCGGAAAATTGCTATTGAGCGAGCGCTCTTAAAAATACGAGTACAGGGCTGCCAGTTCAGCTGGCTGCCCACCTAAAGCAGACTTACACAAATGGATCTTCTAGCAGAAATAAAGGAAAAGCATTCACGCTTAGACGAAAGTGAGCGCGTGGGTTTATCTGCAGTAATCCAACACCTTGAGCAAGCAGAACAACTGCTTCAACTTGGGCGAGAGAAACCTGCCTGCTTCACTGATGTGATCTACAGAACAAACCATGTTTACGAAGGCTGCCTCAAAGAAGCTTATCGAATAATAACAACCAAAAACCCAACAAATAAAAACCTAATCGACATCGAAAAACACCTTGAGAGCAACAACCTACTGAGACCTCGGGTCGTCGACTTAATGAAGCGGTATAGAACAGACTGGCGAAACCCCTCCACTCATGAACATGAGCTATTCTTCAGCGAGCAAGAAGCCGTTCTTGCGATAATATCTGTATCAGCATTCGCAACCATTCTTATTGACCAAATTATTGTCCACAAAAATCTGCCCTCAAGTCTAGATAACAAAACCCTCCGCATCAAAACTTGGACTGAAGAACACCCCGATTACTCAAACCTACCATTTCAAGAAAAAATAATTTCTTTAATAGCCGCATTTTCACAATCAAAGAAACCAGACATAAAGCCAGCGGAAGTAGCACTAACAGAAGACATATACACCGAGGCGCTTGCTCAGTTCTTAAGAGAAAACGATCCGTCACTTTTTATTTCTACAAACTGCCAAATAGCGACACACACGGGAGCCACTATTAATCCCGACCTAATGATCGCACTAGACAGCACACTATCCACCACCATCACAATTGAAATAAAATCATCTTCTGTTAGAGGGAAGTTACGTGACGCGGCAATAAAACAAGCACTCAAGTATGCCGCAGCATCAAACCCCAAAGAGTCAATTTTGTTTTTTATTTCTGACAAGCCAGCGAAAATTAAAACGCAGCCTCATTACATAAATAATAATGGCGAGATCATTACTATCACTGAAATATTTCCAGACCAAAATATTTGAAAGGCTTAGCAACCTACAAAGCAGGCACTTCCCTCTTTACTTACTTGACAACCTCATAATTAATTACGCTGATATACCTCAAAGGTTGAACCAACACTTTCTATGAGACTTTTCATGTCCCTGAATATCCGCCCCGCAACCGCCAAAGACGCCGCCCTGATCCTGCGCTTTATCACCGACCTGGCGATCTACGAGAAAGCCGAGCATGAGGTGAAGACCGACGTAGCTGGGATCGAGACGAGCCTGTTCGGCCCAGAGAGCAGCACCCGTGCGCTGATCTGTGAGCATGACGGCCAGCCGATTGGCTATGCCGTGTACTTTTTCAATTACTCGACCTGGCTGGGCAAGCACGGGCTGTACCTTGAAGACCTCTACGTCAGCCCGGAAAAGCGCGGCGTGGGCGCGGGCAAAGCCCTGCTGCGTCACCTCGCGCAGCTGGCCGTGGCCAAAGGCTGTGGCCGTTTCGAGTGGGCCGTGCTGGACTGGAACCAGCCAGCCATTGATTTCTACCAGTCGTTCGGCGCCCGCCCGCAGGACGAATGGACCACCTACCGCCTGACCGGCCAAGCCTTGCTGGATTTTGCCCAAGGCTGAAGCAGCACTCTTTTGGAGCAGCATATGAGCGAGCAAGACGACGAAGATTTCGCCCAGGACACCCTGATCCAGGCCATCGAAAACCAGCTGGAAGCCGGCGAACCAGCCTTCGTCCAGGCTGTACTGAATAAGCTGAGTCTGGTCGGTTACGAGCGCGACGAGATTATCGAGCTGATGGCCCTGGTGCTGGCCGATGAAATCGACGTCATGCTGCGCGACGACCGCCCCTTCGATCTTGCCCGCTACGAGCAGGGCCTGCGCGCCTTGCCCGAGCTGCCCGAACAGGCACCGTAAACCACCCGGAAAAATTTAACCCACAACGCGCCAACTTCTGGCAGCATCAGGTCACAGCAGACTGCCTGGGGCTTCACTACACTGCCTTCGCAGGCTGCCTGTTGTTTCAGCCGATTTACCGCAGCGGGTGCTGCCGCCGCCGGCCGCAGCTCACTAAAACAAGAAGCTGGAGTACTTATGGCCTTTACCCCCGAACTGATTGCCGAACTGGAAATCCTCGCGCTGTATAACCTGGGCACCACTCAGGAAGGAATCAAGGTTCACCACACTGCCGCCCCCTCGGCGATTGCCGCCGCCCAACGCCTACACGACAAAGGTCTGATCAACCAGCCCGACGGCGGCTACCTGACCAGCCTAGGCCTCGACGCCGCCGAACACGCGCAAGTTCTGCTGACCATTCTCAATGTGACCGAAGCGGCCTAAACAGCGACCGTGGACATCGCCAGTTAGAGCGACAGTCAAAACTGTTTATCAGCCAACCCAGCCTGCGTTGCAGCGGCGTCCTCAAGCTGCCCGCGACGCAGGCGATAACCCAGTATCCGCAGCCGTCCGCCAGCCACCTGGCAAGGCATGATCACGCACCGCCCTGCAGAGCCTGAGCATGAGTCGTACCGAGGAAATTCGCCCGGACATTGAAGACGGTATCGACCGCAAGGTACTGACGCAGCTGCGTGCGCGCTTCCTCAAACTCAACCAGGGCCGACTGCAACGCGCCATGCAGGCGCTGTCGACGCGCCAGCAACTGGTGCTGAAGCTGTTGCCGCTGCTGTTCCACGTCAATCACCCGTTGCTGCCGGGCTACGTTTCCGGGCTGACCCCCGCCGGCCTCAGCGGCTTCGAGCCGGACGACGAACTGCTCTCCGAAGTGCAGCGCCTGACCCGCTCGTTCGTCTACAAGCCGTATCGCGGCAAACAAGCGCTGCCTATCCACGGCCTGTTTCTGATGGGCAGCCTGGGCACTGTGGCCCAGGCCGAACAGAGCGACATGGATTTCTGGGTGTGTCACGCCAGTGACCTCAGCCAGCAGCAACTGCATGAACTAAACAAAAAATGCGCACTGCTGGAAAGCTGGGCAGCCACCTTCGGCGCCGAAGCGCATTTCTTTCTTATCGATCCGGCACGCTTCACTCAGGGCGAGCGCGAGGCGCAGCTGACCTCGGATGACTGCGGCACCACCCAGCACTATCTGCTGCTCGACGAGTTCTACCGCACCGCCATCTGGCTCGGCGGGCGCACGCCGCTGTGGTGGCTGGTGCCAGTGTATGAAGAGCAGCGCTATCAGCACTACACCAGCACCTTGCTGGCCAAGCGTTTTATCCGCGCCGAGGACGTGCTCGATCTCGGCCACCTGGCGCGCATCCCGCCGGAAGAGTTTATCGGCGCCGGCATGTGGCAGCTGTTCAAGGGCATCGAGTCGCCCTACAAATCGGTGCTCAAGCTGCTGCTGACCGAGGTCTACGCCAGCGAACACCCCAAGGTCGAATGCCTGTCGCTGCGCTTCAAGCAGGCGGTGTTCGCCAATCGCCTGGACGTCGATGAGCTCGACCCCTATATCGTGGTCTACCGACGTCTGGAGGAGTATCTCAAAGCCCGTGGCGAGCATGAACGCCTGGAGCTGATCCGCCGCTGCCTGTACCTCAAGGTCGACAAAAAGCTCAGCCGCCCACCGCGCAACAACCGCAAGAGCTGGCAACGCCTGCTGCTGGAACGCCTGACCCGCGACTGGAACTGGGACAGCCGCCAGCTGGCAATGCTCGACAGCCGCAGCCAGTGGAAGGTGCGCCAGGTCAGCGCCGAACGGCGCATGCTGGTTAACGAGCTGACCTACAGCTACCGCTTCCTCTCCGAGTTCGCCCGCAGCGAACATGCCGGCAGCTCGCTCAACAGCCGCGACCTGGGCATCCTCGGCCGCCGCCTCTACGCCGCCTTCGAGCGCAAGGCCGGCAAGATCGAATTTATCAACCCGGGCATCGCCCCGGACCTGGCCGAAGACACCCTGACCCTGGCGCAGAGCCCCAGCCCGGACGAGCCCAATGAAACCCTCTGGGCGCTCTACAGTGGCAGCGTCAACGCCCAGGACCTGGAAGACTTCTCGCCGCTCAAGCGCTCGCGCGAGCTGATCGAACTGCTTGCCTGGTGCCAGCGCAATGGCGTGATCGACAACAGCACGCGGCTGTCACTGCACCCAGGCTCCAGCGACCTGACCGAGTACGAGCTGTCCAACCTGCTCAGCAGCCTGCAGCAGGTGGTGCCGCTGCCCCTGCCGGCCGTTGACGAAGCCGCCCTGCTTAGCGCCAGCGTGCCCGGTGAGGTGCTGCTGCTGGTCAACGTCGGCATCGACCCGCTCAAGCAGTTCAGCCAGATGAACATGCACATGACCACCGAGCGCACCGATGCGCTGGGCTATTCCGGGGTGCGCGAGAACCTGATTCTGACCATCGATCAGGTCACCCTGAACAGCTGGAACGAGCTGCTGGTGACCCGTTATCACGGCCCACATGCGCTGCTCGACTGCCTGCGCGACTTCCTCAACAGCCTGCCCAGCAAAGGCAAGAAACCCAACCTGCGGGTGCGCTGCTTCTGCCGCAACCGTGCTACGGCGATTGCCGAGCGGGTCGAAGAACTGTTCCGCGAAACCCTCGGCAGCTTCAGCAGCGAACAGGCCAACCGCTACCTGCTGCAGATCAAGCAGCACTACCACGTGCTGGAACTGAAGCCCGGCCACGTCAGCCATACCAGCCTGAAAGATCTGCCCACGCTGATCGAACACCTGGGTGAGGAGCTGCCCGGCTACAGCGAGCTGCATCTGGATCGTAGCGCTCTGGAAGGTGAAGACCTGGCGCTGATTCTTCCCGTCGGGCGACCGCAGTGCATTCAGGTGTTCTACCGGCTGAACGAAGCCAGCGCTACGGCCGAACTGAGCGTGCTCGACGAGCACAACGCGCTGTGGCGTCAGCAGATGCCGTTCCGTGATGAACAGAGCCTGCTGACGCCGCTGCAACGCTTTCTGCAATCGGTGCTGTACCGGCGCAACGCCCTGCTGCCGCTGGATAATCTGCCGGCGCATCAGCCGCTGGAGATTCTCTATTACCAAGTGCTGCCCGATGCACCGCTGCGCGCCCAGCGCCTGGAGCGCCGACCACCGCCGCTGTCACCGATCAGCCACCCGTTCTATGACGTGCAGGCCATCGTCGAACCGGCCGATGGCAAGCGCTCACACGTCACCCTGTACTGTAATCACCGCGAGTTCTCGGAGCTGGAATATGCCGGCGACCTGTTCGCCGCCGTCGCCCAGCACATCCTTGCGCAACGCCGCGATGGCGCGCGCTACCCCTGCTACATCACCGACCTCGATCTGTCGGCGGTACTCGGTGAGGGGCATATGCAGAGCGTGCATTACCTGCGCTACAAAAGCCGCCTGGAAGCGGCGCTGAATCAGGCACTGCAGAAGGCCTGAGCGGGGGAATTAGGCGCGGCTGTATTCGCCCGCCGCTTCCGGCTGATATTCCACCGCCAGCAGGGTCAGCTTGAGCACTTTGCCGCCGGGCGCGGCCCAGTCGATATGCTGGCCCACGGACAGCCCCAGCAGGGCCGTGCCGACCGGCGCCAGCACCGACACACAGCCTTCGCCACCGGCGTCCTGCGGGTAGACCAGGGTCAGGTGGTAATCCTTGCCGCTGCTTTCTTCACGGCAATGCACCCGCGAATTCATGGTCACCACCCCGGCCGGCACCTCGTCATGGCCAACCACGTCGGCGCGATCAAGTTCGGCCTGCAACGCGATGGCACTGGGACCGAAGTCATCCAGGCTGTCGAGCAGGTGCTCCAGGCGCTGCAGGTCAAGACGGGTGATGGTGAGCGAAGGTGCGCTGGTCATGGTGCGAATACATCTCCTACCTAAAAGGCAAAAAAGCAAAACCCCATCAAGGAGATGGGGTTTGCAGGGGTTAGACCGACCGTATCACAGCCACTCAAATAAACAAGACCGCCCGGTCAAGGTATGCCGTGACGCTGCTGCAAACGGGCTTCGGCAGCCGCGCAGATCGCGCGCTTGCCCACCATGTCGGCTTTGCTCCAGCCGAGAATTTCCTGCAGCGTGCGGCCGCAGCCCAGGCAGACATCCTGATCATCCAGACAACACTGGCGACGACAGGGCGAGGCGACCTCCTGGCCCGCGCCGTCAGAGTTCTTCGAACTCAAGGTCGGCACCGGATTGTTCGAGGGTGATGCGCGCCAGCATTTCGCCCAGCTGCTCGTCGCTGCTGTCGCAGATCCACCGCTCACTGGCCTGATCGTAATCGAAGTGGAAGCCACCGGAACGCGCCGCCAGCCAGAGTTGGCGCAGCGGTTCCTGACGGCTGAAGATCAGCTGAGTGCCGTTCTCAAAACGCACAGTCAGCACCCCGGCGGAGTTTTCCAGGTCGAGGTCCAGGTCGCTGTCATCGAAAATATCTTCCACCGCCTGCTGGGTGGCATCGACCAGATCGTGAAAGCGGGCTTCGGTCAAACTCATTACGGCTACCTCAAAAAATTCAGCGACTGCAACGTCTTGGTCTGCAGTGATTAATGATCTTTCAGCTGGCGGCGGTATTCGCCTGGGCTCTGCCCGGTCCAACGGCGAAACGCGCGAGCCAATGAACCGGGCTCGCTGAAGCCGACCAGAAAGGCGATTTCCGCCAGCTCCAGCGCCGGGTCGCGCAGGTAATGCAACACCAGCTGCTGGCGGGTTTCATCCACCAACTGGTTGAAGGATAACCCGGCTTCGCGCAAACGCCGCTGCAGGGTACGCGGACTGAGCGCCAAACGCGCGGCGATTTGCTGCAGGTCGGCGCCCACTTCCGGCAGCTGGCGGGACAATTCCAGGCGCGCGCGATCGAGCACGCTATGGCCCTGCTGGATCTCACCGAGCAGACGATCGGCATAGGCATCGAGCATCAGGCGCACCTGCGCATCGGCCTGACCGAGCGGCGTGGCGAGCAGGCGCTTGGGGAATACCAGGGCGTTGTCGGCCTGATCGAACAGCACCGGACAGCGAAAAATCCGCTGATATTCGGCGGTGTCCACTGGCGCCGCATGTTGGAAACGCACCTCGGTCGGTGGAATATCCAGGCCGCTGATCCAGTGACCAAACGTCACCCAACCGGCCAAGGTTTCTTCACTGAGCTGGCGTTTCTGCTGCGGCAACAACGGCTGCCAGCTGTGCGCCACCAGCGGCTCCAGCCCTGGGCGCGGCGGCTCATCAGCCAGATCGACCTGCCCCAGATTACCGACCAACGCGGCGTAACGCGCCTGACGATGCAATGCGTCGGCGAGGGTTGCGCAACTCATGATCAGATAACCGAGCACGCCGTAATAACCGGGGCGTACCGCCTCGCCCAGGTGCAGACCCAGCTGCTCATCGCCGGTCAGCCGTACGCCGTGGCCGAGCAGTTCCAGGTAGGTGCTGGCGGCGATGCGCTGATCACGCTGGGCGAGAATCTGCGGGCTGAGCTGCACCCGCTCCAGCAGCTCAGCGCTGTCGACACCCTGGCGCGTCAGGTAATCGAGCAAACCTTGCAGGTAGGCAACGGAAACCGAGCTGCTCACGGGTAAGGGGTTGTCCATCCAGTCTCCTGATCGCTGGCGATGGGGGCAAAGCCCCGCCCGACGGGAACCCCGGCGCATAGGCAAGGCGCCGGGGGGTCGGTATACTCCGGCGCAATCATGCTTTATTACAAGGATTCCACCATGAAGCGGTTATTTACTGCCTTTGTCGCGATGCTTGCCGTCAGCGCCCTGCTCGCGGGCTGCGGCCAGAAAGGCCCGCTGTACCTGCCGGAAGATAGCCAGCCAGCGCCTGCGCAAACCGAATAAGGACAGCTTATGAACGCCTTCAACTACCGCGACGGTGCGCTGTTCGCGGAAGGCGTGGCGTTGTCCGCCATCGCCCAACGCTTCGGTACGCCGACCTACGTTTACTCGCGTGCGCACATCGAGGCGCAGTACCGCGCCTATGCCGATGCCCTGCAGGGCATGCCGCATCTGGTGTGCTTTGCGGTGAAAGCCAACTCCAATATCGGCGTGCTGAATGTCCTGGCGCGCCTCGGCGCCGGCTTCGATATCGTCTCCCGTGGCGAGCTGGAGCGCGTACTGAGCGCTGGCGGCGAGCCGAGCAAGATCGTCTTCTCCGGCGTTGGCAAAAGCCGTGACGACATGCGCCGCGCCCTGGAAGTCGGCGTACATTGCTTTAACGTCGAATCCACCGACGAGCTGGAGCGCCTGCAACTGGTCGCCGCCGAGCTGGGCAAGACAGCTGCGATCTCGCTGCGGGTCAACCCGGACGTCGACGCCGGCACCCACCCGTATATCTCCACGGGCCTGAAAGAAAACAAATTCGGCATCGATATCGAGCAGGCCCCGGCCGTTTATGCCCGCGCCGCCGCGCTGCCAAACCTGCAGGTGGTGGGTGTCGATTGCCATATCGGCTCGCAGCTGACCACGTTGCCGCCGTTTCTCGATGCCCTCGACCGTTTGCTCGCGCTGATTGATCAGCTCGCCGCCGACGGCATCCGCATCAAGCATCTGGATCTGGGTGGCGGCCTTGGCGTGCAGTACCGCGATGAACAACCGCCGCTGGCCGGCGATTACATCAAGGCCGTGCGTGAGCGCATTGCCGGCCGCGACCTGGCCCTGGTGTTCGAGCCGGGCCGCTACATTGTCGCCAACGCTGGCGTGCTGCTGACTCAGGTCGAGTACCTCAAGCACACCGAGCACAAGGACTTCGCCATCGTTGATGCGGCGATGAACGACCTGATCCGCCCGGCCCTCTACCAAGCCTGGATGGAGGTGGTGGCGGTGCAGCCGCGCGATGGCGCGACGCGCAACTACGACATCGTCGGGCCGATCTGCGAGACCGGCGACTTCCTCGCCAAGGATCGCCAGCTGGCCCTGGCCGAAGGCGACCTGCTGGCCGTGCGCTCGGCCGGTGCCTACGGTTTTGTCATGAGCTCCAACTACAACACCCGCGGCCGCGCCGCCGAGGTGATGGTGGATGGTGAACACGCCTTCGAGGTGCGTCGTCGTGAGACGCTCAGCGAACTCTTTGCGGGCGAAAGCTGCCTGCCGCCCGCGAGTTAAAAGGACAAGGCGATGTTATTGCGCTTTACCAAGATGCACGGCCTCGGCAACGACTTTATGGTCCTCGACCTGGTCAGCCAGCACGCGCATATCCAGCCGAAGAACGCCAAGCAGTGGGGCGACCGCCACACCGGCGTAGGTTTCGATCAGTTGCTGCTGGTCGAGCCGCCGAGCAACCCGGACGTGGATTTCCGCTACCGTATCTTCAATGCCGACGGCTCGGAAGTGGAACAGTGCGGCAACGGTGCACGCTGCTTCGCCCGCTTCGTGCTGGACAAGCGCCTGACGGTGAAGAAGCAGATGCGCGTGGAAACCAAGGGCGGCATCATCGAACTGGACGTGCGCAACGACGGGCAAATCAGCGTCAACATGGGCGCGCCGCGCCTGGTGCCGGCGGATATCCCCTTCCAGGCCGACCAGCAGGCGCTGAGCTACTGCGTGGCCGTCGACGGGCAGACCGTTGAGCTGGCCGCCGTGTCCATGGGTAACCCGCATGCCGTGCTGCGCGTCGACAGCGTCGACAACGCGCCGGTGCACAGCCTGGGGCCGAAGCTTGAACACCACCCGCGCTTCCCGCAGCGGGTTAATGTCGGCTTTCTGCAAGTGGTCGACCGCAAGCACGCCAAGCTGCGTGTATGGGAACGCGGCGCCGGGGAAACCCAGGCCTGCGGCACCGGCGCCTGCGCAGCAGTGGTCGCGGCGATCAGCCAGGGTTGGATGGACTCACCGGTGCAGATCGAATTGCCCGGCGGCAAACTGATCATCGAGTGGGCAGGCCCTGGCCAGCCCGTTATGATGAGCGGACCCGCAGTACGCGTGTACGAAGGACAGGTTCGTTTATGACCGACAAGCAGGATTCACCCAAGCCACTGGATTCGGAAACAGTTGCCGCTTATCTGCGCCTGCATCCGGAGTTCTTTATCGACCACGACGAGTTGATCCCCGAGCTGCGCATTCCGCACCAGCGCGGCGACACCGTGTCGCTGGTCGAGCGCCAGGTGAAACTGCTGCGCGAGCGCAATATCGAGATGCGTCATCGCCTCTCGCAACTGATGGACGTGGCCCGCGACAACGACCGCCTGTTCGACAAGACCCGCCGCCTGGTACTCGACTTGCTCGACGCCAGCAGCCTGGAAGAAGTGGTCAGCTGCGTTGAAGACAGCCTGCGCCGCGAGTTTCAGGTGCCCTTCGTCAGCCTGATTCTGTTTAGCGAGGCGCCATTGCCGGTCGGCCGCTCGGTCAGCAGCGCGGAAGCGCATCAAGCCATCGGCGGCCTGTTGGCCGGTGGCAAAACCATCTGCGGCGTATTGCGTGAGCATGAGCTGAACTTCCTGTTCGGCAGCGAAGACGGCGCGCAAGTCGGCTCGGCGGCAGTGGTGAGCATCTCCTATCAAGGTCTGCATGGCGTATTGGCAATTGGCAGTGCCGACCCGCAGCACTACAAAAGTTCGCTGGGCACACTGTTCCTCGGTTATATCGCCGAAGTGCTGGCACGCGTCGTACCGGGCTTTGCTACTCCATTGCGCTCGGTGCGCTAACCACTGCATATCGCACCGACTGCACCGCAGGGAGCTTCCATGCACGACCTCCTGGACGCCTACCTCGAACACCTGCGCAGCGAGCGCCAGCTTTCCTCCCATACCCTGATTGGCTACCGCCACGACCTGAGCACGCTGTTAGCGTTCTGCAGCCAAGAGCAGATCGACAGCTGGAGCGCCCTCGATACCGCGCGCCTGCGCCGTATGGTCGGCCGCCTGAATATGCAGGGTCAGTCCAGTCGCAGCCTGGCGCGTCTGCTTTCGGCCACCCGCGGTCTCTATCGTTATTTGATTCGTGAAGGCCACTGCCAGAGTGATCCGGCCAGCGGCCTGACGCCGCCCAAGGGCGAACGCCGCCTGCCGAAAACCCTGGATGCCGACCGCACCGCGCAGCTGCTCGACGGCGCGCTGGAAGACGACTTTATCGCCCGCCGCGACCAGGCCATGCTTGAGCTGTTCTATTCATCAGGCTTGCGTCTGTCAGAGCTGGTCGGCCTCAACCTGGACGGCCTCGATCTACCCGCCGGCCTGGTGCGGGTGATCGGCAAGGGCAACAAGGCCCGCGAACTACCGCTTGGGCGCATGGCGCGCGAAGCTATGCAGCAATGGCTGCCGCTGCGCGCACTGGCCAACCCGGCCGATGGTGCAGTATTTATCAGCCAACAGGGCCGGCGTATCGGCCCGCGTGCGGTGCAACTGCGCGTGCGCCAGGCTGGCGTGCGTGAACTGGGCCAGCACTTGCACCCGCATATGCTGCGCCACAGCTTTGCCAGCCATATGCTGGAATCCTCCCAGGATCTGCGCGCGGTGCAGGAGCTGCTCGGCCACGCCGACATCGCCACCACCCAGGTTTACACCCACCTGGATTTCCAGCACCTGGCCACGGTCTATGACCAGGCTCACCCACGGGCCAAACGCAAAGGCAGCACAGAATGAGCATTCAGCTGATCACCTTCGACCTCGACGACACCCTGTGGGATGTCACCCCGGTGATGCAGGACGCCGAAGCGGCGCTGCGCAACTGGCTGGCCATGCATGCGCCACGCCTGGGTGCGGTGCCGGTGGAACACCTGTGGTCGATTCGCGCCACCCTGTTGCAGGCCGAACCGATGCTCAAGCATCGCCTCAGCGAACTGCGTCGGCGCATTCTGCTGCATGCCCTGACAGACGCCGGCTACCCACACAGCGATGCGCAGGCGCTGGCCGAAGCTGGCTTTCAGGTGTTTCTCGCTGCGCGCCATCAGGTCGAACTGTTCGCCGAGGTGCATCCAACCCTTGAAGCCCTGGCCAATCGCTTTCAGCTCGGGGTGATCACCAACGGCAATGCCGATGTGCGCCGTCTGGGCCTGGCTGACTACTTCCAGTTCGCCCTGTGCGCCGAGGAACTGGGCGTCGGCAAACCCGACCCGAAACCCTTCACCGAAGCGCTGAAGCGCGCGGGAATTGCCGCCGAGCACGCGGTACATATCGGCGACCACCCTAGCGACGACATTGCTGGCGCGCAGGCTGCCGGTTTGCGGGCGATCTGGTTCAACCCTCAGGGCAAAGCCTGGGAGGCCGATAACACCCCGGATGGACAGATCCGCAGCCTGGCCGAGCTGCCGGCGCTGCTGCATAGCTGGGCGTAGGCTGCAGAGGCGCGGTTCTGGCCGACCATGAGCGGTGGATGGATAACGCGTCTCCACCCTACACAGTCATCTGCCTGCCTTGACAAGGCGTCGCGCACAAAAAAGCCCACACGCTTATGGCATGCGGGCTTTTTGTTTTACGGCAGGCCCTTAGATAGGGCGGCTGCCGTACTTGCTGTCCGGCTTTTTGGGCGGATCGGAGACCACATTCGGCTCGACTTCCTGCACCTTGCCACCCCGAGAGAGGAACTCTTCCATGGCGCGGGCCAGAGCGTCGCGCTCTTTCTGCTTGGCTTCGATGCTCGGTAGCTCTTCTACATCGACGGCGGCTTTGGCTTTTTTGCTTTTGCTGGCTGGTACGACTTCGTCGTCACCGTCGCCATCGTCGCTGCTGTCACCATCATCGGCGGCAGCCAGCTCCTCGCCTTCGTCTTCGTCAGCGCCTTCTAATTCGTCGTGTTCCAGATCTTCGTCGCTCATGTTCCAACCTCATGACTTGCGAAAAGCAGAGTAGTTATAGCCCAGCTGCGTCAGCTTTCTAACGTCGCTGATAAAAATTCCAGTGGCCTTGCCTTGGGCTGAGCGCTGCGCATCGACGAACTGCGCTCAACGGCGCGCATTCTAGGGTCTGTTGCCGCTCCATCACAACCGCGCAGATGCGGAAAAACCACAACCTTTAATGGGCATTTAGAAAAAACAAAGGGCGCCCTCAGGCGCCCTTGTTGAAACCAGCCGAAATCAACGTTTGGTGAATTCCGGATAGGCCTCCATACCGCACTCGGCGATGTCCACGCCTTCGTATTCCTCTTCCTCGGTAACGCGCAGGCCGATCACCAGTTTGATGATGGACCAGACGATCAGACTGGCCACGAAGACCCAGGCGAAGATCGAACCGATACCCAGCAGCTGTGCGCCGAGAGTAGCGTCGCTATTGGTCAGGCAGACAGCCAGCAGGCCCCAGATACCGACCACACCGTGAACGGAGATGGCGCCGACTGGGTCGTCGAGCTTGAGCTTGTCCAGACCAAGGATCGAGAACACCACCAGCACGCCACCCACGCCACCGATCAGGGTTGCTTGCAGGGCAGTCGGAGTCAGCGGCTCGGCAGTGATGGCCACCAGGCCAGCCAGGGCACCATTGAGGGCCATGGTCAGGTCGGCCTTGCCGAACAGGATGCGTGCCACGATCAGCGCAGCGATCAAGCCACCGGCAGCCGCCATGTTGGTGTTAACAAACACGTTGGCCACGGCGTTGGCGTCTTCGATGGTGCTCATCTTCAGCTGCGAGCCACCGTTGAAGCCGAACCAGCCCATCCACAGGATAAAGGTACCCAGCGCTGCCATCGGCAGGTTGGCACCCGGAATGGCGTTGACCTGGCCATTCGGGCCGTACTTGCCTTTACGTGCGCCCAGCAGCAGCACGCCAGCCAGAGCAGCAGTTGCGCCAGCCATGTGCACTACACCGGAACCGGCGAAGTCGAGGAAGCCAGCTTCGTTGAGGAAGCCCGAACCCCATTTCCAGAAGCCCTGTACCGGGTAGATGAAACCGGTCATGACCACGGCGAACGCCAGGAAGGCAAACAGCTTCATGCGCTCAGCCACGGCACCGGAAACGATCGACATGCAGGTCGCGGCGAACACCACCTGGAAGAAGAAGTCCGAACGCGCCGAGTAGTAAGGTGCATCGTCGCCGCCGGCCAGAACCGACTCAACGCTGTGCTCGTCACCGAGCAGAAAGCCGAAGCTTGGCAGGATGCCGCCTTCCGGACTGGAGTACATGATGTGGTAGCCGATCACCAGGTACATGATGCTCGCCACTGCGTACAGGGCGATGTTCTTGGTGAGAATTTCAGTGGTGTTCTTGGCTCGCACCAGACCGGACTCGAGCATGGCAAAACCCGCTGCCATCCACATTACCAGGGCGCCGCAAACCAAAAAGTAGAAGGTATCAAAACCGTACTGCAGTGCAGTCAATGCTGTGTTGTCCATGGTTCACCTCTTGCCGTTGCGCTTTTTAGCGCTATTCGGTTAAGACGTCCGGGGTTGGCTCCGGACGCGCTCCGTGTGCTTACAGGTTGTAGCCGCGCTCGTTATGCAGGGCGAGATCGAGACCGATGGTCTCTTCCTCTTCGCTGACACGCAGGCCCATTACTAGGTCGATCACTTTCAGAATCACGAAGGTCACCACCGCGGTGTACACCACTGTGAAGGCCACCCCCTCGAACTGGATCCACAACTGCGCCGGAATGTTCTCCACCTCGCCGAAGCCACCCAAGGCCGGTGCGGCGAACGCCCCGGTGAGAATGGCGCCGACGATGCCGCCCACGGCGTGTACGCCGAACACGTCGAGGGAATCGTCATAACCCAACTTGCGTTTCAGGCTGGTGGCGCAGAAGAAGCAGATCGCCCCACTGGCCAGACCAATCGCCAGAGCGCCCATCGGCCCCGCTGTACCGGATGCCGGGGTGATTGCCACCAGACCCGCCACAGCACCCGAGGCAATGCCCAGAACGCTTGGTTTGCGGTGCGTGATCCACTCGGCGAACATCCAGCTCAGCGCCGCTGTGGCGGTGGCAATCTGAGTGACCAGCATGGCCATACCGGCGCTGCCGTTGGCTGCCAGCGCAGAACCTGCGTTGAAGCCGAACCAGCCGACCCAGAGCATGCTTGCGCCGATCAGGGTGTAACCGAGGTTGTGCGGCGGCATCGCCGTAGTAGGAAAGCCCTTGCGCTTGCCCAGCACCAGACAGGCCACCAGACCAGCGATACCGGCGTTGATGTGCACCACGGTGCCGCCCGCGAAGTCGAGCACGCCCCAGTCCCACATCAGCGCGCCGTCGCCGCCCCAGACCATGTGCGCGATGGGCGCATAGACCAGGGTGAACCACACCGCCATGAAGATCAGCATGGCCGAGAACTTCATGCGCTCGGCAAAGGCACCGACGATCAGCGCCGGGGTGATGATGGCAAAGGTCATCTGGAAGGTGATGAAGACACTCTCCGGAACGCCAGCCACCAGGCTGTCCAGGGTCAAACCAGAAAGGAAGGCTTTGGAGAAACCGCCGACGAAGGAGTTGAGGTTGAGTACCCCCTGCTCCATGCCAGTTGTGTCAAAGGCCAGGCTATAGCCATAGACAACCCAAAGAATGCTGATCAACCCGGTAACTGCAAAACACTGCATCAACACCGACAGCACGTTCTTGGAACGCACCATGCCGGCGTAGAACAGCGCCAGACCGGGGATGGTCATAAACAGCACCAGTACAGTGGCGACCAACATCCAAGCGGTGTCGCCGCTGTTCAGGCTTGCCTCTTCGGCCATGGCAAAGCCAGGAACGAGAGACAAAAGGGCTCCTAGCCCTGCGATTTTTCGCAGAGTCATGGTTTAACTCCTGGGGCGTGGGGTTCGTTCGGAGGCTTAAACTGCGTCGGTGCCGGTTTCGCCGGTACGGATGCGGATCGCCTGTTCCAGGTTTACAACGAAAATCTTGCCGTCACCGATCTTGCCGGTGTTAGCAGCCTTGGTGATGGCCTCGATCACGCGATCGAGTTGATCGTCAGCGATGGCCACGTCGATTTTCACTTTTGGCAAGAAATCGACCACGTATTCAGCGCCGCGGTACAGCTCGGTATGGCCCTTCTGGCGACCAAAGCCTTTGACTTCAGTGACAGTGATGCCCTGCACGCCGATCTCCGACAGTGACTCACGGACGTCGTCCAGCTTGAACGGCTTGATGATGGCAGTGACTAGCTTCATGTAACTCTCTCCCGTGTATGGTGGACTTGCCCCAGGAATTACGAACCCGGCCCAAGTCTAAGCGCAGTGCCTGGCTTTTGTAATGCATCGCAGCCCTGACCCAGCGGCACCGATGCTCACCAACCGCTCCCGACGAAACACTTCCCCGCTTCGCCTGACGCACCGGAACTGCATCGGTGCATGCGTCGCAAGAGACAAAGCAGAAAGCTTGCCAGAACAGGCAAAACCGATTTATTTCATGCAGTTACCCGGCAAACGGGCGGTTTAGCCCGGTACTAGCCAACCGCCAGCGCACAACAACGGTGCAATGGCCCTCCAGGCAGCGCGCGAAAACTGTGCAGGCAGCGCCAACCCTGCGCCGGCCACACCGGCAAGGCGGATAAAGCTGCGTGCTACACTGCCGCCATCTGCAAACGGAACCTCACCATGCTGCCACCTAAAGCCCTGCTAGACGCCCTGACCACCCACGCCTCGCGCCTGTTCAACGGTGACGCACCCTTGCCGCGCGGTGAATTCGAAGCCCAGTTCAAGGTGCTGCTGCAAAGCGCCTTCAGCAAACTCGACTTGGTCAGCCGCGACGAATTCGACAGCCAGATGGTCGTACTCGCTCGCACCCGCGCGCGCCTGGAAGCACTAGAAGCTAAAGTGGCCGAGATGGAAGCACGCGGCGCAGACGCCCCAACTACCAGCGAGTAACGCCCACCGCGGATGCATCAGCCGATCAAGGAGTGATCGATGTCCCTGGCCATAGTCCACAGCCGCGCCCAGGTGGGTGTTGAAGCCCCCGCCGTCACCGTCGAAGCCCACCTGGCCAACGGCCTACCCTCGCTGGCGCTGGTTGGCTTGCCGGAAACCGCGGTCAAGGAAAGCAAGGACCGCGTACGCAGCGCCATCCTCAACTGCGCCTTCGAGTTTCCACCTAGACGCATTACTTTGAACCTGGCACCGGCAGACTTACCCAAGGACGGCGGACGCTTCGACCTGGCGATTGCCCTCGGCATTCTCGCCGCCAGCGGCCAGGTGCCAGCCCGCGCACTGGAACACCTCGAATGCCTGGGCGAACTGGCGCTGTCCGGGGCGATTCGCCCAGTACAGGGCGTGTTACCGGCAGCACTGGCCGCCCGCGCCGCCGGACGCACCTTAGTGGTGCCCAAGGCCAATGCCGAAGAAGCCAGCCTGGCGTCGGGGCTGACGGTGATTGCCGTCGAGCACCTGCTGGAAGTCGCCGCCCACCTCAATGGCCAGACGCCGATTGCGCCGTATCAGGCCCAAGGTCTGCTGCGCCAGATCCTGCCCTACCCCGACCTAGCCGAAGTGCAGGGACAGATCGCCGCCAAACGCGCCCTGCTGGTAGCAGCGGCCGGCTCGCACAATCTCTTATTCACAGGGCCACCCGGCACCGGCAAAACCCTGCTGGCCAGCCGTTTGCCCGGCCTGCTGCCAGCGCTGGATGAACAGGAAGCGCTGGAAGTGGCGGCGATTCATTCTGTCGCCAGCCACACACCGCTCAGTGCCTGGCCGCAAAGACCCTTTAGAACACCTCATCACAGTGCATCCGGCCCGGCGCTGGTCGGTGGCGGCAGCCGCCCACAACCTGGCGAAATTACCTTGGCGCATCACGGCGTACTTTTTTTGGACGAGCTGCCTGAATTCGACAGAAAAGTGCTAGAAGTTTTACGTGAGCCTTTGGAAAGCGGGCAAATCGTGATTGCCCGCGCCCGCGACAAGGTGCGCTTTCCCGCGCGTTTTCAGCTGGTGGCGGCGATGAACCCCTGCCCCTGCGGACATCTGGGCGATCCTTCCGGGCGCTGCCGCTGCAGCAGCGAGCAGATCCAGCGCTACCGGGGCAAACTTTCCGGCCCGCTGCTCGACCGCATCGACCTGCACCTCAGCGTGCCACGGGAAACCACCCGGCTTGACGCCAACGCCGAACCCGGCCCAAGCAGCGCCGAGCTGGCCGCCCAGGTGGTGCAAGCGCGCCAGCAGCAATTGGCGCGCCAGGGTTGCGCCAATGCCCACCTGGACCTCAATGGCGTGCAGCAACATTGCCGCCTGCAAGGCGAAGACCGCCAGTGGCTGGAAAATGCCTGCGAACGCTTAGGCCTGAGCCTGCGCGCGGCACATCGGGTACTAAAGGTGGCGCGCACCCTGGCCGACCTGGACAGTGCCGCACATATCAGCCGCAGCCACCTGGGTGAAGCCTTGCAGTACCGCCCCAGCATCAGCGGCGCCTGAATCGCGCCCATAAAGAAGCCCCGCATGCGGGGCTTCTTTATATAAAGCCAGGGCGCTTACTGATCGCGCTGCGCTGCACGTTCACGGCATGCGTCGCCAAATGCCTTGAAGATTTTCACCGAATGCGGGTTCTGCGCCGCCTGCCACTCGGGGTGCCATTGCACCGCCAGGGTGAACTGCTCGGCGCCCGGCAGGTGAATCGCCTCGACCAGACCATCTTCGGCGTGAGCCAGGGCTTCGATCCCCTCGCCCAGTTGATCAACGGCCTGACCGTGCAGCGAGTTGACCGGGAAATCCGCATGCCCCATCAGCTCGGCAAACCAGCTGCCCGGCAGCGCACGCACGCTGTGGCTGTCGGCATACTGCACAGCTACCGGCGCGCTGGTGTCTTCGCGGTGGTCATTCATGCCCGCTACTTCGTAAACCTTCTGGTGGATAGTGCCGCCCAGGGCCACGTTGATTTCCTGCATGCCGCGGCAGATGCCAAACAGCGGTAGGCCACGGGCCAGGGCGCCGCGAATCAGTGGGATATCAAACAGATCGCGGTCCTGATCCTGGCCCTTGCTCGGGGTCAGGTTTTCCTGGCCGTAGAGGGCCGGATCGATGTTGCTGCCGGCACCGGTCAGGTACACGCCGTCGACCATCGACAGGTACTGCTCGATGTCATCGACGCCGCAGCAGCTGGGCGCCAGCAGCGGCACACAGCCCGACAGTTCGACCAGGGGGGTTATGTATTTGTGGGTCATGACTTGATAGGCATGTCCTTTGCGCTCTTGAGCACCCATGGACATCAGGACAACCGGTTTACGCGCGCCTGGGCGCTGTTTCGTATTGTTGTTGGACATACATCACCTTGGGGCAGCCGGGATTGGCTGCCGTTGTTGTGCAGAAGGGCTGACGGTTGTCGCGCGCCTTCTGTTTTACGGCTGATTGCGCCTGTCTCGATGCCCGCCGCAGCGGCAGCAGATGCGCGAGAAACGCTCATCTGGCAGTCACAACCCTGAAGCCAGTCTGCCAAAGCCGTAAAATATGTCAAACAAATACGCGCATATTGTTAAGAAATCAGACCGCAAGCAGCAGGCGACTCAGCTAACCAATCAAAGTAAACCACTGTTTTAAAAGCATAAATCTGATAAAGCCGGCAAACGATAGTCCAATATTTTTTACGCCTTATGCGACGACTTGCTAGCGCGCTCGATTTCCCACCCGCTCGACCACGGGCAGCTGCATCGCCGCCACATCCGCCACCAGATAATCACGCAAGCGGCGAAAACGCTCCTGGCCTCGGCGCGCCTTGGGCCAGACCAGGTAGTAGCTGCAACCACTGGGCACCGCACTGGGCCAGGGCAAGCCGAGCCGGCCTTGCGCGACATCCTCGGCGACCATCACCAGGTCGCCGATCGACACGCCATAGCCACGCGCCGCCGCCACCATGCCCAGCTCCAGGGTGTCGAACACCTGGCCGCCCTTGAGCGGCACCTGATCCGCCAGCCCCATGGCCTGCAGCCACTGCCGCCAGTCGCGGCGGTCCGGGGTGGGATGCAACAGCTCGGCGGCCTGCAGACGCGGCAGATCCCAGGACTGCTCGCTCAAGGCCTCAGGCGCGCAGACTGGAATCAGCCACTCGGCGAACAGCTCGGTGCTCTCCCATTCCTCCGGGAAGTCGCCCTGACTGAGCAGCACCGCGCAGTCGAAGGGTTCATGGAGAAAGTCCACCTTGTCCACATCCATCCAGGCGCTGGTCAGCTGCACTTCGCTGGCACTGCTCAGGCGATAGCGCGATAGGCGCGCCAGCAACCAACGCATGGTTAGGGTCGACGGGGCTTTCAGGCGCAGCACCGTGTCGTCGACACGCAGGGTGTTGCAGGCCCGCTCCAGCGCCTCGAAACCATCGCGCAGCCCCGGCAGCAGCATGCGCGCGGTTTCGGTCAGCTGCAGGCTGCGGCCCCGACGCTCAAACAGACGGCAAGCGAAGTGTTCTTCCAGGGTACGCACATGCCGGCTGACTGCACTCTGGGTAATCGCCAGTTCTTCGGCGGCGCGGGTAAAGGAGCTGTGCCGCGCCGCCGCCTCGAAGGCGCGCAGGGCATAGAGCGGCGGCAAACGCTGGCTCATGCTTGCCATCCATGAGTAATAGTCATGCCTGTCATCGCTATTATCCTTTTGTGCTACTGCGGCCAGCTTATGAGAATAGGCGCATTCTCTGCCTGCGCGGATCACCCGGGCAAGCCTTCTAACTGAGTAGAACTCATCATGCTGCATCCGCTTCGTGGCGAACTGCGCGCCATCCTGAAACTCGCCGGGCCGCTGATTGCTGCGCAACTGGCACATGTGCTGATGGTGTTTACCGACACGGTAATGATGGGCCTGCTCGGCCCCGCAACCCTGGCGGCCGGCGGCCTGGGCGCGGCCAGTTATTCCTTTGTCTCAATCTTCTGCGTGGGGGTGATTGCCTCGGTCGGCAATCTGGTGGCGATCCGTCACGGCGCGCAGGACGCCGCCGGGGTTACCCGGCTGACGCAGAACGGCCTGTGGCTCGGTTGGGGCCTGGCGCTGCTGGCAGGCCTGGCGCTGTGGAATCTGGCCCCGGCACTGCTGTACTTCGGCCAGAAGCCGGAGAACGTAAGCGGCGGCATGCAGTTTCTCTCAACGCTGGTGTTTGCCCTGCCCGGATACATGAGTTTTATGGCGCTGCGCGGCTTTACCAGCGCCATCGGCCGTCCTGGCCCGGTGATGGCCATCAGCATTGGCGGGGCACTGGCCAACTTCGTGCTCAACTATGCGCTGATCAAGGGCTGGTTCGGCCTACCGCCACTGGGCCTGGCCGGGATCGGCCTGGTGACGGCCGTGGTGATGAATGTCATGGCACTGCTGCTGGCCTGGCATGTGCTGCACCACAGCGCCTACAGCCCTTACCCACTGTGGCGCGGGTTGTTGCGGCCGCTGTGGCCCGAACTGAAAGAGCTGTTGCGCCTGGGCCTGCCGATTGGCGGCACCTATGCGGTGGAGTCGGGGCTGTTTGCCTTTGCTGCGCTGTGCATGGGCGCACTGGGCAGCAGCCAGCTGGCGGCGCACCAGATCGCGATCATGTCGGTGTACGTGGCCTTTATGGTGCCGGTGGGGATTTCCTACGCGGTGACCTTCCGCATCGGTCAGCATTTCGGCGCCGGCCGCCTGCTGCAGGCGCGCCAGGCCGGCCGTCTGGGCCTGGGTCTGGGTGCGCTGTGCATGCTGGGATTCGCCTGCCTGTTCTGGCTGGCGCCGCACTGGGTGGTCGGGCTGTTCCTCGATCACACGGACAGCGCCTATAGCGAGGTAGTGAGCCTGGCCGTGGCGCTGCTGGCGATTGCCGCCTGGTTCGAGTTTTTCGATGGCATCCAGACCATCGCCATGGGTGCGATTCGCGGCCTCAAGGACGCCAAGACCACCTTTTGGGTCGGCCTAGGCTGCTATTGGGCCGTTGGCGCGCCACTGGCCTGGGCTCTAGCCTTCCCGCTGGGCTGGGGCGCAGAAGGCGTTTGGTGGGGATTAGCCGGCGGCCTGGCCTGTGCCGCCATCGGCCTGACCCTGGGGTTTGAGTGGAAAACTGCGCGCCTGCTGCAGCCGACGGGCGCAGCCTTCACGTCACCCGCTAGGCGCCTGGTTTCTTGAAGCGATAGAACAGATTCGGCTCGCTGACCAGATAGAGCACACCCTGGTTATCCATGGCGATGCCCTCGCCCTGGGGCACGCTGCGGGTCAGACCATTGCGCCCGGCCAGCAGCGACAGGCTGCTGATCGGCTTGCCCTCGACGTTCAGCTCCAGGACCAGACGCGACTCATCGGACAGCGCCAGCAGGTGGCCACTGCGCTCATCGAACTGCAAGCTGGATAGATCGCGGACAAACAACCCGGCATCGCGCTGCTGATCATCCACCACGTGCACGGCGAAGGGGCGCTGCGGATCACGCTGGGGGAAGCCGTGAATCTCGTAGATGCGTATCGGGTCGCGCTCCTTGGCGACAAACAGACGCTGGCCGACCGAGTCGTAGGCCAACCCCTCAAAGCCTTTGTTGCCATTCAGACCGATACCCAGCGAGAACTGCTGCGCCTGATCGGCATGTAACTCGGTGGTTGCGTCATCGACCCGCACCTTGATCAGCCGCTGCTGACGCTCATCGCTGATCACATACAGGCCCTGGCTGATGTACTCGACCGCCTCGGCATCGCCAAAGCCATGCAGATCGATACGCCGCAGCAGCTCACCATCTAGTGACAGCTCGATCAGCTGCGCCTTCTGGTTGGTCACAGTAAACAGGCTGTTGCGGTCCGGGTCGTAGGTCAGCGCCGAAACATCATCATTGAGCCCTTCAATCACCTTGGCTTCGATATCCACCTGATAGCCCGACAGCAGTATGTCGCGCTCCGCTGACGGGCCTTTGCCCGCCTGCTGCACATTGAACCAGGCGCGCTCAAACAGGCGGTATTCCTGGGCGAACAAGCCAAGCAGCAGCAACGCCAGCACAACCAGGCTGAGCAACAGACGCTTCAGGGTGAAATGATCTCGCATGGCGCTTCACTCTCAACAATCACGGGTGACACAACGGCGTCAGCCCGAAGCAGGGCTTCGGGCTGACGGGGGGTAAAAGGTGGTGCGGCTTACTTGACCAGCTCCAGGTACTCGACATCGATTTCGCGGCTGGTCAGGTCACGATCAACTTCGCCGCTGATCTTGACCACGGCCGTTTCTGAAATAGCTTGGGCAGGCCAATGCTCATCGTCGATCTCGACATTGATGGTGCCGCTGGCGTCCTTGAATTCATAGAGCTCATCCTGCAGGCGCTTGACGATCTGCCCTTGCAGTACCACCGGGGTGTCATCGGCGGCATCCAGCGCCGCTGCCACCGTGGTGACCTGAGTGGTGGCGCCAGGGCCGGTGTAACCGGTGGCCAGCGCGGCAGTGGAGAACAGTGGAACCAGCAGCAGAGCCAAGGTGAAACGCTTCATGGGGTAACCCTCTAATCAGTTAAGTGATGGGGCCAGACTAGAGGGCGTAGCTGAAGCCAGGCTTAATCCGCACTTAAGCCACGCTTAATCCGCATCAGCGGGCTGTTCAGCAACTGGTTCCTTGCGCAGGACGTAAAACAGATTGGGCTCACTGACGATATAGATATTGCCAGCGCCATCCATGGTTACCCCTTCGGCCTGGCCGATGCCCTGGCGCAGGCCATTCATGCCGCGCGCCAGACTGATAAAGCTGACCGGTTCACCCTGCTCGTCCACTTCCAGCAGCAACCGCGACTCATCCGACAGCACCAGGGCATGGCCGGTGCGAGCGTCGTAACTCAGTGAGGAAATATCGCGCAGAAACAGATGCCCGGAACTCAACGGTTCAAGGGTTCCGACCGCGCCGTCTTCACCCGGAAACGGCAGGCTGAACAGGCCCAGCGGGCCACGCTCCTTACCCAGCAGCACACGCTCGTTGCGCGAGTCCCAGGCGATGCCCTCGAAACCCTTGTTGCCGGCATCGGCAAAACCCAGATCGAAGGACGCCAGCTCGGCAAACTCCAGGCGGCGGGTCAGGGCGCCCAGCTTGAAGGTGGTCAAGGTGCGCTTGCGCTCATCGATAATCGCCAGGCGACCGTCGGACAGCATCTCCACCCCCTCGGGGTTGGAAAAGCCATGCAGATCGATGCGCCGCATCACCTGACCATCCAGGGTCAGCTCGATCAGCTGCGGGTATTTGCCGGTTACGGTAAACAGGGTGTCGCTCTCGGCGCTGTAGGTCAGCCCGGACACCTCATCACCCTCCAGGCCCTGCAGCGGCTTGCCCTGCAGCACGGCCTTATAGCCTGGCAACCAGATGCTCGCCTGCTGCTCGGCAGCCCCCACCTGTTGCTGTTGAAACCAGAAGGACAGGCGGTCATCCCAGTGACGGTAACTCATCACCAGCAGGCCAATCACGAGCAGGAACAGCAGGACAATTAGCCAGCGCAGACGCACCAGCCGAGCAATCCAGATCGACATCGCACACAACTCAGCAGAACGATGGCTATCAGACTAGAGCGCAACGCTTAAGTTTCTGTTAAACCGCCAGGCCAGCGGGCACCTCCAAGTGCCCTTCTACAAAGGTGGCGACTCAGGCGCTACGGTTAGAGCGCACGACTCTCGAAGCGGCTATGACCAACCAGCTCCAGCACCAGCTCATCGCCCTTGTGCAGCGGGCCGACGCCCACTGGCGTGCCGGTGAGGATCACATCACCCGGCTGCAAGCTGAAATGGCCGCAGATGTGCTGAATCATCGGCAGAATCGGGTTGAGCATGTCGCGGCTGTTGCCGTCCTGACGCACCTCACCGTTGATCGCCAGGCGGATGCCGATGTCGGTCAGGTCCTCAACGGCATCACCGGGCACGAACGGCGCCAGCACGCAGGCACCGTCGAAGGATTTGGCGGTTTCCCAGGGATAGCCCTTGGCCTTGAGCTGGGCCTGCAGGTCGCGCAGGGTCAGGTCCAACGCTGGGGCAAAGCCAGAAATGGCATCGCGCACTTCCTCGGCATTCGGCGTACGCGACAGCGGCTTGCCGATCAGCACGGCGATTTCCGCCTCGTAATGCACGTCACCCTTACCCTCGACCAGGGTGAAGCCGTCATCCAGCGGCACCACACAGCTGCCCGCCTTGATAAACAGCAACGGCTCGGTCGGCACCGGGTTATTCAGTTCCTTGGCATGCTCGGCGTAATTACGGCCGATACACACCACCTTGCCCATGGGGAAGTGAATATGGGTGCCATCGACATACTGATGCTGGTAGCTCATTCCCGACTCCTTGCGGCTGTCTTTTCGTAGGAGCGGGCCATGCCCGCGATGCTTTAAGGCGGCCGTTTCGCGGGTATGGCCCGTTCCTACACCCGCCCGACGATCATGCCCGCTTTAGGGCCGGTCGTCGTTGCGACCAAAGCACGATTTCGTAGCCTGGATAAGCGCAGCGCAATCCGCGACGCCGCTGCCCCGAATTGCGCCAAGGCTTATCCGGGCTACAGATGATCAAGGTCAATCAAAGCGGAAAGATCTTGCCCGGGTTCATGATGCCGTTCGGGTCAAACACCGCCTTGATCGCCTTCATATAGCCAATCTCGGCTTCCGAGCGGCTGTAGGTCAGGTAATCGCGCTTGGTCATGCCCACGCCGTGTTCAGCGCTGATCGAGCCGTTGTACTTCTGCACGGTCTCGAACACCCACTTGTTGACGGTGGCGCACTTGGCGAAGAACTCGTCCTTGGACAGGTTCTCCGGTTTCAAGATATTCAGGTGCAGGTTGCCGTCGCCGATATGGCCGAACCAGACGATTTCAAAATCCGGGTAGTGCTCACCGACGATGGCGTCGATGTCATGCAAGAAGGCCGGCACCTTGGAGACAGTGACCGAGATGTCGTTCTTGTACGGCGTCCAGTGGCTGATGGTCTCGGAGATGTACTCGCGCAGCTTCCACAGGTTCTGCAGCTGCTGCTCGCTCTGGCTCATCACGCCATCCAGCACCCAGCCCTGCTCGACGCAATGCTCGAAGGTGGCCAGGGCTGCTTCGGCGACTTCCTCGGTGGTGGCTTCAAATTCCAGCAGCGCATAGAACGGGCAATCGGTTTCAAAGGCTGCCGGCACGTCGCCACGGGCCATGATCTTGGCCAGGGCCTTGTCCGAGAAGAACTCGAACGCGGTTAAATCGAGCTTGTTCTGGAAGGCGTGCAGCACCGGCATGATCGAGTCGAAGTCCGGAGTGCCGAGGACCATCGCGGTGAGGTTCTTCGGCGCACGATCCAGGCGCATGGTGGCCTCGACAACAAAACCGAGGGTGCCCTCGGCGCCGATAAACAGCTGACGCATGTCGTAGCCGGTGGCGTTCTTGATCAGATCTTTGTTCAGTTCCAGCAGCTCGCCAGTGCCGGTGACGACCTTGAGGCCGGCGACCCAGTTGCGGGTCATGCCATAGCGAATCACCTTGATGCCGCCGGCATTGGTGCCGATGTTGCCGCCAATCTGGCTGGAACCGGCCGAAGCGAAATCCACCGGGTAGTACAGGCCTTTGTCCTCGGCGAACATCTGCAGCTGCTTGGTCACCACGCCTGGCTGGCACACGGCGGTGCGGTCAAATTCGTTGAAGTCGAGAATCTGGTTCATATAGTCGAAGGCCACGACCACTTCGCCATTGGCCGCCACGGCGCCGGCAGACAGGCCGGTACGACCACCGGACGGCACCAGCGCGACCTTGTGCTGATTGGCCCAGCGGACGATGGCCTGCACCTGCTCGATGCTTTTGGGGAAGGCAATCGCCAGCGGTGCTGGGGCGAAGTGCTTGGTCCAGTCCTTGCCGTAGGTATTGAGGGAATCGGCATCGGTGAGCACCTTGCCGGGCTCAACCAGGGTCTTCAGCTCTTCGATCAGCGCAGGGTTGGTCATCTACGGAACTCTCAAACGATTCATGGTCACCCTGAGCACGCTTCATCTGCCAGGGTAGGTGTTTCGCGGGGCTCGTATGCTAGCATACGCCCCCCGTGAATCGTGCCTCTGCGCCGATCTGCGGGTGCAGTCAGCACCGCCGCTGACCCTTCCCTGACACCATTTGTGGGACAACAGGTACTCCGATGAGCAAGACCTCTCTCGACAAGAGCAAGATCAAGTTCCTTCTTCTTGAAGGCGTCCACCAGAATGCAGTGGACACCCTGAAGGCCGCTGGTTACACCAACATCGAGTACCTCAAGGGCGCACTCTCCGACGACGAGCTGAAAGAAAAGATCGCCGACGCGCACTTTATCGGTATCCGTTCGCGCACCCAGCTGACCGCCGAAGTCTTTGACTGCGCCAAGCGCCTGGTGGCCGTGGGCTGCTTCTGCATCGGCACCAACCAGGTTGACCTCGACGCCGCCCGCGAGCGCGGTATCGCCGTGTTCAACGCACCCTATTCCAACACCCGCTCGGTGGCCGAACTGGTACTGGCTCAGGCCATCCTGCTGCTGCGCGGCATCCCCGAGAAGAACGCCTCCTGCCACCGTGGTGGCTGGATCAAATCGGCAGCCAACTCCTTCGAAATCCGCGGCAAGAAGCTGGGTATCGTCGGTTACGGCTCCATCGGCACCCAACTCTCGGTACTCGCCGAAGCCATGGGCATGCAGGTGTTCTTCTACGATACCGTGACCAAGCTGCCGCTGGGCAACGCCACGCAGATCGGCAAACTGCACGACCTGCTGGGCATGTGCGACATCGTGTCGCTGCACGTCCCAGAGCTGCCATCCACCCAGTGGATGATCGGCGAGAAGGAAATCCGCGCCATCAAGAAGGGCGGCATCCTGATCAACGCCGCGCGCGGCACCGTGGTCGAGCTGGAGCATCTGGCCGCGGCAATCAAGGACGAGCACCTGATCGGCGCGGCCATCGACGTGTTCCCGGTCGAGCCGAAATCCAACGACGAAGAGTTCGAGAGCCCGTTGCGTGGCCTGGATCGCGTGATCCTGACTCCGCATATCGGTGGTTCCACCGCCGAAGCGCAGGCCAACATCGGCCTGGAAGTGGCCGAGAAGCTGGTCAAGTACAGCGACAACGGCACCTCGGTGTCCTCGGTCAACTTCCCCGAAGTGGCCCTGCCGGCGCACCCGGGCAAGCACCGCCTGCTGCACATCCACGCCAACATCCCGGGCGTGATGAGCGAGATCAACAGCGTGTTCGCGGAAAACGGCATCAACATCTCCGGCCAGTTCCTGCAGACCAACGACAAGGTCGGCTACGTGGTGATCGACGTCGACGCCGATTACTCCGACCTGGCGCTGGAGAAGCTGCAGCACGTTAAAGGCACGATCCGTAGCCGCGTACTGTTCTAAGCGCTGCCGCGGTACGAAAAAGGGAAGCTTCGGCTTCCCTTTTTTATTTGCGATGTCATGACTCGTGGGAGGTGCGTAGGTTGGGTTAGCGGCGCCTATCGTTTATCTACAGACGCTACGAATCTCACGCGCCGCGTAACCCAACAGCATGGGTATCGCTGCGCTCAACCCATCCTACGCAAGCGGCTGCTGTTCCAGCTCGCGCAACGCCGCCTCAGCAGCCGGCAGCTCTTCTTCGCTAAACACCCGCACCCCAGCACGGCGTAAAGCCGCAGCGGTTACCCCTTCACCCGCGACTCGGGTACCGCTGAAACTGCCATCGTAATTCTCCCGATTACCGCACGAGGGGCTACGCGCTTTAAGCAGCGCCAGGCGGATGCCATGCTGCGCCACCAGCGCCAGCGCCTGTTCAGCACCCTCGACAAAAGCGGCGGTGACATCCTCGCCCTCCACCGTCAGCACCGGCAGTTGTCCATCAAGCACCTGCGCGCCCTGCCCCCCGGCAATTTCCGCCGGTGCGCGCGGGGTCGGTAGGCCGCCGGCAACTTCCGGGCACAGCGGCACAATCCGCCCCTCCTGCTGCCAGCGCTCAAGCACCGTAAACGGGCCATGGGCGCCGCCGTCATAACGTACACGCTGGCCTAACAGGCAACGGCTCACCAGAATCTTCTGCATCGCTCACTCTCATTAGTCACCCGGCGTAACACCGCCAGGTTACTGCGCTTGCTGGCCGCCGATCAAAGGGACGGGGTGCCTGGCAGATTGCCAAGCGCTTCACGCAGACCACTCCATCCGCGCACAACGCCGGCCTATCCTTCGGCGGGAAGCGCCCTGGGCCGATGGCGCGCGCGTCAGGCCAGGCACAGACTCACGCCACTCTAAGAGAGGACGCCCCCATGCATCGCCCCCTTCGCACCTTCGCCCTGCTACTCACTGCCAGCCTTGCGGCCTATGCCCTGCCGAGCCAGGCGGCCCTGCTGCCGATGGATAACCAGAGCCTGAGCGAGATCAGCGGGCAGGCCGGCATCAGCATCCGCGCGGATGTGCTGGCGACCATCGGCCAGGTGCGCTGGAGCGATGACGGCGGTCACGCCTCGCTGCGCAATGTGAAGATCGACAACGGCTGCACCACCCCGACCAGCTGCCCGAACGGCTCTGGTGGCAACTTTGCCTTCGGCGCCGCGCAGCTGGGGCTGACCTTGCCGATATTCGGCGTCAACCTGCCCACCCTGAAGATCGATATCGTCACCAACGCCAGCGGCAAACAGCAGTTGCAGCTGACCCTGCCCGACCTCACCACAATTAACGAACAGTTGGTGGCCAGCGGCATCCCGGCGCAGCGCATTCGCTTACGGGTGGCCGCTGATATGTACGTCGGCGAAAGCCGCCTGGGCAGCATCGAGATGCGCGACATCACCGATCTGCGCGGGACATTCAAAGTCTGGGGCCACTAAGAACCTCCTCACGATCTGCTGCGCGTCGGCCCTGCAGCGTTAAAAACAGGCTCGGAATGCTCATTTACCCCAGTAAACTCCGCTTCCTCGCCGCTTTGACCAGCCAAAGGCTGTTACTACGTAGCGCCTTGCATGGCTCTAGCTCGCGAGATCGTGAACAGGTTCTAGCCAATCTTGACTAGAACGGCCCATTGCCCCGCCTACGAAACCAGCCGGTCAATGACAGTCGCTCGCGAGTGGCCGGCAGCACTTCGTGGGGCATATCGGCGGAGAGAAATAGCAGCAGACTGCCCGCCTGCGGCAACACATCGCGCATATCGCCATTGGGCAGATACAAACGCAGCGCGCCGCCCTGCTCGGCCTGCCAATCCTGGTTGAGGTAGAACACCGCCGACACCGCGCGACGGTCATCATCGCGAAAGCGATCCACGTGCTTCTGGTAGAACGCGCCCGGTGGA
Source organism: Pseudomonas sp. (assembly GCF_030684895.1). Taxonomy (GTDB): domain Bacteria; phylum Pseudomonadota; class Gammaproteobacteria; order Pseudomonadales; family Pseudomonadaceae; genus Aquipseudomonas. Next base: position 133,120 of record NZ_JAUXXP010000046.1, on the reverse strand, counting down.
TACAGGGCAAAGTGCCCCTCGAAATCCTCCAGCCCCAGGTACAAGCCCTGGTTGAGCGCCATGCGCAGCTCGTCAAACGCCTGCAGGTACTGATCACAGACCTCGGCCTGACCGGCTTCCAGCCACTGGATATGGTCGCCACGCACCCCTTCGCGAATCTGCTGCTGCGCGCCACGGCCGACGCCGGCGGGCGCCAATGCACCTTGCGCGGCACGTTTACGGCACTCTTCGGCCAGTTCGAGGGTCAGAGAGGGGGCAATAAACTGTGGCTGCAGCGACCAGCCGTGTTCGGCCAGGTCGTCAACGATGCGGGTCAGGAGCGCGGTGTGGGTATCGGTCGTCATGCCGGCGATTCTAACAGCCTGTCATCGTTTCATTCACAGCCACGCCGAGCCTCGACAAGCAACGCTATGCCGCCGAAAATAGCGGCCCCCTATGGAGTCCCTATGCGCGCCCTTTCCGTTGTGTTGACCCTGCTGCTCAGCCTGCCCGCCCTGGCCGACGATTACCTGCAGCTGTATCAGGCGGCCGGCTGGCCGCAGCAGCGCATGCATTTCAGCGATGCCCTGCAGGCCGCCCAGGAACGCTACCGCAATAGCCTGCCGCCAGCGGTGCATCAAGCGTTGGTGAACAACAGCAACCAGCGCTTTGCCGCGGCTGCGGTGGATCAGCGCGCCCAGCAGGGCCTGCGCGACAACCTCGGCGAGCCAGTCAGCGCCTTGCAGTTTTTCCAGTCGCCACTGGGTCGCAAGATTGTCGATGCCGAACTGCTCGCCACCCGCAGCGACCAACTGGCGCGCCATGCCAATGGCCTGCCGCGCAGTGAAGCCAGTGCCACCCGCCGCCTGCTGATTCGCCACCTGGCCCAGGCGCTGCCCGCCAAAGAAGCCGGCGCGGAAGTCAGCCTGGCCCTGGCCGGCGTGGCCGCCGATAGCCTGAGTCAGATGCTCCCCGGCCTGCTCGGTGGCGACAGCGCCCAGGCCATGCTCAATGGCCAGCGCCAGCGTTTGATGGAACAGATCGGTGCGGATCTGGATAACACCCTGCTGCACGTCTACCGCGAGCTGAGTGATCCAGAGCTGGAAGAGTTTGTCAGCTTTGCTCAATCCGAAAGCGGCAAGCGCTACTACCAGGCAGCGCTGGCCGCCATCCGCAGCGGCCTGGCGGTTGGCCAGAGCAGCGCAGCACTGGCCCCAGCACCGCAAGGCATCTGAGCCGAATCCACGTAGGTTGGTGTTGAGCGCAGCGAAGCCCAACATGGAGTGCATGGCACTCCGCTCGACGATCCGTTGCAGTCGTTGGGCTTCGTCGCGTTGCTCCTCAACACCAACCTACGCCAAACGCTCGGTCAAAAACTCGAAATAGCGCTGGCGCAAGGCCGGCGCTTCATTGGCCAGATGGTGACGCGCCTCGGGCAGGCGCAGAATCTGCGGTGCGGCGAACTTGTCCTGCAGCACCTTAAGGTTATGCCGCCAGGCCACCGTCAGATCCGCCTCGCCCTGAATGATCAACGGGCTGCGTGCACTGCGCGGTGCCGCCTCGATACGCGGTACCCATTGGCTGAGCGCGCCGACCCAGGCAGTCGGCAGGTTGCGCGGTTGCAGCGGGTCCTGGTGATGGACGAAGTCGATAAACGCCGCGTCGCTGGAGTTGACGCTGAAACGCCGGGGAATCTCGCTGACAAAGCGCTTCATGATCCGGTAACTGAACTGCGACCAGCCCCAGGCACGCGGTCGCACCAGCGGCGCCAGCAGAATGGTTTCGCCGATTTCCGCGCCTGGTGCACCGGTCAGCAGGTAGTCGATCAGAATCGCCCCGCCTGTACTTTGCCCGCACAGATGCCAGGGTTGCGGCAGCTCTAGCACGGAGGCTTCAGCCAACACCGCCTGCAACACCGTCTGGTACTCGGCAAAATCGCCGATGCTGGCGCGCGCGCCGCTGGACAGGCCATGCCCCGGCAGATCAAAGCTCAACACGGCAAAGCCCATGCCCAGTGCCCACTCGATCACATGGCGGTACAGGCCAACGTGGTCGTAGTAACCATGCAGTAGCACCAACGTGGCGCGCGGCTGCTCAGGCCACCAGGCTTGTAGCGCAATCTGGTAGCCGCCTGCCTGCAGCGTGCCCATACAACTGTGCGTAGCCGAGGTATCGCTGAAGCCGTAAAACTGCCGGTATGCCTGTTCGGCCGGTGACAGGGCAACGGCTGCGGCCAAGGGTCGCAGACTGGCAAGCAGGTTTTCCGGCTGAAACGGCTCTGGCATAAGGCTTCCATCAAACTTACAGGGTAGTCACAGGCCATCCAGGGCTGTGCAATCAGGTTGCGGATATTCAGCTGTCGCGCCAGTCATGGCAAGCTGCGCGCCTGTTTGCCGAAGACCGCCGATGACTCGACCCACGCGCAAGACCCTACTCGCCAGCCTGCTGATTCTGCTCTGGGCCGCCGCCATGCTCGCCGCCTACTGGTGGTACGAAGCGCGCTACCTGCGCAGTTTCAGCGAGCAGACCGCGCTGTTCTACGGTGAGCAGCTGCGCCTGCCGGATGAGCTGGCCGGCCCCGGACCGATCCGTCTGGTGCACTTCTGGGACCCGGCCTGCCCGTGCAATGTTGGTAATCAGCAGCACCTGGCCGAACTGATCGAGCGCTTCGGCCCGCAGGACGTGAGCTTTTATGCCGTGCAAAAGCCCGGCAGTACAGGACAGCTGCCCAGCACTCTGAGCGCCCTGCAGCCGCTGGCCAAACTGGCAGGTAGCACGCAGATCCCCGCCAGCCCGGCCGTGGCGATCTGGGACCGCAACGGCCAGCTGGCCTACTTTGGCCCCTACAGCGAAGGCGCCACCTGCACCTCCAGCAACAGTTTTATCGAGCCCATTCTCGACGCCCTGGTACAGGGCCGCCCGGTCAACGCCAGCAACACCCTGGCGGTGGGTTGCTTCTGCGACTGGCAGAGCAACTGACTACTTCAGGCCGTCCGGGGTAAAGCGCTGAAAGATCTGCTGCGCCTCGCCGCTGGCCTGCAGCTGTTTAAGCTGCTGATCAAACTGGCTGACCAGACGTTCACCCCGCGCTGAGCCCTTGCTGACCAGCAGAAAGAACTCCTTGCTGGCGACCAGTGGAACATGGCGCAACTGCTCATGGCCTTGATAAATACCCAGCGCCAGGCCGCCATATAGCGGCTCAATCTCACTGGGAAAGAAGTCGCAGCGCTGACGCTGCAGCATATCCAGATTTTGCTGGATGCTGGGAAAGCGCTGGATCGGCTCACCCAGGCCAAACGGCTGGTAGTTGTAGCCAATCACCCCGCACACCCGATAGGGCTGCAGGTTCTGCAGCAAGGCGGGCAACGGCACGTCGGCAAAGCGCTGAGCGGAATAGAACAACCCAAGGCGCGTTGCGTAGAGGCGCGCGCTGTAATGCGCGTAGGCCGCGCGCTCGGCGTTGTAGCTGGCATCCCAGGTCAGTTCGCAGCGGCCCTTTTCGGCAAAGTCCGCCAGCTCCTGCTGCACCCGCGCCCAGGGCATGTAGTGCACCTCATAGGGCAGCTGCAAACGCTGCAGAATCTCCAGCACCAGGGTGCTGGCCGACCCAGTTAGACGGCTGCGATCCACCTGGCCATCGCTGCGCTGCCAATAGGTGTAGGGCGGCCACTCGTTGCTGTCGCCCAGACAGATCTGCACCGGCGGCGCCGCCAGGCAGGGCAGCGCCAGCAGCACCAACATTCCACTCGCCATCACTCGCCACATAACCGCTACCTCAGGCCTGTGTAGAAAGGCTAGATCAGTCTGGCTGAGCCATCCCGGCAACCGACTGTCGGCGAAAGCCCTGCGGCGTCGCGCCCTGCCAGCGGCGGAAGGCGCGGTAGAACGGTGACAGCTCGGCAAAGCCGCAGGCACGGGCTACTTCGCGAATGGCCAGGCCGCTGTCGAGCAGAGTCTGCGCACGCAGACGGCGTACTTCATCGTGCAGCTGACGGAAACTCTGCTGCTGTTCGGCCAACGCTCGCTGCAGCCCGCCAACGCTGTAACCGAGTGCGATGGCGCAGCTGGGCAGGTCGCACAGCTGCACCCCGAGGTTGACCTCTAGCCAGTAGCGCACGCGGTTGAGCAGCTGGTTTTCTTCAAGCTCCGCCAGCTCCACGTCCGCCTGCGCCCAGAGCACCGCGAACAGCCGTGGGTTGGCGCTGCGCGATGGCCGGCTGAGCCAGGCGCGCGGAAAGATCAGCGCGTCATGCGCCTGGGCAAAGCGTGGCAGCAGACCAAACAGCCGCCGGTGCTCACTCAGGCGGCGCGGGGCCGGGTGACGAAACTCCACGCTATCGAGCGCAAAGCCGCCGTCGTTGACGCTGGCCAACATCTTCTGCAGCAGCAGCGCCAGGCACTCCATCTGCTGACGCAGCGAGCCCACACCACGGTAATTGAGGTCGAAGATCAGCCGCGCCTGCTCGCCATCCAGCTCCAGGCGTGCGGCAAAGCCGCCGGAGAGGATGTGCTGAAAACGCACAAAGCTCTCCAGCGCCTGGCCCAGATCGCGGCTGGCCAGTAGCAGGTAACCGACCACATCCATTGGCCGTGGCTGCATGGTTTCGCCCAGGTGCAGACCGATATCGGCATCACCGCTGATGGCTTCCAGCGCCTGCCAGAAGCGCGGTGCATTGTCGTGGTCTTCACGGGCATTGAGCAGCGGCGGCGCCAGCACGATGCCCTGATAGGCCTGACGATAGGTATCGGTGGGGTCCAGGCCCAGCGCCGCCAAGGCTTCGTAGAGCAGGCGGCGCAGGGTCGAGGAGTGGGTCAGCGCGCTGGCGATGCTGCTGTGCGGATCGTGTTGCATAAAGGCCTCTTGGATTGACCAAAGACTTTCACTCTTGCGCTATTTGGTCAATGCCGCACCACGCAGCAGCCCGCACAATGGCAGGGCTGATAAGCAGGCTGTGTAATGCCAATAAGAGGACGGCTCGTTGGGCTTCGCTGCGCTCAACGCCAACCTACGCGTGTTGTCCGGCGCAGCCTGATAAAACCAATAACAAGGATTCCCAGATGAAACGCACCCTGACTGCCCTTGCCCTGATTGTCGCCGCCAGCGCCGCTGGCGCTTACTGGTACATCGACAGCAAGCAGCCGCAACGCGACGGCGAACTGCAACTGAGCAATCTGCAGGCCGCAGTTACGGTGGACTACGACGAACGCGGCGTGCCGCATATCCAGGCGCAGAACGAGGCCGATATGTACCGCGCGCTGGGCTATGTGCATGCCCAGGACCGTCTGTTTCAGATGGAAATCCTCCGCCGCCTGGCCCGTGGCGAGCTGGCCGAGGTGCTCGGCAGCAAGCTGGTCGACACCGACCGCCTGTTCCGCACCCTGGGCATCCGCGAACACGCCGATCGCTACGCGGCGAAGATGGATATGAGCGCCCCGGCGAGCCAGGCGCTAGAGGCTTACCTGGACGGTATCAACCAGTACCAGGCCAGCCACCCGGCGCCGATCGAGTTCGATGTGTTGGGCATCGAAAAACGGCCGTTTAACGTGGCCGACACCCTCAGCGTCGCCGGCTATATGGCCTACAGCTTCGCCGCCGCGTTTCGCACCGAGCCGGTGCTGACGCATATCCGCGACCAGTTGGGCGCCGATTACCTCAAGGCCTTCGACCTCGACTGGCACCCGCAGGGCGTGGTCGGGCAAAACCTCGCGGCAGGCGACTGGCAGGACCTCAACGCCATCGCCGAGCTGAGCCATGCCGCGCTGCTGGATGCCGGCCTGCCGCAGTTCGAGGGCAGCAACGCCTGGGCCATCTCCGGCAGCCGCACCGCCAGCGGCAAACCGCTGCTGGCCGGCGACCCGCATATCCGCTTCGCGGTGCCGTCGGTGTGGTACGAGGCCAACCTGAGCTACCCCGGTTTCAGCCTGTACGGCCATCACCAGGCGCTCAACCCGGTGGCGTCCCTGGGGCATAACCGCGACTTTGCCTGGAGCATCACCATGTTCCAGAGCGACGACCTCGACCTGATCGCCGAGAAAACCAACCCGGCCAATCCCAATCAAGTCTGGTATCGCGGCCAGTGGGTCGAGCTACAAAGCCGCGAGGAGCTGATCAGCGTTAAGGATGCCGCGCCGGTCAGCCTGACCATCCGCCGCTCGCCGCACGGCCCGATCATCAACAGCGCCCTCGGTGAAACCGTCGGCAGCACGCCGATTGCCATGTGGTGGGCGTTCCTCGAGACCGAGAATCCGATCCTCGACGGCTTCTACCAGCTCAACCGCGCCGCCACGCTGAAGCAAGCCCGCGTCGCCGCTGAGCACATCGAAGCGCCGGGGTTGAACGTGGTGTGGGCCAATGCCATGGGCGATATCGGTTGGTGGGCGGCGGCGAAACTGCCGCGCCGCCCGGCCGGGGTCAACCCGAGCTTTATCCTCGACGGCAGCAACGGCGAGGCAGAAAAAGACGGCTACTACCCGTTCAGCGCCAACCCGCAGGAAGAGAACCCCGCGCGCGGCTATATCCTCTCCGCCAACTACCAGCCCGTGTCGCCGACCGGCATGGAGATTCCCGGCTACTACAACCTGGCAGATCGCGGCCAGCGCCTGGACGAACGCCTGCGCGATAACAGCGTGAAGTGGGATGTGAAGAACAGCCAGGCGCTGCAACTGGAGCCCGGCACCGGCTACCCACAGCGCCTGCTGGCTCCGCTAGCCGCCGACCTGCGCGCCGCCGCCAATGGCAGCGAAGAGCAGGCGCAGGTCGAACAACTGCTGAGCTGGGATGGCCAACACCAGATCGATAACACCGCCGCTACGCTGTTCAACCAACTGGTGTACCAACTGACGCGTGAAGCCATGGCCGATGAGCTGAGCGAGGCCTTTTTTACCAACCTGCTGCAAACCCGCGTACTCGACAGCGCCCTGCCGCGCCTGGCCGCCGACGCCAACTCGCCCTGGTGGGACAAACGCGGCAGCGACGCCGTGGAAAGCCGCGCCGACACCGTCAAAGCCGCCTGGCAGGCCAGCCTTGCCCACCTGCGCAGCACCCTCGGTGACGACAGCGCGAAATGGGCCTGGGGCAGCGCGCATACCCTCACCCACAGCCATCCGCTGGGCCAGCAGAAGCCACTGGATAAACTATTCAACGTCGGCCCATTTGCCGCACCGGGTGGCCATGAAACGCCGAATAACCTCTCGCAACCGGTAGGCCCGGCGCCCTGGTCAGTTGTGTACGGCCCCTCGACCCGTCGCCTGATCGATATGGCCGACGCCAGCAGCGCGCTGGGCATCAACCCGGTGGGCCAGAGCGGCGTGCTGTTTGATCAGCACTACAAAGACCAGGCCGACGCCTATATGCGTGGTGAGTACGTGCCGATGCACCTGGATGCCGAGGCGATCAAGGCCAATAGCCGCAGCCAGCTGATTCTTCGTCCCTAAGCGCGCAGGAGCCCTCCATGAAACGCCTGTTATTAGTGGTATTGATCGCCCTGCTCGGCCTGCTTGGCGTAGTCGTCGGGCGCACATTGCTGCTGCCGGCCGCCGCCTTCAACAACGCACCCGTCAGCCTGCCCGAGGGGTTGGATGCACAACGTGCGGCGGAGAGTTTGGCGGCAGCGATTCGCCTGCCAACCCTGTCGCATCAGGTCGGCACCCCGGCCAGCCAACAGGCCGCCAGCGACGCTGCGTTTGCCGGCCTGCGCGAATGGCTAACGCAGCGCTACCCACGCCTGACGGCAAGCACTGAACAACTGCCCACCGGCAGCCCGAGCATCCTGCTGCGCTGGCCGGGCAAGAACAGCCAACTGCCGGCCGCCCTGCTGATGGCGCACCAGGACGTGGTGCCCGTGGCACCGGGCACCGAGGAGCTGTGGACTCACCCGCCGTTCTCCGGGGCGATAGCCGATGGCTTTATCTGGGGGCGTGGCGCCATCGACAGCAAGGGTTCGATGGTGGCGATTCTCGAAGCGGTGGAAACCCTGATCAGCCAGGGCTTTCAGCCGCAACGCGATGTGCTGCTGGCCTTCGGTCACGATGAAGAAATCGGCGGCCACCAGGGCAACCGGCGTATCGCCGCGCAGTTGCAGGAGCAAGGCAAACGCCTGGCCTGGGTCAGCGATGAAGGCGGTTTTGTGGTGCGCGGACAGATTCCCGGCGTCAGCCAGGATGTCGCCGTGGTCGGTATCGCGGAAAAGGGCTACGTCAGCCTGACCCTGCAAGCCAACGCCCAGGGCGGCCACTCCTCACAGCCACCAGCCTTCGATGAAACCGCCATCGGCCGCTTGAGCCAAGCCCTGCAACGGGTAGGCGATGCGCCGTTTCAACGCGGCTTCGACGGCCCCACCGGCGACCTGCTGGCCAGCTTTACCCCGGCGCAATCCTTCGGTTATCGATTGATCTTCGCCAACCTCTGGCTGTTCGGCCCATTGGTGGAACAGCAACTGGCCGCCTCGCCAGCCGGCGCCGCGCAGCTGCAAACCTCGCTGTCGCCGACCCTGCTGCGCGCAGGCATCAAGGAAAACGTTCTGCCGCCCAGCGCCCGCGCCACCCTCAACCTGCGCATCCACCCGCGCGACAGCATCGAAAGCGTGGCCGAACATGTACGCAGCGCCGTGGCGGATGAGCAGATCAGCGTCAAAGTCATGCCCGCCGGCCGCGAGCCCTCGGCGGTCTCCGACGTCAACGGCGCAGCCTACAAAGCCTTCGCCGAAGTGATCCGGCAGAGCTTCAGCAATACCCTGGTCAGCCCCAACCTCACCGTCGGCGGCACCGACTCGCGCTACTACGAGCCGCTGACCGATAACATCTTCCGCTTTAGCCCCCTGCTGATGGAGCGCGAAGACCTGCCGCGCATGCACGGCACCAATGAGCGCGTGGGGATCGATACCTTGGCCAATGCCAGCGGCTTCTATTACCGCCTGCTGCAGAGCCTGAATAGCCCAGCCAACTAGGCCAAACAACCAACGGCCAACTCCCGCCACGCTGAACTGCTAAGGTCACGCATGGGCTCGTCTCATGTGGGCTAGCAGAGCCCAAGCCTGTGTGGGCTGCTGCACTGAATCCACAGGGTCATCACTTACGCTCAGGCCGCTTTGAGCGAGTAACCGCCACCGATTCAGTTGCAGAGCGCCGAAATGTCCGCCAAACCCCAGCCCGAACCCCAGCAGAATCATCTTCTGGCAGCTTTGTCGCCCGAGGTGCAGTCTCGGTTGTTTCCGCACCTGGAACTGGTGCCATTACCGTTGCGCGCCGTGTTGTATGAATCCCGACGGCCGATGCGTCACGTTTACTTCCCGACGGACTCCATCGTCTCGCTGCAATACGTGATGGAGAACGGGGCGTCGACCGCCATCCTGGTGGTGGGTAATGAGGGATTGCTCGGCATCAGCCTGCTGATGGGCGGGGAAAGCACGCCGAGCCGTTCGCTGGTACAAAGCGCCGGCTACGCCTATCGGCTTCCCAGACTGCGGGTGAAAGAGGAGTTCAACCGTCACGGCCAGCTGTTGATGCTGATGCTGCGTTATACGCAGGCACTGATTACGCAGGTCTCGCAGACGGCGGTCTGCAACCGGCACCACTCGATCGACCAGCAGCTCTGCCGCTGGTTGCTGCTCTCCATGGATCGCTTGTCACACAACCACTTGACCATGACCCAGGAGTTTATCGGCAACATGCTCGGCGTGCGCCGCGAGGGCGTTACCCAGGCTGCGTTGAAGTTGCAGCAACTCGGCGTGATTTCATATTCACGCGGCTTGATCAAAGTGCTTGATCGGCCAAAACTGGAAGCGCTGACGTGCGAGTGCTATTCGGTGGTCAAAAAGGAAACAGACCTGCTGCTTGATTACATACCGCAGCGCCAAATCATCACCGATACCGACGACATTCCCACTGCAACGCTGCCAACGCTGTAGCACTGCGCTGATCACAGCCGCCAAGGGCCCGGGAAATTCAGCCGCTGCCGCTTATTGGCACGCCATACGACGACCTATGAACCCCGATATTCAGGCCACATTTGATAGTTACCCGATAGCCGCTAGGCAGCAGCTTGAGCGGGTACGCGCGCTGATTCTGGCCATTGCCGCTGAGTACAAGCTGGGCGATGTCGAGGAAACGCTGAAGTGGGCCGAGGCCAGTTATTCGGTCAAGGGCGGTTCGCCGATTCGCATCGACTGGAAAGCCAAACAGCCGGATGCGATCAAGGTGTTCTTCCATTGCCAGACGCGCCTGGTAGCCACCTTCAGGGAAATCTACCGCGATGCGTTCGTCTATGAGGGCAACAGAGCAGTGGTGATCCCTCTGGATACGGATATTGAGCAGGTGCCACTCAGGCATTGCCTGCTGCTGGCACTGCAGTATCAGCGCGTAAAGCACTTGCCGCTGCTGGGCGCATAGGCTGAGGCCGGCATTTCAATGGCAGTGTTTCCGAAACGGCCGCAAGACGAACTACTCGCTCGTCAGAGCTAACCCGCGCCGCGCAAGACTTCCCGCCGAAAACCCGGATAATGGCGGCCATTCGTTTAGCCCGTATTCTGGTAATCCCGCATGGAAATCAAGGTCAAGTTTCTCGACAACCTCCGACTTGAAGCCAAGTTCGATGACTTCACGGTGGTGGCTGACCAGCCCATCCGCTACAAGGGCGATGGCTCGGCGCCGGGGCCGTTCGATTACTTTCTGGCCTCATCGGCGCTGTGCGCGGCTTACTTTGTGAAGCTGTATTGCGACACGCGCAATATCCCCACCGATAACATCCGCCTGTCGCAGAACAACATTGTTGACCCGGAAAACCGCTACCAGCAGATCTTCAAGATTCAGGTCGAGCTGCCTGCGGATATTTCCGAGAAGGATCGCCTGGGCATTTTGCGCTCCATCGACCGTTGCACGGTAAAGAAGGTGGTGCAGGCCGGGCCGGAGTTCGTGATCGAGCAGGTGGACAACCTCGATGCCGATGCCCAGGCGCTGCTGATACCCGCGCTGACGGCTGGCGAAGGCACGCGCATCCTCGGCAAGGATCTGCCGCTGGAAGAAACCATCGCCAATATGTCGGGGATCATGGCCAAGCTCGGCATGAAGATTGAGATCGCCTCGTGGCGCAATATCGTGCCCAACGTGTGGTCGCTGCATATCCGCGATGCGCATTCGCCGATGTGCTTTACCAACGGCAAGGGCGCGACCAAGGAAGGCGCGCTGGCGTCAGCGCTGGGCGAGTTTATCGAGCGGCTGAACTGCAACTTCTTCTACAACGATCAGTTCTGGGGCGAGGAGATCGCGGGTGCTGCGTTCGTGCATTACCCGGACGAGCGCTGGTTCAAACCGGGCCCTAGGGACGCACTGCCGGCGGAGATTCTCGACGACTACTGCCTGGCGATTTACAACCCGGACGACGAGCTGCGCGGCTCGCACCTGTACGACACCAACTCCGGCAACACCCTGCGCGGCATCTGCTCGCTACCCTTTGTGCGCCAGTCCGATGGTGAGGTGGTGTACTTCCCCTCCAACCTGATCGAAAACCTGTTCCTGAGCAACGGCATGAGCGCGGGTAACACCCTGGCCGAGGCGCAGGTGCAGTGCCTGTCGGAAATTTTCGAGCGCGCGGTAAAGCGCGAAATTCTCGAAGGCGAGCTGTGCCTGCCGGATGTGCCGCAGGAGGTGCTGGCCAAGTACCCGGCCATTCTCGCGGGCATTCAGGGCCTGGAAGCACAGGGCTTTCCGGTGTTGGTGAAAGACGCTTCGCTCGGCGGTGAATTCCCGGTGATGTGCGTAACCCTGATGAACCCGCGCACCGGCGGCGTGTTCGCTTCGTTCGGCGCGCACCCAAGCTTTGAAGTGGCGCTGGAGCGCAGCCTGACTGAGCTGCTGCAAGGCCGCAGCTTCGAGGGTTTGAATGACCTGCCGCCGCCAACCTTTGAAAGCCAGGCGCTGATGGAGCCGAATAACTTCGTCGAGCATTTCATCGACTCTAGTGGCGTGGTGTCGTGGCGCTTCTTCAGCGCCAAGGCCGATTACGAATTCGTCGAGTGGGACTTCTCCAGCGAAGGCGAGCACGCCAACACTGAGGAAGCCGCGACCCTGTTCGGCATTCTTGAGGTCATGGGCAAAGAGGCCTATATGGCGGTGTACGAGCACCTGGGCGCCACGGCCTGTCGCATCCTGGTGCCAGGCTATTCGGAGATTTATCCAGTCGAGGATCTGATCTGGGACAACACCAACAAGGCGCTTCTGTTCCGCGCCGATATCCTCAACCTGCATAGCCTGAATGATCGCGGCCTGAAATCCCTGCTGCGCAATCTGGAAAACAGCGACGTCGACGATTACACCGATATCACCACGCTGATCGGCGTCGAGTTCGACGACAACACGGTGTGGGGCCAGCTGACCATTCTGGAGCTGAAGCTACTGATCAACCTCGCGCTGAAGAAGTACGACGACGCCAAGGAGCTGACCGAGGCCTTCCTGCAGTACAACGACAACACCGTCGAGCGCGGCCTGTTCTATCAGGCACTCAATGCCGCGCTGGAAGTACAGATGGACGATGAGCTGGAGATGGCCGACTTCGAGCCCAACTTCCGCCGCATGTTCGGCAATGATCGGATGGATGCGGTGCTGGGTTCACTGGACGGCAGCGTGCGCTTCCACGGCCTGACGCCAACCAACATGCAGCTCGAAGGCCTCGACCGCCATCTGCGCTTGATTGAGAGCTACAAGAAGCTGCACGCGGCACGGGCCAAAGTGGCCGCTGTTTCGGGTTGATGCAGGATGCATATTTAGCCTTTGTGGGAGCGGGCTTGCCCGCAAAATCTAGGTGACAGGGAAAACATCGCGGGCATGGCCCGCCCCCACGCGTCCGCGAGTACAGCTGCAACATTTAACGGCCGCATAGCTTTGTTTAAATAACGGCCTTCCGGCCACCACAACCACCTACGCTGAACGCCACGCACACCAACCACAACACACGAGGGAACGTATGAACTTTGTACTAGGCAACTTCAAATGGCTGATGCTGGTGTCCGGCGTGCTCACCGCCAGCATGTTCTACGGCCTGTTCGCGCCGCAGGCGGCGCTTGAGTCGATGTTTGGCGTGTCGTTTACCGGCCAGCTGGAATCCCTTGTGATTCGCAGCTGGTCAGCGCTGGTTGGCTTGATGGGCGTGATCCTGATGTATGGCGCGCTGAACGAAAAACACCGTGCCTTCTGCGCCGCCATCGCGGCAACGAGCAAGGCGATTTTCGTCACCCTGGTGCTGGTGTATGGCCAGGCGTTTCTGAGCAAGGCCGCTGCAGCGATCATCATGGATATCCTGGTGATCAGCGCCACGCTGATCTTCCTGCTGGCGTTGCGCATCAAGCGCTAGAGCGCTTAGCGTCATGTAATCCTGAAATGTCGGAGCACTGTAGGGTGGATGACGCTGTTTTCATCCACCACGATTGTGCGGCTGGTGGATGGGTAAAGCGTCATCCACCCTACGCTCTGGCTTATGGCGCTGCGGCCAACACCGCGCAGTTGCGGCCCTGGTGTTTGGCTTTGTAGAGCAGGCGGTCCACGGTTTCGAGAAAGGCCTGGGACTGATCGAGCGGGCCGGGGGTCAGGGTGCCGACGCCGAGGCTTAAGGTCAGCAGTGGGCTGACCTGAGAGTGGGCGTGCTGGATATTCTGCTCGCGAATCAGCTGGCGGCAGCGCTCGGCGACCTGGGCGGCGGCCTGGGCATCGGTTTCCGGCAGCAGCAGAACAAACTCTTCACCGCCATAGCGGGCCATCAGATCACGCGGGCGCACGGCTGCGCCGCTCAAAGCCTGGCCGACGCTTTTTAGGCAATCGTCGCCCTGGATATGGCCGTAGTGGTCGTTGTATTCCTTGAAATAGTCGATATCCAGCAGGATCAGTGACAGTGGCTGACCGGTGCGCTGGGCGTTGCTCCACTCCACCTGCAGGCGGCTGTCGAACATGCGCCGGTTGGCCACACCGGTGAGGCCGTCGAGGTAGGACAGCTCTTCGAGCTGTTGCTGCAATTGCAGCAGCTGCTGCTCGGTCTGCTTGCGCTGGCTGATATCAAACATAAAGCCGATCAGCGACTCGACTTCGCCAGCCTCATTGCGCAGTACGTGCACCACATCGCGAATCCACACGTAGTCGCCATCGCGAGTCAGGGCGCGGTAGTCGGCTTCATGGTCGGTGCCGGCCTGGGACTGTGACACGCAGAAAGCCACCACGCTGTCGCGGTCTTCGGGGTGCATGCGCTCGGCCCAGTCGTTGGCGCTGACCCAGCTGGCCTGCGGCCAACCGAGCAGGGTTTCGATCTGCGGGCCGATATAGGCGAAGGTCATGCTGGCCCAGTCGATCTTCCAGGGGATGGCCTTGGTCGACTCCAGCAGGGTCTTGTACACCGCGCTGTCGGCGCTGTTCGAGTCGGTCATGGCAGGCAATCCGAGCGAGGTATAGCGCAGGTTGTAACCAAGATCGGCAGCCGGCGCAACCGCAGGGCGGATGACTGGCCAGTACTGCCGCAGAATGCACAAGGGCCGCTAATGCGGCCCTTGTGGGTTACGCCGGGGTGCGATCAGGCATGCACCTGGGATGGGTCACGACGGCTGTCCGGGCCGTTCATCAGCGCGGCACCGGTGGTTTCATCCATGGCCTGCTGCAGGGCCTTCTTACGCTTCTCTTCGGCACGGTGGGCGAAGAACCACACCAGGAAGGTGGCAAGTGACACTGCCAGCAGAATCAGACTGGCCACGGCGTTGATTTCCGGCTTCACGCCCAGACGCACGGCAGAGAAGACTTCCATCGGCAGGGTGGTCGAACCCGGCCCGGAGACGAAGCTGGCGAGTACCAGATCGTCCAGCGACAGGGCGAAGGACATCATGCCGCCGGCCGCCAGCGAAGGCGCAATCATCGGGATGGTGATCAGGAAGAACACCTTCCACGGCTTGGCGCCCAGGTCCATGGCCGCTTCTTCGATGGACAGATCCAGCTCACGCAAGCGCGACGACACCACCACGGCCACGTAGGCAGAACAGAAGGTGGTGTGGGCGATCCAGATGGTCAGCACGCCACGCTCGGCAGGCCAGCCGATCAGCTGGGCCATGGCCACGAATAGCAGCAGCAGCGACAGACCGGTGATCACCTCGGGCATCACCAGCGGTGCGGTAACCAGGCCACCGAACAGCGTGCGCCCCTTGAAGCGGGTGACGCGGGTCAGCACGAAGGCGGCCATGGTGCCCAGCGCTACGGCGGCAATCGCGGTGTAGCAGGCGATTTCCAGCGAGCGCATCACCGAGTTCATCAGCTGGGTGTTGTCGAGCAGGCCGACGTACCACTTCAGCGACCAGCCGCCCCACACCGTTACCAGCCGCGAGGCGTTGAACGAGTAGATGACCAGAATCAGCATCGGCAGGTAGATAAAGGTCAGGCCGGCCCACAGCATAAAGTTGGAGAAACTGAAACGCTTCATGGTCGACCCTCCATCTCTTTGGCCCGATTCTGGGTGGAAAGCCGGTTAAACAGAATGATGGAGGCTATGCCAGGGAACTGCTTCATGGCCGACCCTCCATTTCTTTAGCTTGGTTGCGGTTAAACAGAATGATGGGCACGATCAGGATCGCCAGCATCACCACAGCCAGAGCAGAGGCAACCGGCCAGTCGCGGTTGTTGAAGAACTCCTGCCACAGCACCTTGCCGATCATCAGGGTCTCCGGGCCGCCGAGCAGTTCCGGAATCACGAACTCACCGACCACCGGGATAAACACCAGCATGCAACCGGCAATGATGCCGTTCTTGGCCAGCGGCACGGTGATTTTCCAGAAGCTGTTGTAGGTGCTCGACCCCAAGTCCGCGGCCGCTTCCAGCAGGCTCTGGTCGTGTTTTACCAGGTTGGCGAACAGCGGCAGGATCATAAAGGGCAGGTACGAATAGACGATACCGATGTACACCGCCAGGTTGGTGTTGAGGATCTGCAGCGGCTCGTTGATTAGCCCCAGCCACATCAGGAAGGCGTTGAGCAGGCCGTTGTTACTGAGGATGCCCATCCAGGCATACACACGGATCAGGATCGCCGTCCAGGTCGGCATCATGATCAGCAGCAACAGGACCATCTGCTTGTCCTTGTCGGCACGGGCAATGGCGTAGGCCATCGGGAAGCCGATAACCAGGCAGAGCAGGGTGCTGATCGTGGCCATCTTTAGCGAGCCCATATAGGCCGCCAGGTACAGCGCATCCTCACTGAGGAAGATGTAGTTACCCAGGTTGAGCACCAGGGTGAATTTGTTTTCCACCCAGGTGTACACGTCAGTGTACGGCGGGATGGCCACGTCGGCTTCGGCGAAGCTGATCTTCAGCACGATGAAGAACGGCAACATAAAGAACAGGAACAGCCAGAGGAACGGCACCCCGATAACCAGGTGCCGGCCCTTGGGCATACGGCGGCTGATGCTTCGGATAATGTTCATGAGCGCAATGCCACCCCGCTATCGTCCTCCCACCAGACGAACACTTCATCGTCCCAGGTAGGTCGGGCACCACGCCGCTCGGCGTTGGCAACAAAGGACTGCACCACCTTGCCGCTTGGCAGCAGCACGTGGAATACCGAGTGGCCGCCAAGGTAGGCGATGTCGTGCACGGTACCGCGCGACCAGTTGTATTCGCAGCTTGGCTGCTCGGTGGTAACCAGCAGTTTTTCCGGGCGAATGGCGTAGGTGATGCTCTTGTCCTGCACCGAGGTGCTGACGCCGTGGCCGACGTAGATATTGCGTTCCAGATCGGGGCTGGCAATCAGCGCGTGGCCTTCCATGTCCTCGACCACCTGGCCGTCGAACAGGTTGACGTTGCCGATAAATTCGCAGACCAGACGGCTGGTTGGGGTTTCGTAGATGTCCACCGGGCTGCCGATCTGGGCGATCCAGCCCAGGTGCATGATGGCGATGCGCTGGGCCATGGTCATGGCCTCTTCCTGGTCGTGGGTCACCATCACGCAGGTCACGCCGACCCGCTCGATGATCTCGACAAGCTCAAGCTGCATCTGCGAACGCAGCTTCTTGTCCAGAGCACCCATGGGTTCGTCGAGCAGCAGCAGCTTCGGCCGCTTGGCCAGCGAACGAGCCAGGGCCACGCGCTGACGCTGGCCGCCGGAAAGCTGATGCGGCTTGCGCTTGGCGTACTGGGTCATGTGCACCAGCTTGAGCATCTCTTCGACGCGGGCGTCGATTTCGGCTTTCGACAGTTTGTCCTGCTTGAGGCCGAAGGCGATGTTGTCCGCCACGCTCATGTGCGGGAACAGCGCGTAGGACTGGAACATCATGTTGATCGGCCGCTCGTACGGCGGCAGGTCGGTAATGTCTTCACCGTCGAGCAGAATGCGCCCTTCGGTCGGACGCTCGAAGCCGGCGAGCATGCGCAGCAGGGTCGATTTACCCGAGCCGGAGCCGCCGAGCAGGGCGAAGATTTCACCCTTATTGATCGTCAGCGACACGTCATCAACGGCGATGGTTTCATCAAATTTCTTGGTCACACGCTCGATCTTGACCAGCACCTCTTTCGGTTGCTGATCACCCTCGAGAACCTTTTTATAGGCACTGGAAGCAACTGCCATTACCAAAACTCCCGCAAGAATTGGGTCACTGACCCGAATAAAATCTGCCGCGCATGGCGCAGCGGGCCGTACGGTCAGGCCAGGCCTGCCGTACGCTGTGTTTCAGCTTCCGCTTAACGGCCTGACTTGATCTTCGACCAGGCGCGCGTCATGCCGCGCTGGATCGTTGGTGGCAGCTCAGCAGAGATGTAGAGTTTGTCCAACACGGCCTGCGATGGATAAATCGCCGGATCGTTACGCACGTCCTGGTTCATCAGCTCGCCCGCCTTGAGGTTGGGGTTGGCGTAGCCGACGTAGTCGCTGACCTTGGCGATCACCGCTGGGTCGAGCAGGTAGTTGATAAAGGCGTGCGCTTGCTTGACGTTCTTCGCATCGGCCGGAATGGCCATCAGGTCGAACCACAGGTTGGCGCCTTCCTCGGGAATACTGTAGGCAATCTCGATGCCCTTGCCCGCTTCCTCGGCACGCGCAGCCGCCTGGAAGACGTCGCCGGAATAGCCGAACGCCACACAGATGTCGCCGTTGGCCAGGTCGCCGATGTACTTCGAGGAATGGAAGTAGGTGACGTAAGGACGCACGGCCATCAGCTTGGCCTCGGCCTTCTTGTAGTCCTCTGGATTGGTGCTGCGCGGATCGAGGCCCAGGTAGTTGAGTACGGCAGGAAACATCTCATCGGGAGAATCCATAAAGGCGACGCCGCAGGCGTTGAGCTTCTTCAGGTTCTCTGGCTCGAAGAGCGTGGCCCAGGAGTCGATCTCGTCGACCCCGAGTACTTCCTTGATCTTGGCCACGTTGTAGCCAATGCCATTGGTGCCCCACAGGTACGGCACCGAATACAGGTTACCGGGGTCATTGACGTCCAGCTGCTTAAGCAACGCCGGGTCAAGGTTTTCCCAGTTCGGCAGCAGGCTGCGGTCGAGCTTCTGGAACGCGCCCGCCTTGATCTGCTTGCCGAGGAAATGGTTGGACGGCACCACGATGTCGTAGCCGGAACGGCCCGCCAGCAGTTTGCCTTCCAGGGTTTCGTTGGAATCGAACACGTCGTACATGGCTTTGATGCCAGTAGCCTTCTGGAAATCGGCCAGGGTGGTTTCGCCGATATAGTCAGACCAGTTATAGACATTGACCACAGGCTCAGCGGCTTGAACGGCGCTGATACTGACGGCGGCGGCCAACAGGCCGGCCAGAAGTGGGGTACGACGCATAGGAGCTTCCTTATTGTTGTGGGTGCATGCGGCGGAGCAACCCGCCGCACACCGTTAGGGCTATGGCCTTTTGCCGTTATGGCATCAGCGACCCGATTTGATCTTGGTCCAGCTGCGGTTCATTGCGCGCTGCGCGTTCGCTGGCAGATCCGGGAAGGTGTAGATCTTGGCCATGGTGGCCGCGTCCGGGTAGATGCCCGGATCGGTGCGCAGCGCCTCGTCAACCAGCGGGGTGGCCGCGGCGTTACCGTTGGGGAACTGCACGAAGTTGGTGATGCTGGCCATGACCTCTGGCTTGAGCAGGTAGTTGAGGAACACGTGAGCGGCTTCGACGTTTTTCGCGTCAGCCGGAATGGCCATCATGTCGAAGAAACTGCCAGCACCTTCTTTGGGGATGCTGTAGGAGATGTTCACGCCGTTCTTGGCTTCTTCAGCACGGGACTTGGACTGGTACAGGTCACCCGAGTAGCCGATGGCCACACAGATATTGCCGTTGGCCAGGTCGCCGATGTACTTGGAGCTGTGGAAGTAGGACGTCGAGGAGCGGATCGAGAGGAACAGCTCTTCGGCTTTCTTCAGCTCGCCAGCATCGGTGCTGTCCGGTTTGAAGCCCAGGTAGTTGAGCGCCGCCGGGATGATTTCGGTCGGCGAATCAAGGAAGGACACGCCGCAGTCTTTCAGCTTGGCAATGTTTTCCGGTTTGAACACCAGGTCCCAGGAATTGACCGGAGCGTCTTCGCCCAGTGCCGCCTTGACCTTGTCGACGTTGTAACCGATGCCGATGGTGCCCCACATGTAAGGGATCGAATACAGATTGCCTGGGTCGCTCGGGTCGAGTGCCTTGAGCAGGCCCTTGTCGAGGTTTTCCCAGTTCGACAGCTTGGACTTATCCAGCTTCTGGAACACACCGGCCTTGATCTGCTTGGCCAGGAACGGGTTGGACGGCACCACGATGTCATAACCGGAGCTGCCGGCCAGCAGTTTGGCTTCCAGGGTTTCGTTGCTGTCAAAGACGTCGTAGACGACCTTGATGCCGGTTTCCTTCTGGAAGTTGTCGAGGGTGTCTTCTGCGATGTAGTCGGACCAGTTGTAAACGTGCAGGACCTTGTTATCCGCGTGCGCGGCACTTACCACAGCCCCAGCAAGGGACAACGCGAGAAGGGTTTTGCCGAATGTGTTCATGCGTACAGCTCCTGTTGTTGTAGTCGTTTCCGGAAGATGCGCAGCCATCTGCAGCACCTTCCGGCGAGCCTGACCTACGCACTGGCGCAGTCTGGCAAGGTCACCCCCGGTTGACAACTTTCAGACGTAAGCATCTGAAACCAAAGATTATTAAACCTTAAACCAGCACCTCCGCAGCGGTCAGGTCGAGGCATTTACGGGCCTTTTCCAGCAGTTCGTCGATCTCAGCAAAGCTGATTACCAGCGGCGGCGAAATGATCATGGTGTCGCCCACCGCGCGCATGATCAGACCGTTAGTAAAGCAGTGCTTGCGGCATACCATGCCAACGCTGACATCGGCGGCGAAACGCGTACGGCTGGCTTTGTCCTGCACCAGCTCAATGGCGCCCAGCATGCCAACGCCGCGCACTTCACCGACCAGCGGGTGGTCGGCCAGCTCACGTAGACGCTTTTGCAAATACGGTGCCGTTTCTGCCTTGACTCGCTCAACAATCTTCTCTTCACGCAGGATGCGCAGGTTTTCCAGGGCCACCGCAGCGGCCACCGGGTGCCCGGAATAGGTAAAGCCGTGGTTGAAGTCGCCACCCTGGTTGAGCACCTCGACAATATCGTCGCGCACGATCAGCCCGCCCATGGGGATGTAGCCGCTGGTCAGGCCCTTGGCGATGGTCATCATGTGCGGCGTATTACCGAAATAGTCGCTGCCGAACCATTCGCCGGTACGGCCGAAACCGCAGATCACTTCATCGGCAACAAACAGAATGTCGTACTTGGCGAGGATTTCGCGGATGCGCGGCCAGTAGCTGTCCGGTGGGATGATCACCCCGCCCGCCCCCTGGATCGGCTCGGCAATAAAGGCGGCGACATTCTCTTCGCCGACTTCGAGGATCTTCTGCTCCAGCTGGTCGGCGGCCCAGATACCGAACGCTTCGGGGCTCATGTCGCCGCCCTCACCGAACCAGTAAGGCTGCGGGATATGCACAATGCCCGGAATCGGCAGGTCGCCCTGCTCGTGCATGTACTTCATGCCGCCCAGGCTGGCACCGGCCACGGTGGAGCCGTGGTAGCCGTTAACCCGGCTGATGATCACCTTCTTGTTCGGCTGGCCCTTGATCGCCCAGTAATGGCGCACCATGCGCAGCATGGTGTCGTTACCTTCCGAACCCGAACCGGTGAAGAACACATGGTTCATGCCCGCCGGGGCCAGCTCGGAAATCGCCTTGGCCAGTTCCAGCGCGGGCGGCGTGGCGGTCTGGAAGAACATGTTGTAGTAGGGCAGCTCCTGCATCTGTTTCGCGGCGGCGTCTGCCAGTTCCTTGCGACCATAACCAATCGCCACACACCAGAGCCCGGCCATGGCATCGAGGATCTTGTTGCCCTCGCTGTCCCACAGGTACACGCCGTCGGCCTTGGTGATGATGCGCGGCCCATTTTCCGCCAGCTGTTTGAAATCGCTGAACGGCGCGAGATGGTGATCGCGGCTCATGGCCTGCCACTCGCGGGTTTTCGGGTTGGTCACTTGACTGTTCATAACAACACCTTGTTTACACAGGCTGCGGGTTACAGCAGCCCGATAAAAATTCTTAGCGGCTGGCGCAGGAATACCCGCACCAGCCACCGGACTGTTACACCGACAAAAGCAGGAACTCACGCTCCCAGGAACTGATGACCCGCTTGTAGTTCTCGTGCTCGGCGCGTTTTACCGCGACATAGCCACGCATAAACTTGTCACCCAGGTACTTCTCCGCATCCTTACAGGCTTCCATGCGCTCCAGCGCGTGCTCGATGGTGATCGGCAGGCGCAGGTTGCGCCGCTCATAACCACGGCCCTTGACCGGGACGCTCGGCTGCAAGCCGTCGACCATGCCCATATAGCCGCACAACAGGGAGGCGGCGAGCACCAGATACGGGTTGGCGTCGGCACCGGCCAGGCGGTTTTCCACGCGGCGGTTCTGCGGCGTGGCTTCCGGTACACGCAGGCCCACGGTGCGGTTTTCTTCGCCCCACTCGACGTTTACCGGCGCCGAGGTGTCCGGCAGGAAGCGGCGGAACGAGTTGACGTTCGGTGCGAACAGCGGCAGCAGCTCAGGGATGTACTTCTGCAGGCCACCGATATGGTGCATGAAGAGTTCGCTCATGCTGCCGTCGGCATTGGAGAACAGGTTCTGTCCGGTCTTGATGTCCACCACGCTCTGGTGAATGTGCATCGCGCTGCCCGGCTGATCGGTGATCGGCTTGGCCATAAAGGTGGCGGCCACGTCGTGCTTGAGCGCCGCTTCACGCATGGTGCGCTTGAACACGGTGATCTGGTCGGCCAGGTGCAGGGCCTCGCCATGCCGGAAATTGATTTCCATCTGCGCCGGGCCGTCTTCGTGGATCAGCGTATCGAGGTCCAGGCCCTGGATTTCGCACCAGTCGTAGACGTCTTCAAACAGCGGATCGAATTCGTTGGCAGCATCGATGGAGAACGACTGACGGCCCACTTCCGGACGCCCGGAACGGCCCATCGGCGCGACCAGGGGGAAGTCCGGGTCGCTGTTGCGTTTGGTCAGGTAGAACTCCATTTCCGGCGCGACGATTGGTTTCCAGCCCTTGTCAGCGTAGAGCTTGAGCACATTCTTGAGGATGTTGCGCGGCGACAGCTCGATCGGGTTGCCCTGCTTGTCGAAGGTGTCGTGAATCACCATCGCAGTCGGCTCGATGGCCCAAGGCACGAGGAACACGGCGTTCTCGTCCGGGCGGCAGAACATGTCGATGTCCGCCTCGTCGAGCAGGTCGTAATAGATGTCGTCCTCGACGTAGTCGCCGGTCACGGTTTGCAGCAGCACACTCTCGGGGAGGCGCATGCCCTTCTCGTCGAGGAACTTGTTGGTCGGCGAAATCTTGCCACGGGCAATGCCGGTAAGATCGCTGATCAGGCATTCAACTTCGGTGATTTTGCGTTCTTTCAGCCAGCTCGAAAGCTGGTCTAATTTGGTGCTCATAGAGACCTCAGGGTTGGTTAGAGCCGACCTATATATAGTCAGCTCAGCGTTGCCCCGCCGTCTTCCTGCAAGCCTCACCAAAGGCCTGGAAGATGGCGAGATAATTCGGGTTGGATCGTACCTGCCATTCAGGGTGCCATTGCACCCCCAAGGCGAAGCTTTTGGCACCTTCGACGGAGAAGGCTTCGATCAACCCGTCAGGCGCCAGTGCTTCTACGTGAAGGCCCGGCGCCAGACGCTGAACGCCCTGGCCATGAATGGAATTGACTTGAATCTCGCCCGGCAAGCCGATGCCGGCGAGCAGCCCGCCCGGCTGCACATGCAGCGCGTGACGCAGGCCATATTGCTGTTCTGCAGGCAGATCACCGGGTTCGCGGTGATCCATCAGCCCATCAACCTCGTGCACACGCTGGTGCAACGCACCACCGAAGGCCACGTTCATCTCCTGAAAGCCGCGACAAATGCCGAGCACCGGGATACCGGCGGCAATTGCTGCTTTAATCAAGGGAAGGGTTGTACTGTCACGCGCCGGGTCATGGGCGGTGCCGGGTTCGCTGGCGTCACCCGCATAGTGGTGCGGTTCAACGTTGGATGGCGAGCCGGTAAACACCAGGCCATCGAGGTGCTGCAACAGGTAAGCCTGATCAAGCTGCTCACCCAGCGCGGGAATGATCACGGGCATACCGCCAACCACCTGAACGATGGCCTGCAAGTATTTATCGCCTGCGGTGTGGTAGATGTTGTGCCCGATCTGCTTGGTGCAGGCACTAACGCCGATAATCGGCTGGCGCGACATGAGACACCCGTTTTATTGCTGTTATGGGTTTCGACCGAGCTTAGCCTTGTTCATTTTTTTTCACAATAGTCATGTAAAAAATTGAACACACCCGACTGAGCACCCCGGCAGACAAGGCTTCCAGCAGGGCTGCAGTGCCCTGTAATGCCCTAAAACTGGCCATCAAGCCCCCTTTTGGGGCAAAATGCGCCTCTCTTGACAGCATCTGGTGTTTAAGATTGACTCACACCCGTGCAGTTGCATGATTGATATTTTTAACAAAAAAGGTGTTGCATCATGTCGGTACCCCCGCGTGCCGTTCAGCTTAATGAAGCGAACGCGTTCCTTAAGAAACATCCTGAGGTCCTGTTCGTCGACCTTCTGATCGCAGATATGAATGGTGTGGTGCGCGGCAAGCGTATCGAGCGTGCGAGCCTGCATAAGGTTTACGAACGCGGCATTAATCTCCCGGCTTCTCTATTCGCCCTGGACATCAACGGCTCGACGGTGGAAAGCACCGGCCTGGGTCTGGATATCGGCGACGCCGACCGTGTCTGCTTTCCCATCCCCAACACCCTGTGCAATGAGCCATGGCAGAAGCGCCCAACCGCGCAACTGCTGATGACCATGCATGAAATGGAAGGCGAGCCGTTCTTTGCCGACCCACGGGAAGTGTTGCGCCAGGTGGTTGCGAAGTTCGACGAACTGGGCCTTACCATTTGCGCAGCCTTTGAAATCGAGTTCTACCTGATCGACCAGGCCAACGTGAACGGTCGCCCACAGCCGCCGCTGTCGCCACTGTCGGGCAAGCGCCCGCAGTCGACCCAGGTGTACCTGATCGATGACCTCGACGAATATGCCGAATGCCTGCAGGACATCCTCGAAGGCGCCAAGGAGCAGGGCATCCCTGCTGACGCCATCGTCAAGGAAAGCGCCCCGGCGCAGTTCGAGGTCAACCTGCACCACGTCGCCGACCCGATCAAGGCCTGCGACCACGCGCTGCTGCTCAAGCGCCTGATCAAGAACATCGCCTACGACCATGAGATGGACACCACCTTCATGGCCAAGCCCTACCCCAATCAGGCGGGTAACGGGCTGCACGTGCATATCTCGATTCTCGACAAGCAGGGCAACAACATCTTTGCCTGCGACGACCCGGTACAGAACGACGCCCTGCGCCACGCCATTGGCGGCGTGCTGGAAACCATGCCAGCCTCGATGGCCTTCCTCTGCCCGAACGTCAACTCCTACCGTCGTTTCGGCGCACAGTACTATGTGCCGAACTCGCCGTGCTGGGGCATCGATAACCGCACCGTAGCGCTGCGCGTACCCAATGACACGGCCGACGCCGTGCGCATCGAGCACCGCGTGGCCGGCGCCGACGCCAACCCTTACCTGCTGATGTCAGCCGTGCTGGCAGGCATACACCATGGCCTGACCAACAAGATCGAGCCAAACGCACCGGTAGAAGGCAACTCCTACGAGCAGAACGAACAAAGCCTGCCGAACAACCTGCGCGATGCCCTGCGCGAGCTGGACGACAGTGAAGTGCTGGCGCGTTATATCGACCCGAAATACATCGATATCTTTGTCGCCTGCAAGGAAAGCGAGCTGGCCGAGTTTGAAAACTCGATCTCCGACCTCGAATACAACTGGTACTTGCACACGGTTTGATGCAACACCCAAACGCCGGCCTTTGAGCCGGCGTTTTCTATTCCACACGCTGCACAGCACCTGCCCTTTATTCACGCCTCGGCGCGATGACGGGCAACCTGCGCCGCGCATTCCTGCTGACGCGCCATCACCCTATTCAGGAGATCTCCATGCCTCGCCTGTTTGCCTCACTGCTGCTTGCCCTGACGCCGCTGCTGGCCAGCGCCGAAGAGGTGATTCGCGTCTACAACTGGAACGACTATATCGCCCCACAGGTGCTCAAGGATTTCGAGGTTGAAACCGGCATCCGCGTCGACTACCACACCTACAGCACCGCCGATGAACTGGCAGCGCTACTGGCCAGCGGCGAAGCCATCGACGTGGCCGTGCCGTCACATGACGCCCTACCGGCGATGATCAAAAGCGGTACCCTGCAGCCGCTGGATTTCAACCTGCTGCCCAACCGCAAGCACCTCGACAAGCAGCTGCTCAGCACCCTGGTCGCCCTCGACCCGGCCAACCGCCATGCACTGCCCTACCTGTGGGGCGCAGTCGGCCTGGCGATCAACACACCACAGGCCGAAGCAGCCTTTGGCGGGCCGCTGCCCAATAGCTGGAGCCTACTGTTCGATGCCGAGCAGAGTTCGCGCCTGGCCACTTGCGGCATCAGCGTGCTGGACGCTCCTGACGAGACCCTGACCCTGCTGCTCAACTACCAGGGCCGGAGCCTGGCGCGCAGCGCACCGAGCCGCATCGAGCGCTCCAGCCAGGTGCTGGATGACTTGCGGCCGAACCTGCGCTACGTCGACAGCGAGCGTTATATCGACGACCTCAACCAGGGCAAGCTGTGCGTGGCCATGGCCTGGGTCGGTGATGCACTGGCCGCAGCGGATGCCGGTCAGCCCGTGCGCTTTCTAGTGCCGGATGAGGGTTCGATCCTGTTTATCGACAACCTGGTGATTCCCAGCAGCGCCAAGCGCGTCGACCTGGCGCACCGCTTTATCGATTACCTGATGCAACCCAAGGTTGCCGCACTGATCACCGCCGAAACCCTGTACCCCAGCGGCAACGCCGATTCCCGCGAGTTTCTCGACGAGACCCTGCGCAATCAGCCGGATCTCTACCCGGACCGCGACACCAAACGCCGCCTGCACCCGCTGGAAACCCTGCCGGAAAAACACAGCGCGACCCGCGATGCCGTATGGACACGCTTTCGTGATGGCAGTTGAATGAAAAACAGATATGTGGGA
Source organism: Pseudomonas sp. (assembly GCF_030684895.1). Taxonomy (GTDB): domain Bacteria; phylum Pseudomonadota; class Gammaproteobacteria; order Pseudomonadales; family Pseudomonadaceae; genus Aquipseudomonas. The sequence continues at coordinate 106,520 of NZ_JAUXXP010000046.1, read as the reverse complement.
GGGGCTTTCGGCTCGGGCATCCTGCTTCGCACTACCTCCTGCATCCATGCAGTCGTAGCCGCGACAGAACAAAACAGCTCGCCGCTAAAGCGCCTCCCACAGAAGGCAGGGCAGTTACTTGACCAGCTGACGCCAGGCCTTTAACGAACCGATGGTCAGCAGCTGCGCCTTGCGCGCAGCCAGTACTTCAGGGTCGATGGGCTGATTGGCCAGTTCCGCCAGCTTGTTCAGCTCACCGTACAGACGGTCGACTTCCGCCACGTCCAACACCTCGCGGGCCAGATGCAGCCAGACCAGCAGGCGCTCGATGCGCGGCAGCTGTTCGGCCAGATCTTCCGGCTGCTGCTGATAACGGCGCAGCTGCAGGGTGGTACCTTCCTCGGCAATCAGGGTCGGCAGCCAGTTGCCCAGCGGCGCAGCGCCCTGGCGATTGCCACGGTTGTTGCGCGCCACCGTCCAGCTGCGCGCCAGCAACCAGCGTGACAAGTTCAGCGAGAACAGCCCCCAGCGATTGCCTTGCAGCTCAGCGGCGAACAGCGCCGGAGCGTTCTTGCGCAGACTGTCATCGTCCTGACCGGCCAGCAGGCGCGGACGCCATTCCAGCAGCAAGGCATCCAACAATTCGCGCAGGGCATGGCTGCTGGCACGCGGCGCGGCCTGACCCAGGCTACTGAGCAGCGCGCGCAGACCGATCAGCTGCTCCAACCACTCGACCAGCAAGCGCCAATGCCCATTGAAGCGGTACTGCTCGGCCAGACGCTGGCTGCTGCCCAGCAGGTGCCAGCCCAGTGCGGCAACGCTGTCATCCAGACTGGTCTCCGCGCTCAGGCTCGGCGCCGGCAGGCTCAGGCTGTAGCTGCTGGCATCGAACAGGCGATAACCGCGTTCGGCCTTGCTGATATCGCAAGGCATCAGCGCCAGGTCAGCCGCCAGCTCGGCAGCCAACTCCAGCAGCGCCTCAGGCTCGCCCTGACGCAGCTCCAGTTCCAGCTCACAGATTTCCTCTTCGCCTTCGCCGGCAATCACCTTGCCCAGGTCCAGCGCAGCTTCGATCACCACGCGGGCCTTGCCACGACCCCAGGCGATTTCCGCCTTCTCACGGATAAAGTCGGTGGTGAAGATCGGCACCAGCTGCTTCTTGTCCAGTTCGGCCAGGGCCGCCGGCCAGCAGCTGTCATCGAGTTTTTTCAGGTCCAGCTTGACCTTGGCCAGGTTCCAGTCCCACTCATTGCGCTCGGACAAACCGGCCACGCTCTGCCCGCGGGTTTTCAGGGTCTGGATAAACTGCTCGCCATCACGGCGAACGCGCAGGGCCACCTTGGCGGCAGCCAGATCACGCTCGGGGGTGTCGAAGTACTGATTGAACAGTTCGCGCTGCTCCCAACCACTCTTGTTGCGCTTCTTCAGCAACGGGTGATCACGCAGGGCGGCCAGAGTTGCACGGCTTACCCGCAGTTTGATTTCGGTTTCTTTGTTCATGGGACTCTAGGTCTGGATACGTGAATTCAGCTGGCCGAACTGTCGCGCGCCTTACGCGAGTGCGGCGTACTAATCGGCGAGTAGTCGGTTTTGTTCTCGAGCAGTCTCGACGTGTAGAGGCTGATATGGGTGTGCCGGTCGGGGATGTCTTTATTGACGAACGAGGCCGCGGCGATGGTGACGTCGTCGCCGATGCGTAGATTATCGCCAATGATACAGGCGTTGGCCCCTACGCTGACGTTATCGCCGATCACGATCGAGCCGGCCTCGTCATGCTTCTGGCCGATGGTGCAGTTCTGGAAGATGCTGAAATTCCTGCCGATCACCGCCTTGCGGGTAATCACAATGCCGACCGGATGGGGAATGAACAGGCCTTCGCCTATTTGCGTATCCAGCGGGATCTCGATGCCGAAGCGCTCGCTGAGACGGTCGCTCAGACGGCGGGCGCGATTGCGCCAGAACTTCGAGTCGCACTGGTGAAGAAATTGCGCGAAGCGGTACCAGAATAGATAGCGATAACGCGAACGCTGACGGTACTTGACCAGCAAGCGCCGCCAGGAAAAGCGTTTGTGCGCGCCGCCGAGCAGCTCGATATGCCAGTAGCGTTTCAATTGGGCGAATGTCATGCCGCGACCTCTGATGCCTTTACTATGCAACAGCCCCGGCCGGGGCCAATACCATCAAATTATTACCACCCGATGACACGAACTGGCGGGCGTCCCGAGTGATCCGTATACTTGCCGCCTTCTTAACGCCGGGGTTCACCCTATGCCAGTCAATCCATTTGCCAGCCTGTTTGGCCGTTCACCGATTGGGCCGATGCAAAAACACTTTGCCAAAGCCCACGAGTGCGCAGCCAATCTGGTGCCCTTCTTCGAAGCCGTGATGGTGGAAGATTGGGCCAAGGTGGAACAGGTACAACAGGAAATGGCTAGCCTCGAACATGAGGCCGACAAGCTCAAGAAAAGCGTGCGTCTGCACCTGCCCAAGAGCCTGTTCCTGCCCGTACCGCGCTCGGATCTGCTTGAGCTGCTGAGTGTACAGGACAAAGTCGCCAACCGCGCCAAGGACATCGCCGGCCTCATGCTGGGCCGCGAAATGGCCATTCCGCAGGCGCTGCAGCCGCTGATGCGCGCCTTTGTACAACGTACCGTGGATGCCAGCGCCCAGGCGCTGAAAGCCATGAACGAGCTCGACGAACTACTGGAAACCGGCTTTGGTGGCCGTGAAGCGGCGCTGGTCGAATCCATGGTCATGGAGCTGGAACAAATCGAACGCGACACCGACAAGATGCAAATCGAAGTCCGCCGTGCGCTGTTCAAACTGGAAAAGGACCTTCCCCCTGTCGATGTGATGTTCCTCTACAAGATCATCGAATGGATCGGCGACGTAGCCGACCGTGCCGAACGTGTCGGCAACCGACTGGAACAACTGCTGGCGCGCTAAGCGCCAGTGTCCTTTCTGGAATCTACGGATTAATTATTTATGTCTCTGATTGCGGACTACGGCCTCGTATTGCTGCTGCTTGCCTGTCTCTTCGGCTTTTTCATGGCCTGGGGCGTGGGCGCCAATGACGTGGCTAACGCCATGGGTACTTCGGTGGGCTCCAAGGCCCTGACCATCAAACAGGCGATCCTGATCGCCATGGTCTTCGAGTTCGCCGGTGCCTATCTGGCCGGTGGCCAGGTCACCGAAACCATCAAGAGCGGTATCGTCGATGCCTCGATGATCACCCCGGATCTGATGGTCCTGGGCATGATGTCGGCGCTGCTGGCAGCCGGCACCTGGCTGCTGATCGCCTCAACCCGCGGCTGGCCGGTGTCCACCACGCACTCCATCGTCGGTGCGGTGATAGGTTTTGCCGCTGTCGGTGTATCCATGGACGCGGTCAACTGGGGCGGCGTCGGCCCCATCGTGGCCAGTTGGGTGGTATCGCCGGTACTCTCCGGGATTGTCGCCTTCGGCCTGTTTGTCAGCGTGCAAAAGCTGATCATCGACACCGACAATCCGTTCCTCAACGCCAAACGCTTCGTGCCGCTGTATATGTTCGCCACCGGTTTTATGGTCAGCATCATGACCCTGACCAAGGGCCTCAAACATATCGGCCTGAACCTCTCCAGCAACGAAGGCTTTCTCCTCTCGCTGGGCGTTGGCGGCCTGGTCATGCTGCTCGGCGTCGCCCTGCTTAGCCGGATCAAGATCGACGTCGAGGCCGACAAGGACTTCCACTACGCCAGCGTGGAGAAGGTCTTCGCCGTACTGATGATCTTCACCGCCTGCTCCATGGCCTTCGCCCACGGCTCCAACGACGTAGCCAACGCGGTCGGCCCACTGGCGGCGATTGTTGGGGTGATCCAGTCTGGCGGCGAAGCAGTCGGGGCTAAAGCCGCGCTGCCGGCCTGGGTGCTGCTGCTCGGCGCCATCGGCATCGTTATTGGTCTGGCCACCTACGGCTATAAAGTGATCGCCACCATCGGCAAGGAAATCACCGAGCTGACCCCAAGCCGTGGTTTCGCTGCCGAACTGGCCACCGCCACCACCGTGGTCGGCGCCTCGGCCATCGGCCTGCCGGTATCCACCACCCACACCCTGGTCGGCGCGGTACTCGGCGTAGGCCTGGCGCGTGGTATCGGCGCGCTGAACCTGGGCGTGATCGGCAAGATCTTTATGTCCTGGCTGATCACCCTGCCGGTGGGCGCAGCGCTGTCGATTATCTTCTTCTATATCCTGCGCGGCATTTTCCTCTAAGAACCTCTCTACGATCTGCTACGCGTCGGCCCTGCGGCGTTAAAAACAGGCTCGGAATGCTCATGTACAACTCGTACACTCCGCTTCCTCGCCTGTTTTTGCCTTGCAGGGCTCTAGCTCGCTAGATCGTAAACAGATTCTAAGAATGTCCTCCGCGGTTTTATCTCTGCCAGCGATGGCCCTATGATGGGCCTCGCTTGCGGAGATAACCGATGCCCCTGCCTTCCTTCAAAGAGCAATTCGCTGCCCTGATCGCCGCGCCGTCGGTGAGCTGCACCCAGGCGCATTGGGACCAGTCCAACCGTGCGGTGATCGAGCTGCTGTCCAGTTGGCTCGGCGACCTCGGCTTTGTCTGCGATGTGCAGCAAGTCGCCCCCGGCAAATTCAACCTGCTCGCCAGCTATGGCAGCGGCCCCGGCGGCCTGGTACTGGCCGGGCACAGCGATACCGTACCGTTCGACGCCGCACTGTGGCAGACCGACCCGCTCAAGCTGACAGAAGCCGATGGCCGCTGGGTGGGGCTGGGCAGTTGCGACATGAAGGGCTTTTTCGCCCTGATCATCGAAGCCGTGCAACCCTTGCTGGAGCAACGCTTCCAGCAGCCGCTGCTGATCCTCGCCACCTGTGATGAAGAAAGTTCGATGTCTGGCGCCCGTGCCCTGGCGCAAGCAGGACGGCCGCTGGGCCGCGCCGCTGTGATAGGCGAGCCGACCGGCTTACGGCCGATCCGCCTGCACAAGGGCATCATGATGGAGCGCATCGATATTCTCGGGCAGAGCGGCCACTCCTCCGACCCCAACCTCGGCCACAGCGCCCTGGAAGCCATGCAGGACGTGATGCTGGAGCTGCGCGGCCTGCGCGCGCGATGGCAGCGCGAATACAACAACCCGCAATTCAGCGTGCCCAAGCCGACTCTGAACTTCGGCTGCATCCACGGTGGTGACAACCCCAACCGCATCTGCGGCCAATGCTCGCTGGAGTTCGACCTGCGCCCGCTGCCCGGCATGCAGCCAGAAGCCCTGCGCGCAGCGATCCGCCAGAAGCTGCAACCGCTGGCCGAGCAACATCAGGTGAAGATCGACTTCGCCCCGCTATTCCCCAGCGTGCCGCCCTTTGAGCAAAGCGCCGACAGTGAGCTGGTGCGCATTGCCGAACGCCTGACCGGGCATACCGCCGCCGCGGTGGCATTTGCCACCGAAGCGCCTTATCTTCAGCAACTTGGCTGCGAAACCCTGGTGCTCGGCCCCGGCGATATCGACTGCGCCCACCAACCAGGCGAGTACCTGGAAATGTCACGTTTGCAGCCTACTGTGCGTCTGCTGCAACAACTGATTGAGCATTACTGCCTGCAACCGACCCACCCGAGCCAAAGCACTGTGTCATCTGGAGGAGAGAACGCGTGAAGCTGCCCCAACTGCGACGATAAAACCGCTCCTGGCTGCCTCGTCTGGCGCGCCCGCGCCAATCCATGCGTTCCGTCTTCACACAGGTTCTTCAAGCAATGCACGACCACGTCAACTGGCTCCGCCACGCTTCGCCCTATATCAATGCCCACCGCGACTGCACCTTTGTAGTGATGCTGCCGGGTGAAGGCGTTGCCCATCCGAATTTCGGCAATATCGTTCACGACCTGGTGCTGCTGCACAGCCTGGGCGTGCGCCTGGTGCTGGTGCACGGCTCACGCCCGCAGATCGAGGCGCGCCTGGCCAACAATGGCCTGACCCCGCGCTTTCACCGCGACCTGCGGATTACCGACAGCCCAACCCTGGAATGCGTGATCGACGCCGTCGGCCAGTTGCGCATCGCCATCGAGGCGCGCCTATCGATGGACATGGCGCGCTCGCCGATGCAGGGCTCGCGCCTACGCATCACCAGCGGCAACTTTGTCACCGCGCGGCCGATTGGCGTGGTTGATGGCGTCGACTATCACCACACCGGCGAAGTGCGGCGCATCGACCGCAAGGGCATCAACCGCCAGCTGGATGAGCGCAGCATCGTGCTGCTCTCGCCGCTCGGTTACTCGCCCACCGGGGAGATCTTCAACCTGGCCTGCGAAGACGTCGCCACCCGCGCCGCCATCGACCTGGATGCCGACAAGCTGCTGCTGTTCGGCGCCGAATGCGGCCTGCTCGACGAGGCTGGCAAGCTGGTGCGCGAACTGCGCCCACAGCAAGTACCCGCGCATCTGCAGCGCCTGGGCAGCAGCTACCAGGGCGAACTGCTCGACGCCGCCGCCGAAGCCTGCAAGGCCGGGGTACGCCGCAGCCATATCGTCAGCTATGCCGAAGACGGCGCGCTGCTTAGCGAGTTATTTACCCGCACAGGCAACGGCACCCTGGTGGCCCAGGAGCAGTTCGAATCACTGCGCGAGGCGACCATCGAGGATGTTGGCGGGCTGATGGAGCTGATCACCCCATTGGAAGACCAGGGCATTCTGGTACGTCGCTCACGCGAAGTGCTGGAACGCGAGATCGAGCAGTTCAGCATCGTCGAGCGCGAAGGGCTGATCATCGCCTGCGCCGCGCTGTACCAGATTGCCGACTCGGATTTCGGCGAGCTGGCCTGCCTGGCCGTCAACCCGGCCTACCGCCATGGCGGACGTGGCGACGAGCTGCTCGAACGCATCGAGGAACGCGCCCGCGCCCAGGGCCTGAAAACCCTCTTCGTGCTCACCACCCGCACCGCCCACTGGTTCCGCGAACGCGGCTTTATGCCCAGCAGCGTCGACCGCCTGCCGGCCGCCCGCGCCTCGCTGTACAACTACCAGCGCAACTCGCAGGTATTTGAAAAGGCGCTGTGAATGCAGCGGTGCATAAACATTGTGCCAACCCACCCGTAGCCCGGATAAGCCCTAGCGCAATCCGGGAAACATAACGCCGCCAAAACCATGCCCCGGACTGCGCTGCGCTTGTCCGGGCTACTCCTCATAACGGGTGCGTTACTGGCTGCGTTTCGGTAGATGGGGCGGCAGATACAACCCCAGATAAGCATCAAACACGCGCATGCCTTCCTCGGCCATGCGCGGGGTGATTTCGCCGTGCAGTTGCACCGAGCGGGCATACACCCGGTCGCCCAGCTCCATGGCCAGGGCGAACACATCGACATCTTCGGGCAGTTGCGGCAGTGGGAAGTGGCGGTCGAACAACTGCTGCATCAACTGGCCCAGTTCGATGTCGTGCTGACGATCCGCCTGGGTTACTTCCGCCAAGCCGTGTTGCGCCAGAATCAGCTGCCGCGCCGCCGCATCGGCAGCATAGATCGCCAGCATGCGCTGCTCGACCAACCGTGACAGATCACGCCAATCACGCAGCTGCGCATGCGCAATCGGCTCCTGCAGGCAGGCGCGAAACGCTCCGTGGATATCCGCCGTCAGCCCTTCCAGCAAGGCCGGCACGCTGGCGAAAAAGTGATACACCGAGGACGGCGGAATCTGCGCCCGTTCGGCCACGCTGTAGATCGACAAACTAGCCACACCTTGCTCGGCGAGCAATTCACGGGCAGCTGCCAGAATACCGGCGATGCGGCTCTGGCTACTGGCGCGGGGTTTGCGAGCAACAGGCGGACGTGACATGGCGAGACTCGGAGCAAGAAAATAGGGCGGATGACATTTCGCCGCCTACCCTACACCGAACCCGTAGCCCGGATAAAATCCGGGAAGGGTTTTACTGACAATAAATGCTCCCGGATTGCATCCGGGCTACACGGCGAAGCACCGCCAAATCAGGAACGTAGGGTGGATGACGCTTTTTTCATCCACCGCTGCAGTGGTGGATGGGTGAAGCGTCATCCACCCTACAAGCCTGCGCTTAACCACGCGCGCCGCGCACACCTTCAGCCAGCTGGCTGCACAGGCTCAGCACGCCATCCACCGCCTGTTCGTCGCTTGTTGCGTTGGCAATCTGGTCGATCAGCGCCGAGCCGACTACCACGCCTTCGGCCAGACGGGCGATGGTCGCAGCATGTTCCGGGGTGCGAATACCGAAGCCGATGCACAGCGGCAGGTCAGTGTGGCGCCGCAGACGGGTGACGGCCTGCGCAACATGATCCAGGGTCGCCGAACCGGCACCGGTCACACCGGCAACCGACACGTAATAGACAAAGCCGGAGCTGCCGTTAAGCACCTTGGGCAGGCGCTTGTCATCGGTGGTCGGGGTGGTCAGGCGGATAAAGTCCAAGCCCGCGACCTGCGCCGGGTCACAGAGATCGACGTTATGCTCTGGCGGCAGGTCGACGACGATCAGGCCATCAACGCCAGAAGCCTTGGCCTCGGCAATAAAACGCTCCACACCGTACTTGTGGATCGGGTTGAAGTAACCCATCAGCACCAGCGGCGTAGCCTGCTCGCCCTCACGGAACTCGCGAACCATCTGCAGGGTTTTCGCCAGGTCCTGACCACCTTCCAGGGCACGGATATTCGCCAATTGGATCGCCGGGCCATCGGCCATTGGATCGGTAAAGGGCATGCCCAGTTCGATCACATCGGCGCCAGCAGCCGGCAGGCCCTTGAGGATGGCCAGTGAGGCGTCGTAGTTCGGGTCGCCTGCAGTGACGAAGGTCACCAGGGCGGCGCGGTTCTGCTGTTTCAGCTCGGCAAAGCGGGTTTGCAGGCGGCTCATCAGTGTTTCTCCTGCGCAGACTGCTCTTGTTTAGAATCGGCCATGTGGTGCATAACGGTCTGCATATCCTTGTCGCCACGGCCGGACAGGTTGATCACCATCAGGTGCTCCTTGGGCAGGTTCGGCGCACGCTTGAAAGCTTCGGCCAGGGCGTGGGCACTTTCCAGGGCCGGGATGATGCCTTCCTGACGGCAGCAGGTGTGGAACGCGGCCAGGGCTTCTTCGTCGGTCACCGAGGTGTATTCAACCCGGCCGACGTCATGCAACCAGGCGTGTTCCGGGCCGATGCCGGGGTAATCCAGGCCGGCGGAAATCGAGTGGGCGTCGATGATCTGGCCGTCGTCGTTCTGCAGCAGGAAGGTGCGGTTGCCGTGCAGCACGCCCGGCACCCCGCCATTCAGGCTGGCGGCATGCTTGCCGGTGGCGATGCCGTAGCCGGCCGCTTCGACGCCGACAATTTGCACATCCTTGTCATCGAGGAAGGGGTGGAACAGGCCGATGGCGTTGGAGCCACCACCGATGCAGGCCACCAGGCTGTCGGGCAGACGACCTTCCTGGGCGAGGATCTGCTCGCGGGTTTCCTTACCGATCACCGCCTGGAAGTCGCGCACCATCGCCGGATACGGGTGCGGGCCGGCCACGGTGCCGATCATGTAGAAGGTGTTGTGCACGTTGGTCACCCAGTCGCGCAGCGCTTCGTTCATCGCATCCTTGAGCGTGCCGGTGCCGGCCACTACCGGAATCACGGTGGCGCCCAGCAGCTTCATGCGGAACACGTTGGCCTGCTGCCGGTCGATGTCGGTGGTGCCCATAAAGATCACGCATTCCATGCCGAAACGTGCGGCCACGGTGGCGGTTGCCACACCGTGCATGCCGGCGCCGGTCTCGGCGATGATGCGTTTTTTGCCCATGCGCCGCGCCAACAGAGCCTGGCCGATGCAGTTGTTGATCTTATGCGCGCCGGTGTGGTTGAGCTCTTCACGCTTGAAGTAGATTTTCGCGCCGCCACACATCTCGGTCAGACGCTCGGCGAAATACAGCGGGCTCGGCCGGCCGACGAAATCGCGCTGAAAGTAGGCCAGCTCCTTCTGGAACTCGGGGTCGAGCTTGGCCTTCTCGTATTCGGCGGCCAGGTCGTGGATCAGCGGCATCAGGGTTTCGGCAACATATTGGCCACCGAACGAGCCGAACAGGCCGTTGGCGTCAGGGCCAGCGCGGAAGGAAGTCATGGCGTTCTCCTGCAGGTGAATGGTGTAGGAGCGCCCCATGGGCGCGATTCGCGGGCATGGCCCGCTCCTACGAGCTGCATTGAGGATACGGCTGTGGCTGTTGACAAAAAAGCGATAAGATCGCCGCAACCTGTTAGGAAAACTCACACATGAGCCACGACCTTCCGCCGTTAAATGCCCTGCGTGCCTTCGAGGCCGCCGCGCGCCTGAACAGCATTAGCCAAGCAGCAGACGAGCTTTATGTCACACATGGCGCCGTCAGCCGACAGGTTCGCCTCCTCGAAGAGCACCTGGGTGTGGCCTTGTTCAGCAAAGAAGGTCGCGGCCTTAAACTCACAGATGCCGGGATTCGTTTGCGCGATGTCAGCGCAGAATTGTTCGGCCGCCTGCGCAGCACCTGCGCCGAGCTGCAGCAGGGGCAAGCCGATGCGCCTTTTGTTCTGGCCTGCCCGGGCAGCCTATTGGCGCGCTGGTTTATCCCGCGCCTGGATCGGCTCAACCGCGAACTGCCGGAACTGCGCCTACAACTGTCTGCCAGCGAAGGCGAGCTAGACCCGCGCCGCAGCGGTGTGGATGCCACCCTGTGGTTCGCCGAGCCGCCGTGGCCGGCGGATATGCAGGTGTTCGAGCTGGCGGCCGAGCGTATTGGCCCGGTGCTTAGCCCACGTTATGCGCACTTTGCAGAATTGCATCAGGCTCCGCCCGCCGCCTTGCTCAGCGAGCCCTTGCTGCACACCAGCTCCCGCCCGCAAGCCTGGCCCAGCTGGGCCAGCAGCAATGCCTTGGATGCGACAGCGCTAAAACTCGGCCAGGGTTTTGAACACCTCTATTACCTGCTGGAAGCTGCAGCCGCCGGATTGGGCGTGGCTATCGCACCGCAGCAACTGGTGGCCGACGACCTGGCCGCCGGTCGCCTCGTCGCGCCCTGGGGCTTTGTCGAAACCTCGGCACGCTTGGCCCTGTGGGTGCCGGCGCGCCGCCTGGACAAGCGCGCCGAGCAATTGGCCAAGTGGCTGCACCACGAGCTGGAACGCTAAGCGACTGAGCGGGCAGAACTGCGGCGACTCAACTAGCGTTGAATCATCAACCTGTGGAGAACGCCCATGTCCGATCATCACACCTACAAGAAAATCGAAATCGTCGGCTCCTCGAAAGTCAGCATCGAAGACGCCATCGAAAATGCCCTGGCCGAATGTGCCAAGTCGGTACGCAACCTCGACTGGTTCGAGGTGGTGGAAACCCGCGGGCATATCGTTGATGGCAAGGTCGGCCATTATCAGGTCACCCTGAAAATCGGTTTCCGCCTTAGCAGTAGCTGACCCCACACCACGGGCCGTCGCTTGCGCACGGTCCGGCTATCGCCGCCGCACCACCTGCCCCTTGGAATCCGCAGAACAAACCCCACTATCTAACTCAGGTATTGGCGCGTTGTTGCGCCCAAGCAAACGGACAACCAACAGGCAGGCCGATGAGCGCACTCGCACAGAGCAAATTCTCCACCCTGGATCTCGCCCCGATTCGCGACGACGGCAACGCCGCCCAAGCCCTGCACAACTCCCTGGCGCTGGCGCAGCATGTCGAGCGCCTGGGCTTCGAGCGTTTCTGGGTGGCCGAACACCACAATATGGATGGTATCGCCAGCTCGGCCACCTCCGTGCTGCTCGGCTACCTGGCCGCCGGCACGTCGAAGATTCGCCTGGGTTCCGGCGGGGTGATGCTGCCCAACCATGCGCCGTTGGTGATTGCCGAGCAGTTTGGCACCCTGGCCACGCTCTACCCTGGCCGTATCGAACTGGGCCTGGGCCGCGCACCGGGGGCTGATCACTTCACCGCCCAGGCGCTGCGCCGCGACCGGATTGGCAACGCCGATGACTTCCCGGCGGATGTCGAAGAACTGCAACGCTACCTCGGCCCGCGCACGCCGGATCAAAAAGTGATCGCCATGCCTGGCACCGACACCAATGTGCCGATCTGGCTACTCGGTTCCAGCCTGTTCAGCGCCCAACTGGCGGGCGAAAAGGGCCTGCCCTACGCCTTCGCCTCACACTTCGCGCCGCGCTATATGCATGAAGCGATTCGCGTCTACCGCAATCACTTCAAGCCCTCGGCGGCGCTCGACAAGCCCTATGTGATGCTCGGCGTACCACTGATTGCCGCCGACACGGATGAGCAGGCCGACTACCTGGCCACCTCGGCCTACCAGCGCATTCTCGCCCTGATTCGCGGGCAAAGCCTGGTGCAGAAGCCGCCAGTGAGCAGCATGCAGGGCCTGTGGCTGCCGCATGAGAAAGAGGCGGTAAGCAGCTTCCTCGGTTTGGCGATGATCGGTGGCCAGGAGAAAATTCGTGCGCGCCTGGAGCTGCTGCTGGAGCAGACCGGCGCCGATGAGCTGATCTTCACCTGCGACCTGTATGACTTTGCCGACCGCTTGCATGCGTTCGAGCTGGTCGCGCAGTTACGCTAGAAGTTTTTCGAACTTGTGCCGCCTAAGCCTGCTCTCAACCCTATAACCCCACGCACTGGAGTATTCGGATGAAGAAGACAGCCTCAGCTCATTGGCACGGTGGCATCAAGGACGGCAAAGGCACGATCTCGACCCAGAGCGGCGCGCTGGCAAACGCGCCCTATGGCTTCAATACTCGCTTCGAAGGGCAGCCGGGCAGCAACCCGGAGGAACTGCTCGGCGCCGCCCATGCCGGATGCTTCTCCATGGCCCTGTCCAAGGAACTTGGCGACGCCGGGATGACTGCCGAAAGCATCGACACCAGCGCCGAAGTGACTCTCGACAAACAGGATGGCGGCTTTGCCATCACCGCCGTGCACCTGACGCTCAAGGCGCGGATTCCCGGCGCCGACCGTGCGGCCTTCGAGAAGGCCGTGGCAACCGCGAAGAACGGCTGCCCAGTATCCAAGGTGCTGAACGCCGAGATCACCCTGGAAGCAGTGCTCGATAGCAGTCTCTAATTCAGAACCTGCTCACGATCTAGCGAGCTAGAGCACTGCAAGGCAAAAACAGGCGAGGAAGCGGAGTGTACTGTTGTACATGAGCATTCCGAGCCTGTTTTTAACGCAGCAGGGCCGACGCGCAGCAGATCGTGGGCAGGTTCTTAGAAGGTACCGCAGCGCAGTACCTTACCCCGAGCCAGCACATTGCGCTGCTCATCGTAGAGCCAGGCCTGCGCCTTCATCAGCAAGGGTCTGGCTTCCAGCCGGTAGCGCTGGCCGGCGACAAAGTTGGCATGCCGCACGCGAATTTCGCAGGTCACCTGACGTGGCTCATAGGCGCCATCCAGGCCACCGCCGCTGTTCACTTCAAACTGAAAGCGTGCCTGCAGCTCATGGGCCCCGGCGGGCACCTGGAAGTAACGGCCATCGTTGAGGCGCTGGCCATTAAGTCGATCCGCCATCAGCAGCGTGCCGCCGCTACTGCGCAGCTCAACCCAAGCCTGGTTTGGGTCAGGCGCTGGTACGGGTGATGCGCAGGCACTGAGCACCAGCACGCCGCCAAACAAAGCCAGATAACGCATGGGACACCTCCACAATTGAGCTGTTTGCTAGCCTACGCCGATCCCGTGCTGGAGACAGTAGCGCCGATGCGCTAGCGTGGCAGCCTGTTAACTCACGGGTACTGATCCATGTTCGACGCCCTGCTCTGGCGCTGGGTTCCACTGGCCGCCACGCTGCTGCTGAGCGGTTGCAGCACCCTGGATTACTACAGCCACCTGGCCGGCGGCCAGCTGCACCTGCTGCAGGCGCGCGAGCCGATTGCCGAGCTGCTGGAGAACCCGGCAGCCGCCCCCGAACTCAAGCAGCGCCTGGCCCTGGCTCAGCAGGCGCGGGATTTCGCCAGCGCCCAGCTAAGCCTGCCCGACAACGACAGCTACCGCCTATACGCCGATATCCGGCGACCGTTCGTGGTGTGGAATGTATTTGCCACCGCGGAGTTTTCCCTGTCGCCAGAGCTGCACTGTTTTCCCATCGCCGGCTGCGTGGCCTATCGCGGCTTCTACAGCCAGGGCCGCGCGCGCGGCTCGGCAGCGTTGCTGAAACAGCAGGGTCTGGATACCTATCTGGGCGGCGTCGAAGCCTATTCCACCCTCGGCTGGTTCGCTGACCCGATTCTCAACACCATGCTGCGCTGGAGTGATGAACGCCTGGTGGCGGTGATCTTCCATGAGCTGGCGCACCAGCAGCTGTATGTGGCGGACGACACCGCGTTTAACGAGTCCTTCGCCAGCTTTGTCGAACGTGAAGGCCTGCGCCAGTGGCGCGCCAAGCAGGGCCTGCAGCCCAGCGACCCACAGGGCGAGCGGCAACGCGAGCAATTTATCGCCCTGGTGCTGGCCAGCCGAGCGCGGCTGCAGCAGCTGTATGACAGCGACCTGCCGCCCACGCAGATGCGCAGTCGCAAGCAGGCCGAGATCGCCCGCCTGCGCGCCGAATACCATGCGCTAAGCGCGCGCGAGTGGGGCGGTAACGGCCGTTACGACGACTGGATCAACGCGCCGATAAACAACGCCAAGCTGTTGCCATTTGGTCTGTATGATCAATGGGTGCCGGCCTTTGCCGCGTTGTTCGAGCAGGTTGAGCGCGACTGGCCGCGCTTCTATCAGCGCGTCGCAGCGCTGGGCAAACTACCCGAGGCAGAACGGCATCAGGCACTGGCCGACTTATCTTCAGGCTCTTAGAACTTACGTACCGAAAGCCACTCCAACCCCTGTAGTTTCTGTTCACGCAAAAGGAGCGATGCAATGAACAAATTCACCCTGGCCGTGCTGCTTGGTCTACTCAGCACCAGCGTATTGGCCGCACCCAAGCCCTGCGAAGAGCTGCGCGCGGAGATTGAAGTGAAAATCCAGGCCGCCGGCGTTGCCAGCTACACCCTGGAAATCGTGCCCAACGCAGAAGCCCAAGACCCCAATATGGTGGTCGGCAGCTGCGACGGCGGCACCAAGAAGATCATCTATCAGAAAAATGGCTGACTCGCGGATGGGTGACGTCTGCGGCTAACCCATACGATCTGCAAAAGACCGGCATGTAGCCCGGATAAGCGCAGCGTAATCCGGGGTGCCGCGATCCCGGATTGCGCCAAGGCTTATCCGGGCTACGGGGGTTAGTAGAAGCCGCCCATCGATGATTTAGCCCACAAACGCCTGGTGCAACTCGGCCAGGCTGTGGAAGTGATAGGTCGGCGCTTCGGCCTGCAACTCGGCAAAACTGCCAAAGCCATAGCCCACCGCCGCTGCATCCAGGCCATTGCGCCTGGCGCCGATCAGGTCGTGCTTGCGATCACCGATCATCAGCGTCGCCTCTGGCGCAAGCTGTTCCTGCTGCAGCAGATGGGCGATCAGCTCGACCTTGTCGGTGCGCGTGCCATCCAGCTCGCTGCCATAAATCACCTTGAAGTGCTGAGCAAAGCCGAAATGCCGGGCAATCTGCTCGGCAAATACCGTCGGTTTACTGGTGGCGATATACAGCGTGCGCTGCTGGTTCTGCAGCAGCTGTAACAGCTCGCCCACACCGTCGAACAGCTGATTCTCATACAGCCCGACCTCACGAAAACGCTCGCGGTAGTGGTTCACCGCCTGCCAGGCCGTGGCCTCGTCGAACTGATAGGTCTGCATAAAACACTGCAACAGCGGCGGACCGATAAAGTGCTCAAGCGCCTGCAGATCAGGCTCATCAATGCCCAACTTGGCCAAGGCATGCTGCACCGAACGGGTAATCCCCTCGCGCGGGTCGGTCAGGGTGCCATCGAGGTCAAACAGGATGGTCGAGTAATGCAACGCCGCTTGAGTCATCAGCTGCCGTAACCTTCCATCAGGTGCTGATCCTTCAACCGCACGTAGTTGTCGGCGCTGTAGCGGAAGTAGCTGCGCTCCTTTTCGCTCAGTTCGCGGGCTTGTTTGGCCGGGCTGCCGACGTACAGGTAGCCGCTTTGCAGATGGCTACCCGGCGGCACCAGGCTGCCAGCGCCGAGCATCACTTCGTCATCGATCACCACGCCATCCATGATGATGCTGCCCATGCCGATCAGTACCCGGTTGCCGATATTGCAGCCGTGCAGGGTGACGTTATGACCGATGGTCACATCGTCGCCGATGTTCAGCGGGTAGCCGCGCGGGTTGAAGGGCCCGGCATGGGTAATATGCAACACGCTGCCATCCTGAATGCTGCTGCGCTCGCCAATGCGGATGCTGTGCATGTCGCCACGGATCACCACCAGCGGCCAGACCGAGCTGTCCGCGCCGATTTCCACATCGCCGAGCACCACGGCCGAGGCATCAACAAAGGCCCGTGAACCGAGCAAGGGGGTGAACTGTTGGTAAGTACGAATTGCCACGATAGAAACCTCTCAGAACCTGTTTACGATCTCGCGAGCTAGAGTCCTGCCAGGCAAAAAACGGCGAGGAAGCGGAGTGTACTTTTGTACATGAGCATTCCGAGCCGGTTTTTAACGCCGCAGGGCCGACGCGCAGCAGATCGCAAACCGGTTCTTAAGCTGCGCCTGGCCTTGATTGTAACTAAGATGGCACCCATGTTCAGAACATGCGCGCGGTTTTGTAGCGCCCTGTGTCCATTCAAGCCTGCCCCTGGGAGCCTTTAGCGCCCGCCGGGGTCACAGCTGCAAACCCATTTCGTTACAGGTGACCTGTCGTGACTGCCAACAACCCACTGCTGCAAGCCTTCGATCTGCCGTCCTATGCCGCCATCCGTCCGGAGCATGTCGAGCCGGCGGTGGACAGCATTCTTGCCGACAACCGCGCGGCCATGAGCCGGCTGCTGGAACAACAGTCTGGCACACCGAGCTGGGATGGCCTGGTGCTCGCGCTGGATGAACTGGGCGCACGCCTGGGCCAGGCCTGGAGCCCGGTCAGCCACCTGAATGCCGTGTGCAACAGCCCCGAGCTGCGCGCCGCCTACGAGGCCTGCCTGCCCAAGCTGTCCGAGTACTGGACCGAAATCGGCCAGAACCAGCCGCTGTTTCAGGCCTATCAGAAGCTGGCCGAGAGCCCTGCAGCCGCCGGTTTCGACGTGGCGCAGAAGACCATTCTCGAACACGCCCTGCGCGATTTCCGCCTGTCCGGCATCGACCTGCCGGCCGAGCAGCAGAAGCGCTACGGCGAAATCCAGATGAAGCTCTCCGAGCTGGCCAGCAAGTTCTCCAACCAGCTACTGGATGCCACTCAGGCCTGGACCAAGCACGTCACCGATGAAGCCGCGCTGGATGGCCTGACCGACTCGGCCAAGGCGCAGATGAAGCAGGCCGCTGAGGCCAAAGGCCTGGACGGTTGGCTGATCAGCCTGGAATTCCCCAGCTACTTCGCAGTAATGACCTACGCCAACGACCGCGCCCTGCGCGAAGAGGTGTATGCCGCCTACTGCACCCGCGCCTCCGATCAGGGGCCGAATGCCGGCAAGAACGACAACGGCCCGGTGATGCTGGAAATCCTCGCCCTGCGTCAGGAACTGGCAAAGCTGCTTGGTTTTGCCAACTACGCCGAGCTGAGCCTGGCCAGCAAAATGGCCGAGACCACCGATCAGGTGCTGCACTTCCTGCGCGACCTCGGCACACGCGGCAAACCGTTTGCCGAGCAGGACCTGCGCGAGCTGCAAGCCTTCGCCAGTGAGCAGGGCTGCAGCGATCTGCAAAGCTGGGATGTCGGCTACTACAGCGAGAAACTGCGCGAGCAGCGCTACAGCATTTCCCAGGAAATCCTGCGTGCCTACTTCCCCATCGACAAGGTGCTTAGCGGTCTATTCGCCATCGTCGAAAAGCTTTACGGCATCCAGATCGAGGAGTTGAGCGGCTTCGACAGCTGGCACCCGGATGTGCGCCTGTTCGAAATCAAGGAGAACGGCGCCCACGTCGGGCGCTTCTTCTTCGACCTCTACGCCCGCGCCAACAAGCGCGGCGGCGCCTGGATGGATGGCGCGCGTGACAAGCGTCGCGATGCGACAGGTAAGCTGATCAGCCCGGTGGCCAACCTGGTGTGTAACTTCACTCCAGCGGTCGGCGGCAAACCGGCGCTGCTGACCCACGACGAAGTCACCACCCTGTTCCACGAATTCGGCCACGGCCTGCACCACCTGCTGACCCGCGTTGAGCATGCCGGCGCATCCGGTATCAACGGCGTAGCCTGGGATGCCGTGGAGCTGCCGAGCCAGTTTATGGAGAACTGGTGCTGGGAGCCGGAAGGCCTGGCGTTGATCTCTGGTCATTATGAAAGCGGTGAGCCACTGCCACAGGACCTGCTGGACAAGATGCTGGCGGCGAAGAACTTCCAGTCCGGCTTGATGATGGTGCGGCAGATCGAATTCAGCCTGTTCGACTTCGAGCTGCACGCCACCCACGGCGACGGTCGCAGCGTGCTGGACGTACTCGAAGGCATCCGCCAGGAAGTCTCGGTGCTGCGTCCGCCGGCCTACAACCGCTTCCCCAACAGCTTCGCGCATATCTTCGCCGGTGGTTACGCGGCCGGTTACTACAGCTACAAGTGGGCCGAAGTACTCAGCGCCGACGCCTTCTCCAAGTTTGAGGAAGAAGGCGTATTCAACAGCGCCACCGGCCGCGCCTTCCGCGAGGCGATCCTGGCCCGTGGCGGCTCGCAAGAGCCAATGGTGCTGTTCGTCGACTTCCGAGGCCGCCCGCCCTCCATCGACGCCCTGCTGCGTCACCTCGGCTTGAGCCAGGAGGCCGCATGACAGATGCACCTGTGAATGTCAGCGCAAAACGCTTTATCGCCGGGGCGGTGTGCCCGGCGTGCAGCGAAATGGACAAGATCCAGATGTGGAACGTGGACGGCGTGCCGAACCGCGAATGCGTGGCCTGCGGCTACGCCGACACCCTGGACGAACGCGGTAACTCGGTACCGCGCGAACTGCCCACACGGGTCAATATCAGCGCACTAAAACCCAAGGCGGCGAATCCCAAGGTGCAAGTTGTGCAGTTCTTTCCCAATCCCAAACTGAAAAAATAGCGGGGTGGCCGCCAGGGATGGTAGGCCCTACAACAGCTACGCCCGCTCAGGGCGTGGCGCCCTCGCCCTGCTGCAGGTTGCGCTCAAGCAGGCGCTGGTAATCACCACTGGCGCGTAATTGCGCCAAGCCCTGATTGAATTGCGCGATGATCACCGCCGCCTGCGGGTGGCTACGCGGCACGATCAGGTGCAGGGTACTGCGGCTGATTGCACTGTCGGAGCGACGGAACTGCTCGACCGGCACCCCAGACAGCTGCAGCGCGGTTTCGCCCAGGCGCCGGTCGGAGATAAAGAAGTCATCGCGGTCCATCAATAGCAGGCGCGCGCATTCATTCAGCCCGGTCGGAGAATGCCGACGTAATTGCCCATCATCGAGCAGTTGCTGAATGATCGGCGGCGGTTGCCAGCCCAGCGGATAACACAGACGCAGGCCCTGCATGCTGGGCACATCGTTGATCTCGATCACCTGACCGGCGCGGCTGAAAATATGCTGCTCGGCGACAAACAGCGGCTCCGAGTAGAGAAACACCTCTTCACGCTGTGGGGTGCGTACGTAAGGGAAAGTCGCGTCGTACTGCCCGCGCAAGGTTTTCAGGTAGCCACGGTTCCATGGCTGCCAATCCAGGCTGCTGTCGATATTGCTGCGTTGCAATGCCGCGCGCACCACCTGCGTCAGCATGCCACCCGCAGGCAGCGCCTTGCCGGTAAAGGGCGCGTAGTCATCGCCAGTAACCAGACGCAACGGCGCCGCCAGGGCGCTGGTGCAGAGCAGCAGGCTCAGAAGTAGACAAATCAGTGTTGGTACAGGCATCAACTCTTTGGCCTTAGCGCCGAGCGGCGCGACGCAGAGCAGCAGTCATCCTGACTCCCAGTGTAGGTGGCGCTGCGTGCAGCATCAGTCAAATAATCCTAACTGGCTATCACCCATTATCGGGACAACCACAGCGGCAGGCATAGGTGCAGTGGCCAACCGCTCGGCCAGCCCCGCGGCCCGCTCCGCACGGGTGGCCACGGCTTCGCTTAAACGCGGCGGCAAAGCCCAGATTTCCACCTTGTGTTTGGCGCGGGTAATGCCGGTATAGAACAGGCTGCGGGTCAGCAGGGGGCTGGGTTGCTCGGGCAACACCAGCAGCACCTCGGCGAATTCCGAGCCCTGGCTTTTGTGCACGGTCATGGCGAAGGCGCTGTCATGGCTGGGCAGGCGTGCCGGGGCGAAGGGGCGGTAGCCGTCCTCGCCTGAACCCCCGCCTTCAAAAAAGACCCGCAGGCCGTATTCGCTGTTCAGGCAGATACCGATATCGCCGTTGAACAGGCCGAGGGCGTAGTCGTTCTGCCGCACCATCACCGGCCGGCCGACATACCAGCGCTCACGGCTGGGCACCTGGCTGCGGCGCTTGATGCGCGCCTCCAGGGCTTCGTTGATGCCGGCCACGCCCCAGGCGCCTTCACGCTGGGCGCAGAGTGCGCGGAAGGCGTTAAAGGCGGCGAAGGCCGCGTGTGGATCGGCGCTTTTGGCGGCGGTGATAAAGGGCGTGTAGCCCTGATCCAGACGCTCCAGCAGATCATTGGGCGTTGGTGCGGCATTCCAGGCCAGGTCGCTGCGATCTTCTTTGAGCAGGTTGAGGGTGCCGCTGACATCGCCGCCGTTGATCCGCCGCGCCAGTTCGCCGATACCGCTATCGCCGGCAAAGCGGTGGCTATGGGTGAGCAGCACCACCGCATCGCCGAGCTGCGAGCTTGGTTGATTGACCGGCACCTGCTGTCCGGTGATACGTTGCAGCTCGCTGGCGGCCTGGGCGTCGAAGCCGCGACCCTCGCAGAGTTCGGCGAACACCGCACCGGCTTCCACGGCGCACAATTGGTCCTTGTCGCCCAGAAGGATCAGTCGCGCGCTGGGCGGCAGGGCGTCGAGCAGTTTAGCCATCAGCGCCAGATCGACCATTGAGGCTTCGTCCACCACCAGCACATCCAGCGCCAGCGGGTTGGCCGCGTTATGCCGTACCTGCGGACTATCGCCACGGCTACCGAGCAGGCGGTGCAGAGTGCGCGCCTCGTCCGGCAGCGCCGCCTTGATCGCCTCGCTGACCGGCAACGCGGCCTTGGCATTGCGAATCGCTTCGGCCATTCGCGCCGCCGCCTTACCGGTAGGCGCGGCCAGGCCGATGGCCAGCGGAGCGCCGCCCGGATGTTCGCAGCCGGGTTGCTCAAGTAGCGCAGCAAGCAGACGCACCACGGTGGTGGTTTTGCCGGTGCCGGGGCCGCCGGAGATCACCGCCAGCTTGCGCCGCACCGCTTGCGCGGCGGCCAGGCGCTGCCAGTCCGGCTGCTGCTGGTTAAAGGCAAATAGGCGACCGAGGCTTTCGCTCAATTGCGCCTCATCCACCACAGGCAGATCGGCGGAACGCAACAACAACTGTTCGGCCAACTGGCGTTCGTAGGCTTGATAGCGCGCCAGATAGAGGCGGCCATGCTGCAGAATCAATGGTCTGAAATCGCTATCACCGCCCACCAACAACGATGCTTGCAACTGCGCCTGCCAGTCGCTGAGCGTTGGCAAGCGCAGTTCATGGTCCGGCCAAGGCCGCTGCCCGGCGAGGCGGGCCAACGGCAGGCACACATCGCCTTTATCCAGGGCCATGCAGAGCAGCGCAGCCGAGGCCAGGACCACAGGCGAGGCTTGCGGATCGAGACGCTGCAAGCTATCGACCAGCGCGCGTTCCAGCGGGCCAAGGGGCAGATCAGCAAACGTCATTGTCCACTCCCGTAGGGTGGATGGCGCTTCACCCATCCACCCATAACAACGGTGGATGAAAACCGCGTCATCCACCCTACCCAACCCATCCCTGTCGATCCCGTAGCCCGGATGCAATCCGGGGAATGGGTCAGGCACCGCGCGGTCCGTTCCCGGATTGCATCCGGGCTACACAACCCCTGTAGGAGCGGGCCATGCCCGCGATGCGCGTGCGCCGCTAAATTTTCGCGGGCAGGGCCCGCTCCTACAAAAGCAGCCATCACACCTCTCCTTCGAACAGCTTATCCAGCGCATCCAACAGCCCATCGCTGGGCCGCGAGAAGTACACCCCGGCGCTCGGC
Organism: Pseudomonas sp.; assembly: GCF_030684895.1. Lineage (GTDB taxonomy): Bacteria > Pseudomonadota > Gammaproteobacteria > Pseudomonadales > Pseudomonadaceae > Aquipseudomonas. Next base: position 84,374 of record NZ_JAUXXP010000046.1, on the reverse strand, counting down.
ATGCCGCGTAGAAACAGGTAGTAGGCACCGCCCAGCTGCTCATTCTGGAAGTCATCCAAGCGCTGACGCAGGAAGCGCCGCAGCGCCACCAGGTAGATCAGGTATTGCAGGTAGTAATGCTCGGCGGCCAGGGCTTGCAGCAGGCGTTCACCGCCGTAGTAGCTGGCGTCCGGGCCGAGCCAGTTGGACTTGTAGTCGGCGATGTACCAACGCCCGTCGTGCTCGAAGGTCAGGTCGATAAAGCCCTTGAGAAAGCCCTTAAGGTTGTCGAACTCCAGACGCGCCGCCGCCTCGCGCATGGGCGCGGCCAGGCCATGGGCCGGGTCGCAGAGAATGGCGCGCAGGCGCTGCACATCCAACCCGGCCAGGGGGAAGGTAAAGCCCAGCTCGGGCAAGCGCCGGCTTGGATTCAGACCAGCGAGGGTCAGGCCTTGGCCATTTAGATCAGTGTCGATCACCTGCTGCAATTGCGTCAGTGCCACCGAGCCCCAGTCACCGCTAATGCCATGGCCGCTTAGCCCTGGCTCGATCAGCTCATTCAGCGGCGCCTTGACCCGCGCCCAGTCTTCGAGAATGGCGTGCAGGCAAGTACCGGCCCGAGCACCACGGGGGAAGGCGAAGAAACCGCTGCCCGGCTCACTGGCATCCGGTAGCACCAGGCCGTCACGATCCGGGGCCTCCATATGCATACCGGCGGCCAGGCCCGAAAAGCTGCCGATGCGCCAGGCGCTGTGCAGGCTGCGTTGCAGGCTGGCCAGTTGCTGCGGGGCTGGCGCGCGTTGTTCACCGGCGGCGCTGGCTTCGCTGTCACGCAGCGGTTGGATGGCCACCTGGCCTTGGCTACTGGCGGCCAGTTGTTCGACCTCCGCTCGCAAACCCTGGGGCGTCAGGGTTTGCAGATGACCCGCCAGCTCGGCCAGGGCATCCTCACCGGGCAACTGCCGACCGTGCAGCAGCCAGGCCAGGGCGCTGCTGTGCAGGCCGCTGTCGCCGAGGGTGCCATCCTTTCTCGGCTTGCAGTCCACCGGGCCCCAGTGCAGCCACAGGCGGTCACGCGCACGGGTCAGGGCCACATAGGTCAGGCGCAGTTTCTCGGCAAAACGCTCATGACGGGCGCGCTCACGATGCGTGTCGAGCTGCTCGCTGCCCAGGTCCAGCAGCGGCGTGCCGTCGTCGGCGTGGCAGCTGATGTCTTCGCTCTGGCGCAGCAGCGCGCCGTCCCACAGGTAGGGGCAGAACACCAGCGGGTACTCCAGGCCCTTGGAAGTGTGGATGGTGACGATCTGCACCCGCTCGGCATCGCTCTCCAGGCGCAGCAGGGCGTCCTCGCCATGGGCCTCGGCGCTGCGTTGGGCGTTAAACCAGGCGAGTAATTGCTCCAGGCCAGGGCGTTGCAGACTTTCGCTTTGCAGCAACTCAGCCAGGTGCAGCAGGTTGGTCAGGCGGCGCTCACCATCGACCAGCGCCAGCAGCCGCTGAGCCACCTGCTGCTCGTCCAGCCAGGCGCGGAAGGCGCGCATAAAGCCTTGTTGCTGCCAGAGTTGGTGATAGCGCTCGGCGGCTTCGCGCTCGCGGTCCCAGGCTTGGGCGTCCTCACTGCAAGCGGCGAGATCGGCCGCGCTGCGGCCCAGCAAACGGCTGGCCAGGGCATAACGCAATGCGCCCTCGCGGCCCGGTTCGGCGTAAGCGGCGAGCACGGCGGACAGCTCATCGGCCTCTTCACTGTGCCAAACGTTTTCCTTGCCGCGGCGCACGCTGGGCACGCCACGGGCGGCCAGCTCGGCGGCCACTTCGCCGGCCTGGCGGTGACTGGCGACCAGCACGGCGATATCACCACCTTTGAGCGGGGTACGCGTGCCGTCCTGCTCGCCCTCTTTATTTTCAAAAAAGGCCTGGCCCTGACTGCTGGCGCTAAGCACCGCAGCGATACGCCGCGCCGTGTCGCGAGCGACTAATGCCCCCGCTTCACCCTTGCCCAGGTAGTCGTTATCCAGCCAGACCAACGCCAGCGGCGCGTCGGTTTCCTCATCGATACGCGGCAATACCAGTTGCGCCCGCGCTTTGTTACTGGCCCCGACCTGCTGGTAATCCAAGCCTTTCTCGGCAAAGGGCATGGGCCGGTCGAATAGCTGATTCAGCGCGGCGATCAGCTCGGGCGTGGAGCGGTGGTTGGTGGCCAGGCTGTATTGCCGCGCGGCTTCGCTGCGGGCTTTCAAATACGTGGCTAAGTCAGCACCGCGAAACGCGTAGATGGCCTGTTTCGGATCACCGACAAAACACAGGTCGCCGGCATCCTGATAAATACGATGAAACACCCGGTACTGCACCGGGTCGGTGTCCTGAAACTCGTCGATCAACGCTACGGGGTATTGCGTACGCAAGGTGCCAGCCAGGTGTTCGCCGCCCTCACCCTGCAGCGCCTGCTGCAATTTGTTGAGCAGGTCATCGAAGGCCAGCAGGCGCTGCGCGGCCTTGCGCGCCGGCAGTTGCTCGTTGAGCTGATGGATCAGCCGTACCTGCAGGTCGATCAGCCGTTGCTCGGCCTCGGGCTGCGCCGCATCCAGCGCGTCGCACAGCTCCTGCAAGGCGGCAGCCAGTGGATTGGCCGGGGCTTCGCAGCCCTTCTTGCTGGCTTTGTTCAGCCCTTCGCGGGCCAGCCGGCGGTGCGCCTCGGTTTTGCTGAACAGTGCGGCGGCATCGCTGAAATAACCGTCCAGCTCGGCCTGCCAGACGCCCAGCTTGGCCGCGTTGCACATATTGCGCTTAAAGCCGTCAAAGGCCCTGAGCTGCGCCAGCCAACCGGCACTTTCACTCAGCCAGCAGCGCTGCGCCTGCTGCCAGGCGGCGCGCAATGCGCTCATCTCGCTGCTGGTACCGGGCTGCGGTTCGATACGCAGATACGGCTTGCCCAGGTGGTTGCGCAGGCGCTTGCGCAGGCTCTGCGGGGTGATTTTATGCTGCACCAGAAACGCCGCCCATTCCGGCTCGGCGGCGGCCAGCTCATGGCGCCAGAGGTCGGCGAGCAGGGCGTCGATAATCTCGCGATCATCATGGGTCAGCTCGTTGTCAAAATCGCCACCGGCCTCGAACGCGGCGTCCTGCAGGGCGCGCTGGCAGAAGCCGTGAATGGTGAAAATCGCGGCCTCGTCGAAGCCATGCACCGCCAGCAGCAAGCGCCGATGGCTGGCCGCATCCGGGTACTGAGCATGCAGATCGTTGAGCAGGCTGTCGCCGCTGGCCACGCCGTCGTACACCGCCAGCAGCTCGGCCAGGCGCTTGCGAATGCGCTCGCGCAGCTCGGCGGTGGCGGCGGTGGTAAAGGTCACCACCAGAATCTGGCTGACGCTGAGCTGCTTCTCCAGCAGCAGGCGGGCATAGAGCGCGGTCAGGGTCCAGGTCTTGCCGGTGCCGGCACTGGCCTCGATCAGCGAGCGGCCGGTGAAGCTGTCGTGCAGCAGATTCAGGCTGGCGCTGCTCATGCTTCGTCCTCTTCACTGCCTTGCAGGGCATCCAGCGCCGGGCCGTAGAGCTGCTCGGCGAGGGCTTCGAAGCGTTCGTCCAGGGCCTCGCGGTCGCGGAAGGCCAGGGCATTCCAGGGGTCCTGGCCTTCGCCGGTCATATGGTCATTACCCTGCCACATCAGCCGCGCTTCGCTACGGGCGGCGTCAATCGGTTCCTTGCGCCCGGGGTTACGCCATTTGCGGGCAAAACCGTGGCTGCATTTGGCAAAGAGCGGCAGCGGCTCGCACAGCGCGCTTTTGTAGGCCTCCAGCCAGGGCAACAGCAACCCACGGGCATCGGCCAACGGGCCCAGGCGCCATTCGCTTTTCGGCGAGAGCAGGCGACTGTCGCGACTGATGCCGGGCGTGGCGGCGCAGTTGAGCAGCAGATGACGCAGCCAGAACGGCGCCAGCTCCCACGCGCCGAGGTCGCGCAGGCGGTAGTCGAACAGCCCGTCGCGGGTCACGCCATCGAGCCAGCCGTGGATACGTACGCCAGCCAGTTCGAGGTCCACCAGCAGCGGTTGCGGCGCGTCATCCGGGCGTTCGTCGAACAGGGTTGGCGCAAAGGCGCGAATCGGCCCGCGAATTTGCCCCCAGTGCGCCTGGCCCAGTTCGCCCACCGGCAGCCAGCCGGAGGCAGCCGCCACAGCGCGCTCCTGACGCTCGCTCCAGCCCTGCTCGATGGCCTGCAAGGCCAATTGGCGCAGGCCGTGCTGGCTGGTCCACTCGACGCTGAACGGCTCGTCGCCGGCCAGGGTTTCCTCGCTCTGCGCCAGGCGCAGGCCGAGACGCTGTTCCAGCAGGTAGCGCGCCGGGTGTTTAAAGCAGTGGATCAGCTGGCTGGGTTCGATGCTGAGCGGAGCGCCGCCCGGCCAGTCTTTATCCGGCTTATCCAGCCGGCTGGCAAAGGGAGCGGGAGCTTCCACCGTCTGACTCAAACGCTGGGCGGCGCGGAACCAGGGCGCGGCAAAGCCGGCATGGCGGTTACCGGCGAAGTTGCCCGGCGCGAAGGGTTGCAATGGATGGTGGTGAGTGATGTGAGCGCTGGCTTTTTGCTTTTGTAGGAGCGAGCTTGCTCGCGATTTTTCGGCGTTGCCCGGATCGCGAGCAAGCTCGCTCCTACAGGTTGGTACGACAGCCGTGAGGTCAACCACATCGAGCAGTTCGCTGACCAGCACCGAGGGCGGCAGCTCGGCGTTGCTGCGTGGGTCGCGGCCGACATAGCTCAGGTACAGGCCGCCACGGGCCGAGAGGAGGATTTCCAAGAGCAGATAACGGTCATCCAGACGCCGTGCCCGGTCGCCACGGCGGGGTTTCTGGCCGATCAGGTCGAAGCCCGCCGCCGGGGTACGGCGCGGCAATGCACCGTCATCCAGGCCGAGCAGGCAGACCAGGCGGAACGGCAGGCTGCGCATCGGCACCATGGTGCAGAAGGTCACCGCGCCGGTGAGGAAACCCGAGGCGGCGCTGCCCTGCTCCAGGGCGGCGGTCAGCTGCTGACGAATCAGCGCCAGCTCTATCGGCCGCTCGACCCCTGAGGCGTCGCCCTGTTCTTTGAGCGCGGCGCAGGCCTTGGACAGCAGCAACAAGGTGTCACCAGCCTCGCGTTCATCGAACAGCTGATCGATCAGCCCTTGCAGGCTCTCGGCCCACTCACGCAAAGGTCGTGGCCGTTGCAGGCTCTGTGCCAGCGCGGACAGACGCTCGACAAAACCGGCCAACCGCCCGAGCAGTTGTGTGCGCCCGCCTTCCAACGCATCCAGCGGCCAACTGGTGCCCAGCAGCGGCGCGGCCAGGCCGGCCAGTTGCGGCGGCGCGGCAAAGCCCAGCAGCAGGCGATCCAACCCTTGCCTCCAGGTAAAGGCGGCATCGGCGGGCAGACCCAGCTGCTCGCGGTGCGTTTCATCGCGGCCCCAGCGCACGCCAGCGTCGCGCAGCCAGTCGCGCAGCAGCGGCAGGTCTTCGGCTTCGATACCGGCGCGACGGGCGATGGCCGGCTGTTCCAGCCAGGCGAGGATTTCCTCGGCGGCAAAGCGGCTATCCGGCAGCGCCAACAGGTTGAGGAAGGCCTCGATCAGCGGGATTTCCGCGCGCAGGCTGCGGTCGGCCAGGCTGAAAGGAATCCGCGGCACACCTTCGCGGGGGGCGAACACCGCCTCGATATAGGGCGCGTAACGCTCGATATCCGGGGTCAGCACCACCACCTGATCGGGGGTCAGGCCGGGCTCGGCGGCAAAGCGTGCAAGCAGCTGGTCATGCAGGATTTCCACCTCGCGCAGCGGCGAGTGGGCGATGTGCAGCTCCAGCGAGCGGTCGTCTTCGCGCAGCTGCAGGCGCTCATCGGCGGCGCGAGTACGCAGGCGCAGAATATCGTTCTGCAGCGCCTGCAACAGGCTGGCGTCGTGCAGGTCGGCATCCTCGGAATACAGGCCGATTTCCTGGCTGCCTTCACTGGAAGCCAGGCTGAACAGGCTGTCGAAAAAGTCGCGGCCCTGCTTGCCCAGGCTGGCCAATAGCGGATGGCCGACATCCAGATACCAGTCTTCTGGACCGGCTTCGGGCTGCCGCGCCAATTCACGGATATCGCGAATCTCGCCCCAGGCTTCGCGGCAGGGATTGAGGGCGAAAATAATCACTTCCGTATGCCGCGCTAGGCCTTCTAACACGCGCATATGGTGCGGCGGCAGGGAGCTGATGCCGAATACCAGCACGCGCTCGGGCAACCCCAGCATGGGTTCAGGCTGATGCAAGCGGGCAAGCAGCTCTTCCAGTAGACGAGCACGATGCGGATGGCCGTCGCGTGTCAGCTCGCGCCAGAGCAGCGCCTGCCAGGCTTCGTCCGGGCCAAGATCAAGCAGTTCATTGCGCTCCCAGGCGGCCAGCCAGTCATCGCGATACAGCAGGTATTGGTCGAATACGTCGGCGATCTTAACGGCCAATGACAGCCTGCGGCGCTCATCGCCACCGTCCAGGTAATGCGCCAGGCGCGGCGCCTCACTCAGGTGAGCCGGTTCGCACAGCCAGTCATACAAGCGCCAGCTCAGGCTGCTGGGGCTGAACGCCGATTGCTCCGGCAGCTGGCCCAAAGCCAGGCGCGACAGGTCCCAGACAAACTTGGCCGGCAGCTGCACCTCCAGCTGCATGGCGATGCCCTGCTTACGCGCCAGCTCCAAGGTCAGCCAGCGCCCCATACCCTGGCTCGGCACCACCACCAAGGCCGGCGCAAAAGGTTCGCGCATCGGCGTGGCAAGCAGGGTGGTGGCCAGCTCGCCAAGGGTTTCCAGGTCTGGTGCGTGGTAGAGCGTAAGCATCGGCAGAATCGCATCCGTTCAGTAGCGGCCAAGGTTATCAGCTCACGCAGCCTGGCGGCATTGCACGACAGTCTGTGTCGCGCGCTGGCGCGGATGGCCAACCCCAGCTAAAGCTAAATACAGGGTCTGCGCTTCTACAAGATGGGCCTTTATAACAAGTAAAAACCACGCGTCACGCTGCAACCGGGCTGACGCGCCAGGGAGCAGCACCATGCTCACCCTGCTTAATCTTCTGTCTGCCGTCGCCTTGCTGATCTGGGGCACCCATATTGTGCGAACCGGCATCCTGCGGGTGTATGGCTCGCACCTGCGCAAGGTGCTTAGCCACAACGTCAGCAAACGGCCGCTGGCCTTTGCCGCTGGCATCGGCGTGACCGCGCTGGTGCAGAGCAGCAACGCCACCGCCCTGCTGGTCACCTCGTTCGTCGCCCAGGGCCTGATGGCGCTGACTCCAGCGCTGGCGATCATGCTTGGTGCAGATGTCGGCACCGCGTTGATGGCACGGGTGCTGACCCTCGACCTGAGCTGGCTAAGCCCGCTGCTGATCTTTCTCGGCGTGGTGTTCTTTCTCTCGCGCAAGCAAACCCGCGCCGGCCAGCTTGGCCGCGTGGCCATCGGCCTGGGCCTGATGCTGCTGGCACTCGAGCTGATCGTTGCTGCGGCCACGCCGATCACCCAGGAGCAGGGCATCCGCGTGCTGTTCGCCTCGCTGACTGGCGACCTGCTGTTGGACGCCCTGGTCGGCGCGCTGTTCGCGCTGATTTCCTATTCCAGCCTGGCCGCCGTGCTGCTCACCGCAACGCTGACCGGTGCTGGCCTGATCAGCCTGCCGGTGGCTATCGGCCTGGTGATTGGCGCGAATATCGGCAGCGGCGTGCTGGCCTTTCTCACCAGCAGCCTGCAAACCCCGGCGGGCCGGCGCGTGGCCCTGGGTAGCCTGCTGTACAAACTGATCGGCCTGCTGCTGGTGATGCCGTTCCTCGACCCACTGGCCAACTGGCTGGACAGCCTGAAGTGGCGGCCCGAGGAGTTGGTGATCGCCTTTCACCTGCTCTACAACAGCCTGCGCTGCCTGCTGATGCTGCCCACGGTTGGGCTGATGGCGCGCTTCTGCAATTGGCTGCTGCCGGATCGCCCGGATGAAAACGGCGTCGCCCGCCCGCGCCACCTCGACCCCACCGCGCTCGCCACACCGAGTCTGGCGCTGGCCAATGCGGTGCGCGAAACCCTGCGCATCGGCGACCTGATCGAGACCATGCTCAACCATCTGCTGGAAGTCCTGAGTGGCGGGCAGACGGCCCTGGGCAAGGAGCTGCGCCGCCTGGATGATGATGTCGATGCACTCTATAGCGCGGTCAAACTCTACCTGGCGCAGGTGCCGCGCGAGGTGTTGAGTGAGCACGACAGCCGGCGCTGGGCGGAGATCATCGAGCTGGCGGTGAACCTGGAGCAGGCCGGCGACATCATCGAACGTATGCTCGGAAAAGTGCAGGATCAGAAAACTGCGCAGCGCCATTCGTTCTCAGACAGCGGCCTGGAAGAACTCACCGCCCTACATGCCCAGCTACTGGCCAACCTGCGCCTGGGCCTCTCGGTGTTTCTCTCCGGCGACAAAGAGAGCGCGCGCCAGTTGCTGCGCGAGAAACGCCGCTTCCGCGCCCAGGAACGCCGCCTGGCCCACGCCCATGTCAGCCGGCTGCACCATCAGGTGGTGCAAAGCATCGAAACCAGCGCCCTGCATATGGAGCTGATCGCCGATATGAAACGCCTCAACTCACTGTTCTGCGCCAGCGCCTATGTGGTGCTGGAAAGCAGCGAGACAGGGGCTCTGCATCACGAGGACGGCGGCGCGGAGTAACACCACAAGCAAATTGGTCTATACCACCAAACCTTAGTTGGGTTGAGGCAACCCGGCGCATAGGCTTTAAGTTGGCGTGCGGCATTGCAACAGTTCTGCCATCAATGACCGCTAATACTGCTCAACTCCAACAACAAAAGAGCGCCTTCCCTATGAAAACCCTCACCTCCCTGGTCGTTGGTCTAGGCCTGGCTTTTAGTGCCAGCCATGCCAGCGCCTGGTCGCAACCCACGCACAAAAATATCGTCAAGGATGCCCTGGCTTTTCTCAACTCGGCGCATGCCACGCCCGAGATGAAACGCGCCTACCAGTTCTACGTCGGTGCAGCCGGCAGCGAAGCCCGCGCCGGGGAAATCCTCGGCCAGGCCGCCTACGACGTCGATGACTTCCAGGACACCCGCCTGGGCGGCTGGTGGGTCGGCTACGAGCACGCGCCGGTGTATGGCGCAGCGGCTTCGCTGGTCAACTACACCTCCTATTGGCACTTTATCAACATGGCCCGCCAGGGCGACGCCCACGGCAACGACCACGGCGGTTACGACTACCGCTACCGCAAGGTGGATGGCAGCTGGAGCGGCGATGTCGACTGGTACGCCATGGTCTACCTGTACAACCGCGAGCTGAAGAAGAGCGACTTCGACACCACCGAAGCGCATTACCGTCAGGGCACCTACTCCAACTGGCAGACCCACTACGGCGACTTCCAGACGGCGGCCTTCCAGCCCATCGATAACCTGGCCAAGTACTGGTTCGATCAGTTCAAGAACGCGCCCTCGCTGCAGACCATCGGCTACTCGCTGCACACCACCGGTGATGTCGCGCAACCGCACCATGCCTGGGTTACGTCGGGCAATGGCCACTCCGGCTGGGAAGGCTGGGTCGACGACCACTACTTCAGCGAAGGCCTGAACAATATGGCGGCAGTGGCCAACCGCGTCGGCAGTTACGACCCGCAGAAGCCGATCCGCGATCTGCTGACCCAGACCGCCCAGGTCGCCTACCAGCGCCCCGAGCCACTGTACGACACCAGCTACGCCACCCGCCTGCGAGTGGCCAAGGAGCTGATTCCCGAATCTATAGCTCTCACCGTCAGCGTGCTGACCAAGGGTGCCAACACCTTCTACGGCCAGGGTGGCCTGTAAGGTGCGCGGGCTTATCCAGCGCAGTTTGCTGGTACTGGGGCTGACCGGCATCTGCCTGTCGGCCCTGGGCAGCCAGGACATGCATATCAACGGTGAACGCCTGCCCGGCAAAAGCATCGGCCTGCTGGAGCAGGCCATGACCCGGGTCAAATTCAATACCGACCTGCGCCTGCTGCGCACGGGTCTGGCGGAAAACCATCTACTGGCCCGCGAGGTGGAAGCCGAGCTGAGCAGCAAATACAGCAGCGATCTGGATGCCCTGGTCGAGCGCGAAGCCGCCAACCTGATCGAGCAGGTCTACGGCCGCCAGTTCGACCACGATGTACGGCCCTTCCTACGCCAGCCACAAGCGCTAAGCAGTGCGCGCCTACGCCAGGTGCTGACCACACAGACCCAGGGCGTAGTAATCGATAGCCTGCAATTGAGCCCCGAGCAGCAGGCCGACGCGGCGCAGGTGCAACTGATCAGTTGGCAGTTCCCCGGCCAGCCTGAACAACGCCTGAACCTGCTGGAGCTGTATCAGGGCGATAACGTACAAGGTCGAGTGGAGCTGCAGCAGGGCAACCTGGTGTACCTGGCCGAACAGGTGCGTCAGCAGGCGCTGCGCGACTACCTCTGGTATCAGCTTGAGCAGAAGGGTTTCAGCCCGGACGAACAAGCAGGCATCCGCCAGTTGGTACGCGACAAACTGATCCGCCACAAATACCTGCATCAGCTTGGCCTGCACAACGACTTCCACCATGAAACCGCCAGCCTGCGCGAGCGCGCCCGTCAGGTCAGTGATGCAGATGCCGAGGCCTATTACCAACGCAATCTGCAGCTCTATCTCAACGTTGCTCAAGTGCAGGCCAGCCATATCCGTTTGGCTGACCAGGCCAGTGCCGACCGGGTATATGCCGAACTGCAAAAGGGTCTGAGCTTCGATGATGCAGTGCGCCGCTACTCTCTGGCCGACACCAAGAGCCACACGCCACCCGGCGACCTTGGCCTGATTCGCCCAGAGGATGCGCAGCTGGACTTTCTGCACAAGACTGCCCTGCTGCAGAAGGCGGACAGCATTTCCCAGCCGATGCTGATCGACGGCGCATTCGAGATCGTGCAGGTGCGCAGCCGTGAGGACAGGCAACTGCCACTGAGCGACCCCAGCGTACGCTATGAGGTCAACCAGGCCGTGGCCAAGGAGCAGCTGACCCAAGCCTTCCAGGCCCGCGTCAACGCCCTGCTGGCCAACGCCAAGGTAGAAGGGCTATGAAGGCCTGGCTCAGCATCGGCATGCTCGGCGTGATCACGGCGGTGACCATCGTCGTCGTGCGCACGCCCCAGGCCGACACCGCGCCAGCCGTTGCAGCACAGGCCGCAATACCGACCAGCCCGCCCATCCGCTTGCCAGAGATGCCCGCCGCCCTGCCGGCACAGCAGCCCGCTGCAATCCCAACGCCCGCAGAAAAACCTGCGGAAGAACCGCCACGCGAGACGCACCTGAATGCCCAGGAAGCGCAAATGCTGATCCAGCTAATGGCCGACCAAGGCGACCCACGCAGCCCGGCCCTCGGCCAACTCAAACCGCGCCAACCCGCCAGCCCCGCCCAAATGGCCGATCCGGCGCAGTACAGCGCCTTTGAAGACCAGCAAACCCGCGACCAGATCATGGCCTACGCCAGCGGCGTCCAGCAGATCCCCGCCATCCGCGAACGCATCGAACAAGCCGCCCAGTCCGGTGCACGCAGCCAAACCGAGCTCGATGAAGCTCGCGCCGCGCTGGAACAACTGGAAATGCTGCAGAACAAGCTGCAGAGGGAGGGGTCATAACATTTATCAGCGGCGATGGACGTTATCGAAATCATCGCCTTTAGGCGTGGCTTGAATACCTTTGGCCTCTTGCTGACGGTAATAAGCTTCGATGCTGAGGTTCGGGTCGATCTTGGATTGGAGAATGCAGGGTTGTTCTTGCCACTTGTATTCACGGTTACGTTTCATCATCTCTGCACGACCGCGGCGCTCCCAAACTTTGTAAGGCATATCACGCCAACGGCGCGGGTCGCGCTCGCTCTGCTGGTCATGTTTGGCAGTAGCCGGATCGAGGTGGCGGAACTGTTCGAGAATCGGCAGCTCGGGTAATGGTTGGGTTATATCCATATAGCGCTGCAAGGTATCCCAAAAGGCCAGCGCCTCTTCAAGGTTCATACCCAGGGACTGGATTTTGCCTCCAAGGAACACCTCGACCGAGGTGTAGCGGTGATGCAGCCAAATCGTGAAGCCGCTATTACCGTGGGGACCGGGGCGAAACTCCAGGGTGGCGTCGAACTCGTAGAGAGGGGCGCTAAAGGGCCTTTGAAAGCGCCGGCCGATAGTGAGCATGCCGGTCTGACGATTAAAACCACTGCCATCGTGAGCGAATACACGCAGATAAAGGTCTTGCAAGTAATCCCAGCCGATCAGCCCCATAAAGACACTAAAGGCCATACCGGCGCAAACCAAAAAAAGATCTGTGCCGTGCGGATCGGTTTGATATGTAAGTAACGAGGCGAGCAAGGCAACGATAAAACCTAGGCCCGTTTGAATCAGATAATACTTGTAGCGTGGTTCATCTGCCCACATAAACCAACTACTAAAGCCCATCATGATAAATGCGAAAACAATGATAGAGAACTCGACTAGTAATTCTAAGCCCCCACCATTGATAGACGGAGAGGGTATTGTGAGCATCCAAAAAAGCCATGGAATATATAGAATAGATGACCACTTAAGATACGGAAATAACATCATCCACTTGCTGGTGTTATCGAAGTTCCAGCGCTTTTGATTGATATAAAGACCATCTTCTTTCCTTTCATCTAGGGATGGTCTGAAGTAGTCCCGTATTTCCGGCCGACTTCAGCCCTTGCTGATTTTAAAGTCGGCGATTTGACCAGCAACGATCAAATCACCCGCTCATTTCTGTGTTTTTAGCCGCCGCGAGCACTCCGCAGCGGCCATTGCCCACATTACAGGCGCACCTCTCCTGTATTCGCCAACAAATGTCTGCGCGCCATCCACAGGTTCGACAGGGCAAACAGTGTCACCAGTTGCGCGGTGTTTTTGGCTAGACCACGGAAGCGCGTCTTCATATAACCGAACTGACGTTTAATCACCCGGAACGGGTGCTCGACCTTGGCCCGTACCTGCGCCTTGGCCTTCTCGATCTTGCGCTTGGCTTTGTACAGCGCGGTGCGCTTGTCGAGCTTCTTGTAGGTGCTGCGACGTGCCGCAACCTGCCAGATCACCTGACGGCCCTCATGCTCCGGGCGCTTCTCTACGCCGGTGTAACCCGCGTCGGCACCAACCATGTTTTCCTCGCCGTGCAGCAGCTTATCGACCTGGGTGACATCCGCCACGTTGGCTGCCGTACCGACCACGCTATGCACTAACCCCGACTCGTCATCGACACCGATGTGGGCCTTCATGCCGAAGTAGTACTGGTTGCCCTTCTTGGTTTGGTGCATTTCTGGATCGCGCTTACCGTCTTTGTTCTTGGTCGAGCTCGGCGCATTGATCAGCGTGGCATCGACGATGGTGCCCTGGCGCAGCGACAAACCTCGGTCACCCAGGTAGCCATTGATGACGGCCAGGATGCCGGTAGCTAGTTCGTGTTTCTCCAGCAACCGGCGGAAGTTGAGAATGGTGGTTTCGTCAGGAATGCGCTCCAGATTCAGCCCGGCGAACTGCCGCAGGATGGTGGTCTCATACAGCGCTTCCTCCATCGCCGGGTCGCTGTAGCCAAACCAGTTCTGCATCAGGTGCACACGCAGCATCGCCATCAACGGGTAGGACGGACGACCGCCTTCACCCTTGGGGTAATGCGGGTCGATTAAGGCAATCAAACCCTTCCACGGCACCACCCGATCCATCTCAATCAGGAACAACTCCTTGCGGGTCTGCTTGCGCTTGCCGGCGTACTCGGCGTCGGCGAAGGTCATTTGCTTCATCGGAAAACTCGGCAGGTGGAATCCGGGTATTTTGCCAAAATCAGGAAGTCTTCTTCAGAGTTTCCCTTACTGCTGATTGCCGCTCGACCTGAGCGTGAAACTGCATCAACTGGTTCGTACACCAGCCATGGTGATACTCATCTTATTGGTATAGCGACGGCATCAGCTGTTATCGATGGCCAAACTATGCCCACGGCCCTGATACCGAAACAGCTGCAGCCCATCGGAAAGATACAGTGCAAATAAGTGTGCCAACAGTCGATCAAACCGTTGAATGCCGCAGGCCGTAGCGGGCAGCCACGGCCTGCGGGCTTGTCCGTTAAACGCGGAAGCGACTGACCAGCGTTTGCAGCTGATTGCCCAGGCGCGCCAGCTCGGCGCTGGAGGCGGCGGTTTCATCGCTGGCGGTGGCAGTCTGTTCGGACACGTCGCGTACGCTGAGGATGCTACGGCTGATTTCCTCGGCCACCGCACTCTGCTCCTCTGCGGCTGCGGCAATCTGCTGGTTCATCGACTGGATGTTGGACACCGCATGGGTGATGTTGCCCAGTGAGTCGCCGGCCTTGCGCGTCAACTCGACACTGCTGTCGGTGAGGCTGCAGCTGTTGCGCATCGCCGCTGCCACCTGTTTGGTGCCGTTCTGCAGACCGGCGATCAGTGCCTCGATTTCTTCGGTGGATTTCTGCGTGCGTTGGGCCAAGCCGCGCACCTCGTCGGCGACCACGGCAAAACCGCGCCCGGCCTCGCCTGCGCGTGCTGCCTCAATGGCGGCATTGAGCGCCAGCAGATTGGTCTGCTCGGCCACCGCTTTAATCACGTCCATCACGCTGCCAATCTTGTTGCTTTCCAGCTGCAGGCCATTCATGGCATCGCTGGAGCGACTGACCTCGGCGGCCAGGCGTTCAATCTGAGCAATCACCTCGCCCACTACTTTGTCGCCCAGGCGCGCTTGGCCGTCTGCCTCGTTGGCGGCCTGCGAAGCCTGTTCGGCGTTGCGCGCCACTTCCTGCACCGTGGCCGACATTTCATGCATGGCGGTGGCTACTTGGTCGGTCTCGCTTTTCTGGCTATTGGCGCCGGCACTGGTCTGCTCGGTTACCGCGGACAGCTCCTCGGCAGCGCTGGCGATCTGCGCCACGCCATCGCGGATGCCGCCGATCAACTCGCGCAGGGTCGCGGCCATATGCTGAATACCTTGCTGCAGCTGGCCCATCTCATCACGACGGTCGACCTGCACAGTGGCGGTCAGGTCGCCTTCGGCAATGCGCTGCACCGCGCTCAGGGTGTCCTGCAGCGGACGGGTGATCTGTCGGGTGATAACCCAGGCGGCCAGCACGCCGAAGAGCATCGCCAGCAACGTGGCGCCGATCTGCAGGCTACGCGCCTGGGCGCTCTCGATGGCCAGGCGGTCCATCTGGAACTGGTACAGGGTTTCGCTGATACGCACGATTTCGCCCTGCTGCTCGGTCATTTCCTGACGGGTACGGGCAATGTCGCCGGTGGCCAGCTTGAACGCCTGCAGCGTCTCCTGGTACTGACCCAAGGCCGTCGCGATGCGGCGTACCGCATCCTGCTGGGCGGCACCGAAGGCCTGCTCCAACGGGCCGAGGCTGGCGCGGGCGGCCGCGATACGCTCGACCAGCGCCTGCTCGGTTTGCGCATC
This sequence comes from Pseudomonas sp., assembly GCF_030684895.1. GTDB lineage: Bacteria > Pseudomonadota > Gammaproteobacteria > Pseudomonadales > Pseudomonadaceae > Aquipseudomonas. The sequence goes on along the minus strand of NZ_JAUXXP010000046.1, from coordinate 68,932 downwards.
AGGGGCGCTGTCATAACGCTCCAGCAGGTAGCGCAGGCTCAGCAACTCGCCTTGGGTGCGGGTCAGCGCCTGCAGCTGGGCAAAACGGCCGCCGTCGTATTCCGGCAGCAACTCCACGCTGCGCTGCATCGCGCCCAGCAACTCGCCGAGCTGCTGGGTCTCGCCGGCCACCTGGCGCCGCGCCGTGTCAGCCGCCGCATAGGCGGCGCGCATGCCACTCAGCGAGCGCTGGTAGTCCTGGTTATAGCGGTCCTGCTCCTGCAGCAGCTTGACGTTGACCGGGTTGGTAAAGCTGCCGAGCAGCTTCTTCTGCTGCTGCAAATAGATGTCCAGGTTGCTCAGCACGCGATCACTGCTCGCGGCATCGCCCTTGGCCAGCATGAACTGCAGGCGGGCAATGCGCAGATTGGTCAGGGTGGTGTTGAGTTGGGTGATATCGCTCATCCAGGTGCTGCGCTGGATCACGCTGCCCAGGCCGCTCCAGGCGACCCAGGCCAGGGCGAGAGTCAGGGCCAGCACCAGGCCGAAGCCGAGGGCCAGCTTGCGGGTGACGCTAAGGTTGGCAAACCAGGTGTTCATAAGAATTCTCCAACTGTCGTTCTGACAGGCAGTTCAGGTTTCGCTGGAGAATTGTTTTTGTTGAAGCCAGCACAAGGCCTGTGCTGACGCTCTAACGCGGGGTTGCGGCACATATCTGCGGCGTTTTAGCGGGAAAACAACTGCGCCCGATCGCAGCAGCTAACAGAACTTGATGTCGCCACACGGCAGCACGGAACGAGCCCTCACCCCGTTCACTGCGGCGTGGCGGTTTCCGCTGCCGTGCCACCATCCCACAGCCCGACCAACCGGCCATCCGCTGCCAAGGCATAGGCCAGCGGAGTTGCGCCGCCCCAATCGACGATCATCAGCCCGTTGCTGTATCTGCCGCTGCCGTCATAGCTGGTATCACCAATGGTCCAGTTCAGGCGGTATTCATTGCCTTCGCCCGCGAGCGTCATCTGGCCGGTATAGCGCGAACCATCACTGTTGTACCCCTCGACCCGATACAGCCCCTGTTTGGGCACGGCGCTGCTGGCCTCGGCATACAGGCTGAGGCGCTCCGTCGCTGTGCCATCGGCCCATTCCCCATCGAGCACGCCATCGGGCGCGAATGAATAGACCACTGGCAGCACATCGTTCCAGTTCACGACCAGCATGCGACCGGCCAGTTCGCCCCTGCCCTTGAATACATCACGACCGATCCACCAGGTGAAATCGTAAAATTCGCCACGTTGCGCCAGCGCCAACATGCCCGTGTAACGGCTGCCGTTCGGGTTGGTTCCGGACACCTTGTACAGCCCAGTCAAGGTGCGCGCAGTTGCCTCATCCACAGCCTGAGCGCCGCTCGAATACGGTTTAGGGGTAGAACCGGCCTCAGCCCCGCTATCGCCGCGAAACACAAAATCGCCAAAGAACGACGAAGACAACCAGGGCGTCTGCTGGCCACTGGTTTCCTGATAGACGCCTTTGAGGGTTTTCTTGAATGTCTCTTCGAGATTCAGGTTGGGCGTCGCCAGCGCCAACGTCAGGTGTTTGGCATAGGGTGAGTTACGCCCTTCACCGTCCAATGCCACGGCGCCGGGCGAGGTGGAATAGGAGACAAACAGGCTGGCGCTGGAGTCGATGCGCGACAGGCCAGACGTAACCTCAGTGAGCGGGTTGTCGCGACAGGCATCGAGAATGATGATGTTGAGATCGTTGCCCGACATGGCCATGGAATGAACCATTGCCGAGGCACTGACGGCCTTATCCGCCAACTCGGACGCATCGGCAATGCCATCGCCGATGGGCAACAGATAATTCTCGCCCGCAACTTGCACCCCATGCCCGGCAAAGAACAACAACCCGACACCGCCCGAAGACTTGAGCTGGGCAGAAAACTGCGCCACGCCATCCAGCATGGTTTGCCGGTCGGCGTCGATCAGCGTGGTGACCGAAAACCCGGCCTCGCGCAGGGTGCGGGTCACATCGGCAGCATCATTGGTCGGGTTGAGCAGCGGCGCAAAGGCATAAGCGTTGTTGCCGATAACCAGCGCCGAACGCGCCTGGGCAAGCGCTGCATCCTGCGCCGCAAGGCAGACAAACAAGACGGCAACGAGCATTGCCATCAGACGGTAGGCGCAAGCTGCTTTCATCGATTCGCTCCGCACGCAATCAATGCCTGCAGCGTCGATTGCGCGATTGGATGCCAAGTGAACCTGCGTGGGCCAGCACCTGACAGGCAGGCCCCACAGCGGCTTCCAAAACCATAGATCAAAAAACTTGCGACCACAGCGCCGCCATCTGATCCGCTTTTTATTGGAAAACCTGAGTCTGTTATCCAAACAGCTGCGCTCGCATCATTCGCCTCGCCTGATAAAGCCCGACGAGGCCCGTAATGAGCGAACGTATCCCCGCGAAGATCATCGAGACCATCGACCCGCGCCAGCCTATCCGCCTGACGCCGTCACAAGCTGGCGGACCGATTCATACCCGCAGTTTTAGCGGCCGCTTTCGCAATCTGCGCCTGTATGGCGCGGGCTTGCTGTTTCTGATCTTCTTCGGCACCGCCTGGCTGGACTGGGACGGGCGCCAGGCGGTGTTGTGGAACCTGGCCGAGCATCGTTACTACATCTTTGGGGCGACCTTCTGGCCGCAGGACTTCACCCTGCTGTCTGCCCTGCTGATCATTGCCGCCTTTGGCCTGTTCACCATCACCGTGGTGGCCGGGCGCGTGTGGTGTGGCTACACCTGCCCGCAGAGTGTGTGGACCTGGGTGTTTATGTGGGCGGAGAAAGTTACCGAAGGCGAGCGCAATCAGCGGGTCAAGCTGGATGCCGCGCCCTGGTCGCTGAACAAGCTGGCGCGGCGCAGCGCCAAGCACGCGATCTGGCTGGGCGTCAGCCTGCTCACGGCGCTGACCTTTATCGGTTACTTCACGCCGATCCGCGACTTGACCAGCGACCTGCTGCGCCTGCAACTGGACGGTGGCACCCTGGTGTGGCTGCTGTTCTTTATGGCCGCCACCTACCTCAACGCCGGCTGGCTGCGTGAGAAGGTCTGCGTGCATATGTGCCCCTACTCGCGTTTCCAAAGTGCGATGTTTGACGACGACACCATGCTGGTGGCCTACGACGCCAAGCGTGGCGAAGGCCGTGGCCCGCGCAAGAAGGACAGCGACCACAAGGCCGAGGGCTTGGGCGATTGCATCGACTGTTATATGTGCGTGCAGGTCTGCCCCACCGGTATCGATATTCGCGATGGCCTGCAGATTGACTGCATCAGTTGCGGCGCCTGTATCGACGCCTGCGATTCGGTCATGGACAAGATGGGCTACGCCCGAGGCCTGGTCGGCTATCACGCCGAGCGCGAACTGCAGGGTGGTAAAACCCACTGGCTGCGGCCACGGCTGATCGGCTATGGCATCGCCCTGCTGTTGATGCTCGCCGCCTTTGTCTGGGCCTTGAGTGCGCGCTCGATGCTGTCCATCGACTCCGCTAAGGACCGCAGCATGTTCCGCGAGAACCAGTTGGGGCAGATCGAGAACACCTACCTGCTCAAGGTGATTAACAAGACCCAGCAGCCGCAGCGCTATGGCCTGGCGCTGGTCGACAGCCCCGGTTTGCGTCTGGATGCACCGCGGCAGTTGCAGCTAAACCCTGGGGAAATTCTCGATGTACCGGTGACCCTGGTGCTGGAAAGCGAACAGGCCGAGTCCAGCGCCCTGCCCGTACGCTTTGTGATCCATAACCTGGCCGACAGCAGCGAGCAGGCGCAAACACAGAGCGTATTTCTCTCCCCACGCGGGCGCTGACAGTCGCATGACCAAGCAACTCCCCGTAGAGTGCGGTCATCTACTGGCCGCCCCTACGGACCCGATGAAACGCTACGAAAAATTCGCCGAGCAGATTGCCGAACTGATCCGCACCGGCATGCTCACCCCTGGCGAAAAGGTGCCCTCGGTGCGCCACGCCAGCCGTACCTATGGGGTCAGCCCGTCCACCGTATTTCAAGCCTATTACCTGCTGGAAGACCGTGGCCTGATCCAGGCCCGCGCCCGCTCCGGTTACTTCGTGCGCGAGCTGGCGCGGCATTCCCTGGCCGAGCCGCAAACCTGCCAGCAGCCCACGCAGACCACCGAGGTGGATGTCAGCGAGCTGGTGTTCTCGGTGCTTGCCTCACTTAAAGACCCCGGCACCGTGCCGTTCGGCTCGGCCTTCCCCAGCCCGCAGCTATTTCCCCTGCCGCGCCTGGCCCGCTCCATGGCGCACAGCCTGCGCGATATGCAGCCGCAGGCGGTGATTGCCGACATGACCGAAGGCAACCCCAACCTGCGCCGGCAGATTGCCCTGCGTTATATGGTCAGCGGGGTGATGCTGGCGCTGGAAGAACTGGTGATCACCAGCGGCGCCATGGAGGCGCTCAATCTGTGCCTGCAATGCGTGACTCAACCGGGCGACCTGGTAGCCATCGAGGCGCCGGCCTTCTACGCCACACTGCAGGTGCTGGAGCGCCTCAAGCTCAAGGCGGTGGAAATTCCGGTCAACCCGCGTGAAGGTATTGATCTCGATGTGCTGAGCGAGCGCCTGGCCAACCTGCCGATCAAGGCCTGTTGGTTTATGAGCAGCCTGCAGAACCCGTTGGGCGCGAGCATGAGTGATGACAAGAAGCGCGCGCTGTATGAACTGCTACAGCGTCATCAGGTGCCGCTGATCGAGGATGACGTGTACGCCGAGCTGTACTTCGCCAGCCAGCCGCCGAAGCCGGTCAAAAGCTTCGACCGCGACGGCCTGGTGATGCACTGCGGCTCGTTCTCCAAATGCCTGGCGCCCGGTTACCGGGTCGGTTGGGTGGCCGGCGGCCGTTATGCCGAGCAGATCAGCCGGCTCAAGCTGATGACCACCATCTCGCCCTCGGTGCCGGCTCAAGCCGCCCTGGCCGATTACCTGCAACACGGCGGTTATGACCGCCACCTGCGCACGTTGCGCCACGCCCTGGAAGCGCAGCAGGCGTCAATGCTCGCCTCTGCCGCGCGGCACTTCCCGGCCAGTACCAAGGTCACTAGACCCAGCGGCGGCTACTTCCTGTGGTTCGAGTTTCCCGAACAGGTCGATGCGCTGCGCCTGTTCCAACTGGCCCTGGCCCAGGGCATCAGCCTGGCGCCGGGACCGATCTTCTCGGCCACCCGGCGCTTCGGCAACTGCGCCCGGCTGAATTACGGCCACCCCTGGGATGCGCAGAGCGAACAGGCGATGGCCGTGCTGGGACGCATCCTCGCCTCGTTCTGAGCTTTACATACCGGCCGTTTACAGCAGCCTGCTGCGCTGTAGCCTGCATAAGCCTCTTAGCGCCCCGCCCTGATTGTACAACTTTCGTATAACCCGGCAGATCATCTGCTGCTCAGCGTGGCAGATCAATTCGTCGCTAATTTACCGCACAAACCGCCTATTTGCGGGCATTACAGCCATTTCATGGACGCCTGTGCAGCGCCGTTACCGGCCATCAGCCACTATGGCTAAAACCTAAAAGAAAATTGTACAGACTAAATATTATGTATAAGGTTTGCACAAGAGAGCACTCACCACCTGCTGAGCCTCCCCTTTAACGCAGTAAGCAGTCGCCGCCCCAAGGGGCAAGAGGAGTCGATTTCATGCAATCACAACTGAGCATTGCGCAACGCTTGAGTCTTGGATTTGGGCTGATCCTGTCGCTGATGATCCTGATCACCCTTATCGGCGTGCAGCGCGTTGGCTTTATCGACGAGACACTGACCGCAGTCAGTGAGGGTGCCTCGCTCAAGCAGCGTTATGCCATCAACTTCCGTGGCAGCGTGCATGACCGCGCCATCGCCATCCGCGACGCGGTGTTGGTGGATAACGATGTGGCGCTGAACCGCCAACTGGCTGAGATTCAGCGACTCAAGGACTTCTATCAGGAGTCCGCCCGCTCCATGGATAACCTGCTGCGCGAGCAAGCGCCCACCCCCACCGAACAGCGCCTATTGGGTGATATTCAGGCTATAGAGCGCAGCACCCTGAGCTTGACTGAACAGCTGATCAGCTTGCGCAGTAAAGGCGATACCAACGCAGCTAAAAGCCTGCTGATGGAGCAAGCCTCGCAGGCATATGGCGAATGGCTCAAGCGCATCAACGCCTATATCGACCATCAGGAACAAGAGATCGGTAAGGATATTGGTGCAGTACGTGAGGCCGCCGGCGGCTTTCGCCTGCTGATTCTGCTGGTCACCGCCGCAGCCGTGCTGCTGAGCATTGGCGTGTCGCTGATCATCATCAACAAGTTGAAATCCACACTGGGCGCCGAGCCTTACAAAGTCGCCGAGATTATCCAGCGCCTGGCCAACGGCGAACTTAATCAACGTATCCAAACCCGTTACCCGGACAGCGTCATGGGCGCCCTGCAAGACATGGTCAAGCACCTGGCCGAGACCATCACCCAGGTGCGCAGTGCCGCCAGTGAACTGACCCTGGCCTCAGACCAGCTGCTGACCACATCCGACAGCAACAACCAGCAGATCCGTCTGCAATCCAGCGAGGCCGAACAGATGGCCACCGCCATCAACCAGATGGCAGCCACCGTCAATGAAGTGGCCAACTATGCCGCCAGCGCAGCCTCCGCCACCCGCAATGCGGACAATGAAGTTGCCACCGGCAATCAAGTCGTCAGCGCTACCGCCAGCGCCATCCAGAACCTGGCGCGCACCCTGGAAAGCGCCGCCGAAAGCGTGCAGCAGGTGTCCACGGACAGCGAGAGCATTGAGAAAATTATCGAGGTGATTACCTCCATTGCCGAGCAAACCAACCTGCTCGCCCTTAACGCCGCCATTGAGGCCGCACGAGCCGGCGAGCACGGCCGTGGCTTTGCCGTGGTGGCCGACGAGGTACGCTCCCTGGCCACCCGTACCCAGGACTCCACTCGGGAAATTCGCGGCATGATCGGCAAGCTGCAGGAAGGTGCCGGCAAAGCCGCCGAGGTGATGCGCAACAGCCGTCAACTGGCCCAGCAGACCGTCGAGCAGACCGGTCAGGCCGAAACTGCGCTGAACAAGATCCGCAGCGAAGTCACCGCCATCAACGAAATGAACGCGCAGATCGCCAGCGCCTCGGAAGAACAGAGCGCAGTGGCTGAAGAGGTCAACCAGAACATCAACCGTATCCACAGCGCCACCCTGGAAACCTCGGCCGGTTCCGCGCAGGTGGCCTCCTCCAGCCGCGAGCTGGCCACCCTGGCCAATCGCCTGACGGATAAGGTCAGCTTCTTCAAGCTCTAGCAGGCTGGGCCGGGTTGCAGCGCAAACTGCTGCAGCCCACTGAAACCTTTGCTCGAAAATTAGCCGCTGCCAAAACCTGGGCGTTCGGCTAATTTAGCCGCCTGCTTAATTCAGAGATCAGTCATGGACTCGATAACCCAGGCGGTACTTGGCGCCAGTATCCAGGGCGCACTGCTCGGCCGCTGGCAGGGGCGTAAGGCGCTGTTGTACGGCGCCATGCTCGGCACGCTGCCGGATCTGGATGTGATCATCGATTACGGCGACGCCGTGGCCGATATGACCTATCACCGTGGTTTCAGCCATTCGCTGTTTGTCCTCACCGGGTTGGCGCTGGTACTGACCTGGCTGACCCGACGATTCAGGCATAACCCCGGTTATTCAGCGCAGCGGCTATTTATCACCCTGTGGCTGGTGCTGATTACCCATCCGTTGCTCGACAGTTTCACCAGCTACGGCACCCAGCTGCTGTGGCCGTTAACGCCGATCCCCACCGCCTGGTCGAGCATCTTCATCATCGACCCGCTGTACACCGTGCCACTGTGCATCGCCGTGGCGCTGGGGCTGCTTTATGGTCTGCGTGACCCTGGTCTGCAGAAAACGGCGGCCAAGGCGCCGGCCCTGGCCTTGCTGGTTTCCTCGCTGTACCTGGGTTTTACCCTGGGCGGTAAATACATGGCCGAGCAGCGCGTGGAAGCCGAACTGGCGCGCCAGGGCATCGAGGCCCAGCAAATCTTCAGCACCCCCACGCCGTTCAACAGCCTGCTGTGGCGGGTGATCGTGCTCGATGGCGAGGATTACCACGAGGCACTGGTCAGTTGGTTTGACGATACGCCGCCGACACTCGCACGCATCCCCCGTGGTACGCACCTGGCGGCGGCGCTGGCCGACTCGCCGGCACATGCACGGCTGGCCTGGTTTACCGATGGTGTGCTGCGCTACGACCGGCTGGGGGAGCAGTTGGTGGTCACCGACATCCGTCTGGGCATGACCGGTTTCCACCCTTTCCGCTTCGACTTCGCCACCCTGGAAAACGGCCAGTGGCGCGTGCATGAGCATATCCAGCGCCTGCCGATTGAACGTGGCGATTTCTCGCGCCTGCAGCTGCTGTGGGCACGTATCTGGCAGCCCGAGGTACAAGTACCGCTGCTGGCCTGGGCCGATGAGCTGCGTAAAGCGCCGCTGGCCAGCAGCAGCGAGCAATAACAGCGCTTGCCGGCCCGCAGGGGCCGGCCCTACAGAGACGCCACGCATAGGCTAGGCTGAATCCAACCTTTATCCGTTGGAGTCTGGCCATGAATATCCGGCAGAAAATGATCGCCTGCGGCGCGATCAGCGTACTGGCAGCCACCCTGCTCGGTAGCATCGGTTTCTGGGGGCAAACCCGCCTGGCCAGCGCCCTCAACGAAAACCAGCTGAGTGTCAGCGCCCTGCGCAACCACCTGGAAGGCGACATGATGCACGACGCCCTGCGTGCCGATGTACTTGCCGCCTTCTATATTGACCCCGCCGACAGCGCGGCGGTGACCCAGGTACGCGATGACCTGCGCGAGCACAGCGAATGGTTTACCCGCACCCTTAATGACAACGCCAAGCTGCCGCTCAGCGCGGCTATTCGCCAGGCCATCAGCCAGTCGCAACCGGCCCTGGCCAGTTACATTCAGCAAGCTGAAGGCATCGTCAACCTGGCCCTGACTGACCCGCAGGCCGCGCGCCAACAGATGGCCGCCTTCGACGCCAGCTTTGGCGATCTGGAAGAAAAGAACGAAGCCCTCAGCGGCCTGATCGAAGCGCACTCGGCGCAAACCCGCAGCGAAGGCGAAGCCGCCGTGCAACAAGCCGCCTGGTTGCTGATTGGCGGCATTCTGCTGGTCTGCTGCCTGCTCTGCCTGCTCACCACCCAGTTGATGAAAGCGGTATTGCGTCCACTGGAGAAGATCATCGGGGCGGCGCGCAATATTGCCCAGGGCAACCTGCGTAGCACCATCAGCGTCGACAGCAATGATGAAGCCGGGCAACTGCAGCAGGCGCTGGCGGATATGCAGGGCAATCTGCGGCAGATGATCGACGGCATCCGCGCCGAAGGTGAGCAGTTGCAGCAAACCGCGCGCAACCTTAACGGCGCCTCGCAAAGCATCGTGCGCAGCACCACGGAAGAGTCGCAGAGCGCCAGCAGCATGGCCGGGGCCATGGAGCAGATGATGCAAAACATCGAACAGATCGCCGGCCATGCACGCAATGCCCAGGAGATTTCCTCACACTCCGAACACCTGGCCAGCAATGGCGGCCAGGTGATCATGGGCGTGGTCGATGGCATGAGCCGGATTGCCGAGGCGGTCAACGAATCCAGCGCCACCATCACCGCGCTGGGCGAATCATCCGAAGAAATTCACTCGATCATTCAGGTGATCAAGAGCATCGCCGAGCAAACCAACCTGCTGGCGCTAAACGCCGCCATTGAGGCCGCACGCGCGGGCGAGGCCGGCCGTGGCTTTGCCGTGGTGGCCGACGAGGTGCGCAACCTGGCTGCGCGCACCGCGCAATCGACCCAGGAAATCACCGGAATGATCGAACGCATCCGCACCAGCACCGAGCAGGCGGTCAACAGCATGCAAACCGGGGTTACCCGGGTGAACGATGGGGTGAGCCTGGCGCGTCAGGCTGGTGAATCGATCAGTGAAATTCGCGGCGGTGCACAACGCGCGGCCGAGGTGGTGGAAGAGATATCGCAGACCATTGATGAACAGAGCCGCGCCAGTAGCGAGGTGGCGCAGCAGGTCGAACATATCGCGCAGATGTCGCAGCAAAACAGCCGCACCGTGCATGAACTGGCCGACGCCGCGCAAAGCCTCGACCGCGTGGCGCGCAGCATGCAGAGCGCGGTAATGCAGTTTCAGACCTGAGCGCGACTTCTGACTAGCTGCGGAACTGCGCCACCAGCCCCTGCAGTTCGACGCCCAGACGCGCCAGTTCGGCGCTGGATGCTGCAGTCTGCTGGCTGGCGCTGGCGCTTTGTTCGCCAATATCACGCACCCGCGTCACGCTTTCACTGATGGTTTCCGCCACTGCGCTCTGCTCTTCGGCGGCGGCGGCGATCTGCTGGTTCATCTGCTCGATGGTGCTTACCGCTTGGGTAATACGGCCCAGCGCGGCGCCGGCTTCACCCGCCAGGGTGACGGTGCGCTGAGTCAGGCTGCGGCTGCTGTCCATCTTCTCCACCGCGCCCTTGGCCAGGCGTTGCAAACTGGCGATCAGCCCTTCGATTTCTTCGGTGGAATCCTGCGCGCGCTTGGCCAAGGCGCGCACTTCATCGGCCACCACGGCAAAGCCGCGACCCTGTTCGCCAGCCCGTGCAGCTTCGATGGCCGCGTTCAACGCGAGCAGATTGGTCTGCTCGGCGACATTGCGGATTACCTCCAGCACGCCGCCAATCCGCGCGCTTTCCTGATTCAACGCGGTGATGGCTTCGGCGGATTCCTCCACTTCAGTGGCCAAATGGCCGATCTGGCTGACCGCTTGCTGCACCACCAGATTGCCCTGCTGCGCTTCCTGGTCGGCAGCGCGGGCGGCCAGGGAAGCCTGCTCAGCGTTCTGCGCCACTTCCTGCACGGTTGCAGCCATTTCATGCATGGCGGTGGCGGTCTGTTCGGTTTCCATTTTCTGGTTCTGCACGCCGGCGCTGGTTTGCGCGGTGATCGCCGACAGCTGTTCGGCGGCGGCAGCAATCTGACTGACGCCACCACCAATGCGCCCGACCAGGGTGCGCAGGCTCACGCTCATCACCTGCATGGCAGCCATCAACTGGCCAGGCTCGTCACGGCGGTCCTGCGGCAGGTCGTGGGTCAGATCACCCGCGGCGATGCGTTGGGCAAACACCACGGTCTGCTGCAAGGGCGCAACAATCAGGCGGGAAATAATCAGCGCCGCGAGCATGCCGATAATCACCGCGGCAATACCCATGGCACCGAGCATCAGCATGGCCTGGCGACTATCAGTGGCCATGGCTCGTTCTTCCTCAACCTTGGCTTCATCCACCAGGGCCAGCACCGCCTGGGCACGCTCAACCATGGCGGCTTCGCTTTGCTGGCTCTGTCCGCGCACCTGTTGGTAGTTGGTGAAGGCCTGCTGATACAGGGTCAGTGCCTTCAAGGCGGTTTCGATGGCGCCTTTCTGATCCTCATCCAGCCAGACCATCAGGCTGCGCGCCACGGTTTGCAGGTCGTCGTTGACATAGGCCCACTCTTCCAGCGCTTCGGCCGAGCCATCGATGATGTACTGGCTTTCATGGCCACGCAGGTCGAGCATGCGCTTGCTCAGGCCCGAGGCGGTTTCCGCCAGGGTCAGCGGGTCGCTGCCGCGCAGCTTGTCACCTGCCAAGCGCAACTCACGCACGGCGTCGTACATGTCCAGCTCGATCACATCGAACTGATCACGTGCCTCACCGGCCGCTTCACGCATCTGCGTGCGCGCCGCACGGGCATTGTTCTGCTGCTCGACAAAGCTGTCGAACTGGCGGCGATAGTCAGCGATGGCTTGCTGCATGCTTTGCAGACGCACCTGATCGGCGCTGGACGCAGCGGCCAGCTGCAGGGCAACTGCGGAACTGACCCGGTCCAACTGCTCATTCACCTGGGCGGCTGCCTCACTGGTCTGCCGCAGAGCAAAATCACGCTCGGCGCGGCGCGCCTGCAGCACCTGGGCATCGATTACCGATAGGCCGCTGGTGCTGGCATGCCCGTCCAGCACGGCTTGCACCGCCAGAAAGCCACTGCCAGTGACGGCAACCGTGAGCAACAGCACCAGGCCGAAGCCACACATAAGCTTTTTACCGACAGACAGGTCGGCGAACAGGCGAGCGACAGAAGAGGACATAACAACGACTCCATTTTTATTATCGAGTGCTGCGAGGCGCGCGATGGCAATCCAGGCACGCACATGAACGACTGATGGCAGTTTAGCTCCGCTTTACTGCAACCCTTGCGCCAGAGGCCTTGCCTGGGTTCAGGCAACAGCGCCAAGGCCCGGACCAGAGGCGTTGATGGCGGATCAGGGCGATAACGCCAAAAGCCGAATGCTGCGGATAACCCGGTTTATCGGCAGGTTTCCGCTGATTCTTTATCGCGAATGGCGAGTTATCGCCAGAAAGTCCGCGCCAAGGATATGACGACCATAAGAAAGGCTATGAACCCATTACGTGTTGCGAAACTACAAATCGTAGATTGGCGTTGAGCGCAGCGAAGCCCAACAGGCAGCGGCATGTCTTGTTGGGCTTCGTCGCGTTGCTCCTCAACCCAACCTACCCGCATCGTAGGTGGATTCCGGACAGTGGTCTGCACCGCTACCCCGCGCATAGGCAACGTGCATTCAGACATCGCCAATAAAAAGGGCGCACGGCTTTGGCCCGTGCGCCCTTCTCTACTGTAGCTCAGCTTGGCTGAATTAACGCCCGGCGAGCGCCGGTACGACCCGTGGCCTGAGCACTTCACCGAGCACTGCGAGCAGGCCAATGGCGCCGGCAATCCAGTACCACTGAGCAACCGGATCAAACATCAACCAACCCAGGGCGTGCAGGAACACCACCATGATCAGCACCGGGCTGACGTAGCGCACCATAAACAGCCAGAGGGCATAGCCCAGCGGCGGCAGGTTCAGCTCATCACGCATGATCTCGCTGCGCAGCGCATAACCGGCCAGCAGCACCATAAAGATCCCACCCAGCGGCATCATCCAGCGTGAAGTCAGGTAATCCAGCCAGTCGAAGAAGTTCTTGCCCAGTGGCGTCCAGCCGGCCAGCAGGTTGAACGAGAGCATCGCCAATAGGCTGATCAGCAACAACACGCTGCCCGCCAGAGCGGCAGACTTGATGCGGCTGATGCCGTGCTTTTCATTCAGGTAGGCCACCGTGGCTTCGATCATGGAAATGGCCGACGTCAGCGCGGCAATCGACACCATGGCAAAGAACAGCACGCCAAATGCAGTGCCGAACGGCATCTGCTGGAAGGCCAGCGGCAGGCTCATAAAGATCAGCCCTGGCCCGGCGCCCGGGTTCATGCCATTGGCGAAGATGATCGGGAAGATCGCCAGCCCCGCCAGCAGCGCCACACAGGTGTCGCAGATGGCCACCATAAAGGTGGTGCGGGCAATCGACTGGCCGTCTGGAATGTAGGAGCCATAGGTGAGAATCGCCCCGGAGGCCAGGCTCAGGGTGAAGAATGCATGACCCAGTGCGGCCAGCAACGCTTCGCCGGTGATTTTCGAGGCATCGAAGCTGAACAGGAAATCGAAGCCGGCGCTGAAACCGCCACTGGTAAAGGCGTAACCCACCAGGATCAGCAGCATCACGGCCAAGCCCGGCATCATCCAGCGCACGGCATTCTCGATGCCCTTCTGCACGCCCTTGGCGACGATCCACAGGGTCAGCAGCGCCACCAGTACGCTCCAGCCGCCGAGCTGCCAGGGATTGGCGTTATGCGCTTCGAATACCCCGCCGAGCGCCTCGACACTGGTGGCAGCCAGGGAGCCATCGAGCATTTTCACCGTGTAGGCAAAGGCCCAGCCGGCCACTACCACGTAGAAACACAGGATCATAAAACCGGCCAGCATGGCCATACCGCCGACCGTCTTCCACAGCGGGTTGCCGCCGTTTTCCTTGACCACCCGACCGATCGCATCGATGGGGCTGCCACGGCCACGGCGGCCAATGGCGATCTCGGTCATCATCACCGGAATACCGATGGCCAGGATGCAGGCCAGGTACATCAGTACAAACGCACCACCGCCGTATTCGCCGGTGATATAGGGGAATTTCCAGATATTGCCCAGGCCCACAGCGGAGCCGGTTGCAGCAAGGATAAAGCCCCAGCGCGAGAGCCAGAGGTTCTTGGGTTTTTCACGGGTCATGCGTCACCTGTTTGTTTTTATCTGTGACGAAATAGAACCCGCAGCGCTTGTGGCGCGGCGGAGTGGCAAGGCATCCAGAGTTTGAAGGCAGCCGATCTGGCCACCAGGCACGCTCTGCAAAACCGGATTCGCCAGACCCTAGCGGCGGCGAAGCCGGCAGGATCACTGGGCGTCGGGTTGCACCTCCGGCGCCGCCTGCTTAAAGGCATCCAGAGATTCACAACGCGCCGCCATGGCGAGGATGCGCGGGTACGCATCAAGGTCACAGTTAAAACGGCGCGCATTATACAGCTGTGGAACCAGACAGGCTTCCAGATATCCGGGGCGCTCGCCGAGCGACAGGCGGTCATTGAACACCACCAGCCCAGCCTCGACTGCAGCCAGACCCTTGTGCAGCCAATGGCGGTACCAAGCATCCTTGGCTGTCTCACCAACCCCCAGTTCACCGCTCAGGTACTGCAGCACCCGCAGGTTGTTCAGCGGGTGCAGGTCGCAGGCGATATGCAACGCCAGAGCACGCACCTGAGCGCGCTGCGCCGGATCGCTGGGCAGCAGCGCAGGCGTCGGAAACACCTCATCGAGGTATTCGAGAATCGCCAGCGACTGGGCAATGCGCACCCCGCCGTTGCCCTTATCCACCAGCAAGGGCAGCAGCTCTTGCGGATTTAGCGCCTGATACTCGGCGCTGTGCTGCTGACCGCCGTCCTTGACCAGGTGCACCGGTACTTGCTGGTACGCCAGGCCCTTGAGGTTCAGCGCAATCCGCACTCGGTAGGCAGCACTGGAGCGCCAGTAGCCGTAGAGCGTCAACTCAGTGTTCATAGCGCTCCACCGCCTGATCGATAGCGCCGAACATGCTATGGCCGGCGGCGTCGAACATCTCGATGCGCACGCGGTCACCAAACTTGAGGAACGGGGTTTTCGCCTCGCCGCTCTCGATGATTTCCAGCATGCGCTTTTCCGCCAGGCAGGAAGAACCCGCGCTGCGGTCGTAGTTCGACACGGTGCCGGAACCGATGATGGTGCCGCAGCCCAGCGGGCGGGTCTTGGCGGCGTGGGCGACCAGGGTCGGGAAGTTGAAGGTCATGTCCACCCCGGCATCCGGCTGGCCGAACAACGCGCCGTTGATATGCGAGACCAGCGGCCGATGCACCTTGCCACCCTCCCAGCTATCGCCCAGCTCATCCGGGGTGATCGCCACGGGCGAGAAGCTCGACGACGGCTTGCTCTGATAGAAGCCGAAGCCCTTGGCCAGCTCGCCAGGAATCAGGTTACGCAGCGATACATCGTTGACCAACATCAGCAGCTGGATATGCCCGGCAGCCTCGGCAGCGCTGGCGCCCATCGGCACGTCATCGGTGATCACCGCAATTTCAGCTTCCAGATCGATACCCCAGGCCTCGTCGGCCATCTGGATCGGGCTGTGCGGCGGGATAAAGCAGTCGGCGCCGCCCTGATACATCAGCGGGTCATGCCAGAAGCTTTCCGGAATCTCAGCGCCGCGCGCCTTGCGCACCAACTCCACATGGTTGACGTAGGCACTGCCATCGGCCCAGTGATAGGCGCGCGGCAACGGGCTGTGACAAGCCGCCTGATCGAAGGCAAACGCACCCTCTTCCAGGCCATCATTGAGGCGCTGATACACCGCCTCCAGCTTGGGCTTGGCCACCGCCCAGTTATCCAGCGCGGCCTGCAGGGTGACGGCAATTGCCGGGACTTCAGTCGCGCGGCTGAGGTCGCGCGATACCACGACGAGTACACCATCGCGGCCTTGATTGAGTGATGCGAGTTTCATGGTTCAACCTTCAATGTATGTGTAGGAGCGGGCCATGCCCGCGATGCCTGATACCGCATATACGCGGGCATGGCCCGCTCCTAGGTTGCTCAACCGTCTTTCCCCGGCGCACGCCAGGAGTTCACATATTCGGGAACGTCTACACCGGCGGCGGCTTCGCCGACCTCCAGGGCGCGGCGGGTGTCGATCATCACCGCCACTTCATCGATAAAGGTCGCCGGATCGGTCTGGGCCTTTTTTAGCGCCTTGGGATGCGGGCCGTGGGGGAAGCCGCAGGGGTGCAGGGTGACCATGCCCTGCTCGATATTGTCGCGGCTGAAGAAGTTGCCACGGTGGTAGAACAGCACTTCGTCGTAGTCGTCGTTGTTGTGATAGAACGGCACCTTGAGCGCGCCGGGGTCGCTTTCCACCGGGCGCGGAGTAAAGGTGCAGATGACAAAACCATTGGCGACAAAGGTGGTGTGCGCCGACGGCGGCAGGTGATAGCGGTGGCTCATCAGCGGGCGGATATCGCGCCAGTTGAGCCGTACCACGGTGTTGTCGCCATGCCAGCCAACCACATCCAGCGGGTTGTACGGGTAGGTCACGGTGCTGATCTGGCCACGGCGCTTGATGCGGATCTGCCAGGTGTTTTCGTCCTGCTGCGCCTTGAAGGCCTCATCGATACGTGGATGATCGAGCACCGCCGGGTCGAAGATCGCCTGCGGGCCAACCAGGCCTTTGTCCGGCAGCTGATAGGCGCCGTCGGTGCTTTCAATCAGTAGCATAAAGGTCGGTTCGCTGGCCTCGATACGCCAGGCGGTGCCGCGCGGAATCAGCAAGTAATCGCCGTCGCGGTAGGTCAAATGACCGAAATCGCAGTAGAAGTGCCCTGCTCCCTCATGGATAAACAGCAGGTCATCGCCATCGGCGTTGCGCACCAGATGGCCCATGGCGCCATGGGTTTTCCATACGCGCAGCTTCACATCGCTGTTATGCAGCGTCAGTGGCGCGGCCAGCGGGCAATCACGCTCACTGGAAATATCGTTGAAGTTGAACGCATGCGGACGCAGCGGCCCCTGCCAGTCGATCCAGCCAGTGGGTGGATGCTTATGGTGCAGGTGCGCGGTGGGACCGAAGAAGCCTTCGCGGCCCATCTCACGCTCATAGGTGCCTTCGGGAAAGTCGCAGTGCGCCTGACGCGAACACTCGCCTTCGCGCAGGGGAAAACTGATCCAGTTACGGCTCATGGCCGGTGTCTCCTCAACTCGACAGCTGTGGCGTAGGGTGGGTTAGGCGCCAACACGGTGAAGCAGAATTGCCCCTGGTACCGGTGCGCCGTAACCCACCATTGCGGTGCCGGATTAATCAGCCTTGATCACGCCGCGCTTGATCTGGTCTTCCTCGATGGACTCGAACAGCGCCTTGAAGTTGCCCTCGCCAAAGCCCTGATTGCCCTTGCGCTGGATGATCTCGAAGAAGATCGGGCCAATCACAGTATTGGTGAAAATCTGCAGCAGGATGCCGTCATCGCCCGAGGTACCGACGCCCGGAGCTCCGTCGATCAGGATGCTCAGATCACGCAGCACATCGGTCGGCTCGCCATGCCCGGCAACGCGGGTGTCGACCTTGTCGTAATAAGTGCCGGGGGTGACCATGAACTGCACGCCATTGGCGCGCAGCTGGCGCACGGTGGCGTAGATGTCTTCGCTGCTCAGGGCGATGTGCTGGATGCCTTCGCCCTGGTATTCACGGATAAATTCCTCGATCTGCGACTTGTCGTCGGCCGATTCGTTGATCGGGATACGGATCTTGCCGCACGGCGCGGTCATGGCGCGCGACAACAGGCCGGTGAGCTTGCCTTCGATATCGAAGTAGCGGATCTCGCGGAAATTGGCGATGCGCTCGTAAAAGCCCGACCACACATCCATCTGCCCGCGTTTGACGTTGTGGGTCAGGTGGTCCAGCTCTTTCAGGCCAACCGCGTTGTCGTTCGGCGTGCGCCCTTCGATGTACTCGAAGTCGACGTCATAGATGCTCTTGTCGCCGTAGCGGTCCACCAGATACAGCAGCGAGCCACCGATACCCTCAACGCAGGGGATATTCAGCTCGCCGAAGTTGGCGTGGCTGCCCACCAGCTTGGCGCCCTGGGATTCGACATAAGCAGCAGCCTGAGCCGCGTTCTGCACGCGGAAGGCCATAGCGCAGGCGCTCGGGCCGTGCTTCAAACCGAACTCGCGCACATGCCCGGTGGGACTGCCATTGAGCACGAAATTGATGTCGTGCTGCTGGAACAGCCAGACCTCTTTCGAGCGGTGCTTGGCGGTTTCGGTAAAGCCCATGGCAGTGAACAGCTCACGCAGCTGCTGGATGCCTTCCGGGGTCGGCGCGGTGTACTCGACGAACTCGAAGCCGTCGGTGCCGATAGGGTTGTGCTGTTCGATCTTGTTCACGGCGTTCATTGCGCCTCCTCGTTGTTGTTTTGGTCAGCCGCTGCCTCAGCGGGATTGACCTCATAACAACCGAGCGCAGCCCTGCTCACAAGCCGGCCCAGAGCGCCCTGCCCCAGGCTTGGCCATGGCTTTCGGCAAGTTTTTAATACAGCTAGAGAAACAGCGGGAATGCTGACCGAAAGCACCCGCCCTGCGTAACGAAAGATTTACAAAGCGGTCGATTTAGCTGCCAGGTGCAAGACCGCATTGCCCCAGGCCTGATTGAAATCCACAACAAATTGCGGGCATGGCCCGCTCCTACGGCTCGTGCTGTCCCGCAGGAGCGGCGGGGACGCCTAGTTCATGCCCGCGAGAAAGTGTTGCTTTCGCCAGGAGCCGTAGGGTGGATGACGCTTTTTTCATCCACCGCAAGACTGCGCTGGTGGATGGGTGAAGCGTCATCCACCCTACTTTTGCCACAGAAGATCTCAGTGCTGCAGATGGCCGTAGAGCTTGGCGTAGAGCCCACCGTCGGCGATCAGCTGCTGATGGCCGCCGTCTTCAGCAATGCTGCCGCCATCGAATACCAGCACCCGGTCGGCCTGTTTCACCGCGCTCAGGCGGTGGGCGATGATCAGTGTGGTGCGGCCGCGCAGGAACTGGTTGAGTGCCTGGTGCAGGGCGTATTCGGTTGCGGCGTCCAGGGCCGAGGTGGCTTCATCCAGAATCACCACTTTCGGCTCAGCCAGCACCATCCGAGCAATTGCCAGACGCTGACGCTGACCGCCCGACAGGCGTACGCCGGAGCGGCCGACGATGCTGTCCAGCCCCTGCGGCAAGCCGCGAATGGTGTCGGCCAGCTGAGCGATTTCCAGGGCACGCCAGCAGAACTCGTCCGTGCGCTCACGGCCCATACATAGGTTGGCGCGTACCGTGTCGTTAAACAGTGCGGGATGTTGCAACACCACGGCGACATTCTCGCGCACCGCTTCCAGACCAATCTCTTCCTGGCTACTGCCACCAAAGCTGATGGTTCCGGCCTGCGGCGTATACAGCCCAAGCAGCAGCTGTACCAGGGTGCTCTTGCCGCCGCCGCTGGCGCCGACGATGGCGACCTTCTCGCCTGGCGCGATGCTCAGGTTGAGTTGATTCAGCACTGGCTCATCGTTATAGGCAAAGGTCAAACCACTGACTTCGATGCCCACGGTGTCGCGGCCTTTGAACGGATCGACGCGACCGGGGTATTGCGGCTCATCCTTGCGCGCCAGTAGCTCGTTGATCCGCGTCAGCGCACCGCCTGCGGCGTAAAAGGCGTATTGCAGACTGAGCAGCTGCTCGACCGGGCCGATCATAAACCAGAGGTAGCTGAACACTGCGAGCATCTGGCCGATCGACAGGTCGGAGAACAGCACGGTAAGCATGGCCGCAGCGCGAAACACGTCGATGCCGAACTGGAACAGCAGGCCGCTGGCGCGATTGGAAGCGTCAGTCTTCCACTGCGAGGCGACGGCGTAGTCGCGCACTTCCTTAGCGCGGCCACCGAGGCGACCGAGGAAGAAGCCCTGACGGTTGCCGGCGCGAATTTCCTGAATCGCTTCGAGGGTTTCGGTCAACGCCTGGGTAAAGCGCGAGGTGCTGTCGTTTTCCAGCTTCTTCAGGTGCTTGACCCGCTTGCCCAGCTGCACCGTGGCGTAGATCACCAGCGGGTTGAACAACAGGATCAGCAGCGCCAGCTGCCAGTGCATCCAGATCAGAATCGCCGAGGTGCCGGCCAGGGTCAGCACCGCCACCAGAAAGCGGCTGAGGGTTTCGCCAACAAATTTATCCAGCGTGTCCAGATCGGTGACCAGATGGGTGGTCACCGTGCCGCCGCCGAGGCTTTCGTACTCGCCGAGGGAAATGCGCTTGAGCCGTTCAATCAAACGAATACGGATGCGGTAGACGATGTCCTTCGACAGCCGGGCAAACAGCCGCGCCTGCAGCACATTGAAGATCAGTGCGCCACCGCGCAGAAAAAACGTCAGCACCAGCATCAGGCCGATATAGCCAGCGGCGGTTTCCCAATGGGCCGGCAGGAAGTTGTCCATTACCTTGAGCGCGGCGTCACCGTCGTTGAGCAGTACTTCATCGACCAGCAGCGGCAGTAACAGCGGGATCGGCACGCTGCACAGGGTGGCAAATACCGCCACCAGGTTAGCCAGGATCAGGGCTTTTTTGTGGTGAAGGGCCAGCCGACGAACTTCCGCCCAACTCAAACGATCAGGCATGGGCAACCCGCTCCAGCCAGCGCGCAAGTAAGGGCTGCAGCACATCTAAAGGTTGATAGCCGTTAGTCAACAGCGCCACTTGGCCGTTGCGCTCTGCCAGCAGAGTGGGAAAGCCGGCAATACCTAAATCCTGGGTCCAGCTGAAATCGGCGGCGGTGGCGGCGCGTTGCACGGCGCTGTCGAAGGCTTCGGCAAACACGATGCGCGGTATCCCCGCGCGCTCGGCCAACTCCACCAGCACACTGGCGCGGGTGACATCCACCCCTTCGGTATAGAACGCGCGCTGGATCAACTGAGTCAGCGGCCAGACCAGCTCGGGGGCCAGGCTGCGCGCCGTGACCAATGCGCGGCAGGCCGGCTCGGTGTCGTAGACCAAGCCTTCTGGCAAACCGGCATTGAAGTTGAACAGTTGACCAGTGCTGGCATTGACCGCCTGCCAGTAACCCAGGTAACGCACCCGCGCCGCGGCATCGATAGCCACGCCATCACGGCGCAAGCCGCCCAGCACGAGCTGCAGGCCGACGCCTGCCGCAGCGGCCTGCTCAGCGAGGGACTCCAGCACCGGGGCAAAGCCCCAGCACCATGAACACATCGGGTCCATCACATAGAGCAGGCGTGCTTGCATGCTTAAGCCTCGCGGTTTTGTCGGGGGTTGTAGCCCAGCGGGTGTGGCTGATTACGTTCTTTGGCCAGCTCAATCTGCCGCTGACGCTCGCGGGCACCGGCGCGGGTTTTCTCCGGCAGCGAGTCCCAGCAATGCGGGCAACTGACGCCTGGGGTATAGAGTTCGGACTGACGATCTTCCACCGACACCGGCGTGCGACAGGCGTGGCACTGGTCGTAATCGCCTTCGCTGAGGTCGTGACGCACGGTCACCCGATTATCGAAGACAAAGCAGTCGCCCTGCCATTTAGTCTGTTCCTGCGGCACCTCTTCGAGGTACTTGAGAATGCCGCCCTTGAGGTGGAAAACCTCCTCAAACCCTTCACCGAGCATATAGCTGGAGGCCTTCTCGCAGCGGATACCGCCGGTGCAGAACATTGCGACTTTTTTGTGCTTGGCCGGGTCGAAGTGCGCCTTGATGTACTCGGGAAACTCGCGGAACGACTTGGTTTTCGGGTCGACCGCGCCCTCGAAGGTGCCGATCGCCACTTCATAATCGTTGCGCGTATCGATCAGCAGCACTTCCGGGTCCGAGATCAGCGCATTCCAGTCCTTGGGCTCAACATAGGTGCCGACCTTCTGGTTCGGATCAACACCCGGCACGCCCAGGGTGACGATTTCCTTCTTCAGCTTGACCTTGGTGCGATAGAACGGCTGCTCATCGCAGTAGGACTCTTTATGGTCGATATCGGCCAGGCGCGCATCCAGGGCAAACCAGGCGAGCAGCCCGTCGACTCCAGCACGACTGCCAGACACGGTGCCGTTGATGCCCTCTTCAGCAATCAGCAACGTGCCCTTGATGCCGTTATCCAGCATGGCTTGCAGCAGAGGTTCGCGCAGCTCATGGAAGTCGGGCAGGGAAACGAATTTATACAGCGCGGCGACAACGATCTTGTCAGTCATGTGCACGTCCTTCAGTAGTCGCCCACGTAAAGGGCGGACCGGGATATAAAAGTGGCCGGCTGCGAGTTGATAGGCTGACCACCTGCAAACAAAACCGCCGGCGCTAGGCCGGCGGGGTGCGCAGTTTACTGCCCTTGAGAAGCGCCGTGTAGAGGCGAATTGCCTCAGAACCTGTTTACGATCTGCTGCGCGTCGGCCCTGATGCGTTAAAAGCAGGGCTCTAGCTCGCGAGATCGTAAGCAGGTTCTCAGTGGCCGCCCTTGCAGGTCGGCGACGCCGGCGCCACACCCTGCTGCGACCACTCATCGGAGGTATACGTGTGCAGCGCCAGGGCATGGATCTGCCCCATCAGTTCACCTACGCAGGCATAGACTTTCTGGTGACGTTTGACCGCATTCAGGCCAGCAAACTGCTCGCTGACGATCACTGCCTTGTAATGGGTTTCCAGGCCACGGCTGTGCATATGGCTTTCATCCAGCACCTCAAGGTGCTGGGGTTGCAGGCTCGCCAGAGCGGCTTGCAGTAAATCGATTTTCGGCATTGATACTGTCACTCAGGGCTTTTTCGGAGTCAGCTTGGTGGTCATTTCCGCCAGCAGCTGGTTGACCTTGGGTACGGCGGCTTCCAGCTTGCCCTGGGTCAGTTGTGCAGACTGCGCGGTCAGCGTCGGCATCTTTTCCAGGACTTTCTTGCCCAGCGGCGATTCATAGAAACGGATCAGGTCTTTCATTTCCTGCTCAGTGAAGTTACTGGTGTAGAGCTTGACCATATCCGGTTTTAGCCTGTCCCAGCCCACGGCCTGCTCAAGGGCTACATTGGCCTGGGCCTGATAGGTTTCCAGAACGGCCTTCTCGCTCTGCGGCGCATTGCTTTCGGCAAAACGCTGGGCAAACATCTGCTGCACCTGGGCATACACCGGTACAGCCAGCTTGTCGGCGCGGGCCAGCAGCAGGAAGCGCTCAGCGTCGGCGGCGTGGCTCTTGGCATCGGCGAGCACCTGAGCACTACCGCACGTCAGTATTAAGGCAGCGCAAAAGGCAGGTAAACGTGACATGTACTACTCCTGAGGGAGGGAATGAGTGTTGTTGGACTCAATTGTCGGCATTTTGTGCCCAAGCACCGCTCACACTCAAGTAAGTGAGCACGTCGATCAATTCACACTACAACTGTGCACTGGCGCACCGCCTGCTTAAAGGCCAAAATGCCAGCACTTGCCGAGCAGGCCAAGGCCTGTGCATGCTCGGCCAGATAAACCATCTCTGCTTCAGCGTGCCGACGCTCACAAGGCGAGGCACCAGCACACACATGGACGTGTCGATGAACAGTTTCACTCACCCAGAGCCTCTTGCCGCCATCGCGCTGTGCGACAGCCACGGCCTGCTTAACCCGCAAGCCATCGGCTGGTCGCCCAGACCCATGGTTGATTGCGCAATACCCGGGCACTTCGGCCGGCGCAAACGCTGGAACCATTGGTGCATCACCACCCCGCAGTGGATGCTCTCGTTCACCCAGGCCGACCTCGACTACCTGGGTTATGCCGCCGCCTACTTCCTTGATCTGCAAAGCGGACAAGCCGTTGCCTACAGCCAGTACCGCCTATTCGGTCGCGGCTGCGACCTGCCAGATCAGCCGCAGGCCAGTCACGAATTCAACCACCCTCGCCTGCAACTGCGCGTGGCGGAACACACCGGGCGCACGCGAATCACTATCAATGCACCCGATATCGGCGGCCAGGCGCTGCAGGTTGCCCTGGATATTCAGCGCCCTGCTCACTTGGATTCGGTCAATCTGGTCGCCCCACTTGGCCCGCATAGCTTTCACGCTACCAGCCGTCAGCTGGGCCTGCCCTGCAGTGGCAGCGTGCAACTGGGTAAGCAGCATTTCAGCTGCGTCACCGGGCAAAGCTTTGCTTCGCTGGATTTCGGCCGTGGCGTCTGGCCGCTCAACAGCCACTGGACCCGCGCCGCCTTTGCTGCGCCGGGCGGTATCGCCGGCAACTTCGGCGCGGGATGGACGGACCACAGCGGCCTATCCGAGAACACCCTGTGGTTCGGCGGCGAACTGCAGCACCTGGATACCCTCATCGCCATCACCCAGGCGCCGCACAACCCACTGGCGCCGTGGCAACTGCGCAGCACGGATGATGCCGTACAGCTGACCTTCACCCCACGCCAGCGCCACCAGGCCTACCGTCGGCTAGGGCCGTTCTATGCAGATACGCAGCAGTGGTTCGGGCATTTCGAGGGTGTTCTGCGCGGCCCGGAAGGTGAGCGCGTGCCGGTCAACAACGCCCTTGGCTGGCTGGGTGAAACCCACGCCCGCTGGTAATAAGCCATCGATGTTGAACCTCTGCTGATGCATAGCGACCTAAGCTGAGATACGCCAGGCTGGCAATCGCTGGCCTGGCAATCCGCTTACTGCACGCGCAACCATCAGGAGAGCCGCCATGAGCCGCACTGAAACCGATAGCCTGGGCCCGATTGAAGTACCTGATGAAGCGTACTGGGGCGCGCAGACCCAACGCTCACTGATCAATTTCGCCATTGGCCAGGAACGTATGCCCCTGGCTGTGGTGCATGCCCTGGCGCTGATCAAGAAGGCTGCCGCGCGGGTCAACCAGCGCATTGGCGAATTACCGGCCGACCTGGCCCGACTGATCGAGCAAGCGGCCAACGAGGTATTGGCCGGGCAGCACGATGAACAATTCCCCCTGGTGGTCTGGCAGACCGGCAGCGGCACGCAGACCAATATGAACGTCAATGAAGTGATCGCCGGGCGCGCCAATGAACTGGCCGGCAGCGGCCGTGGCGGCAAGACGCCAGTGCACCCCAACGACCACGTCAACCGCGCGCAAAGCTCCAACGACAGCTTCCCCACGGCCATGCATATCGCCGCCGTGCAAGCCGTACAACAGCAGCTGCTGCCCGCCGTGCGCGAGCTGCGCGACGGTTTGCAGGAGCAGGCCGAGCGCCATGCGCGCCTAGTCAAGACCGGCCGCACCCATATGATGGACGCCACGCCAATGACGTTCGGCCAAGAACTCTCGGCCTTTGTCGCGCAGCTGGGTTACGCCGAGCGGGCCATCCAGGCTGCCCTGCCAGCAGTCTGCGAACTGGCCCAGGGCGGCACGGCAGTCGGTACCGGCTTAAACTCGCCGCAGGGTTTTGCCGACGCCATGGCCGCTGAACTGGCCGCACTGAGTGGTCTGCCGCTGGTCAGCGCGCCGAACAAGTTTGCCGCCCTGTCCGGCCACGAGCCGCTGGTTGCGTTATCGGGCGCCTTGAAAACCCTCGCAGTGGCCCTTATGAAGATTGCCAACGACCTGCGTTTATTGGGCTCCGGTCCCCGCGCAGGTTTTGCCGAAGTGCGTTTGCCGGCCAATGAGCCTGGCAGCTCGATCATGCCGGGCAAGGTCAACCCCACCCAATGCGAGGCGCTGTCGATGCTGGCCTGCCAGGTTCTCGGTAACGACACCACAATTGCCTTTGCCGCAAGCCAGGGCCATCTGCAGCTCAACGTGTTCAAGCCGGTGATCATCCACAACCTGCTGCAATCGGTACGCTTGCTCGCTGATGGCTGCCATAACTTCCAGCAGCACTGCGTCGCTGGCCTGCAACCGGACGCGGCGAAAATGGCCGAACACCTGGAGCGCGGCCTGATGCTGGTGACCGCACTCAACCCACATATCGGCTACGACAAGGCCGCACAGATCGCCAAGCAGGCCTACCAGGATGGCACCACCCTGCGTGAAGCAGCACTGCAGCTGGGCTACCTGAGCACTGAACAATTCGACGCCTGGGTGCGTCCCGAAAACATGCTGGAGGCAGGTCAACATGAGTGAAGCGGCAAAGAGCGGCGCAACACCACTGGAAGGGGACGGCAAACGCATCCTGATGATTCTCGGCACACCGAAAAACAGCAGCTTCTGCCATGCCCTCGGCGAAGCCTATGCCCAGGGCGCACGCAGCAAGGGCCACGTGGTACGCCAGCTGAAACTGGGTGAGATGAGCTACGACCCGGTGCTGCGCGATGGCTACGAGCAAAGCCAGACCCTGGAACCGGACCTGCTCGAAGCGCAGCGGCAGATCCACTGGGCCGAGCATCTGGTATTTGTCTACCCGGTCTGGTGGGGTGGCATTCCCGCGCTGCTCAAAGGCTTTTTTGACCGCACCTTTCTGCCCGGTTTTGCCTTCAAGTATCGCAACCGCTCGCAACTCTGGGACAAGCTGCTAACTGGGCGCACCGCCGATCTGCTGGTGACCATGGATACGCCGCCCTGGTACTTTCGCTGGATCTACGGCGCGCCTGGGCATCGGCAGATGACCCGTACCATCCTCGGTTTCAGCGGCATCAAAACCCGCCGCCTGGCCGAATTCGCACCGGTACGCCCCTCTTCCGAGGAACAGCGCCAGAGCTGGCTACGCCGCGCCGAAGCACTGGGCGTGCGTGCTTAAACCTTCTTAAGCCAGTGCAGCCAAGCGCGCCTTGCGGGCGCGCCAACCGGCCAGTAGCGAAGGCCCCAACGCAGTCAGCGCAGACCCCAATACCACCAGCACCGCGCCACCATAGGCCAACCAGTTGATCTGCTCCGGCTGTACATGGTCAGGCCACCAACTGGCGGCCAGCGCCACAGAGCCGAAGGTTACTAACGGGGTAATCGCCAACGCGGCGCTGACCCGCGAAGCCTCCCAATGCGCCAGCGCCTCGGCAAACGCGCCATAAGCCACCAGCGTGTTCAGGCAACAGGCAAACAGCAGCCAACCCTGCAGCGGGCTCAGCTCCAGCGCTTGCAGCGGATGCGCCCAAGGCGTCAGCAACAATGCGCAGGCCAGGTAGATCACCATCATCACCTGCAGCGAATTCCATACCGTCAGCAGCTGTTTCTGCGCCAACCCATAGAACGCCCAAACAAACGCAGCCAGCAGCACGATCAACACCCCTGTGGTGTAGGCCGTCAGCGAGGTCAGCAGCTCATCCAAGCGTTGGTTGAAGAACAAGGCAAAGCCGATCAGCAGCACCAATAAGCCCAGCCCCTGGCCAAGACTGAAACGTTCACGGAAGACAAACAGGCTGCTGATCAACAGCAGAATCGGCGCCACCTGAATCACCAGTTGCGTCGTGCCGGGGCTGAGCAAATTGAGACCCACCAGATACAGCACATAGTTGGCGGTCAACCCGGCTATCGCCAGCAGCAACAGCCAGGCGCCCTTCTTGCCCAGCGGACGAAACGTCGGCAAGCGCTGGCTGGCAGCCAGGTAGGCGAACAAGATGGAGCCGGAAACCAGCAGACGAAACCAGGTCACCGTAACCGGGTCCATCACCTGCAGCACTTCCTTGAGCTTGATCGGCAGCACGCCCCACAGCACCGCAGTCAACAGCGCGAGAAACAGACCATAGAGCCAGCGACCGGAGGAAATATGCATAAACGCCTCGAAACCCGTGCCGCAACCGTTGCCCGATGCAGGTTGAAGCGACAACGCAGCATTCTAGGCCGCAGCTGCAAACCGGCACAGCCACAGCCAGGCACAGCTATTTACGGCAACTGTACTGATGGCCGCACAGCATCAAGTCAGCCTTATGGCGTCAAAAAATATGAAAAGCGGAAAAACCGCACCGAATTTCGGCAAAAACGACCATTTGTCGTTAAATTCTGCAGCCAGAAAAACGCCGTTTAGACTGACCTCAGCAGCTCATTTTGCGGGAGGTTCATTTATGTTCGGCCAACGTAACATCGACCATAACCCCGGCACCCACTACCGCAGCGAGCGCGTAAGTGCGGTCAACGGCCAGTTCTTCTTCTCCACCCGCGAGGGCACCCTGGAAGGTCCCTACTTCAACCGAACGGATG
Organism: Pseudomonas sp.; assembly: GCF_030684895.1. Taxonomy (GTDB): domain Bacteria; phylum Pseudomonadota; class Gammaproteobacteria; order Pseudomonadales; family Pseudomonadaceae; genus Aquipseudomonas. The sequence goes on along the minus strand of NZ_JAUXXP010000046.1, from coordinate 40,842 downwards.
CCGAACGCGAGATCGCCTTCTATATCCGCCGAATGATCCAGGCCAACGAGATCATCGAGAGCCGCGCGTTCTGAATCACCAAACCCCAGCCAATAAAAAGGCTATGTACCCGTTATCTGTTGAGTCATCCCGAGCAGCGATACGGTGCATGAAACGCGGTAAAGCGTAGGGTGGGTTACGCGGCGCCCGAATTGCGTGGTGCCGCCCATCACGAGCCTCAGCGCCACTAACCCACCCTACAAAAGCAGCCTGCAACACAATATTTGGTACAGAGCCAATAAAAAACCGCGATTACTTTCTTTGCAGCGCCCAACTATGTACTAAAGCTACCAACAGCCCTCGTCCAGAGGGCTTTATTTTGATTTTTTATATTGCTATTGGCCGTCCTAAATATACGTTTCATACCTTGCGTAATTGCAAGGACTTGACCACCCATTTGCATCACCACTGACCAATCAATCCATTCGTCATGAGCACGCATACCTGACGTGCGCGCGCCGAACTGACGACTGGCAACTGTTGACCCGAGGTGGCCGTATGCTAATGGCAGGAAGCGGCCAGATGAGGTCACTAGTTGAGTTGTCTAAAAAGCCCAGGCCGACTCAGTCACTTTCAGACCCAGCGCGATCTTCCCAAAAATTTGATTTACCTTGAGGTCGCGCTCTTCGATCCATGGCTAGGCGTCAATGCGCGGATAGCAGCTCATCGAGAACCCCTAAGTTGAAGTGTCTTTGCTGGGTCACCGCGAAAAACTGCTCTGCAATCTCTGGGATTTGTGCGTAAAGCTGTAGCACGCCAGCCTGTAATTCATCCTGCACCACCACTGCTGGTAAGAGCGCCACGTCACCGGAGTCACGCGCCAGGAGTCGAAGCATGGCCATATCGTCGACCTCGGCGCAGATGGTTGGGCTTAAACCATGACTGTCGCAAAACAACTCGAACTGGCTACGTATATCGCTACTGCGGCCCGGCACGATGAGGCGCACTTGCTGCAGATCGCGTTTCAGGTCGAAAGGTAGCGGCGCTCTACGGGGCGGACCGACCAGGCACACTGATTGGCGATCCAATAGCTGGCAACGCCAAGAGCGCTGGGCATCTGAACTGACCGGCGTATTGCTTAAAACTATGTCCAGCTTGTGCAGCGCCAGGCGTTCCAATAACTCCCCCAGGCTGCCCGATTCCAACGTGATGTGCACATCACGGCGGCCTAGAAACGGCCGCAGTAGGTTCTCTTGAAAGTTACGTGAAAGAGTGGCAACCGCACCGATGCGAAGCTTCTGGTTAGCCTGCTGAGTGCCCTGCAGGGTCATTTGCAGTTCGTTGCCAAGGGCGAAAATGCTCTCGGCGTAATCCAGTGCTAGCCGGCCAGCCTCAGTCAGTAACAGGTTACGGCCTGAGCGAATGAATAGTGCGTAACCAAGCTGCTCTTCCAGGGCGCGAATCTGTGTAGAGAGAGCCGACTGAGCGACATGCAATGATTGTGCGGCGCGGGTCAGGTTGCCTTCCTTGGCGACGGCCCAGAAGTAATGCAGGTGATGAAAATTCAGTCGGCGCATTGATTGTTCTTTATTAAAGATAGATAGGTTCTATTCAATCTATTTTAATTAAAAAATCAACTACTAGAAACTGAACCTGCCGATCATCTGCGGAGGTTCTCTGATGTCACTCTTGCTCCCCCAATTGAGCACCCTGCTGCCCTGGATTTACCTGCTGGCCATGCTACCTGTGGCTTTGAACCCATCGACCTCGCCAATTGGACGACTCTGGTGGCCAGCACGACTGGCCGGTTACGCAGGCTTTTCCGTGCTTCTGGCTGCTCTTTTACAAGGGGCGCTGGACGAACCTGACAGCGACCGCCTGGGGCTAGCCATGGCCACGCTAATCAGCCTTTTGGCGCTGGTCATCATCGATTTTTCGCAGCGCTACCTAGACGGTGAGCCTGGACAGAAACGCTATATCCTGGCGCTCCTAGGCACCCTGGCGGCGGTAGCAGTGGTAGTCACCAGCGGCGATTTGTATGTGCTGGTCGCTGCTTGGATCGTGTCCAGCCTGTGCTTGCATCAACTGCTGACCTTTTACCGTGACCGCCCCATGGCCCACGTTGTGGCCCACAAGAAATTTCTTGCCAGCCGCTTGGCTGACCTCTGCCTGATTGTGGCGACCGTGCTGTTGGTACACGCCGGCGGTGATAGCGCTATTGCAGTGATGCTCGATGAAGTCGCTCGGCGTCTGCAGGCAAGCGGTACTTTGGGCTGGGACCTACAACTGGCAACTGTGCTGCTGGTGCTGACGGTGATTCTCAAATCCGCCCAGCTGCCGGTTCACGGCTGGTTGATTCAGGTGATGGAAGCACCGACACCCGTTTCGGCTCTACTGCATGCCGGCCTGGTCAACCTGGGCGGCTTTGTCCTGCTTCGTTTCGCCCCCTTGCTATCCGCTGCACCTGCGGCGCAAACCCTGTTGGTAGTCGTGGGCGGGGGGACGGTTGTGCTTGCCGGTCTTGTGATGATGACCCGTATCAGCATCAAGGTACGTTTGGCCTGGTCAACCTGCGCACAGATGGGGTTGATGCTTGTGGAGTGCGGTTTGGGGCTCTACGAATTAGCCCTAGTGCACCTGTTGGCTCACTCCCTGTACAAGGCTTATGCCTTTCTCGGGGCTGGCGATACCGTTGCCCAAGTGCGTAGGCAGACCCTGCATAAAGACGCTGCACCCGCCAGCCTTAGGCTTGCCCTGTGGGCACTGGTTATGGTTATGGCCTGGTTGGTACTGCTGCATGGCATCTGGAGTCTGCTGCTGCCAATGCATTCGCTACCCGCGATGGCCTTGGTTATTTTGGCTATTGGTCTTGCGCCTTGGTGTATGCGCCTCAGTGGCGCTCTGCACAGCCTGGGCATGCTTACGCTCTTGCTTGGCTGCTACTTGCTCTGGCACATGGCTGCCGCGCACGTGCTGGGCTCTAGCCCTACGACGAGTGATTTTCAGCAGTATCTTGGACTATTCGCGTTGCTTCTGTTTCTCAGCCTTTACGCGCTGCAAGCCTTGATTATTACCCAACCTGAAGGCGCACTCGCCCGGCGACTCTACCCCCTGGCTTTTGCCGGCTTTTATCTGGATGAACACTTTACCCGCCTGACTTTCCGCCTGTGGCCGTTAACTCGGTCGCAGTCCGCCATGCCTGCAACTGGAGAACGCCTATGACCGCGCTCGAACACATCGCCAGCATTAATAAGGTTGCTCTGCATAAAATCGCTCGGCAGGCCTGCGAGCGTATTGCACCGACTTGGCCACTAGATCGCATGATTGCTGTTAACCCACTCTGGGAGCGACGTGACCAACCTTGGGCGGCAGTAGCCGAACAACTCTGGCGCCGCGCGGGCACACGCTTGACCCTCACTGCGGCCGACTATCGCACTGCCTGGCAAACCGGACAGATCAATCAACACCACCTAGATCTGGCTCTGGCTGAAACGTCGCATCCATGGACACCGCCACAATTGCTGCAGCTACTTGACCAACCGGCCGTTACTGCCCAGGGCCTGCCGCTATTGGAAGACATGGCTAAGGCTGAAATGAAAGTACCTGGCTGGCCTGCATTGATTACCCAGCAAATCGGCCAAAGCTGCGCCGCTTGGTTCGACGAAAATCAGTCCGACTGGCGTCCAGCGAAGCAGGTCAGCCTCTACCAAGCCTGGCGTGAGTCAATGTTGCAGAACCGTGGCTTAAGCGTGCTCAGCGCTTGCCGCTCGCTGGGTGAGCGGATCGCTGAGTTACCCCTGGAACCGCATGCTGCTCTCGAATCGGCGGTTCAGCGTTTGGGCCTTGCCGAGCACGAACTAAGCGAGTGGTTTGATTGCCTGCTGCTACGCAGCCTCGGCTGGGCGTCTTGGTGCGCGTATCAGCGTTGGCAAGCGAGGCTAGAAGGCGGTGATGATCCGGTGCTGCAGGAACTGCTGGCCATTCGCGCAGCTTGGGAATGGCTGGTTGATGACCGCCAGCGAGATGCTGACAGCTGTTGGAGTGCGTGGCGCGTAGCTTGGCAAACCGCTCGCGAACAGGTCCCCACATCACAGTGGCAGGCTCTGCAACTGTGGCAGCGGGCCGAGGAGCTGGCCTGGCAGGAGCAGCTGCAAGGCATGCTGCAACAACCGGTCAAACCTAAGGCCGTGGCTACGCCGATCGCACGGGTGTATTTCTGTATTGACGTGCGCTCAGAGGTGCTTCGTCGCGCCCTTGAAGAGGCTTGTCCGCAGGTCCAGACCGGTGGTTTTGCTGGATTCTTTGGTCTACCGATCGCCTACACCCCTTTGGGCACGCAAGCCACGCGGCCGCAACTTCCGGGATTGCTGGCTGCGCAGTTAACCGTAACTGACAGCAGCGGCGATGCCGCCCGCGACCGGGCCCTGGCCAGCCAGCGCAATCTACGCTTGGAACGTGCCGGCCGCTGGCAGCTGTTTGAGCGCTTGCCAGCCTCGACATTTACGTTGGTTGAAGCCTTGGGGCTGGGTTATGCCGGCGCACTACTGGGGCGCGTCGGCGGTCTCCTGTCCCGTCCATCCGCGCCTGATCGCAACGCTTTTCGGCCAAGCGAGTGGCTACAGTTAAAGCCGACGTTACCCGTGATCACACTTGAGCAGCGGACGAGTATGGCGGCGCGTATCTTGCGCGCTATGAGCCTCACTCATGACTTCCCGCCGCTGCTAGTACTGCTGGGGCATGGCAGCCAAAGTACTAATAACCCGCAAGCCGCTGGCTTGGATTGTGGTGCCTGTTGCGGCCAGAGCGGCGAGGTCAACGCCCGCGTGCTGGCCGACGTGTTAAATGATACTGAGGTGCGTAAAGCCCTAATCAACGAGGGCATTGATCTGCCAGTAGACTGCCGGGTACTGGCAGGCCTGCATAATACCACCACCGATGAGATCCAGGTGTTTGCCAGCGAGTCGCTGCCTCAGCGTTTGCAGCAATCTTGGCGGACACTGCGCCAAGCCCTCGACGACGCCGGTGAACGCGCCCGACGCGAGCGTGCCGCTCTTTTAGGGCTGGCGAACGTGAGCGAAAAGCCGGGAAAACTGCTGAGCATCTTGCGCCGGCGTGGCAAAGACTGGGCGCAGACTCGACCAGAGTGGGGCCTGGCCGGCAACGCCGCGTTTATAGCAGCGCCGCGCCTAAGGACCTGCGGGCAGAACTTGCAGGGCCGCGCTTTCTTGCACGACTACGACTGGCAGCAGGACACCAGCGGTGAAGTGCTGGAGTTGATCATGACCGCCCCCATGGTGGTCGCTAACTGGATCAATCTGCAGTACCTGACCTCCACCACCGACAACCTGCGTTTTGGCAGCGGTAACAAGGTGCTGCACAACGTGGTCGGCGGTCGTATCGGCGTGTTCGAAGGCAACGGAGGCGATTTGCGCATCGGCCTGGCGCACCAGTCGCTGCATGACGGTAAGAACTGGATTCATCGGCCACTGCGGCTGACAGTGGTGATTGAAGCGCCGCAGAGCATGATTGATAAGGTTATCGCCGAGCATGCTGCAGTCAGCGACCTGGTGATGCATGGCTGGCTTTATCTGCTGCGCATTGACAGCAATTGCCGCGACATATTGGAACGTCGCACGACTGAAGGATGGCAGCCGCTACCACGTTGAGGAATTAACACCGCGCCACCTTGGCGCGGTCTTTTTAGAAGTAGCCTTCGACTTTTTTCTTCTCCATTGAGCCGTCTTGGTCATGATCAATGATCCGGCCTTGACGCTCAGAGGTCCGTGTTATCAGCATTTCTTGAATAATCTGCGGCAGATCAGTCGCGGTGGACTCCACTGCGCCGGTCAACGGATAACAACCCAGGGTGCGGAAGCGTACCCAGCGAGTCTCGATGCTGGCGCGCTGTTCAGTGGATAAGTGCGGCAGGATGCGTTCATCGTCAATACAGATCAGCGTGCCGTGCAGCTCCACCACAGGCCGTGGAGCTGCACGGTAGAGGTCGACGATCTCGATGTTCTCCAGATAGATGTACTGCCAAATATCCAGCTCGGTCCAGTTCGATAAGGGGAAGACGCGCAGGCTCTCCCCTGGTCCGATCTGGGTGTTGTACAGCTGCCAAAGTTCCGGGCGCTGTTGCTTGGGTTCCCAGCGATGATTGGCATCGCGGAATGAACATACGCGTTCCTTGGCTCGCGATTTCTCTTCGTCACGCCGCGCACCGCCAAAGCAAGCATCAAACCCATACTGATCCAGCGCCTGTTTGAGCGCTTCAGTTTTCATCACATCGGTGTATTTGGCCGAACCGACCGAGTAAGGCGTAATGCCTAAGCGCTCACCATCTGGGTTGACGTGTACGCGCATGTCCAGGCTCAAACGTTTGGCCAGGTTGTCGCGAAACTGCGCCATCTCAGCAAACTCCCAGCCGGTATCCACGTGTAGAAGCGGGAACGGCAACGTACCCGGATAAAACGCCTTACGTGCCAGGTGCAGCAATACGGTGGAATCTTTGCCGATTGAGTAGAACAGGCAAGGGTTACGCGTCACGGCAACTACTTCACGCAGGATGTAGATGGCTTCAGCTTCCAGCTCTCGCAGGTGACCAAGGCCCATTGAGGATTGGTTATAGATTGTCATGGGTTGCAGAATTCGCAGTTTATCGCAGGGGCTTTTGTGGTGACGGGACGGCGTTCGATGTGCGCGCATGCAGGACATTCCCATGTGTGAGCGCTTGCCAGCGGAGTGCTGATTCCGCAGTCCATACATACGAGCCCTGGCTCACTGCGTACCACCGCGAATCCCATTGCTGCGCACTCGGGGCAACGACTAGAGAGTCGTTTGGCTAACTCAACCCCAGCTTCGCGGATAACGGCCTGACGCATTGGGTTTAAATGGGCCCGCATGTCAGTTTCTAGCCAGATTCGTTTGGGGCTAGACAGTAGCCAGTGCAATTGATCGATTAGCCAGTCGCGATCCCGTATTCCTTTACGGAACCAGGCATCACCGGGCTTGCCAAGGATCAGCGCGTGTTCCGGAAATAGCGCTTTATCCATGAATTTGACTGCTGCATCGATATCCTCGATTTCGCAATGCGAATAGTTGGTAGCTCCTGAGCCCGCTAGGGCGAAAACGGCATATTGGCGCTCGTTATCCCATAGACAGAGCAGCTCATAATCCCAAGGCATCCAGCCAATGTGGGGGTCTTTAGCAAAACTACCTTCACTGCCGAGGCCAAAGCGTAAGCCAGCCAATTCGGCAGCGAGCTTGGCCTTTGCCAGTACGGTGTCCTTCGCAGTACCCGTTCTGCTCACTTCTCGACTGAAGGTCCCAAAATGATCTGTGTCATAAATCGCCAGCGGCTCCAGCGCAAAGCCCAGTGCGTCTAAAGGTTCGCTGACCAGGCGCGTTTTATCGTGGCATGTGAGAAATGAGACTCGATTTCTTGCCGGTAACAGTGAATGAACACCGTTATAAGGTGTGGCAGCTGACATGGCTTGAGCTTCCTAGGTTGGCAGTAACCTGGATTTTCGTCAGTCTTTGCTATAATCGATAATAGATTATTAACCAATAAACTATTGCTGATTAACAATGGATAATCCACGCTTTCATACCCGCCAGACCACTTTTCGCCAACTCGAAACATTTCTCGAAGTGGCCGAACGACTCAATGTCACAGAGGCAGCCAGGGCTTTGCACTTGGCACAACCATCGGTATCCACACAGATTGCCAAGCTGGAAAAAGCGCTGGGCATGAAGCTGTTTGAGCAATTGGGCAAACGTCTGTATTTGACCGATGCGGGTAGTGAAGTGCAGTCAGGGGCGCAGGAGATCTTCGATGCGCTTAATCGATTAGAGATGAGCTTGGCTAAGTTAAACGGGCTAACGGTTGGTCGGCTACGGCTCGGCGCTGTAACCACGGCAAAGTATCTTGTACCGCGCCTACTTGGCCCTTTTTGCAGCCAATATCCACAGGTTGAGGTGCAGCTCAACATAGCCAATCGCTCGGAGGTTATCCGTCGGCTCGAAAATAATCGTGATGATCTTTATGTGTTCAGTCAGCCGCCGAAAAACTTAGACCTTGTCTCCATCCCGCTTGCTGAAAACCCATTGGTCGTGATCGCGCCAGCAGGTCACCGATTTACCGGTAAGCGCATATCGTGGGAGCAAATAGCTGCAGAACCGTTCTTGAGCCGAGAGCCTGGGTCTGGCACTCGTCTAGCCATCGAACAGCATTTTGCCCAGTTTGGCTGGAGCCTAAAGCCGCAGATGACCATCGAGAGTAACGAGGCCATCAAAGAGTCAGTCGCCGCTGCGCTGGGTATCGCGATCCTTTCGCGGCACACGCTGATTCACACTGCACCAGGCAATTTGGTGGAGTTGGATGTAGTCGGCTTTCCCATACCCAACCGCTGGTACTTGGTGAGTTGGCGCACTAAAAACCCGTCTCCTGTAGCCCAGGCGTTTGCCACTTTTGTTGACGATAAAGGCGAGCTGGCAGTACCCGAGTTACCGCAATAGGGCAACTCAGGCTATCGAATGACAGGCTCGCGTCATACGGTCATGCACAGCGGCCCAGGCTTCTTGGTGCGGTGGCAGCTGGATATAGATGCGCTGTAGACCCAGGGCATCGAGTTGGTAAAGTGCCGCGTAAAAGCCGGCTGCGTACTGCTCGGGATCACTGCCTAGATTAATCCCTGGGCCTTGGCTAGCGTGAGCATGACCGCACCAGATCCAGCCATTTGCGTGGCTATCTAGCGCGTCAACAGGGGGCTGGGTAAAACTCTGTGCCGGGGTTGTGGGCGCGTAGTGACGCAGGTGTTGGCCCGGAGCGCGCAAGCCGCCAGCGCTCTCTTCAAGTTGCTCTCCGAGTATTTGCTGCAAGTGCATGCAGCTAATCATGCCGCGGCGCAGCAACCGCGGCCTGTCACCCGGTAATAGACTGACAATGCTCGACTCAAGGCCAACCTGGCAGGGACCACCGTCCAATACGGTCAGCTCGCTGTCATGAAACTGCTTAGCCACATGTTCGGCGCTGGTCGGGCTGATTGACATATAGCGGTTGGCCGAAGGAGCCACCAGGCCGCTACCAAAAGAGCGCAGTAGCTGTTGTGCCATTGGGTGCGCCGGTACGCGAATGGCCACGCTGTTCTGCCCGGCTGTAACACAACGCAACACCTCATCGCGAGCTGGTAATACCAGCGTTAAGGGGCCAGGCCAGAAGGCTGCCATCAGGCGTTGAGTTTGCGGAGTAATTTCTGCTGCCCACTGGCTTGCCTGTTCAGCATCGTGAATATGGACGATCAAAGGGTTCGTACTGGGCCGTCCTTTTAAGGCGAAGACTCTGTTAACCGCGCTTTCCTGCAGTGCGTCAGCAGCTAGACCGTAAACCGTTTCGGTAGGCATGGCGATCAAATGACCGTCGCGTAGGTACTGAGCGCAAAGCGCGATGTCTTTAGTTATTGATGGCATGGTTTGGAAATTGGTCGATGTGTTGAGTGTTGCGCATCCGCCGAAGGCATTTGGCCGGCACGTTGGGCTTTCCGAGATGCTAATCGCCTGAAAAAGAAAACTCCCTGCGGCTTGCGCCAACGGGGAGTGGTACACCTAATGGTACATGTACTGAAAAGCAAATTAACCTGAAGGCCTTCACTCACAGAGTTTTAGTGCAATTTGTGCTGTAACGAGATTAGTCACGGTTTTTATTGCCTGACATTTATCGCGACGCTGATCAGCGCACCGCTTCAAACAGCCCGGTTGCGCCCATACCGCCGCCTACACACATGGTGACGATGCCGTAGCGCAGCTTGCGACGCTGCAGCTCACGCACCAGATGGCCGACCTGACGCGAGCCGGTCATGCCGAACGGGTGACCGATAGAGATTGAGCCGCCACTGACGTTGTACTTGGCGTTGTCGATTTCCAGACGGTCGCGCGCATACAGGCACTGCGAAGCAAACGCCTCGTTAAGCTCCCACAGGTCGATATCGGCAATGCTCAACCCCTTGGCCTTGAGCAGTTTGGGCACCGAGAACACCGGGCCAATGCCCATCTCGTCCGGTTCACAGCCAGCAGCAACAAAACCGCGGAAAAACGCCAGCGGTTTGAGGCCCAGTTCGATGGCTTTTTCCAGGCTCATCACCAGGGTCATGGAAGCGCCGTCGGACAGCTGCGAGGCATTGCCTGCGGTGACCGAACCGTCATCAGCAAACACTGGTTTGAGCGCGGCCAGGCTTTCCAGGGTGGTGTCGGCACGGTTGCAGTCGTCGTGGGCGACGATGCCGTCGACGATGCTCTTCTCGCCCGTGGCTTTGTCTTCGACTTGATACTTGACGTGCATCGGCACGATTTCATCGTCGAACAGGCCTTCGGCCTGAGCCCGTGCAGTGCGCTGCTGGCTCTGCAGGGCGTAGGCATCCTGGGCTTCGCGGCTGACGTTGTAACGGCGGGCGACGATCTCGGCGGTCTGGCCCATCGGGTAATAGATGCCCGGCACCTCTTTTTGCAGCAGCGGGTTGAACAGGTTCTGCGTGTTCATGCTCTTCAGGGTCATGGTGATCGACTCAACACCACCGGCCACAATCACATCACTGCAGCCGGACGCCACCTGGTTGGCGGCAATCGCAATGGCCTGCAGACCCGAGGAGCAGAAACGGTTGAGGGTCATGCCGGCCACGTTGGTGCCCAGGCCAGACAACACTGCGACGTTGCGGCCGATGTTCATGCCCTGAGCGCCTTCATTGGAGCCGGCGCCGACGATGCAATCATCCACCAGCGCCGGGTCGATGCCGCTACGCGCCAGCAATGCATTGACGCAATGAGCCGCCATGTCGTCTGGACGGGTCAGATTGAACTTGCCACGGAAGGACTTGGCCAAGCCAGTCCGTACGCTGTCAACGATCACCACTTCACGCATGCCGCACCTCATTGTTCTTGGGTTGAATTGGCAATGAGAATAAAACCGGACAATCTCACTCGGCGATGATCATTCATCAGTCGTATGCGCGACCATCCTGTAGCTCATGGAACTGGCCACTCAGTGCTTATCGAATGCAGCCTCAAGCGCCTCATTGATAGTGCGCAACACCTTGATGCGAGCAAAGCGTTTGTCATTGGCCTCAACCAGCGTCCAAGGTGCGATTTCCGTGCTGGTCCGGTCGACCATATCGCCCACCGCATCGCGGTACAACGGCCACTTGTCGCGGTTGCGCCAGTCTTCTTCGGTAATCTTGAAGCGTTTAAAGGGGATCTGTTCACGGGCCTGGAAGCGCTCCAACTGGGTCTGCTGATCGATCGACAGCCAGAACTTCACCAGCACCACACCGGCTTCGCTAAGCTGCTCTTCGAAGTCATTGATCTCGCCATAGGCGCGCAGCCAGTCGCCGGTGCTGCAAAAGCCCTCGACCCGTTCCACCAGCACCCGGCCATACCAGGAACGATCAAACACGGTGAACTTGCCGCGTGGCGGAATATGCCGCCAGAAGCGCCACAGGTAAGGCTGCGCGCGCTCTTCCTCAGTCGGCGCAGCAACCGGGACGATGCGGTACTGACGTGGATCGAGCGCACCAATCACCCGGCGAATCGCCCCGCCCTTGCCTGCCGCATCGTTGCCTTCAAACACCGCGATCAGCGAATGGCGACGCATGCGCTTGTCGCGCATCAAGCTAGAGAGTCGCGCCTGCTCACTGATCAGTTGCTCAGAGTACGTGTCCTTGCCCAAGGCCTGGCTCATGTCCAGGCTATCGAGCAGACCACGTTCATCCAGGCTGGAGGTCAGCGGCGCAGCATGCGGGTGAGAGAGGGGCCGAGTCGTGGCCTTCAATGCCGCTTGAAGGCCATCAAGCAGGATGCGCCCGACAGTCAGGCTGCGGTAATACTCATCTACCCCCTCAACCACATACCAGGGCGCGTAATCGCGACTGGTGCGCCGCAAGATACGCTCACCGACGCGCACGAACTTGTCGTAGGTTTTTGATTGCTGCCAGTCCAGCGGGCTGATCCGCCAGCTGTGCAGCGGGTCATCCTTCAGCGCCTTAAGCCGCGCCTTCATATGCGGCTTGGATAGGTGAAACCAGAATTTGAAGATCAGCGTGCCTTCATCGCAGAGCATGCGTTCCAGCCCCAAGGTGGTGTCGATGGCCTGATCGAGCACGGCATTCTTGATCCGCCCATGTACCCGGCCCTGCAACATCTGGCTGTACCAGTTACCGAAGAAGATGCCGATGCGCCCCTTGGGCGGCAGTTGCCGCCAATAGCGCCAGGCCGGCGGGCGCGCCAGTTCTTCATCGGTCTGCTGGTCGAAGGTGTTGACCTGAATCAGCCGCGCATCCATCCACTCGTTGAGCAGTTTGACCGTCTCGCCCTTGCCTGCCCCTTCGATGCCATCGATGAGGATAAGCACGGCAAAACGCCCTTGCTGCTGCAATTCGTACTGCGCCTCCAACAGCGCCTCGCGCAACGCTGGAGCCTCGGCCTCAAAGGTTTCTTTATCGATGCTGCGGCCGATCTCGGCGGATTCGAACATGGCCCACTCCCTGACAATATCGTGTGAGCCTAGCGGATAGGCCGTGACCTTGACCACGCTATTGCGCTATTCGCTTAACGCCGGGTGATCAGCCCTTGCTTGGCCACGCGCGTCAACTGGCGCACGGTTTCATCCAGCTGCGCGGCCGTTGGCGCCTGGATCACTGCCATATCGAAGTGGTTGCTGGCAAAGCGCGCCAGGGATTCGCCATCGTGAACAAAGTTGATCAGAAAGGTACGCGGGCCCGGCCAACGCTTGGGCCAGCCGTCGAGGTAGCGCAGCAGGGTCGGCTGGTGACTGCCGCCCAGGAGGATTTTCGGATTGTGCAGGGTCAGCCCAGAGGTGATCGGGGCCAGGCGAATAAGCGGTTGGGGACAGTGCATCGATATGTCTCCGCCTCATTGAGTCCGCTGGGCAGCGGTGAGAGGCGACACCGAACCAGCGCTTTAGCGGAATTTCAAAGCCTCCGAAGAGTGCTTCTCAGGGCGCTGCAATCAGCAGGTAACCCGGCGCCCCGCAAGTAGCTGTTTAAATCGGCGCATGGGTCGGCATCCTAGAGAAGCCCGCGCAGCACTGTCAAGGTGGGCAACCACGCCCCTACCCAACCACCCCAACCTTTGGTTGGTGGCCGCACTCATCAGCCTGCCAACCGGGCCTTTTGCCGCCTGCGCGCAGACCTCAGCTCTGTCATCTGGGGCCTGAATCCAGGCCCGCGCCGTTTCACCCCGTAACAAACCCGCAGCACTGCGCCTGCACCGGGTTGCACACAACGTCGATGTAGCGCCCGTGGCAGAGGGCTACACGGCTATTTGCCGCTACTGGCATGGTTTCTGCCAATACCCCTGGGCTGATGTACACGCCACGGGATGGGCGTTTTGGCTGCATGGACTGCCTTGAACTGCCCGATCAACCCTAGCGAGAGCCCCAATGAACAACAATAAAACCCTGCTCGCCCTCTGCCTGGGCGCCGGCTTGCTGGCCTCCGGCAACACCCATGCCTTCTGGTTCGGCTCCTCCGGCTACACCCAGACCAAATACCCGGTCGTGCTGGCCCACGGCATGCTCGGTTTCGACAGCATCCTCGGGGTCGACTACTGGTACGGCATCCCTGCCGCGCTACGCCGTGACGGCGCCAGCGTATACGTCACCGAAGTCAGCCAGCTGAATACCTCGGAAGCCCGCGGCGAAGAACTGCTGGCCCAGGTGGAAGACATTATCGCCATCAGTGGCAAGCCCAAGGTCAACCTGATCGGCCACAGCCACGGTGGCCCAACCATCCGCTATGTCGCCGCCGTCAAACCAAGCCTGATTGCCTCAGCCACCAGCGTCGGTGCGCCGCACAAAGGCTCGGCCACGGCCGACTTTATCCGCCAGGTACCACCAGGTTCGGCCGGGGAAACCTTGCTGGCCGGCATCGTCAACGGCCTCGGCACGCTGATCAACTTCCTCTCCGGCAGCTCCAGCACCAGCCCGCAAAATGCGCTGGGTTCGCTGGAATCGCTCAACAGCCAGGGCGCGGCGCGTTTCAACGCCAAGTTCCCGCAGGGTATTCCCACCAGCGCTTGCGGTGAAGGCGCCTACAGCGTGAATGGCGTGCGCTACTACTCCTGGAGTGGCACCAGCCCGGTGACCAATATCATCGACCCGAGCGACCTGCTACTGGGCGCCACCGCGCTGACCTTCAAGGGCGAAGCCAACGATGGCCTGGTCGGTCGCTGCAGCTCGCGCATGGGCAAGGTGATCCGCGATGACTATCGGATGAACCACCTCGACGAGGTCAACCAGACCCTGGGGCTGACCAGCCTGTTCGAGACCGACCCGGTCACGGTCTATCGCCAGCACGCCAACCGCCTGAAAAACGACGGACTGTAACAGCTTAGCCAGGGGCTGCCCTGCAGCCCCTGGCGTTTCTGCCCGCCTCGCCTGACCGTCTGTCCACCTGAAGAGTGCCTGTGAAAAAACTTCTGCTGCTGTCCCCACTGTTGTTCGCCGTCTGCCTGGCTCTCGCACTGTACCTGCAACCCGTGGATATTCCCGCGCAGCTCAGCGGTGATACGCCACGCCCCCTCCAACGCACTGACGCGCCACCGACCACACAAGCCCAGCACAGCAGGCAGACTACAGCCGATCCATTAAAAACCTTGCCCGCCTCATTCGGCGGCACCACGGTGGATGGCGTATTTCGCCTGGATGCCAATGGCAACCTGCTGATCAGCGAAGACATCCGGCGGATCTTCGATTATTTTCTTGCCGCCATGGGTGAAGAACCGCTGCGCGCCAGCGTTGAACGGCTGCGCGCCTATATCGCCGCGCAATTGCCAGCCCAGGCACGCGAGCAGGCCCTGGCGCTGCTCAACCAGTACCTCGACTACAAACGCGAGCTGGTGCTGCTCGAACGCGAGCTGCCGCAGATGGCCAACCTGGATGCCTTGCGTCAACGGGAGGCCGCCGTGCAGGCGCTGCGCGCGCGAATCTTCGATAGCCAAACGCAGCAGGCGTTCTTTGCCCGCGAAGAGGCTTACAACCAGTTCACCCTGCAGCGCCTGGCGATTCTGCATAACAGCCAGCTGGACGATGCCGGCAAAGCCGCCGCCGTTGACCAACTGCGCAACAGCCTGCCTGCCGAGATGCAGGACACCGTGCTGCCGCAACTGCAGAACGAGCTACGCCAGCAAACCGCGCAACTGCAAGCCGCCGGCGCCAAACCGGAACAGATCCGCCAGCTGCGCCAGCAACTGGTTGGCGCCGAAGCCACCCAGCGCCTCGAAGTGCTCGACCAGCAACGGCAAACCTGGAAGAAACGCATCGCCCAGTACAGCACTGAAAAAGCCGCCATCGAAAACAACCCCGGCATGAGCGCCAGCGACAAACGTGCCGCCATTGCCCAGCTTGCGGCGGAGAACTTTGATGAGCGCGAACAACTGCGCCTGGAAGCCGCCGAGCAGCTGGCGACAAAGGAAAAACCAGAATCCTGAAACGCAAAAAGCCCACCGAAGTGGGCTTTTTGCGGGCTGCTGCCGAGTCGTTTAACGCTTAACCGGCGATGCGCTTGTCCAACGACAGCTTGCCAGCCCCTTCAATCAGGATCGCTACGCTGATCGCCAGCAAGGCCAAGGCAAACTCATAACCGTTGTTGCTCATAAAGAAGCCATTGGCCAGGTGCACCGTGGCGATCGCCACCACCATGGTCAGCGCCAGCACCGCTGCTGCTGGACGCGCCAGCAGACCGATGATCAAGGCAATGCCACCAAAGAACTCGGCGCTACCGGCCATCAGTGCCAACAGATAGCCCGGCGCCAGGCCGATGCTTTCCATCCACTGGCCGACCCCTTCCAGGCCGTAACCGCCAAACCAGCCAAACAGCTTCTGCGCGCCGTGGGCGGCGAAGGTGATGCCGGCGATGATGCGCAGCACGGTAAGGCCGTAGCCCGCCTGGGTAGCAACAACAGATTTGATCAAAGCGTTCATGTGCAGCAGTCCTTGTAGTGGGGAGTTGATGGAGTGAAGATTAAACCAATTAGCCAATACTTAAAGCCGATAAATCCGCTAATTTCAATCGAATAATTAAATTAATCATTCTATCCAACTGACTTGCTAAGGCTCCAGCAGATAGCGCTCACGGTCATAAGCAAGGTAGTACTTATTCACGCTATTCACATAGCTGACCACGCCCATGCCCATCTGCTCCATCGCCACCCGCTCCACCTGGAAGAACCATTGATTGGGGTTCAGACCGCGCCTGCGTGCTTCTGCCCGCAGGCTTTGCACGCGTTGCGGGCCCATGTTGTAGCCGGCCAGGATAAAGGCCATGCGCTCACGCTCATTAAGCTGCGGGCTGTTGAAGTAGTTGCGGCGAATCATCGCCAGGTACTTGGCGCTGGCCTGCACATTGTTATCCAGCACGCCGATATTGCTCACGCCAACGCTGCGCGCCGCCGCCGGGGTGATCTGCATCAGCCCGGTAGCGCCACCGGCCCCTCGCGCCGCCGGGTTAAGGGTCGACTCCTTGAAGGCCAAGGCAGCCAGCGCCAGCCAGTCGAAGTCATGTTGCTCGGCATAGCGTTGCAACACCGGACGCACTTTCTCCAGGCGCTGACGCTCAGTGCGGCCCAGCGGGTAATGCACCTTATACAAACGCCGGTAGACGCGCTGGAACGCTACATCCTGATCCGCCGGGTCACGGTAACCCTTGAGAAAGCGGTCGATACTCGCGCCGAGCATTGGCGTGTCGCGGCGTACATACCAGCGCATAGCACCGCCGCTGCTCAATTGCAGGTGACGATCCAGGCGCAGCTTGGGCATCACCTTGGCCCAGCGCTCAGCAATCGGTTGCTCGACCGCAGTGACGCTGAAGATGCCGGCCTGAACCATTTCCAGCACATCCTCGACCGCCAGGCTCGGGTCGACCCACTCGACGATAATCGGCGAACGTTTGCTGTCGATCAGCCGCTGGTTGACCGCCCGCACAGCTTCCCCCGCCACGCTGCCCGCAGACAGGGCCAAGCTACGTCCGGAGAGCTGTTCGAGGTTCTGATACCTGCGGTTACCCTGCTTGGCGACGATGATCAGCGGCACATTGCTGCGGATGGCCGCGCTGGCGCTGAGTTTGCTGCCGCGCGGCATATTCAGCAGTTCACCGGGGGCGACCAGATCACCCTCGCCACGCTGCAAGGCGGCCAGCAGTTGATCCTTGGCGCGCGGAATGACCTTCAGCTTGAGCGTGCGGCCATCGCGCGCGTTGCGGTTGAGGTACTGCTCGAAGGCGCGCATGCGCTGGTATTCGACGCCAATGCTCTGGCCTTTGACCTCACCGGAACTGTTGCGGCTCTGGTTGACCAGCACGCGCAACTCACCGCTACTACGAATGCTCGCCAGGTCACGGGCGGCCTTGGGTTGCTCGACTTCCAACGGGCCAGCCACGCGCGCCACCGCTGTGCAGGACAGCAGCAATAGGCAGCAGGTGAGCAGCACTCGCAACATCAAGGCTCCAGGGCAGAATCGACCGATAGATCAGTGCAGCGGCGCGTCTGAATAGGCTGCGTACAAGGCAACTGACCCCTCGCGCGGGGCGCGGAGGTTGGCACAGCCCGGCCACGGACACCAGCCAGCAATCACATACAACATCATGTATAGGCTTTAACTAGCTGTATTTATTGGCTTTTAATCTATTAAAAAAGCTCTGTTATGCTGCCCAATCAATTCAGCAGGTAGCACCATGCAACTCATCGACATCGGCGTCAATCTGACTCACCCAAGCTTTGCCGAACAACGCGAAGCACTCCTTGCTCGCGCTTATGCGGCGGGCATCCAGCAAATGCTGCTGACCGGCACCAGCCTGGCGGAAAGTCAGCACGCCCTGGAGCTGTGCCGGCAGTTGGATGACAGCGCCGAGCATTTGTTCAGCACGGCCGGCATTCACCCCCACGACGCCAGCAGCTGGAACAGCGACAGCCATGCGCAACTCAAGGCGCTGCTGGCCGATCCCAGAGTGCGCGCGGTGGGCGAATGTGGACTGGACTTCAACCGTGACTTCTCACCCCGGCCGCAACAGGAGCAGGTGCTGGAGCAGCAGTTGGCCCTGGCGGTGGAACTGCAATTGCCGGTGTTTCTGCATGAACGCGATGCTGACGAACGCCTGCTGGCGATCCTGCGGCACTTCCGCGACCAGCTGCCGGCGGCCGTGGTGCACTGTTTTACCGGGGAAAAGCGCGCGCTGTTCAATTACCTGGATATGGACCTGCATATCGGCATCACCGGCTGGATCTGCGACGAGCGCCGTGGCAGCCATCTGCACCCGCTGGTCAAGGAAATCCCCCGTGGCCGTCTGATGCTGGAAAGCGACGCGCCCTTTCTGCTGCCGCGCAGCCTGCGGCCGAAACCGAAGAACGGCCGTAACGAGCCGGCCTTTCTCGTTGAGGTGCTGCGTGAAGTGGCGCTACACCGCAGTGAAACCGAGCAGGTACTGGCAGCCCATACCAGCGCTGCGGCTCAGGCCTTCTTCAACCTGCCTGCATTCAGTGGCGCGGCCAGCTAATTAGTCCAATCGCGCAGTGCGGTTGATAAGGATCAATAGATCCACTGTGAGGCTGAGCGACACTACTGGCACTTTGCCAAGCCTTCACCTCACACGAGACACCTGCATGGGCCATTGGATCAGCGACCTTTCCCTGAAGTACAAATTCTGGGCCGTAAATGCCGTGGCCTTCTTTACCACGCTGCTGCTGGTGCTCTATGCGCTGCACCTGGAACAACAGGTGCATCACGATGCCGCCAAGCAGGCTGTGCAGCAGCAGGCACGCTTATTAAGCCAATGGCCGCAGGAGCAGGCCTTGCCGAAGGTTGGTAATCTGCTGAGCGTTGCCAGCGGGCAGACGCCACGCTTGCCGGACAATCAGGGCAGCGCTCTGGCTAACGCACGTGGTTGGGTCGATTTAAACGGCAGCGATGGGCTGATCGGCGCCGAAGTCATCGTCCGCGAAGACGGCCAACGCCTGGCCATCACCGCTTCGGCACCGAGTCTAACCGAGGTTTTTTTCGACCGTGCACCCAGCTATGCCCTGGTCGTCGCGCTGTTGATGCTGCTCTTGCTGGCGGCCTCACAGTTGCTGATTCGCTTTCTGCTCAGCCACCTCAACACCCTCAAGGATGTGATGCTGCAGGTGGAAAAAAGCGGCGACCTCAGCGCCCGTGTGCCGCTGGACTGCAAAGATGAAGTGGGCCAGATGGCCAGCGCTTTCAATGCCATGCAGGCTGGCTACCAACGGGTGGTTGGTATCGTCGCCCAGTCGGCGGCGCAGTTGGATGAAGGCGCCGAACGCCTGGCCGGCAATATGCGTGATGTGCGCCAGGGCATGCTCGAACAGCAGAGCGAAACCGAACAGGCGGCCACCGCCATCAACGAAATGTCCGCCACCGTGCACCATATCGCCGAGCACACGGCTGATACCCGTGACCAATCAAAGAACGCTGAGCACCTGGCGCGCAGCGGCCAGCAGGCGGTCAACCGCGTGAGCCTGTCGATCTCCGGGCTGTCCAGCGGTGTGCAGCAGACCGCGCAGATGATCGAACAGCTGGCGGTCGACAGCCAGAAGATCGGCGGTGTGGTCAGTGAGATTCACGGCATTGCCGAACAGACCAATTTGCTCGCGCTAAACGCCGCCATCGAAGCTGCTCGCGCCGGCGAAATGGGCCGTGGCTTTGCCGTGGTCGCCGATGAAGTGCGCAACTTGGCTAAACGCGTGCAAGACTCCACCGACGTCATCACCCAGATGATCAACACCCTACAAAGCGGCACCCGCGATGCCGTGGACTTTATGCAGGACAGCTCGATCAAAGCCGATGAATGCGTCAAACAGGCCGGTGAAGCCGGCCAGGCGCTGGTGGCGATTACCGAATCCGTGGCGCTTATGCGGGAAAGCAATACGCAGATAGCGGTAGCGGCCGAGCAGCAGAGCCAGGTGGCCGAAGAGATGAACCGCGCGGTGATCCGCATCCGCGACGTGACCGAACAGACCGTCGGCCAGACTGGTCAATCAGCCGTCACCAGTGCCGACTTAGCCAGTCTCGCAGGTGAGCTGAACACGGCGATTCGCCAGCTCAAGCTATAAGAGCTGGCGCAGGACGCTTAACCGAACACAGCAACTGTCTGCCGGCTGATCGCCAACAGCTCACCCGCTGGCGACCACAGCGCCGCCGCAACATGGCCGTAACCATCACGGGCATGTTCGATCTGCGCGCGGTACAAGCACCAGTCCAGAGTACTCAGCTCGCTCATCGGCTGGACGAATTCGATGGTCCAGGTCAGTGAGCTGCCCGGCGCCGGCGCGCTCAGATGCGGCAACACCGCAGGTGGCCAGGCATCGACCAGCGCCAGCAGATGCGCCTCATTGGCTGGCTCGGCCACGCCTTGATCACGCAAGCGCACCCAGCCACCCATATCGCGTGACGGATTGTTGGTAAAAGGCATGCCGCCAAACGCCCAGCGCATGGCCAGGTAACGGGTAAATTCGGGGGTAACGTTGGGGATATACGGCATTTCCTGGCACTCCTCCACCGCCTTGGCCTGCGGCGCGGGATCGGCCTGCACGGCGATGCGCGACTCGCGCCCAGCGCCGAAGCTGCCCTGTACCAGGGTCACCACCTGGCCATTCTGTATTGCCCGGCCCAGCACCTGGCTAACGGCTTTTCCCTCGCGCAGCACTTCCACTTCGAAACTCACCGGAACATCAGGCGCGGCAGGGCCGACAAAGGTAATAGCCAGGGAGCGCGGCGGGCGCCCGCTCGGCACCTGAGCGCGCATGGCTTCATACACCAGTGCGGCGACCAAACCGCCAAAACTGGCGCGGCCCTGCCCCCACTGCGCGGGAATCACTACCGCCTGTGGATTGTCGCGCACCGCCTGGAGTAACTCGGAAAAGCCCATAACCACCTCGAACACTGAAGATGCGGGTGATCTTAGGGCAAAGGCGAGCATGGGTGACACGACATTTCGGCCAAACAAGCCGAAGGTATAACGACCTTTCAGCCAACTCAGCCGCTGGCGTGAGCAAAACCTGCGGTCAATGCCTGCAGGGCCAGATCGGCCTGCTGTTCGGCAGCCTGCAGCGCTGTGCGCCAAGCTGGCACGCACGGCTGCAAATCCGTCTCGGCTTCGGCGCGCAGCAGCCACTGCCAATGGTCGTGCCAATCGCCCAGCGCCGACTGCGCCTGTTTCAGCTGCATACGCATGCGCCCAGACAAGTCGGCAAGCTGCGGATAGGCCTCGGCAGCATAGCGCAGCCGCTTAACCAGCAAACGCAGGCGGTGGCGGTCATGGGCGGGATCAAGCAGCGCCTTGGCCAAGCGCTTGCGGTCTTTGCGCAAGCGCTGCCTGATCAGCTTGTGCAGGCCACGCAGCTGCCCGCTGCTGGCCGCCTGGCGCCACTGCTGCGGCCAGTCATCCAACGCGCTCAGCAGATCTACCAACGGCGTACTGTCCAATAGCTGCAGATAACCCTGCTGTAACAGTGGCTGGCGCGATTGTGCGGCGCTGTCGAGCCCTTGCTGCTGCAGATAGCCCAGCAGCACCTCAAGATCGCGTAGCGGGCCGGTCAAGCGACCCAACTCTGCCGCACGCTGCTGCAAGTCTTCACAGACTGCAACCGAGGACAGCGGCCGCAGCAGACTGCGCAATTGACGCAAGGCGATGCGCAGATCGTGCAAAGCCTCGTCGTCGGTGCTCACCCGCAGCCGTTCACGACAGGCAAACAA
Organism: Pseudomonas sp.; assembly: GCF_030684895.1. Lineage (GTDB taxonomy): Bacteria > Pseudomonadota > Gammaproteobacteria > Pseudomonadales > Pseudomonadaceae > Aquipseudomonas. Next base: position 19,094 of record NZ_JAUXXP010000046.1, on the reverse strand, counting down.
GCGCATCTGTATACGCAGTACGTGTCGCGGCACCTCATCAATCAAGCCTTGCATCGCCTCACTCCTGTGAAATCGCTCCCCAGCTTATGCGCTTATTGATTAGCCACAAGTGGCCAATGGTCGCTATGAGTCCAAACGGGTAAAACGCCAAGGCAACGCCCGCCGCAGCGCCTTCAAATGCTGACGCAACTGCAGGGCCGAAGGCGCCTGTCCGGCATAACGCTGCGCCTCGAAGGCCGCTGCAAAATCAGCAATCACCTGAGCCTGCGCGGGCAATAGCAGGCCTGCTCGCGCGGCATAGTCGCGCGGCCCTTCGCCGGGTTTGCGCGGCACGCCGTGGCGCGCCAGCAGCCCCTCGAAACGACGGAACAGCCGCTGCTGCACATCGCGCTCACGCTGCCAGGGTTTAAACAGCCAGAGTGACAGCAGACCGAGCAGCAGCGCCCCGCCGCCGACCAAGCCGATCACCAGCGACTGAGCATCTACCCGCCCCAGCCAGCGCTGGAGAAACTCCAGCTGCTGCTGACTCTGGTAGCCCAACACCCAGCGCTGCCAGCCGTAGTTGACGTTATCCCAGCCCAAGCGCAACTCATTCAGCCAGCTGAGATTGCGGTAGCGCAGCGGGGAAAAGAGTGAGTCCTCTAAAAAGCTCTGCTCATCTGCTAGCGCCTCCTCCAGGCCCATCTCTATTCGCTCAGGAGCCACCTGAAAAGTCGGGTCGACACTGACCCAACCTAGCCCCGCCTGCCAGTACTCAACCCAGGCATGGGCATCAAACTGACGCACCTGCACATAGTTGCCGGACGGGTTGTACTCGCCACCCTGGTAGCCGGCTACTACACGCGCGGGGATACCTGCAGCACGTAGGACATAGGTCATGGCCCCAGCGTAGTGGGCGCAGAAACCTCTGCGGGTCTCAAACAGGAAATCATCAATACTGTTCACCCCCAACCTTGGCGGACGCAGGGTGTAAACAAAGGGCTCACGGTTGAAATGGCTAAGCAGCGCCTGCACTAGTTGCTCGGGTTGCGGATGCTCGCGCTTGAGCTGCTCGGCCCAGGCGCGAGTGCGCGGTTCACCTCGTTGTGGTAACTGCAACGCACGGCGCTGGGTTTCCTGCGGCGGTTTTGACTCACGCAACGCCTGCGGCCAGGAGGTTACCTGATAGATCAACGAGTGATTTACCGGCTGCTGGCGCTGCAGACGGAAATCGCTCATCTGCCGGGTCTGTTCCAGTGGAGTTTCCGCCACATCCAGGGCAAACAGCCAGCGCTGCGCGCTGGGTTGCATAACGATGCTGTAACTCAGTGCTTCACCGCGTTTTTGCCACTCCACACTGGGAGTATGTTGAACGTAGGGTGATTGCGACCAACGCCTCCCATCGAAGTGATCCAAAGTTAGCGCACGCCAGTACAGCTCACTACGCGACGGTGTTTCACCAGTAAAGCTGGCGCGAAACGCCAAAGCGGAAGAGCGACTTAGATTGGCAATATCTGCTGGGGTCATGCTGTCTGAGAGGCCCGTGGTGGCCTTGTCATTGGACATGGGTAATGACCACAACGGGTCCAAACGCGGGAAGAATATAAACAGCAGCAACATCACCGGCAGCGCCTGCAGCAGCATCGTCCCGGCCAGGCGTGCGGTCGGCCAGGGTTGAGTGGCCAGATTGCTCTGTTGCAGACCGACCAGCGCGGCAAGCAAAGCGGTGACCGGCAGCAGGCTGTAGAAGGCCATCAGCATGCTGTCATCGAACAGGTAGGCGGTGACCACAACGAAAAAACCAAGAAAGATCAGCACCAGCGCATCACGTCGCGTACGCATCTCCAGCAACTTGAGCACAAACGCCGCAACCAGCAGCACCACCCCGGCATCCAGACCGATCAGGCTGCCACGGGAAAGAAATACCCCGAGCGCCGCCGCCAGCATCAAACCACCCTTGGCCCAGGCATTCGGGTAGCGCGCACGCATGCGGAAAATCTGGATGCGCCAGGCCGCACTGCCCAGCCACAGGCCGATGATCCACAGCGGTAAATGCGTCAGATGGGGAATGATCACCAGCACCTGCGCCACCAGCAGCCAGGTCAGGCTGATCCGCGGGATCACGGCAACACGGCTCATGGCGCACGCCCGAACAGCGCCAGAGCGCGCAAACAGGCATCGCGGTGCAGTTCGCCGCTATCGGCGCCCAGCACCTGGCCCGGCAGACTCAGGGCAAAGGGTTGCTGACGCTCGGACAGCTGCAGCACCCAGTGACAGAGCAGCGACAGGCGGGTTTCGACATCACCGGGCAGTGCGTCGAAATCCAAATACAGGTCACGCCCAGTGATCGAGGCAAAGTCCTTGACCAGCAAACCCTGGCCACGGGAATAGGCTTTCCAGTGCAGACGACGCTTGGAGTCGCCGGGCTGATACGTCTTCAGCCCCTGATAGTCATCCACACCCTGACCATGGGGCCGACTGCCCTCCTCGTCCTGATCCTCGCTGGTACCGGCGGACAGCGGCAGTTCACCGGGCAAGGGACGTGGATAAACCAGCACGCGCTGATCCAGATCGACCCAGCTCCAGGCCACCAGAATACCCAGCGGAAAACGGCTCTCGACGCGCAGGCGGCCGGGCCGTAGCCAGCCACGCTGCATCACCGGCAGGTTTAACTGGCACTCGCTCACGCCTTCAGCTGGCACATCCAGCGTCTGCAGTTCGGCCGGTGGCCAGCCCAGGCTGACAGCCTGATGGGGCCGCTGGCTGCTTTCCAGGCGCACGCGAAAACCAGCCGGTTCGCCAACAAATACTGCCGGCGCACTGCCGGCCTTGAGGATCAACCCGGCCAGGTTGCGGTAGGTGTGCAAAATGGCGACGACAAACACCGAGGCCAACAGAAAGGTCAGGCCATAGGCCAGGCTGTTCTGGTAATTGATCGCTGCCAGCAGCATCAACAGCAACGCCAGCGCAAAGGCCGCGCCGACCCGGCTGGGGATGATAAAGATTCGCCGCTGGTTCAGGCGCACACTGCTGGCTGGCGGAATACGCCGGGCCAGCCAGCGGTTCCAGCGCGGTCTGAGCTGGGCGATCAAAGCGCCGGCACCTCACGCAGCAACCACTGCACCAGGCTGCCGGCGCCATGCCCGGCGGGGTCGGCGCGCTCGCGCAGACGGTGGCCAACCACCGACGGCAGCACGGCCTGCACATCTTCCGGGATCACATAATCACGCCCGGCGAGGAAGGCCCAGGCCCGCGCCGCCGCCAGCAGCGCCAGACTGGCCCGTGGCGACAGGCCCCAGGCGAACTGCGGCTGGGTGCGGGTAGCATCGACCAGGCGCAACACATAGTCGATAAGGGCATCGCTGGCGCGTACTTTCGGTACTTCGGCCTGCAGCAGAGCCAGTTCTGCATGATCCAGCAGCGCTGGCAGAGTGGGCAGCAAAGAGCGCCGCGAGTCGCCCAGCAGCAAGGCTTTTTCTGCGGCCTTGCCGGGGTAGCCGAGCGACAGGCGCATCAGAAAGCGGTCCAGCTGCGACTCAGGCAAGGCAAAGGTGCCGCCCTGGCTCACGGGGTTCTGCGTGGCAATCACAAAGAAAGGCTCAGGCAATGGCCGGGTAGCACCTTCGATGGTCACCTGGCCCTCTTCCATGGCTTCGAGCAGCGCACTCTGGCTTTTCGGCGTGGCGCGGTTGATCTCATCGGCCAGAACCAGCTCGGCGAAGATCGGCCCGGGATGGAAGATAAATTGCCCGGTATCCTTGTCGAACACCGAGGTGCCGAGGATGTCGCCGGGCAGCAGGTCAGAGGTGAACTGGATGCGCTGAAAACTCAGGCCCAGTACCTTGGCCAGGGCGTGGCTGAGAGTGGTTTTACCCATGCCAGGTAAGTCTTCGATCAGCAGGTGGCCCTGGGCCAACAAACACGTCAACGCCAACCGCACCTGCGGCTCCTTGCCCAGAAGCACGTGATTGACCGTCTGCAGCACAGTTTCCAGTTTGGCGCGCATGTATCACTCCTTTAAGACCGATTGGCGATGCTACTGCGCCGCGTTGCCACGGCATAGCGGCTGGAAACCTTTACTGACGAACTTGTGAGCCATTCAATTGATCCAAGCCAACACCCACCCTTGTTGTGGTGTTTAGGATAGGGGCTGTTCCCGCTTCGTTCGCGATATGACGAAACGGCAGCAACCCCCAATTGCCCGAACAGCGCTGGAGCACATCGAATGCAAGCGCCATCTGGCCATGACTGGCACGCCCTGCCGGCGCAACAAAGCCTGCAGCACCTCAACAGCAGCGCCCAGGGCCTGGACAGTGCCGACGCCGCCCAGCGGCTCAGCGAGCACGGCCCCAACCTACTGCCGCAACAACAGACCAGCGGGCCGCTAAAGCGCTTTGCCCTGCAGTTTCACAACCTGTTGATTTACGTCCTGCTCGGCGCCTGCCTGCTCACCCTGCTGCTGGGCGAATGGCTCGACAGTGCGGTGATCTTTGCCGTGGTGCTGATCAATGCCCTGGTCGGTTTTGTCCAGGAAGGCAAAGCCCAGCACGCCATGCTGGCGATTCAGCAGATGCTCAGCCTGGAAAGCCGGGTGCGCCGCAACGGCCAGGTACACAGCATTGCCGCCGAACAACTGGTGCCCGGCGACTGGGTGCTGTTGGAGGCCGGCGACCGCGTGCCCGCCGACCTGCGCCTGCTGGAAACCCGCGATCTGCGCATTGATGAGGCCGCGCTGACCGGTGAATCCCTGCCCGTGGATAAACACCCTAATGCCGTTGATGCCGCTACCAGCCTCGCCGACCGCCGCTGCATGGCCTACTCCGGCACCCTGGTGAATGCCGGCAGCGCATCAGGCGTGGTGGTGGCCACGGCCAAGCAGACCGAACTGGGCAAGATCAGCCATATGCTGGAAAACGTGGTCAGCCTGCAAACCCCATTGCTGGTCGACATGGCCAAATTTGCCCGCCACCTGACCCTGGGTATTCTGGTTCTGGCGCTGCTGACCTTTGTCTTTGGCGTGCTGCTGCGGGGCTACAGCGCCGAGGACATGCTGCTAGCCGCAGTCAGCCTGGCGGTGGCGGCCATTCCGGAAGGCCTGCCGGCGGTGCTGACGATCATCCTCGCCCTCGGCGTGCAGCGCATGGCCAAACGCCGGGCGATCATTCGCCATCTGCCAGCGGTGGAAAGCCTCGGCGCGGTCACGGTGATCTGCTCAGACAAAACCGGCACCCTGACGCGCAACGAGATGACCGTGCAGCAGGTGTTTACCGCCGCCCACCATTACAGCGTCGATGGCGTCGGTTATGCACCGCAAGGCAGCATTCACTGCGATGACGGCCAGCTGTGCCAACTGGACGCCGCCGATGACCTACGCGAGCTGGCCCGTGCCGGCCTGCTGGCCAATAACGCCAGCCTGCGCAGCGACGAGAACGGCTGGAGCATTAGCGGCGACCCCACCGAAGCCGCCCTGCTGACCCTGGCCGGTAAGATCGGTCTGGAGTTGCAGCACGAAGCGCGCAACCTGCCGCAGGTCGATGCCATCCCCTTCAGCTCAGAACAACGCTGCACCGCCAGCCTGCACCATGACCATGCCCGCCATGGCCTGATCTATATGATCGGCGCGCCAGAACGTGTGCTCGAAGCCTGCAACCGCCAATGGCGTGACGGCCATCCCGAACCGCTCGACCCACGCCACTGGCATCAAGCCCTGGACAGCGGCGCCAGCCAGGGGCTGCGCATGCTCGGCCTGGCCATTCGGCCGCTCGGCGAACCGCAGCAGAGCCTCGACTATCAGGACCTGGACGGCGATTACGTGCTGCTAGGCCTGGTTGGCATGCTCGACCCACCCCGCGAAGAAGCCATTGCCGCCATCGCCGACTGCCACAGCGCCGGCATCGCGGTGAAGATGATCACCGGCGACCATGCCGGCACCGCCAGCGCCATTGCCCAGCGCCTCGGCCTGGGCGATGGCAAACCGCTGACCGGCGCCGATCTCGACAGCCTCAGCGACAGTCAGCTGGATCAGTTGCTACCCACCACCAGCGTATTCGCCCGCACCAGCCCGGCGCACAAACTGCGCCTGGTTGAACGCCTGCAAGCCTGCGGCGCGCGGGTGGCCATGACCGGCGACGGGGTCAACGACGCGCCGGCCCTGAAACGTGCGGATATCGGCATCGCCATGGGTATCAAGGGTACCGAGGCGGCCAAGGAAGCCGCGCAAATGGTCCTGGCCGACGACAACTTCGCCACCATCGCCCATGCAGTCGAGGAAGGTCGCACGGTCTATGACAACCTGAAGAAGACCATCCTGTTTATCCTGCCCACCAATGGCGGCGAAGCGATGATCCTGCTGGCGGCCATCGCCCTGGGCCTGACCTTGCCCATAACTCCTTTGCAGATTCTCTGGATTAATATGATCACCGCCGTGACCCTGGCGCTGGCCCTGGCGTTTGAGCCGGCAGAAGCCGACCTGATGCGCCGCCCGCCACGCGATCCCAAGGTCAATCTGCTCAGCCGGCACCTGCTCTGGCGCGTGCTGTTTATTGGCACGCTGATGACCCTGGCCAGTCTGGGCCTGTTCCTCTACACCCAGATGCTCGGTTGGAGCCTTGAAAGCAGCCGCACCCTGGCGGTCAACGCCGTGGTTGCCTGCGAAATCGGCTACCTGTTCAGCAGCCGGCACCTCGCAGGGCCGGCGAACTTTGGCCTGCGCGACAACCCGATGATCTGGAGCATGGTCGGCCTGCTGCTCAGCCTGCAACTGCTGCTCACCTACTGGCCGGCCATGCAACAGGTCTTCGCCACCGCCGCCCTGCCGGCATTCGCCTGGGGCTGGTGCCTGCTGGTAGCGCTGGGGGTATGCGCCTGTGTTGAAGCGGAGAAGTGGCTGTTGCGCCGACTGCAACGCGCTTAAGGGCGTTGTAGTTCAAAGCGCTGCAGCGTGCGGGTATAACCACTGCCGCCGAGACGACCAATCAGGTCGAGCTGACTGCTGTCGATACGGCCCTGCTCATTGAGCACCGCATCGTCGATATGCGCCAACAGCACTTCGGCGAAGATCAGATGGCAATTGGGCTTATCTGCCGGGTAGGCCTGAATCTGCGCCACCCGGCACTCAAAGGCCACCGCCGCACCGGCCACCCGAGGCGGTGCGACTCGCTGCGAAGGCTGGCTGGCGATGCCGCACTGCTCGAACTCGCTGATGCCGTAGGGCAGCACCGCTGCACTGGCATTCATCGCCTCGGCCTGGGCAAAGGACACCAACTGAATCACCAGCTCGCCGCTGGCTTGCACATTCAGCAGGGTGTCCTTGAGGCCACCATCGGCGCGGTGATTGACGTTGACCATCAAGGTCGGTGGGTCATCGCTGATCACCTGAAAGAAGCTGAACGGCGCCAGGTTGTTAACACCCTCGACCGATTGGCTGGAGACCCAGGCAATCGGTCGTGGGGTGATGGTCGAGGCCAGCCAGCGGTAGCGTTCGAGCGGTTCGAGTGCGCTGAAATCCAGTTGCATTAGCGGCCTGCTCGCGACTCACGGATATAGAAACGGGCCCGTTCGGACTTCGCCGTACAGCCCTTGTAACCCTCGAACTGCTGCTGGGTTTTCGCCGCCGTCAGCAGCGACAACGCCTTGGAGTAACTCACCGTACCGGCAAAGCCCTCAGCCTTGGCCAGGTCCAGCTCGCGCCAGGCAGCGTCCAGCTGATTGGCGCAGCTGTTGCGATAAGCCGTTTTCCCCGCACAACCGCTTAGCACCAACAGCAGCATGGGCAACACGATCCACAGTTTCATCAGGTAACTCCTGCAAATAGACAGACGATTGACTCGGCAGCACAACGCATCGCCGTCAATGTTCGCGATGCATCAATACAGCCAGTAAGACGCGTAGAACAGAGAAAAGTGCCGACACTGCTGAAACCGCTCTAGCCAGCCACAGCGGGTAAACTCGAATGCGCTGGATACTAGCAAATCGCGCCTTGGCGGCGCGCGGCACGGCGCGTATGTTCGCGAGATAAATAGTGATGGGGGACGTCAGGATGAGTAAGCGCATTGCCCTGGTACTGGGCTCCGGTGGTGCGCGCGGTTATGCGCACATCGGCGTGATTGAAGAGTTGGAAGCCCGCGGTTATGAAATCGCCTGCATTGCCGGTTGTTCCATGGGCGCGGTGGTCGGCGGCATCTACGCCGCCGGCAAACTCAATGAATACCGCGAATGGACGCAGAGCCTGGATTATCTGGACGTACTGCGTCTGCTCGATGTGAGCTTTCGCTTAGGGGCGATTCGCGGTGAAAAGGTCTTCGGCAAGATTCGCGAAATAGTCGGCGAAATCAATATTGAAGAGCTACCGATCCCCTTCACCGCCGTGGCCACCGACCTGACCAACCAGCAAGAAATCTGGTTCCAGGAAGGCTGTCTGCACCAGGCCATGCGCGCCTCGGCGGCGATTCCCAGCCTGTTTACCCCAGTGGTGCAAGGCAAGCGCATGCTGGTCGATGGCGGCCTGCTTAACCCTTTGCCCATCGTCCCGGTGGTGTCTGCGCACTGCGACCTGATTATCGCGGTCAACCTCAACTCGGCCCATCAGCAGCACTACGAGCTGCCGATTATCGAACGCGCGCCGGCGCTCAAGGGCCGTTTCGACCTGCTGATGAGTTCACTCGGCTCGCGCCTGCCCTCGTTCAAACGCAAACCTGGGGAAGACGACGAACTGCTTCTGCTGGAAGACCAGAGCCATGCAGTCCAGCCTGAAGCCATCAACCCCTGGCAGCAGAACGCTCGCGGCAGCCTGGACAAACCCGCCGCGCCGAAATCGGCCAGCGGCTCGCGAGTCGCCGACCTCAGCGGCCCCGCCTCGCTGCTGGAGCTGATCAACCAGAGCTTCGAAGTGATGCAAACCTCTCTGGCCCAGTACAAGATCGCCGGCTACCCGCCGGATATCCTGATCAACGTGCCCAAGCGGGTGTGCCGTTTCTTCGAGTTCTACAAGGCGCCGGAGCTGATCATGCTCGGCCGGCAGATCGCCAGCGATACCCTGGATAAGTACGAGCGTGGCGACCGCTAGGCTTCACGCAAGCGATAGCCAACGCCGGCTTCGGTGACGATAAAACGCGGCGCGGTGGGGTCGTCGCCGAGTTTCTGCCGTAAGTGACCGACCACCACGCGCAGATAGTGGCTGTCCTCGCCGTGGGTTGGGCCCCAGATGTCTTTGAGCAGTTGCTGCTGGGTCACCACTCGGCCGATGTGTTTGGCCAGTTGCGCCAGCACCGCATATTCCTTACGGGTCAGGCTGACTTCAACACCATCGAGGCTGACTCGGCGGTAGGCGAAATCCACCTGCAGCGGGCCGCTGCTGACCGCCGCGCTGGCCTGCTCCACACCGCCGGCCAGGCGCAGCAACACGCGCACGCGGGCGAGGAATTCCTGAATACCGAACGGTTTGGTCACGTAGTCATTCGCGCCGCCATCCAGCGCCAGGACCTTTTCGCCCTCGCTGGCGCGCACCGAGAGCACCAGTACCGGCACCTGCGACCAGGCGCGCAGCTCGCGCAGCACCTGCTGGCCGTCCATATCCGGCAGGCCGAGGTCGAGCACCACCAGATCCGGCTTGCCCAAGGCGGCCTGGGCCAGACCTTCCTGCCCCGTAGCGCCTTCCAGCACCTTGTAGCCCTGGGCCGTAAGGCTGATGCGCAGAAACTTGCGAATCTGCGCTTCATCGTCGATGACCAGAATGGTCGCGGAGTTTTGGCTCATCGGCTATCCATCACTGTTCGTCTTCCATCTGTGGCTGCGTGTGCAACGGCAGGTGCAGGGTCAGGCTTGCACCCAGGCCATCCAGCCCTTCGCCCACCGTCACTCGGCCACCATGTGCGCCGAGCATCCCCTGGCAGATCGCCAGGCCCAGACCAGTGCCCTGGCCACCGCGATCACCACGGGCGGCGGTGTAGAACATATCGAAAATCTTCGTGCGCTCGTGTTCGGGAATACCCGGCCCCTGGTCACTGACAATAAAGCGCAGCTCTGCGGCATCCGCCTCGATGGCCACCCGTAAACGGCCCTGGGGCGGGGAAAAGCGCGCGGCATTCTCCAGCACATTGACCAACGCCTGCTCAATCAACGCGGCATGCACATAGAGTAGCGGCAACTCTTGCGGCACCTGTATTTCCAGCTGCAACGCGGACAATACCGGGCGCAGCCGCTGGGTCGCACTGGCGACAACATCCGCCGGCGCCACCCAATCCCGCTCCAACTTCAAACCGCCGTGGCCCAGGCGGGTCATGTCCAGCAGGTTCTGGATATAGCGATCGAGGCGTTCTGCCTCATCGCGGGTGCCTTCCAGCAGCTCGCGGCGATCCGCCAGGGGAATCTGCTCGCCAAGCGCCAGCAGGCTGTCGATTGAGCCGCGCATGGCGGTCAGCGGTGTGCGCAGGTCATGGGAGACCGAGGCCAGCAGCGCGCTGCGCAGCTCCTCGGTTTGCCCATGCAGGCGCGCGGCCTCCAGATCCTCGGCCAGCTGCGCGCGTTCCAGGGCCTGGGCCAAGGGTTGGCCCAGCGCCGTGAGCAGACGCCGTCGTTCGGCAGGTAAGCTCCTGCCGTCCTTGGGGCTGATACCGAGCAGCAACAACGGCCCTTCTTCGCCGGATAGCGGCAACCACCACCAGCGCCCGTCCGGCAAGGTGCCGGTACCCAACCCAGCCGGCTGATCGTGCTGCCAGGACCAATCCGCCGCCGCGCGTTCCAGATCAGTGAGCAGGCGCTGCGCCCCCGCCTCCACCTTCCACAGCGCATCCGGGCTACGCGACAGCAAGCTGACCTCGACGTCCTGCCACAGGCCCAGCTGCTGCATGGCCGCAGCCAGCACCGCCTGACGGTCAGTGGCCGCTGTCAGTTTGCGCGACAGTTCCAGCAGTGCGCTGGTTTCCCGCTGCGTCTCACGCAGGGCCTGCAGTTGCTGGCGCTGGCGGCTGGCCAGATTGCCGGTCAGCCCGGCCATCAGCAGAAAGAACAACAGGGTCAGCACATCCTGCTGACGGTCGATGGTCAGGGTCAGAGTCGGCGGGATAAACAGAAAGTTGTATGCCAGAAACGAAAGCCCGGCGCACGCCATGGCCGGGCCCAGGCTGCTACGCACCGCCACCACCAATACCGCTGCCAGCAGGATCAACGAAATATTCGGCAGTTCCAGCACGCGGGATAAGCCCAGCGCCACGGCTGAGGCCAGCAGCGTAGCTATCAGCGCCAGAAGGTAGTCACGCCAGACCACCGGCTGGCGCCGCCGCGACAGCGCTGGGGCATGACTCGCCTCAGTATCCAGCACGCTGATTTCCAGGCCCTGCCCGTGCTGCAGCAGACGCTCTGCCAGGCCCCGGCCAAGGCGCCAGATACGCCGCAGCCGTTGCCGGCTGCGGCCAACCAGAATCAGGCTGGCGCGCCGTTCGCGGGCATGCTCGATCAGGGTTTTCGCCACCTCGCCGCCGCGCAGGCTGACCACCTCGCCGCCCAGACGTTCGGCCAATTGCTGCGCGCCTTGCAGGTAGCTCAAGCGGGTTTCGTCACGCTCACCGCCGGTGTCCACATACACGACCGACCAGGGCAGATGACGGCGCTCGGCCACCCGGCAGGCATGCCGTACCAGGCGCTCGGCCTGGGCATCGCCGTCGATGCCGACCAGCAGGCGGCCACGCAGCGCAGGCGCTTGCTGGCCCTGCTGGCGGTAGCGCCGGCTGAGGTCCGCATCGACCCGCGCCGCAGCAGTCTGCATCGCCAGTTCGCGCAACGCCGTGAGGTTGGTCTGACTGAAAAACGCATCGATGGCGGCGCGCGCCTGTTCCGGCACGTACACCTTGCCCTCACGCAGACGCTCCAGCAGCTCGCGCGGCGGCAGGTCGATCAGCAGAATCTCGTCGGCTTCCTGCAGCACCCAGTCCGGCAAGGTTTCGCGCACCTGCACGCCGGTGATATCACGCACCTGATCATTCAGCGCTTCGAGGTGCTGGACGTTGACCGTGGTGTACACATCGATGCCGGCATCTAGCAGCTCCTGCACATCCTGCCAGCGCTTGCTGTGGCGGCTGCCGGGGGCATTGCTGTGGGCCAGCTCATCGACCAACAGCAGCTTTGGCGGCTTGGCCAGAATGCCGTCAAGGTCCATCTCGCTCAGCGCCACGCCACGGTATTCCAGACGCTGCTGCGGTTGTTGTGGCAAGCCGGTAAGCATCGCCTCGGTTTCCGCGCGGCCATGGGTTTCCACCACGCCCACGCGCAGGTCGACGCCCTGGCGCAACTGCGCCTGCGCCGCCTGCAACATGGCGTAGGTCTTGCCCACGCCAGGTGCCGCACCGAGAAAGACCTTTAACCGGCCACGCCCTTCTCGCGGCATCTCATCGAGCAGGGCATCGGCGCGTACAGCATCACTCATGCAGGTTACTCAGCTTTGGCGGGAGGCGAATTGTCGGCCAGCGCCAGGTTAAGCGCCAGCACGTTGACCACTGCCGGGCCAACCAGTGGCCTTTCCACATGCTGTTCAATCAGCCGTTGCAGGCTGACTGGGGCAATGCCACGGGCCGCAGCAATACGTGCCACCTGATAACGGGCGGCCTCGGGTGACAGATGCGGGTCGAGACCGCTGCCGGAGGTGGTCACCAGTTGCATGGGCACTGCGCCCTGGCCTTCAGCCTGCAAGCGCTGAGCATCTGCAGCGATACGCTCGGCCAACGCCGGGTTGCTCGGTGCCAGGTTGCTCGCACCGCTGGCTACGGTGGCGTAATCACCGGCCGATAGGCGCGGCTGAAACCACTGCGCGCCCTCGAAAGGTTGTGCCAGTAACGCACTGCCGAGCACCTCACCTTGTTGATTACGTAACAGGCTGCCACCCGCCTGCGCCGGGAACGCCAGCTGTGCCACACCGGTAACGGTCAGCGGATAGACCACGCCGGTGACCAGGGTCATAAACGCCAGCACGCTAATGGCTGGGCGGAGTTGTTTGAGCATGATAAATCTCCAGATTTGGTGTAGCCCGGATGTAATCCGGGGACGGGATCTCCCGGATTGCATCCGGGCTACGGATTACGGGTGCTTAAACGAGGCCGACGGCCACCAACAGCAGGTCAATCAGCTTGATCCCGACAAAGGGCGCCAGCAGGCCGCCCAGGCCGTAGATCAACAGGTTGCGCCGTAGCAGGCTGGCGGCATCGGCGGCTTTTACCCGCACCCCGCGCAGGGCCAGCGGAATCAGCGCGACGATGATCAGCGCGTTAAACACAATCGCCGAGAGAATCGCGCTCTGCGGGCTGTGCAGCTGCATCAGGTTGAGCGCGCCAAGCTGCGGGTAGATGCCGGCAAACAGCGCCGGAAGAATGGCGAAGTACTTGGCCACATCGTTGGCCACCGAGAAGGTGGTCAGCGCGCCACGGGTCACCAGCAGCTCTTTGCCTACCTGCACCACGTCGAGCAACTTGGTCGGATCACTGTCCAAGTCGACCAGATTCGCCGCCTCTCGCGCCGCCTGGGTGCCGTCGTTCATCGCCAGGCCCACATCGGCCTGGGCCAGCGCCGGGGCGTCGTTGGCACCGTCACCGCACATGGCGACCATCTTGCCTTCGGCCTGCTCACTGCGGATGCGTTGCAGCTTCTTCTCTGGCGTGGCTTCGGCGATCACATCATCCACGCCCGCTTCAGCGGCGATGGCGGCGGCGGTCAGCGGGTTGTCGCCGGTCACCATCACGGTGCGGATGCCCATGGCGCGCAGCTCGGCAAAGCGTTCACGGATACCCGGTTTGACCACGTCCTTGAGGTGAATGGCGCCGAGCAACTGACCGTCACCGGCTACCAGCAAGGGAGTACCGCCGCTCTGGGCGATCTTTTCGATTTCACGGGCCAATACCGGCGGCACGTCGCTGCGCTGGATACCCAGATACAGCAGCACCGCATCCACTGCACCCTTGCGGTAACTGTGGCCGTTGTAGTCGGCGCCGGAGAGGCGCGTCTCGGCACTGAAGGCAATCGATTTGATCGCACTGCGCTCAGGCTCAACCATGCTATTCAGCGCACGCAGGTATTCGACAATCGACTTGCCTTCGGCAGTGTCATCCGCCAGCGAAGCCAACAATGCGGCATCGCTGAGCAGCTTGCCGGAGACCCCTGGCGCCTTGTACAGCGCGCTGCACCGGCGGTTACCGAAGGTGATGGTGCCGGTTTTGTCGAGCAGCAGCACATGCACATCCCCCGCTGCTTCCACCGCGCGGCCGGACTTGGCGATCACATTCAGGCGCACCAGGCGATCCATGCCGGCGATGCCGATGGCCGAGAGCAAGCCGCCGATGGTGGTCGGAATCAACGTCACCAGCAGCGCCACCAAGTACACCAGCGGCAGATCGCCGCCAGAGTAACGAGCGAAGGGCTGCAGCGTCGCCACCACCAGCAGGAAGATCAAAGTCAGGCCGATCAGCAGAATATCCAGCGCCACTTCGTTGGGCGTCTTCTGCCGCTTGGCGCCTTCGACCAGGGCGATCATCCGGTCCAGGGTCGACTCGCCGGGGTTGGCAGTGATCTGTACCAGCAGCCAGTCGGAGACCACCCGGGTGTTGCCGGTAACGGCCGAACGGTCGCCACCGGACTCGCGGATTACCGGCGCGGATTCGCCGGTAATCGCCGCTTCGTTGACTGCGGCGATGCCTTCGACGACTTCGCCATCACCAGGGATCAGCTCGCCGGCCTCGACCCGCACGATATCGCCCCGGCGCAGGCTGCTGGCTGCCACGGTCTCGAACTGCTGACCCTTCTTACGCCGCGCATTCAGCCCCTGACTGCCGGCTTTGAGGCTGTCAGCGCGAGCTTTGCCACGGCCTTCAGCCAGCGCTTCGGCGAAGTTGGCAAACAGCACGGTAAACCACAGCCACAGGGCAATCTGCACGGCCAGGCCAGTGGAGACCTGAGGGTTGGGGATAAAGCACAGCACGGTGGTCACCACCGCTGTGAGTTCAACCACCAGCATCACCGGCGAGCGCAGCAGCTGGCGCGGATCAAGCTTGACGAAAGCCTGGCGCAGCGCCGGCTTCCACAAGGCGGCGAGCGAGGTTTTCGGGTGTTGCTGGGCGCTGTTCAGCGCAGGTTCAGTACGGGCATTCATCATGGTTCTCCCTTAGAAGCCCTGGAATAGAGTCAGGTGCTCGGCAATCGGGCCCAGGGCCAGTGCCGGCAGGAAGGTCAGACCGCCGATCAGTACAACGGTCAGGGTCAGCAGGGTGACAAACAGCGGGCCGTGAGTCGGGAAGCTGTTGCTGCCCACCGGCGAGCGTTTCTTCGCCGCCAGGCTGCCAGCAATCGCCAGAATCGGCAGGATGTAACCGAAGCGCCCAAGCAGCATGGCCAGGCCAATCATCAGGTTGTGGTACGGGGTGCCCGCGCCAAAGCCGGCAAAAGCTGAACCGTTGTTGCCGGTGCCCGAGGTGTAGGCATAGAGAACCTGGCTAAGGCCATGCGCACCTGGGTTGGTGATGGATTCAGCAGGTCCTGGCAGAGTGGCCGCAAGGGCGCCCAGAACCAGCACACCAAGCGGCATCACCAGCAAGGTGGCCACCAGCAGGCGTACTTCGCGCGCCTCAAGCTTCTTGCCGAGGTATTC
Source organism: Pseudomonas sp. (assembly GCF_030684895.1). GTDB lineage: Bacteria > Pseudomonadota > Gammaproteobacteria > Pseudomonadales > Pseudomonadaceae > Aquipseudomonas. The sequence goes on along the minus strand of NZ_JAUXXP010000046.1, from coordinate 3,493 downwards.
CGGGGTGCGGCCGATCATCAAGCCGGCAAGGAACACCGCGATCAGCACAAACAACAGCATGCCGTAGAGGCCAGCACCGACACCGCCGAAGATCACCTCGCCAAGCATCATGTTGAACAGCGGAATCATCCCGCCCAGTGCACTGAAGCTGTCGTGCATCGCATTGACCGAGCCGTTGGAGGCGGCCGTGGTGGTCACAGCCCACAGCGCCGAGGCCGTGGTGCCGAAGCGGCTTTCCTTACCTTCCAGCGAACCGCTTTGCTCAATCGGCAAGCCAGCCAGCGCCGGGTTCGGCTGATGCTCGGCATACAGGGTGCCGCCCAGACCAATGCTGAACAGAATCAGCATGCAGGCCAGCAGCGCGCGGCTCTGGCGCAGGTCTTTGACGTAATGGCCAAAGGTGAACAGCAGCGCAGCGGGAATCAGGATGATCGAGGCCACCTCGAACAGGTTGCTCCAGGCCGTGGGGTTCTCGAACGGATGCGCCGAGTTGACGCCGAAGAAACCGCCGCCGTTGGTGCCTAGCTGCTTGATGGCAATCTGGCTGGCTGCAGGACCCAGCGGCACAACCTGATCGGTGCCGCCGATGGTGTGCGCAGTGACGTATTCGAGGAAGGTTTGTGGCACGCCCTGCCACACCAGAAACAGCGCCAGAACCAGGCAGAACGGCAGCAGGCCGTAGAGCGTGGCGCGGGTCAGGTCGACCCAGAAGTTGCCGACGCTATTGCTCGAACGCCGGGCGATGCCGCGGCAAAACACCACCAGCACGGCCAGACCGACTGCCGGGCTGACGAAGTTCTGCACGCCCAGGCCAACCATCTGGCTGAAGTAGCTCATCTGCGCTTCGCCGCTATACGCCTGCCAATTGGTATTGGTGACAAAGCTCACGGCGGTGTTGAACGCCAGCGTCCACTCCAACCCGGGCAATTGCTGCGGGTTGAGCGGCAAACTGCCTTGCAGCATCAGAATGGCGAACAGCGTCAGCAGGCTGATCAGGGTGAAGGCCAACAACGCCAGGCTGTAGGTTTTCCAGTCCTGCTCGCGGTTGCTATCGACCCCGGCAAGCCGGTAGCACAGCCGCTCGACCGGCTGCAGCACAGGGCTGAGCCAGGTTTTTTCGCCTTCCATCACGCGGTACAGGTAACGCCCGATAAAGGGCGCCGGCAGCAGAACCAGGACGAAGAACGCCAGGATCAACGTGAAATCGTAACTGTGCATATGCACCCCTACGCCTGATCAGCGCGCAGCAGCGCAACCAACAAATAGATGAAAAGTCCCAAGGCCAGGCCTAGGGACACCCCGTCGAGAATGCTCATGTGTTTGCTCCTTGTTACGGTGGCTACCGCGTAGGGCAAATTGTCGGCAACCAGGGCGTAAAGGAACGAGTGCGGGCGATGCCTCAAGGCATAAAGAAAGCGTAAAGATCGCCGGATGCGGGCCAACAAAAAGGCTTTGTACCCATTGCGTGTTGCGAGGCGATAAGGCGTAGGTTAGCGCTGAGCGCAGCGAAGCCCAACAAATCACAACATGCCTCGTTGGGCTTCGCCACGCTGCTCCTCAACTCAACTGTTCTTTAGCACAAAAAAATGCCACTTCCCTGGCAACGCAGAAGCGGCATTTTTCTTATATGAGCAGCATTACGCTCAAAAGCAGCCTTTTCAGTCCAGCAACTGAGCTAGTCAGCCAAACGCCAGGTGGTCGCACCCTTGCCATCTTCCAGCACCACGCCCATGGCGGTGAGCTGGTCGCGGATACGGTCGGACTCGCCCCAGTTCTTCTCAGCGCGAGCCTGCAGACGTGCGGCGATCAAGGCTTCAACCTCGGCAGCATCAACCTTGCCGGCGGCACCGGCCTGCAGGAAAGCCTCGGGCTCCAGCTGCAGCACACCCAGCACTCCAGCCAGTTCCTTCAAGCGCGCTGCCAAGCCGGCTGCGGCCTGCACATCGTTTTCACGCAGGCGATTGATCTCGCGGGCCAGCTCGAACAACACGGCGCAGGCTTCCGGCGAGTTGAAGTCGTCATCCATGGCCGTGGCGAAGCGCTCGACAAAGGCTTCACCGCCTGATGGTGCAGTATCGGGCAGGCCCTTGAGCGCGTTGTAGAAACGCTCCAGCGCACCCTTGGCTTCGCGCAGGCTGTCTTCGGAGTAGTTGATCGGGCTGCGGTAATGGCTGGACACCAGCAGGTAGCGCACCACTTCCGGGTGATACTTCTCCAGCACTTCACGGATGGTGAAGAAGTTGCCCAGGGATTTGGACATCTTCTCGCCATCCACGCGCACCGCCCCGGCGTGCATCCAGGCGTTGGCGTAAAGCTTGCCAGTGGCCGCCTCGCTCTGTGCGATCTCGTTTTCGTGGTGCGGGAACACCAGATCAGGACCGCCGCCATGGATATCGAAGGTCTCGCCCAGGCAGCAGGTGGACATTACCGAGCACTCGATATGCCAGCCTGGACGGCCCGCGCCCCAGGGCGATTCCCAGCTCGGCTCGCCCGGTTTGACGCCCTTCCACAGCACGAAATCCAGAGGGTCCTGCTTGGCTTCGTCCACTTCAATGCGTGCGCCGATCTTCAGGTCTTCAATCTTCTTGCGCGACAACTTGCCGTAACCGACAAACTTGCCAACGCGGTAGTACACGTCACCATTGCCAGGTGCATAGGCAAAGCCCTTGTCGATCAGGGTCTGGATCATCTGATGCATACCGGCGATATGCCCGGTGGCACGTGGCTCCTGATCCGGACGCAGGACATTCAGGCGCGCCTCGTCTTCGTGCATGGCCGCGATCATGCGCTCGACCAGCGCCTCAAACGGCTCGCCGTTGTCATTGGCGCGTTTGATGATCTTGTCGTCGATGTCGGTGATATTGCGCACGTAGGTCACCTCATAGCCGCGATGACGCAGCCAGCGAGTCACCACATCGAACGCCACCATCACCCGCGCATGACCGATATGACAGAAGTCGTAAACCGTCATGCCGCACACATACATGCGCACCTGGTTACCCACCAGCGGTTTGAAAACATCTTTGCTTTTGGTCAGCGTGTTGTAGATCGAGAGCATCGGGGTTCCTTGGAAAACCACGGGCCAGCGCACTGGCCCGGTCTATGGCACGTTCGGCTTGATTAAGCCCAGGAATCGCGCAGCGTTACGGTACGGTTGAAGACGGGCGCACCCGGCTTGCTGTCCTTGATGTCGGCGCAGAAGTAGCCTTCGCGCTCGAACTGGAAGCGTTCTTCTGGCGCGGCTTCGGCCAGGGATGGCTCGGCGCGACAGCCCTTGAGCACCACCAGCGAATCCGGGTTGATGTTATCGAGGAAGCTGCCGCCCTCTTCGTCTTTCTCCGGGTTGGCAGAGCGGAACAGGCGGTCGTACAGGCGCACTTCGCACTCAACGCTTTCAGCCGCTGGCACCCAGTGGATCACGCCCTTGACCTTGCGGCCTTCGGGGTTCTTGCCCAGGGTGTTTTCGTCGTAGCTGCAACGCAGCTCGACGATT
>NZ_JAUXXP010000039.1 GCF_030684895.1 Pseudomonas sp. | reverse complement strand
TCGCTGCGCGATGTGAGCGTGGTCGCACTCGACAAGACCGGCACACTGACCAAAGGACGCCCCGAACTGACCGACCTCGTCCCCGCCGAGGGCTTCGAATACAATGAGGTCTTGGCTCTCGTTGCTGCGGTCGAAACCCGCTCCGAGCACCCAATCGCAGAAGCGATCGTCGCAGCCGCAAAACAGCGGGACATCACGCTCGCACCCGTCGATGACTTCGATGCAACACCGGGCTTCGGCGTGTCGGCCAAGGTCGCTGGTCGGACCGTCGCTGTCGGCGCGGACCGGTTCATGACGCAGCTCGGTCTTGATGTATCGAGCTTCCTGCCAACTGCCAAGCGTCTTGGCGAGCAAGGCAAGAGTCCGCTCTATGCCGCGATCGACGGCCGCTTGGCGGCGGTTATCGCAGTCGCCGACCCGATCAAGGAAACGACGCCCGCGGCGATCAAGGCGCTGCACGCGCTCGGGCTCAAAGTCGCAATGATCACCGGTGACAACGCAGCTACAGCCGCGGCGATTGCCAAGCAGCTCGGCATCGATGAAGTCGCTGCCGAGGTCTTGCCCGACGGCAAGGTCGCAGCACTGAAGAAGTTCCGGATCAATGGCGCGCGTGTCGCCTTCGTGGGCGACGGTATCAACGACGCACCGGCACTCGCAGAAGCGGACGTTGGGCTAGCGATCGGACCGGGAACCGATGTGGCGATCGAGGCCGCTGACGTAGTACTGATGTCGGGCGACCTGCGTGGCGTGCCGAACGCCATCGCGATCAGCCAGGCAACGATCCGCAACATCAAGCAGAACCTGTTCTGGGCCTTCGCATACAACGCCGTGCTGATTCCGGTCGCAGCGGGCGCGCTCTACCCGGTGAACGGCACGCTGCTTTCACCGATCTTCGCTGCTGCAGCGATGGCCTTCTCCAGTGTCTTCGTGCTCGGGAATGCACTCCGGCTCAAGCAATTCCGGGCCCCCATGACCGTCGAAACTCGTACCGAGACGCCGATTAGCAGTACGACATCGAACAAACCGCGCCTGGTGAATAGTCGTTAATCCCAGGGATCAGAAGCTATGACTGACGAATAAGGAAGTTAACTGGCCGCCACAGATGAAAGGCGGCCAGCCGCTACTGGCAAATGCTTAATGGCAGTGGTAATCGCCCGTTTTGTGGTTGCGGTGACAGCCTTTGGAATCCGTACCGCCGCTGTGGGCAAGGGCTGCCACGGAGGTTAAAGCGAGAACAGCAGCAATCAGGACAGCAGAAAACTTCTTCATGAGGAACTCCTTTTCAGCTTCTTGTTGTGTGTGACTCAAGTCACGCTTGCAAGGTATGGCAAAAAGCCTGCATTGAGCAAGAAGGCTGCGAAGAGGGAAGCCCTATCTAGCCGAGCGAGCGAATCAGGTGCAGTGCAGCCAGATGCCCAGGGTAGAACCAATAGCCCCAGCGCTTGACCGGCCAGATTTTGAAATGGCCCGGTCGGCGCAGCAGCCATAGCCCAAGCAGTGGAGCGGCGAAGGCGACGGCTACTATCAGCAGGGTAAAGGGCTGCAACTCCCACTCCGCGAGCCAGCGGTTGCGACTGTTGGCCATTACGCAAAGTGCGGCGGGCAATAGCCACACAAGACCAGGCCATTGAATAGCCAGCAGCAATGCCGCCGGCAGCAGCGTTCCGAAAACGCCGTACATCAGGCGCTCCTGAATCAGCACAGCCACAGCCGCGCCAGTCAGAGCCAGAACAAAACCGTCGCGCCCACGATGATGCGCGCCCCAGGCGATAAGCAGGCCCAGCAGCAGTGAGGGCATCACGTTGAGCGTGCTGCTGTCGCTAGAAAGCAGGCGATAGGGCAACTCCGAGATCACTGCAAACGCAGTCATCCAGCCCAGGTAGCGAACGTTGTTATCGGTATACAACTCGCCGGGGTGCGAGCGTGCGACATTGGCGGCGATACCCAGGCAGAACAGTGGAAAGGCTAAGCGCCCGACGATGAACAGCCATTCGGTGTCAGGCCAGATGTAGCGCAGGTGATCCAGCAGCATGGTCAGCATCGCCAGCCACTTGATCAGATCCAGGTTGTTGTCGCGCGTATGCAGGCTCACCCGAGCCACCCAAGCGTCAAGGCAGCTAGCACCAGATAGCGAGTGGCCTTGGCCAGCGTCACGATCAACAGAAAGCTCCAGAACGGTTCGCGCATAACACCGGCTACCACGGTAAGCGGATCACCAATGATCGGCATCCAACTGAGCAGCAGCGACCAGCGACCGAAGCGGTGATAAGCCTGCTGGGCCTTTTCCAGTTTTCCTTCGCTGACGGGAAACCAGCGCTTGTGCCGGTAGTGCTCGATAGAGCGACCCAGCAGCCAGTTCAGCACCGAGCCCAGCACATTACCCGTGGTGGCCACCGCCAGCAGCGACCAGGCCGCATAGCGGTCAGTCAGCAGCAACCCGACCAGTACCGCTTCCGACTGCATGGGCAGCAGCGTGGCGGCACCAAAGGCGGCGAGGAATAGGCCGAAATAACCGGATAACTCCCACATCGGCTAGGTGTTCAGGCCGACCCAGCCGTGGAAGCCGACGTAAATCCCCACACCAATGATCAGTACGCTGGATAGGTAAGGGGCGCGACGCGCCACAGCACCCAGCCAGGGCCAACGATTGGATGCCTGGCGAGCGCCGATAGCGGCGGCAGCGCCAACTGTGACCAAAGTGATGGCCAGACCAATGCTGAAGCACAACACCAGCACGGCTCCCAGCGCGACTTCCTTCACTTGTAGGCAGAGCAGCAGCACGGTGATCGCTGCCGGGCAGGGAATCAGCCCGCCCGTTAGGCCGAACATGATGATCTGGCCAGTGGTCACATTGCGGTTGCTGAAGCGCTTGCGGATGTCATTGGCGTGCGCCCGTTCATGGGCATCCTGATAGCCCTCCAGCGACAGCTCCAGTTTCTCCAGCTCGGCATGCTCATGACCGTGGCTGTGTTCGCGGAACTCCAGGTCATAGTCGTGAGAATGACCGGCATGACCCAGGCTCAAGCGTACAGTGAAGTCATGGGGCTCAGGGATCTCGACCAGTGACTCCAGGTGGTCACCTCGGTCTACGAACCAGAATTGCTCGGTTCGTCCATCGGGCCGGGTCGCAAGCAGGCTTACTTCAATAGCCTGCCAGGTATGGCCACTCAAAGTCTTCAGTCGCCAGCGCGGAGGAACGCCTTCTTCGAAGATCGACAGTTCGATACGCCCGTGCCCGGTATCGATGCTGTGCGTTTCATCGTGGTGGTGATGGTCGTATTGATGATCGTCACCTTCCTCTAAGCGCCACATCTGCTCGCCACGCCAGGTGCGCCAAAGCATCCACAGGGCGATGGTGATAATGATGGCGGCCGAGGCGAGCTGGAAATACGGCTCGGTGGTTTCGGCATTCAGGTTCTGCCCCAGGTACATGCCGGCCATGGCCACCAGCCAGACCACGGCCGTGTGCGAAAGCGTTGCCGCAAGCCCCAGCAGAACGGCCTGCTTCACCGTGCCACGAATGGCCACGATAAACGCCGCCATCATGGTCTTCGAGTGCCCAGGCTCCAGGCCGTGCAAGGCACCCAGCAGAATGGCGCTGGGGAAGTACAGCCAGGCCTGCGAGGCCCCCTTTTGCAGCAATTCGGCGAAACTCGACATGGGAGGGGCCTAGAGGTACTTGGTGATTTGCTTGAAGTCTTCGAGTGAAGCGCGCTCGCCTACCGCAAGTGCTTCGACTGTATGTTCCAGACAGTGGTCGATATGGTCTTGGATAAGCACACGCTTGGCCTGGCAGACGGCTTTTTCCACGGCATGTAGCTGCTGAGCAATGTCGACGCAGGCCCGGCTGTCTTCAATCATGGTGACGATGCTGCGCAGGTGGCCCTCCGCACGCTTCAACCTTTTGATGATGTCGCCATGACTTTGGTGCTGGTGGCCGTGTTCGTGATCGCTCATGCCTTGAGTCTCGTGCGTCGATGAATTACGCTCGCATGCTATCCCCCTGGGGGGGATATGGTCAAACCGACCAACCCTCCAGAAAAGCCACCCGCTTAGGCATCGAAAGAACCACAACATGCTCAGCAATCCCATCAGCACCAAGGTGATTTTTGCCCTTGCTCTCGCCATATTGCTGGCTTGGGCCGGGCATACCTCTGCGCTGTTTATGGGATCGAGCCAGCCTGCCTTGGGTGGCAATGACGGTGCTCATTCGCATGCGCATGGTGATGAGACGCTGGCCTGTGCTGCGTACGGGGATCACTGCCACTCGCCGCTGACCGCCGACCATTTGCATGAAACACCGCACCTGACCGCGCGGCTAAGCATCAGCACGCTGCCAGAACGTGCGCAGCCGATACCAGCCCCTCGTTACTCCATTCCTCCAAGCCCGATCTTCCTGATCGAGCGGCCACCGCGCGCCACGTTCGTGATCTGACACAGGCCGCTGTGCGGCCCAAGCCCCCTTTAATTTAGGACTCAACCATGCATTCGCTATCTATGGGCGCAATGGACGCATCTGTCGTGCACCCGAATCGCTCGTTACTACTGTTGCTGCTGTTCACGGCATTGCTGTTTCTCGGCATGCCTGACGCACTGGCCCATGCTGTCGCCGAGGGCGACAAGGGCTTTATCCAGGAAAGCTCCGGGGTGATGGTGCTGCCGTTCATCTATATGGGCGCTAAGCACATGATCACCGGCTACGACCATCTGCTGTTCCTCTTCGGGGTGATCTTCTTTCTCTACCGCCTGAAGGACGTGGGGCTCTATGTCACGCTGTTCGCCGTGGGTCACACCGTGACGCTGTTGTTGGGCGTACTGGCGGAAATCAACATCAGCTCCTATGTGATCGACGCCATCATTGGTTTCTCGGTGGTGTACAAGGCGCTCGATAACTTGGGCGCATTCCAGCGCTGGTTCGGCCACCAGCCGAACACCAAAGCGGCCACGCTGATTTTCGGCTTGCTGCATGGCTTTGGTCTGGCGACCAAGATTCAGGAGTACGAGATCTCGGCAGACGGCCTGATCACCAACCTGATCGCCTTCAACGTCGGCGTCGAGATCGGCCAGCTCCTGGCCTTGAGCGCCATCCTGATTGTCATGGGCTACTGGCGACGCACCGCCAGCTTCTGGCGTCATGCCTACACCGCAAACGTCGCCATGATGAGCGCCGGTTTCCTCTTGATGGGTTACCAGCTCACCGGCCTGATCGTCTCTCAGTAAGGAATTCTCAGCATGTTCAATACCAAGCTTCCAACTCAAAGCGAATTGCCGACCAGCCGCCAACTGCTGCGCTCCACTGTGATTGCCGTGGGCGTTGCCGCTGCTTTGCTGGTCACCGTAGTGATGCCTTCGGAGTACGCCATCGACCCAACGGGTGCTGGCCGCGTACTGGGCCTGACCCAGATGGGCGAAATGAAGATAACCCTGGCCGCAGAAGCGGTAGCGGATGCAGCGGTTCAGCCAGCCGCGGCTCCCGTCGCTCAAGCCTCCGTGCCTGTTCAGCCGGTAGCTCAAGAGCAAGTGGCGACAGCACCTGTGGCCGAAGCAGTAACTGAGCCGCAGCCAGCCCTGAAGTCGGATGAAGTGACCGTCACCCTGAAGCCGGGCGAGGCCAGTGAAATCAAGCTGGAGATGCTGGATAAGGCCACTGTCAGCTACGAGTGGACAACCAATGGTATCCCGGTCAACCACGACACCCACGGCGAACCCTACAACGGCCCCAAGGGCTATTACCACAGCTACAGCAAGGGTAAGCAGATCAAGGGCGACAAGGGTGAATTCACCGCCATCTTCGACGGCACGCACGGCTGGTTCTGGCGCAACCGCAGCAACAGCGACGTGACCATCACGCTGAAGACCAAGGGCGAGTACCTGAGCGTCAAACGCGTGATTTAAGGTTTTTGCCTCTTCCGTCAGCTGGCGGAAGAGGAACTCTCAGCCAATGGCACCACGCCCTGCACATCCACGGCACTATTTATCGACGCTGAAGCAGTCCCTCACCGATCCACTGCTTCAGCCAGGTAGCCGCTCGCAGAGGTGCCTGTTCGCCGTGTTGACCCACGAGGTTTTCGCACATTGAAGCAAACGAGCCTCCATCGCTAAGTAACCGCAAAGCCGAAGCTTCACCCGACTCAAGAGTACGGTACTGACAGACCAACTCATGTCGCCAAACCAAGCAATCCAGGGGAGTGGACAGCGCAACGACATCAGGAATATCGGCCTCGGCCTTGGCAGCCACCCAAATACCCACGGTGTTGTGCTGTAGCTGCAACCAACGAACCGAGGGTGTGAGGTATACCCGCAGATTGACCCAGTCATCAGCTGAAAAACGACTCATCACATCCAGCGACAGTGGCTCTGTATCAGGTGCGTCGAAGGCCAGGGTAAAGGCCCATTCAAGTGTGGCGAGTTCTATCATCGGGGAACGTTGCGGCTCGGCAATATAGCCGCGGATGAACTCCGGCAGCCTCTCACCCAGCCAGCGCAAACTGAAATGTCTAGGTGGCCACGCGCTGATATAAGCCAAGGCCAACTGTGCAAATGACTCATCACCCATCCAGCGATGCAACGCTGGGAAGTCTTCCCTCAAGACGGAAAGAAGCCTGGCGCGATAAGCGTTGTGGTAAATCATCAGGCCATCTGCGGCAGGCAGCGTATTGCTACCTTGAATCTGCTCCATCAGCTCAGGTGGGATAACGCTATCGCCTGTGGCCAGGTAACGCTCCAGCGCTTCCTGCTGAGCACTCAGGCGCATGGTGCGGCAGCCCTTAGAGCATTGGCGGAGATAGAGCGCGCCTTGGACAGCTCCGCTAATAGCTCGTCAAAGGGCGGAAAATGATCATCTCGCTCAATTAAGGTGGCAGTAGCACCCAGATAGCTCAACGTTTTGCTGTACAGAGCCCAAACCGGATCGGCAATCGGCTGATCATGGGTATCAATGAGGTAGTGGCCGTAGTCGCTATGGCCGGCCAGGTGGATCTGGCGAATCCGATCTTGGGGCAACTCCATGATGAACTGCCAAGGGTCGAACCCTTGGTTTTTCGAACTGACGTAGACGTTGTTTACATCGAGCAGTAGCTCGCAGCCGGTAAGGCTGCTCAGTTCGGCCAGAAACTGAGACTCGCTCATGCAGGACGTTTTCCACTGCACGTAGGCCGATACGTTCTCAAGCACCAAGGGCCGCTGCAACACATCCTGAACCAGCCGAACCCTTGATGCCACATGCAGCAGGCTCTTCTGGGTGAATGGCAGTGGAAGTAGATCATGCAGCTGGTGAGCACTACCTCGGCTCCAACACAGATGGTCAGCGACCCAGCGGGGCTGAACTCGGTCGGCTAGATTTTTCAATTGGCGCAAGTAATCAGCGTCGATCTCATGAGAACCGCCAATCGACAGGGAAACCCCGTGCATGACCAGCGGATATTGCTCTTTGATCGCATCGAGGAAGTAGAGGGCTTTTCCCCCTCCGACCATGTAGTTCTCTGAGATGATCTCGAACCAGTCGACTGCGGGGCGTTGCTCCAGAATCTGCTGGTAGTACTCGCTACGCAAGCCGAGGCCAAAACCCAGTGAATCGCTTTTACTCATTAGGACTCCGGGTCAAGGGAGCGACTTGCACTCCCTTGGATGGGCTTACTCGCTGGTTTTACCGCCGGCCTCATCGCATTTTTCTTGGGTCATCAAGTTGAACCCCTGACCCTTACATTCCCCCTGGCCTTTGCAGGCGTTCTTTGCAGTCATGCAATCGTTTTGGCCTTTGCAGCCATTCACACCAAAGCATTTTACTTCAGCAGTTTTTGCATCCTGAGCCGCTTGCGCAGGCAGGGTAGCAAATAGGCTGGCGGCAACGAGTGCCAATGCAGCACCAGTAGCAACAGTATTTTTGGTCGACATAGTGGCAATCTCTCTTGAACGTTATGTGGAGGTCAGGACTATTTAGTGCCACTGACCCGAAGAAGCTTAGGCATCGCTGCCAGGCATGCCAGCAACGAATCCGCACAGGTTCAGTAGCGGGCATAAACAGACACTACAGAGCCCTGCAGAGTCTCCACAAGAAAGAAGTAGCAACCTGACAGAACTGTAATGTTCAGCTCAGGTTTATGACAGGGCACCCTGGTTAAGGTTACTTCGAGCCTGAAGCTCAATGCCTGATGACGACCCACTCAGGGTCACTTGGCTAACTGAACTGAATCGAGGAACGTCCAGATGAACTCAATCAAAACCCTGTTCGTGGTTATCGCGCTTACCGCTTCTTCTTTGGCGATGGCCGAAGGCGGTGCTGACCGTACTTTTGCTCGCATGGAACAGGCTAGCAAGGTATCGATGGAAGCCTATCAACTGGCCCAGCAACAGAATAAAGAGTCGCCGGTTGCAGGTAATAAAAGCAAAACAGCCGATCACGCCAACTGCTAGTCGCGGTCAACCTGACAGAAATGTAATCACTTAGCCGGTTGAGATATGGCAATTTCTCAAGCTCGCTGTCGGAACGATTTGAAAAATCACGACAGTGGGCAAGGCTGATAGGGAAAACCTCCCAGGATGAAGCTGGAAATAACCAAATGTCATGGTTGTTCCGCCCTGGCTCCTCTGACTGATTGGACATAACGGCATGCACTGCAAAACCTCAAGACGAACCTTCGTTAAAGGCCTGGCCGCTACCGGCATTCTCGGAGGCCTTGGCTTGTGGCGCACACCCGTTTGGGCGGTGACCAGTCCCGGACAGCCCAACGTATTAACGGGTACAGATTTCGACTTATTCATTGGTGAAACGCCAGTGAATATTACCGGAGCAGCCCGGACCGCGATGGCTATTAATGGGTCCATTCCAGGGCCAATTTTGCGCTGGCGGGAAGGCGATACCGTCACACTGCGTGTGAAAAACCGCTTGGCCGAAGACACCTCGATTCACTGGCACGGCATCATTTTGCCCGCGAACATGGATGGTGTGCCTGGCTTGAGCTTCCACGGCATCGCGCCCGATGGCATGTACGAGTACAAGTTCAAGGTCAATCAAAATGGTACTTACTGGTACCACAGCCACTCTGGGTTGCAGGAGCAGATTGGCGTTTACGGTGCCCTGGTCATCGATGCCAAGGAGCCTGAGCCGTTTAGCTATGACCGTGACTACGTGGTGATGCTGACTGACTGGACTGATGAAGACCCAACACGGTTATTGGCCAAGCTTAAAAAGCAGTCGGACTACTACAACCAGCACAAGCGCACCGTTGGCGACTTCATCAATGACGTGAGCGAGCAAGGTTGGTCGGCAGCAGTTGCTGACCGCAAGATGTGGGCCGAGATGAAGATGAGCCCCACCGATCTTGCTGACGTCAGCGCCTATACCTACACCTACCTGATGAATGGCCAGGCACCTAATGGGAACTGGACAGGTATCTTCAAACCGGGTGAAAAACTCCGTTTGCGCTTCATCAACGGCTCGGCCATGACCTACTTCGACGTACGTATTCCAGGCCTGAAGATGACGGTGGTTGCGGCCGATGGTCTGCACGTCAAGCCAGTCAGCGTTGATGAGCTCCGTATCGCCGTGGCCGAGACTTATGACGTGATTGTCGAGCTCGCTGACCAAGAGGCTTACACGATTTTTGCACAGTCCATGGATCGTACCGGCTATGCCCGCGGCACTCTGGCTACACGTGAAGGGTTGAGCGCTCCAGTACCCGAAACCGATCCTCGCCCCCTGATCGCCATGGGCGACATGGGTATGGATCACGGCAGCATGGCGGGCATGGACCATGGCAGCATGCAAGGCGGCATGAGCGGCATGGATCACAGCAAGATGGCCGGGATGGACGCTGGCGGAATGCAAGGTGATATGGCCGGTATGGACCACAGCAAAATGGCCGGCATGGACCATTCGGGTATGGCAGGTATGGACGCAGCGATGCAATCGCATCCGGCCTCTGAAACCAATAATCCCCTGGTCGACATGCAAACCATGACCCCGACCCATAAACTGGACGATCCAGGTATCGGCCTGCGCGCTAATGGTCGTCGTGTACTGACCTATTCCGACTTGAAAAGCACCTTCCCTGATCCGGATGGCCGCGAACCCAGCCGAACCATCGAGCTACACCTCACCGGGCATATGGAAAAGTTTTCCTGGTCCTTCGACGGCATCAAGTTCTCTGATGCCGAGCCTCTGCGTCTCAAGTACGGCGAGCGTGTCCGCATCACGCTGGTCAACGACACCATGATGACTCATCCCATCCATCTTCACGGCATGTGGAGTGATCTGGAGGATGCGAACGGCAACTTCATGGTTCGCAAACACACCATCGACATGCCACCAGGTTCCAAACGCAGCTATCGAGTGACTGCCGATGCATTGGGTCGCTGGGCCTACCACTGCCACCTACTACTCCACATGGAAATGGGCATGTTCCGTGAAGTTCGTGTGGATGAGTAAAGGAGATATCTGATGAGCACTTTTATGAAGCGAAAGGCCCTGGCCGGCAGCGTTACTGTGTTGAGCCTTTTGGCTGTCCTGCATGCTCCGGTGTTGTTGGCCGGTGAAGATCACAGTGAGCACAAACAACATGCTACTGAGACACAGGCTCCCAAATCGGTACCTGACACGAAGGCCGCACAAGCGAAGGAAAAGTCTGCTAGTCAGCAGATGGATCACGGGGACATGAACCATGGCGGCATGGACCACGAAAGCATGATGGATAAGCATGGCGGCAACGAAGCCGAAGCAGGTTCGAACCATGACCACTAGGTTTTTACGTCCGTCCCTAACAGCACTGGCAGTGTCGCTGAGCATGCTTGGCAGCGGACTCACCATCGCTGCGGAAGAAATGGATCATTCGGCAATGGGCCACGGTTCCATGCCGATGGACCATAGCAAGATGAACCACGGTTCTGCCAAAGAGCCGATGAAGGGCATGGATCATAGCCAGATGGGCCATAGCCAGAGCCAAGAAAAGGCTCCGACTATGGACCACAGCAAGATGGGTCACGGCGCTATGCAGGGGCAGATGGGGGGTATGGATCATTCAAAGATGAACCATGGTTCCGCTGAAGCGCCGAGAGCCACCAGTCGCACGCCAATCCCGGTGCTGACAGATGCGGATCGTGAAGCAGCGTTCCCGCCGTTGCCAGGCCACAAGGTTCACGACAGCGCCATCAACAGCTTCTTCCTGCTCGACCAACTCGAATACCAGGATGCCGATGAAGGCAGCACCTTGGCTTGGGATGCGTCCGGCTGGATTGGAGGAGACATCAATCGTCTCTGGCTTCGCTCCGAAGGTGAACGCACCAATGGCGTCACTGAGGATGCTGAATTGCAGGCCTTGTACGGGCGCTCGATTGGTCCTTGGTGGGATGTGGTCGCGGGTGTTCGCCAAGACTTCAAGCCAGAGTCGCCACAGACTTGGGCCGCATTCGGCATCCAGGGTATGGCGCTGTATGCCTTCGAGGCGGAGGCCACTGCCTTTGTCGGCGAGAACGGCCAGACGGCTGCGCGCTTAGAGGGCGAGTACGACATCCTGCTGACCAATCGCCTAATCCTTCAGCCGACCGCTGAAGTGAATTTCTACGGCAAGAACGATCCCGAACGAGGTATCGGCTCCGGCCTGGCCAATGCCGAGGTCGGTCTACGGCTGCGTTACGAGATCATTCGCCAGTTCGCACCCTACATCGGCGTTTCCTGGAGTCGCTCCTTCGGCAACACGGCCGACCTGGTGCGAGATGAGGGTGAGGATGTTGAGGAGGCACGCTTAGTTGCCGGTATTCGGATGTGGTTTTGAGAGCCTGACATGAAAAGAACAATTAAAACCTTAGTGGCGGCGGGTGTCGTCGGAAGCGCTGCATTAGTTGGCGGTGCCTACTTGGGCTTGGTCAACGTGGGTGCCGATGACCCTCACTTCCCGGCAGTATATGCTTTCCTGACAATGGCCAGAGATCGCTCTATCGAAGTGCGCTCCAAAGATATAGAAGTACCCAACCTCAATGATGACGCGCTTATCAAAGCCGGGGCTGGTAACTACAACTCTATGTGCATCGGATGTCATTTGGCACCGGGTGTTGCTGAAACAGAACTTAGCCAATCGCTGTATCCCGCTCCGCCGAACCTGACCAAAGTTGGTATCGATGGCAATCCAGCTGCTGCATTTTGGGTGATCAAGCACGGTATCAAGGCCACAGGCATGCCGGCATGGGGCAAAAGCATGGGTGATCAGTACATCTGGGGCATGGTCGCGCTCCTAGATCAACTGCCGAAAATGGATGCCGGGCAGTATCAAGCCCTAGTTGCATCGAGCGGCGGTCACGATCATGGCGGCGGTGAGACCCAAATGCATAACCACGAAGGTCAACATGGAAGCGCCAAGGCGGATCACCACGCCGAGCCTGAGGCAGCGACAGATCATCATGCTTCGGATAGTTCAAAGGCGAACGCAGGTGCCGATCATCACGGTGATTCGTCGAGCAGTGCAGATCATCACGCAGCAGATATGACCCCATCAGGCAGCGGCGCAGACCACCATGCGACGGATGGCCAAACGGCGGAAGGTGGCGCTGGTCACCACGAAACAGAGCCAGCTCAAAAGGAGCAGACCCCGGCCGCCGCGCCCAACACTCACACTCATGCCGATGGCAAAGAGCACCTTCATGACAGCTAAATGTAAAGGAGCACGGGCGGCGATGCTGGCCGCCTTGTTTATGAGCTCTGCAGTTCAATCAGCTGATGCCCTGACAATCGACGTGCACCGTGATGCAAATTGTGGTTGCTGCAAGAAGTGGATCTCGCACTTGGAAGCGAACGGCTTCAACGTCATCGACCATGTCGAGCGCGATATGACCTCGGTGAAGCAACGACTCGGTGTTGCACCACGACTGGCGTCCTGCCACACCGCCGTGATCGACGGCAAATTCGTCGAAGGTCACGTACCAGCAGCGCAAATCATCGAACTCTCCAAACGTGATGATCTGGCTGGTATCGCCGTTCCCGGCATGCCGGCAGGCTCACCTGGTATGGAAGTTGGTGGTACGCAGCATGCCTATCAGGTTATCGGGTTGACCACGGCGGGTACTGACCAAGTTATTGCCGACTACCCCGCGCAGTAATATTCCCAGCTAGAACCGAGCACTCAGACTTTCCATTTAAATGGTGAGTGCTCGGGATCACGATTTCTCACTCCTGCGCCCTCTTTCCCCCTCAATACAGCCCTTTACGACTAGCAACACAACTGGCCGCATAGATCCATATGCAAAAAGGCACCCGAGGGTGCCGAAGGCTGTCTCCAAACCAAAGGAGCACTACAGGGGACAGCACCGCAGGGCACTCGCCGATGACGCTTTAAAGCACTTCGAGTGGGTACTCGACGATGAGACGAACCTCATCCAAATCTGACTCAAATTCGGTTGCTCGGGTCGTTGCCTGGCGAATGCGGAAGGACATGTCTTTCAGTGATCCGGCTTGCACGACGTACTTGGCTTCGATGTCGCGCTCCCACCGTTTCTGATCGGTCAGCGGATCACCATCATCGTCGCGCCGCATGTAAACCTCGTTGGCGTTGGTGTAGTCAGCATCCCAGCCCTGCGCGTAGCGGGTCATGAAGCTCAGGCCGGGCACACCAAAAGGCTCCATGTCCAAGTCATAGCGCACCTGCCAGGACTTTTCCTTGGGCGAGTTGAAGTCGCTGTACTGGATGGAATTATCCAGGTAGATCGAGTCGGATTGACGCAGGTAATCGAAATCGTCATCGCCGTTATTGCGCTGAATGCCAACCATGACGGTATGGGCACCAAATTGCACTCCAGCCTTACCGCTCCAGATGTTGTTATCGAAGCTGCCCAGATGCTGTTTTCCCTCATCGACAGCTTTGTAGTAATTAAGTCCACCGATCAAGGCAACATCGTCGGAGAGCGGATAGCTCAACGTGGTACCAGTGTAGTACTGGTTCCAAGCATCTTTGAGACGGCTGGTATAGAGGCTGATGCCGACGTTGTCGTTGACCGAGTAATCACCACCAAAATAGGCAATCCAGGGGGCGTCGACGGAGCCCGCATAGAACGTTGCGAAGCCATCGCGCATGCTGCTTGAGTTGGGCTCGCTCATTGAATGCAGGCGGCCACCTTGCAGGGCCAAGCCTTCAATACTGTTGTTGGCCACGGTGATACCGCGGAAGCTTTCGGGCAGGAGTCGCGAGTCGCCATATTGAACGACGGGGCTGACAGGGAAAACATCGCCAGCTTTGATAACTGTATCCATGAACCTGGCTTTAACCGCACCTCCCACCTTGGAGTAGTCATCCTCGGGTTGCCCTGCACTGTTGTAAGGCATCACATCAACGGAGCCACCTGCGCCGGATCGCCCATCACCAGAGTCGAGTTTCAGGCCCAGCATCGCAAACGCGTCGATACCAAAGCCAACGGTACCCTCGGTGAATCCAGACTCAAACTGCCCGATGATTCCATGTGCCCACTCTTCCGAGTAACCATTACCTGTGCCGCTCGACTGCCCCTTACGAAAGTCGCGATTGAAATAGAGGTTGCGATTCAGAATAGTGAGGCTGCTGCCCTCGACGAAGCCTTCGGCCTTTTCTTCGGCGGTAATTGCAGCCTGTCCGGTGCCGATACTCAGAGCTATCAGCGATAAGCAAAAAAGGGGGTTATTCATGTGACACTCCTGAATTATCTGGCAGTTTTATCTCGGTGAGATTTCTTGTAGTAGTTGCCGTAGCGCGCCAGGCATCGCCCGTGCGCGCTCACGCCATACTTCCACACGCCAAATAACGTCAGGGTGACTTGAAAATTACTTTTAAGTCAGTGACCTGTAAGCTCCTATGTAGCTCAGTTTTGATTCCAGCAGGCTGTACCCATTGCCCGATATTCAACAGTCTGCAAATCGCCGCTGGAGTCCTCATAGGTCATCTGAGCCGGCATTACCTCACAACCAGAGCCTGTAGGGCTCGTATGTACAACCTTCGCGATGTCCAGCTTCATGCCGTAGCGATAGTGAGTCACCTCTGGCGGAGTCTTGCCACGAGCAGCAGCGTATTCCTGCATCGCTCTTTCATTATCCTGAATCATTCGACCATAGACGCGGTCACCGCCGCCTTCGGCCATAACCAAGGACGATGCAGAAAGAATAGATACCGCTAAGACAGCTTTAAGAATGTTCACGTTTAATTCCTCTACTTAGGTTGTAGTGAAAATATAAACGCATGCACCTGTCATCAAAGTGAAGCGAAAATTACATCTTCGTAATTGCAGTATTGGGGGCTTTTAGTAGCTCAAAAATATTAAATGACAGGGGCAACTCAGACTTCCTCTCCAGTTACCCCGAGTCATCCCCAGACCTGCTACATCATGCTCCTCCCCCTTTACGCCGCATCAACCAGTAGGCCGCCGGCAACACCAGCATCGACAACAACGGTGCGGTGATCATCCCGCCTACCATTGGGGCGGCGATCCGCTTCATTACTTCGGATCCCGCCCCCTCGCCCCAGAGGATGGGCAATAGGCCGGCAATAATCACCGCTACCGTCATCACCTTCGGTCGTACGCGTAACACCGCACCCTCTCGAATGGACTCAAGCAAAGCAGGACTATCTGTGCGCCCCGCTTCAACTCGGGAATGCCAGGCGTTCTGCAGATAGATCAGCATGATCACCCCGAACTCTGCCGACACCCCTGCCAGCGCAATAAAGCCGACGCCAGTGGCCACCGAAAGGTTGAAACCCAGCCAGTAGAGCAGCCAGACACCGCCTGTCAGGGCGAACGGTAAGGTGGCCATGATCAGCAAGGCCTCGGCCAAACGATTGAAGGTCAGATAGAGCAGCACGAAGATAATCAGCAGTGTCGCCGGAACCACCCAGGTTAGGCGTGCATTGGCGCGTTCCAAAAACTCGAACTGCCCCGAGTAGGAAATGGTCATGCCCGCATCTGGCTGCACAGACTCCGACACCCGCTGCTGGAGCTCACGTACGGTCGACGCTAGGTCACGGTCACGGACATCGACATAGACCCAGCCGGAAAGACGTCCGTTTTCGCTGCGCAGCATCGGTGGTCCTTCGCTCAGGCTTATGTCGGCCACAGAACCGAGCGTGATCTGCTGGCCTGCCGCCGTAAGGATGGGCAGCCGTTGCAACGCCTCGGGGCTGTCTCTCCACTCGCGGGGATAACGCAGATTGATCGGATAGCGCGCCAACCCTTCTACGGTTTCACCGATGTTGCTGCCACCAATAGCACCTGACACCACCGCCTGGATTTCATCGACGTTGAGGCCATAACGCGCTGCGGCCAGGCGATTGATTTTTATATCCACGTAACGCCCGCCAGTCAGTCGTTCAGCCAGCGCCGAACTCACCCCCGGCACCTGTTTGGCCACCCCTTCGATCTCACGGGTGATGCGCTCAATATCGACCAACGAAGTGCCGGCAACCTTCACCCCGATAGGACTCTTTATACCGGTGGCGAGCATGTCGATGCGGTTGCGGATCGGTGGTACCCAGATGTTCGAAAGCCCGGGGACTTTTACCGCTTGATCAAGCTCATCGATCAGCTTCTCCGCTGTCATGCCATCGCGCCACTGATCGCGTGGTTTGAACTGCACCGTAGTCTCGAACATCTCCAGTGGCGCGGGGTCAGTGGCGGTCTCTGCTCGGCCTGCTTTGCCGAACACCTGCGCCACTTCCGGCACACTGAGAATCATGCGGTTAGTCTGTTGCAGCAGCTCAGTTGCTTTACTTGCTGGAAGGCCGGGCAATGCCGAGGGCATGTAGAGCAGGTCGCCTTCGTCCATCGCTGGCAGAAACTCACCGCCAAGCCGACTTAGCGGCCAGAGACTGGAGACGAAGACCAGTAATGCCAATGCCAAAGTGGTCTTCGGCCATGCCAGCACCGCTTCAAGTACAGGCCGATAGGCCGCGATCAGCCAACGGTTCAGGGGGTTTTTCTGCTCATTGGGTATATGTCCGCGTATCCAGTAGCCCATTAGCACCGGTACCAGAGTGACTGACAGCCCGGCAGCAGCAGCCATGGCATAGGTTTTGGTAAATGCCAGCGGACCAAACAGCCGGCCCTCCTGGGCTTCGAGGGTAAACACCGGGAGAAACGACAGGGTAATGATCAGCAAGCTGAAGAACAGCGCAGGGCCAACCTCGGCAGCCGCCTTGCCGATCACCTGCCAATGCGTATCGCCTTGTAGGCGCTCGTTCGGATGCTGCTCTTGCCACGTTTCGATGTGCTTGTGGGCGTTCTCAATCATCACCACGGCCGCATCGACCATGGCACCAATGGCGATGGCGATACCGCCTAGGGACATGATGTTGGCATTGATGCCTTGATGACGCATGACGATAAACGCCATAAGGATGCCGAGCGGCAGGGTAATGATCGCCACCAGCGAGGAGCGCAGGTGCCAGAGAAAGATCAGACAGACCAGGGCGACGACGACAAACTCTTCCAGCAGCTTGAAGCTGAGGTTATCTATGGCCCGGTCAATTAACTGGGAGCGGTCATAGGTCGTCACCAACTCGACGCCCGCAGGTAGGCTTGCGCGCAAGCTGTCCAGCTTCTCTTTGACTGCGCTGATCACTTCGCGAGCGTTTTTGTCCGAGCGCATGATCACCACACCACCGACCACTTCGCCTTCACCATCTAGCTCGGCTATGCCACGGCGCATCTCCGGGCCGAGTTGAATGCTGGCTACCTGGCCAAGCAAAATTGGTATGCCGGTCTGTGAGGTGCGCAACGGCACATTGCGGAAGTCCTCCAGGCTTTCCAGATAGCCTGAGGCACGCACCATGTATTCACGCTCGGCTAACTCAAGGACGGCACCCCCGGCTTCCTGGTTCGCCCCCTGTAACGCCTCCTCAATCTCCCGCTGCGTCACACCGTAGGCAACCATCTTCTGCGGATCGAGCACGACCTGATACTGCTTGACCATGCCGCCTAACGTGGCGACCTCCGCCACGTTAGGTAGGCTTTTCAGCTCGTACTTAAGAAACCAGTCCTGGATTGAGCGCAACTGCGCGAGGTCATGTTTGCCGCTGCGATCCACCAAGGCATATTGGTAGATCCAGCCCACGCCAGTAGCGTCGGGGCCAAGGGTGGTGGTGACCCCATCCGGCAGACGATCCTGCGCCTGGTTGAGGTACTCCAGCACGCGGGAACGTGCCCAGTAGAGATCGGTACCGTCCTCGAATAACACGTAGACAAACGAGTCGCCGAAGAACGAGTAACCACGTACGGTCTTCGCACCAGGCACAGAAAGCATGGTGCTAGCCAGCGGGTAGGTCACCTGGTTCTCGATGATCTGAGGGGCCTGGCCTGGGAAGCTGGTGCGGATGATCACCTGAGTGTCGGAGAGGTCCGGTAAGGCATCTAGTGGCGTGCTACGTAAAGACCAGATGCCCCAGGCAGTGATAAACAGGGTCGCCAACAAGACCAGAATGCGGTTGCCAATTGACCAATGGATCAAGCGCGCGATCATTGGCTCGCTCCTTGTTTATTGAGCTGCTCAACGAATAATCCGGCATCGCTTTGTCGTACACCAATGCGTACGGAGTCGCCTATCTTCAATCCAACCGCGACTTCTGGCTTGGCCAAATCAAAAACCATGGTCATGCCTGGCATACCGAGGCTCTCGAAAGGGCCGTGCTCAAGCGTGACCGTTTGATCATCAAGTTCGCGGATCACACCCTGGGCCTCATGCAGTGGGGCCTGCACGGGCACAGGGTCGCCTACCTGTGCCATCACGCCCTGTAAACTGGCTTCCGAATCAATCAGGAACTGCCCTGAAGTAACCACCGCCTGCCCCTCAGAGAGGCCCGCAAGCACTTCGAAGCGGCCATCGGCCTCCCGCCCGACCTGAATCTCATAGGGGCGGTAACGTCCTTCGCCTTCAGCCAGCATGACCAGGGCGCGTTTACCGGTGCGAATCACCGCCTCGCTTGGAATAAGCAGCACCGGCTGCTCGTCTGCGCTATTGAGCCGCACCGATGCAAACATACCGGGGCGCAACTTGCCCTCTGGATTGGGCAGTTCACTGCGTACCGTCAGCGTGCGAGTCTGCACGTCGGCACTCGGCAATAGGGCAATCACTCGGCCTTTGAGCGTTTGGCCTGGAAAAGCCGTTAGGCTTGCACTGATCTGCGCGCCAAGCTCAACCGCTGCGGCCTGTGACTCAGGGATGGCCGCATCGAGCCAGATGCTCGACAACCCATTGAGGCGAGCCAGGTCTTGGCCTGCCGAAACCGCCATGCCAGCGCGTACCTCCAGGGACAGCAACTCACCGCCAATAGGGGTGACCACAGTCTGCAATGCCTTCGGTTTACGGGTACGTTGCACCTGATCGATCAACCCTTTGGGCATCCCCAGCAGGCGCAGGCGTTCACGCGCGGCGTCGACCAGCCGAGCATCACCGCTCTGCAATACCGCGATGAACTCAAGCTGGGCAGCAGACCACTCGGGTATCAGCAGGTCAGCCAACGGCGTTCCTGCAGGCAGTACATCTCCGGGGGCACGGCCATATACCCGCTCGACAAAGCCGGCAGAGCGCGCCTGCAACGTAGCGACTTCGCGCTGGTTGTAGGCCAGTGAACCTACCGCATCGATACCGGACGGTAGTACTGCCCGTACAACCGCCGAAGTTCGCATACCCAGGTTCTGAATTGCTTGCGCTGGCACGCTGAGAGCGGTCGTATCCTGCTCAGTGCCGGCATACTTCGGCACCAGTTCCATGTCCATGAAGGGAGACTTGCCTGGCTGCTCGAAACGCTGAGTCGGCACCATCGGGTCGTACCAGTAGAGCACCTGGCGATCTTCCGATGTTGCTGCTGGCAGCTGATCATGGGATGAGCTTTGTTTGCCCAGCCAGAAACCGCCAGCGGTTCCAACCGCCGCGATGGCTAGGCCCAATAGGCAATACCTCAGAGTGAGCGCTTTCATTTCAGGCCCTCCACATAGGCGTAATACAGACTGGCGGAGAGCTGGCTGAGCTGGCGCTGTTGGTCGATTTTCCGCAGTTGCGCCTCGATCAGGTCACGACGGGCATTGATCACAGCCGCCAATTGACTGTTGCCCGCTTTGTAGGCAGCAAGCTCCAGATCCACGCGCTTGCTCGACAAAGGGATAAGGTGTTGTTCGGTACGGATCAACATCTTGCGCAGCTGCGCCAACTCGGCGAGGCCACTTTCCAGTTCGGCTTGGTGAGTGCGCAGCAGCACTTCCTGTTCGGCCTCCACCTGGGCCACGCTGTGTTGCTTGGCGTTGATCTTGGGTCCCTGACGGGTGCCGACGAACATGGGCAGGTCAAAGGTGAACTGCACCATCACCATGTCGCCGAACTGGTTATCACGGTTGTTGTAGGCGAACTCCACACCCCAGTCGGGTTTCTTCTCGGAAACTGCCTCGGCCAGTTCAGCATTAGCTTCGCCTACACGGGCGGCCGCAGCCCGCAGATCTGGATGTTCCCCCAGGCGATGCTGCAGGTGCGGTACTTCCAAGCTAAGCGCAGGTGGAGTCCCGGCCAGTGGCTGACTCGCATCATCGCCTACCCAGCGGCGTAACGTGGCGCGTGCAATCGCAACATCACGATCCAACTCATCACGCCGGTCCTCAAGCGTTAGTGCTTCCTGATCGGCCTGAAGAAGCTCGCTGGATCGCGCGGAGTTGCCAGCGATCAATGCCTGTATAGCTGAGCGCAGCAGGGTGATCTGTTCATCCAACTCAGAGAAAAGCTCAACGCGACGCTCTGCGTAATAGACATCGAGCCAGCTCAGCGCCGTCTGCCGCTTGGTCTCCAAGACCATCGCGCGTTGCTCTGCTTCGGCACGAGTAACCGTGGCTTCAGCCAGTTGCCGGCGAGCCTGGCGCTTATGGCTGTTAGGCACTTCCTGCATCAGGCCAATGCGGCGCATGGTCATAAAGTCGCGATTAAGTGAGTAGCGATCCGGGCCTTCAATAGGCAGGTTATCCACGCCCAGGATCAACTTGGGATCAGGTAGAGCATCCGACGGCAGCACAGCCTGTTGTGCCGACTCGACTTGAGCCTGCCGGGCAATATTCTCAGGGGCCATACGTTCGGCAAGGGTTTGCGCGCGAGCAAACGTAAGCGGCTCAGCCTGCGCGTTGAGAAATGAACTCATCCACAGCACAACAGCCAGCACGCCTGAGCAACCAAGGCGTGCGATATGGAAAGCAGACATGCTTTCGTCTCCAATGACATTGATCGATGCCGCCTAAATGCAGGCGACAACAGAACGCTCCCTTAGCGGAGCGCATTTCAGATCAGAGCATCAGGAGACGCGCGGGGGACGCCAAAGACTGGCAGGTTCTCGTTTAGCGAGCGGCTGTATCAGCGCTGTTTCCGGGAGGGCACGCAACGGAGCGAAGGGTTTAATCGCCATAGACTGGAGAAAAACGCTGGTATTGCATTCTTGACCGGATTTGCAGGGGGATTTGCTGCCTGAGCTGGATGTGTCGCTCATGTCCTCACAGCAAGGAGCCTCACTGCCGGCATGATCCATATCGGCCATGGCACTTTGCATCGGGCAAGGTTCAGCTGCCGGCATGCTGCCAAAAGCTGGCAGCATCAGGCTGAGTACCAAAACCAGGACCGAGAAAAACCGATACATAGCGGTTGCCGTTAGCGTGTCTGAATAAACATTAGCAGAGCTCTTTTGCTCAACACAGCGATAAAACGTGCCATGGAACACTTGATCAATAAACTGGATTGTCTGGTCACTGTGGCGATTTAGAGCACTGGTAGTGCCAGCCAGCATCGGGCGGGCGGGTTCTGCTTGGGCTTGGACATATCTTCAACCTTTCCACGGCGGCAAGGTCAAGCGTTTTTCTTTCAGTTAACTAACACTTGCATATCAAGCTCTGCAGTGCAGCACAGTGTGGGTGAGGCTCGCGATGTTGGATCTTCCTTGATCCAAGCGCGTCCTGCGTCTCCTCAATGAACGTGATTACAACAGTGGAAGTGTGTAGCTGACGATCAGGCGGTTCTCATCAACGTCGTTGCCGAAGTTGGTTGAACGTAGTGTGGCGTTGCGCCATTTCACGCCCAGGTTTTTCAGTACGCCGTCCTGGAAGACATAGGCGATGTCAGTGTTGCGCTCCCACTCCTTACCATCGGCTTTGCCTGCGCCTAGATCAATATTGTCACCAGTCAGGTAACGGGTCATGAACGTCAAGCCAGGGATGCCAACGCTGGCAAAGTTGAAGTCATAGCGGGCCTGCCATGAGGTTTCGTCTTTGTTAGCGAAGTCGCCGATCTGTACATAGTTGACCAGGAACGGATCGGTGCCGTTGATGTAGGCGTAACCGGTGTCTCCGCTCATGCTCTGGTAGCCAACGCCGAGGGCGTGGCCACCAAAGGCGTAGGTAAACATTGCTCCGAATGCCTTGTTGTCGACGTTGCTGTTACCTTCGTCGGTAGAGCGGGCGTAGCGCAGATCAGTTTTCAGCGACTGTTTATCACCCAACGGCAAGGTGTGCAGGACCGTGAAAATATGCTGCTTATAGAAGTCATCCAGATTGCCGTAGTTGTAGCCGGTAGCCAGGTTGCTGTTCCATTTGTAGGTCGCCCCGGCGAAGTTGAATTCATCGCTCGTCTGGGTTCCGCCGCCGCTGATAGCGCGGGCTGCGCCGCTGGCAATGCTGAGGTCTTCGCTATCGGATGAGTCGCGCTGACTTACTTGCTTGAGCTGGCCTGCATCGAAGGTAAGCCCGTCAATCTCCAGCGAATTCAGGTGCCCGCCTTGAAAGGTCTGTGGCAGCAGGCGCGAATCGTTTGCTTGGACGGTTGGCAGTCTGGGTTGCAGCGTGCCCAGTTTCAGCACGCTGTTTGAGGCGCGCAGCTTCGCGGTTAAGCCCATCTCACCATATTCATCCTGCGCGGCACGAGGTGCTTCTTTATCGCGCTTGAGCAGGCCCGAGCCTGAGCGGTCGGCGCTAGAGTCCAGCTTGAGGCCAAGCATGCCAATGGCGTCGATGCCCACGCCGACTGTCCCTTCGGTGAACCCGGATTCGTAGCGCAGCAGGAAGCCCTGGGCCCATTCTTCCTGCTTTGATTGGCTGGCTGAGTCTTGGCGGAAGTCGCGATTGAAATAGAAGTTACGCGCTTCCAGCCCGGCTTTGCTGTCTGCGAAAAACTCAGCTGCGGCTGGCTGGCTAAGACTGAGTACCCCAGTACTCACCGCGACTGCCAAGAGGGTCTTCTTCATTGTTGTTTATCCATGTTCAGGGGGGTGGCATATCGGGGAGCCGTCGCTGTATGCCGTGCTCTCCGAATAGGGGCGGGTTCCTCTGCGGCCAATCTTCGGCTGGTCGTTATGCCTGTACGCCTGCAGGTCTAGGTCGAGGAACCATTGCGGACTTTGGGGAAGATCAAACGGAATACGGTGAAGCTGCCTGGCAGGCTACTGACCTCGACCGTGCCCTGATGCAGGCTCATGATCGAGCGAACAATTGCCAGGCCCAGCCCTGTCCCACCTTCGGCACGAGAGCGGCTGGTATCGACGCGGTAGAAGCGTTCGAACAAATGAGGGATGTGCTGTGCGGGGATGCCAATCCCCGGGTTTCCCACCGAGAACGACACGGTTTCGCTGTGCTTCTCGATCAGCAGCGAGATGTTTGCGCCAATGGGGCTGTGCCGAATCGCATTGGACAAGAGGTTTGAAATGGCGCGCTGTACCATCAGCCGATCACCGAAGGTTCGGCCGGCCCCGGAAATGCTCAGGCTGATCTGTTTCTCTTCAGCGGAGATGCTGAACAGATCCACAACGCGTCTTGCCTCGTCCTCCAGTGCAATCTTCTCGAAGGGAACCAGGGATGCGGGGTGGCTGACTTGAGCGAGAAACAGCATGTCGGACACGATTCGGGTGACGCGCTCCAGCTCTTCTGTGCAGCATTCCAGTACGGCTTTGTACTCCTCAGGTGGACGCTCTCTTGAGAGCGTTACCTGCGCTTTACCCATCAGGTTGGTGATAGGTGAGCGCAACTCATGGGCCAGGTCATCAGAGAACTGCGATAGCTGCTGAACGCCACCATCAAGACGATGCAGCATGAAGTTGATGCCGTGGGCCAGCGCGCTGAGTTCTTGTGGAAGTTTGTCGACGGAAATCCGATGGGTCAGATCCTGCGTGGATATCAGCGATGCAACCTGGCGAAATTGCCGGAGCGGAGAAAGGCCCCGTTGTACAATCCACCATGCGCCCATGCCAATTAGCGCCAGAAGAAGAGGGAGCGCGATCAACGTTGACTTGAGGTAGGCACTGAGCAGTGCTTCGTCGGCAGATCGATCAATTGAGAGTAAGACCCTGACGTGGTCGCCGTCGTTGAGCAGCATCACCTTGGATGCGGTCAGGAAGTTGTTTCCCTCAGCATCCGACCAGCTTTGGTAAATAGGGGTATCGCCTGCTGGTATGTTGGCAAGAATGGGCTCCCTGGATTTCTCACCCAGATTCAGGAGTAATTTGGTGCCTGACTTTTTCCCGTAGATCGTCAGGTGCAGATTGTCATGCCCCATGACCAGATCCAGCAGCTCGTGAGGTTGCTGGGCAATTGCATGTGCGCTCATGTCTTCGGCGAGATTGTGCTGAATCTGCTCAAGTTTGCCGTCAAGACTCTGCTTGGCCAACGAGTCCAGCTCATGGGTAAGCGCGAAGTAGGCGAGTGCTGCTAGCAGAACAACCAGTGCCGCCCCCATCACGCTGACCGACAGGCCAAGGCGCATGGATAGACTGGTCGGCTTCATGCACGTTCCTCAAGCACGTACCCGACACCCCTGAGGGTGTGAATCAGCTTGTTATCGAACGGGTCATCAATTTTGGCGCGTAGTCTGCGGATGGAGACTTCGACGACGTTGGTGTCGCAGTCAAAATTCATATCCCAGACCAGCGAAATGATCTGGGTGCGCGATAGCACTTCCCCAGAGCGGCGCATCAGTAGGTGCAGCAACGCAAACTCTTTAGTGGTCAGGTCGATGCGCTGCTCACCACGGAACGCGCGGTGCCTCGCCGGATCAAGCTCAAGGTCGGCTACCCGCAGCACTTCCGGTACTGGAATTTGCTCGCTTCGCCGTAGCAACGTACGAATTCGCGCAAGTAACTCAGGGAACTCGAACGGTTTGACTAAATAATCATCCGCCCCCAAATCCAGGCCTTTAATTTTATCCACTAAGCGCCCGCGTGCAGTCAGCATTATCACGCGAGTACTGCTGTTACTGCGTATATGCTCAAGCACGCCCCAACCATCAATTCCAGGCAGGTTTACATCAAGCACTACCAAGTCGTAAGTGTGCTGCCTAACAAGGTGGAGACCGTCCACGCCAGTGGCGGCCTTATCAACTACATAGCCACTTTCGCTTAAACCTTGGTGTAAGTATTCGGCAGTCTTGGGCTCGTCCTCGACAATAAGGATTCGCATAAAAATTCACCTTAAAATATGCGGCCAGTATTTTTAGATATTTTTTTGTTATGGCTGCGGAGTGGTTTTAATTCTTTCATCGGCGGTCACGGATATGACCTACGGCTTTTCAGGTTGCTCCAAGGCTAAAGCCTGAAGCGGCTTTAGGGTCAAGCTGTAATGCCTATTTCGCATGGCTAAAAGGGGTTAAGCGACAACATGTCGCAGTACTAGTCCTTATCCAAAACACCCAACTATTTACTGGCAGGGCTGCCCGGGGGCGCTACCCGCGAGGCAACCGCTATTTAACGGTGTTTGTTTCTAGTTGTTGCTGGGCGCTAAATTGCCTGCTCTCTTGAGCGCTGCCAATACTAATACAGGCCTACTTGGAAAAGTGCTGGATAACGTATTTGTAATTTTCCAGTCACCTTGCTGATAGGCATGGAGCACTACATTCTGCCGGGAATTGGCTTTCTACTTATTTTCCCAAGCGATAATCCTCGATATCCCTCGGGATTAATAAATATAAAGGCCTTCATTATATTCCAGCAGAGCTAGTTCTGTGGAGGACTTTAAGTGCATGTAAAAACAATGGCCGGACATGGAGTTGGAATAGGTAAATTCTGTGTATTTTCAGGGCTACTGGCTGCATTGTTAATTGCTCCAGTTCCAACAACTGCTGCCGAATCAACAAGGCAGTCAATAACGATTGATGAGGCGTTTGCGCAAGCGCTCACTGAGAACCAGGAGTTCGCTGCAGCACAATGGAATACAGGTATTGCCGAAGGTGCTCGTACTCAAGCTGGGCTGATCCCGAATCCTGAGTTGTCCTGGAGCGTTGAGGACACGCGCAGTGAGTCGCGCGTTACCAGCATTCAGGTATCTCAGCCAATTGAGCTGGGCGGCAAGCGTAGCGCGCGTATTGATGTGTCTGAGCGTGATCAGGACGCGGTGGCGATTGATCTGGAGCGTAAGAAAAACATCTTGCGCGCTGAGGTCATCCAGGCCTTTTACTCAGCTCTGCGTGCCCAGGAAGGACTGCAGCTTTCCACACAGTCGTTAGACCTTGCCCGTCGCGGACTTCAGGTGGTCGAAGGGCGCGTAAAGGCCGGCAAGGCTTCGCCAATCGAAATTTCGCGTGCTCAGGTGCAGCTTTCGGAAATTCAACTGGAGCTGAATCGCGCACGCCTCAATCAAAGCAATGCCTACAAGCAACTGGCGCTCATAACGGGTGCCAAGACACCGAACTTCGCGCATGTCGAGGGTGATCTTGAGCGCCTGCCGTACCTGCCGTCGCAGGCTGAGATGCTTGCACGCATAACAGATACAGCGGACCTACGGCTGGCCAACACGCAAATCCAGCGTGCCGAGTCTTCCTTGGAACTCGAAAAGTCGCAGCGCATTCCAGACCTCACCGTCAGCGTTGGCAGCCAGTACGACGAAGGGCTTGGCGAGCGCGTCAATTTGCTCGGCTTGTCGATGCCTATTCCGTTGTTCAACCGCAACCAAGGCAATGTGCTGGCCGCTGCTCAAGGAGCTGACCAAGCGCGGGATTTGCGCAATGCCGCAGAGCTCCGCCTGCGCGCGGAAGCCCAGCAGGCATTTGAGCAGTGGGAAAGCGCTAGAAGTGAAGTCGACTCGATCAGCGGCACACTGCTGCCGACCGCGCAGCAAGCAGTAGAGGGCGCAGTACGTGGATTCGAGATGGGCAAGTTTGCCTTTATCGATGTACTCGATGCTCAGCGCACCCTCGTAAGCATGCGCTCCCAATACCTGAATACCCTGGATGAAGCTATTTCGGCCTGGGTGAGCTTGGAGAAGATTTACGGCTCCCAACTCAACATCGAATTCAAAAAATAAGCATCTCTCACACCTACATAACGCCTTAGATGGTCGCGTCATGCGACATGAAGCCTCGCCTGCTTTCCTGGCGGCTGCATGTTTATTGAGCGCGTTTAGTCGCCGCCTGGGCATGAGTCAAATTCAATACTTTTGATAATTTGGAGTTACCAATGGCATCAACAACTCCCAGAAAGCAGTGGCTGATGATTGTGGCTGTTGTCGTCATCGGTTTAGCCGTGGCGGGTCTGATTCTAAGTGGTAGCCCTGGTAAGTCCGGGGAGGAAGGCCATGGCCATGATGAGAGTCATGAGGATGTATCGGCTCACGCAGATCCCGAGCACCACGGGGAGGCTTCGGCCGACGAGCATGAAGAGGCCGATGAGCATGCAGATAAAGAGCACCATGAAACTGTAGAACCCACCAAGGGCGAGCATGGCGGCAAGCTTTTCACCGAGGGTGATTATGCACTTGAAGTGACGATTTTTGAGGAGGGCGTAGAGCCTCAGTTCAGGCTCTATACCTACCTGGACGGTAAGCTTTTAAATCCTACTGAAAGCACGGTACAGGTGACCTTGTTGCGTCTTGGCCAACCTGCGCAAATCATCAATTTCAGCAAAGAGAATGACTACCTACGTGGCGATGCCGCGGTTGTAGAGCCGCATTCATTCCAGGTTTCCATCAGCGCCAAGCACAGTGGCAAGAGCTATTCGTTCGGTTACGAGCAGGTTGAGGGCCGCGTGACGATGACGGATGCGCAGCTTGAGCAGGGTGGCGTCACGCTCGCCACTGCTGGTCCAGCGAAAATCGCCTCCACGCTGCAAGTGCTCGGCGAGGTTCGTTACAACGGTGACCGCACGGTTCAGGTGACCCCGCAACTTGCCGGGCGCGTCGACTCGGTGGCGGTTAGTGCTGGCGATACGGTCAGCAAGGGTCAGGTATTGGCCAAAATCTCCAGCCAGGCGCTGGCCGAACTGCGTGGCGAGCTAATGGCCGCCCAGCAACGCTCTGCGCTTGCCCGCACGACCTATGCACGTGAAAAGCAATTGTGGGAAGAGAAGATTTCCGCCGAGCAGGACTTCCTGCAGGCGCAAGTTGCCATGCAGGAAGCTGCTATCGCAGTGCAGCGCGTCCAGCAACAAATCGCTTCGCTGGGCGGTGCCCCGGCCAAAGGCCAGAATCTCACCGAATTCGAGATTCGTGCCCCTATCGATGGCGTGATAACCAGCAAAAGCATCTCTGTTGGTGAAGTACTCAAAGAGGACTCCGCAGTCTTTACCGTCTCGGATTTGTCGACCGTATGGGTGGACTCAACCGTCGCGGCGAAAGACTTGGGCGTAATCGCCGAAGGGCAAAACGTTGTCGTGAGCTCCAGCGCATTCGCCGCCACGGCTAAGGGCTCCATTTCCTATGTCAGCGCTCTGGTTGGGGCGCAAACCCGCTCGGCGACTGCTCGCATCGTGCTAGCCAACCCAGATCGGATATGGCGGCCTGGTTTGCCAGTGACGGTCGAGGTGATTGCCCAGGAGAACGACGTTCCCGTTGCAGTAGCGGTCGAAGCGATCCAGACCGTTCGCGATTGGCAGGTAGTGTTCGGCCGCTTCGATAACCAGCTAGAAGCTCGGCCTCTTGAGCTGGGCAAATCCGACGGCCACTTCGTCGAGGTTATCTCGGGTCTGAAGGCGGGCGATCGATACGCGCTGAAGAACAGCTTCCTGATCAAAGCTGAGCTTGGCAAAGCCGGCGCGAGCCATGACCACTAATTCGGAGTCGAGCTATGAAACAAGTTACAGCTATTTTTCGTCCGATCCGGCTTGAAGCCGTCGAGCAAGCGCTGCACGCACTGCCGCATCTACCAGGATTCACCATCCTGCCAGCCCATGGTCATCCGCGTGGTCACGGCAAGGATCATGGATATATCGCAGACGAATGGAATCCAGACGCCCATCAGCATCTCGTGCTGCTGGCGTTCTGCTCCGATGAGGTTGCCGATGAGATCGTCCATGCCATCGAGAAGGCCGCCCACACAGGTGTTCCCGGTGATGGAATCGTCGCCGTGGCCCCTTTGACCGACGCATTGCGCATCCGTACTGGAGAGCGCGGTGATGCTGCGCTTTAGGGGAAATTGACATGTACGAACGATTAATTCGCTTCGCCATCGACCAGCGCTGGCTAGTCTTGCTGGCTGTGCTCGGCATGGCGGCGTTGGGTGTTTACAGCTACCAGAAGTTGCCGATTGATGCGGTTCCCGACATCACCAACGTGCAGGTGCAGATCAATACCGAGGCAAAGGGCTACTCGCCACTGGAAACTGAGCAACGCGTGACCTTTCCGATTGAATCGGTAATGGCTGGGCTGCCCAACTTACAGGAAACGCGTTCAATCTCACGCTACGGGTTGTCGCAGGTCACCGTCATTTTCGAAGACGGCACAGACATCTACTTCGCTCGTCAGTTGGTGAATGAGCGGATACAGGAAGCGCGTAGCAATCTACCCAGTGATCTGTCGCCGAGCATGGGGCCAATCGCTTCTGGTCTGGGCGAGATCTACATGTGGACCATCGAGGCGCAAGACGGTGCGAAGAAGCCGGATGGCAGCGCCTATACTCCGATGGATTTGCGTGAGATTCAGGACTGGATCGTCAAGCCGCAACTGCGAACCGTCAAAGGTGTTACCGAGATCAACACCATTGGCGGTTATGCCAAGGAGTTCCAGGTTTCACCCAAGCCGGAGCGCCTGGTCGCACATGGCCTCAGCCTGCAGGACATTGTGGTTGCGTTGGAGAGCAATAATGCCAACGTTGGTGCGGGCTACATCGAACGCAGCGGCGAGCAGTACCTGATCCGCGCTCCGGGACAAGTCGGCAATATCGCTGACATCGCCAACATCATCATCAAGAACACCGATGGTGTTCCTGTGCGCATCGGTGATGTGGCCGAGGTTGGCCTGGGTAAGGAGCTGCGCACCGGGGCCGCTACTGAGAACGGCCAGGAGGTGGTGCTCGGCACTGCCTTTATGTTGATTGGTGAGAACAGCCGCTATGTATCGCAGGCTGTCGACCAGCGCATAAAGGAGATCAATCGCAACCTGCCGAAAGGAGTCATAGCGAAGACGGTCTATGACCGCACTGTATTGGTCGATAAGGCCATCAATACGGTGAAGAAGAATCTGATCGAAGGCGCTCTGCTGGTTATCGCTATCCTGTTCCTGTTCCTGGGTAACATTCGGGCGGCCCTCATCACCGCAATGGTGATTCCGCTGTCGATGCTGTTCACCTTTACGGGCATGGTCAGCAACAAGGTCAGCGCGAACCTGATGAGCCTTGGCGCACTCGATTTCGGCATCATCATCGATGGTGCCGTGGTGATCGTAGAGAACTGCGTGCGTCGTTTGGCTCACGCCCAGGCCGCAGCAGGCCGAACGTTGACCCGTAATGAGCGCTTCCATGAGGTGTTCGCGGCGTCGAAGGAGGCGCGTCGTCCACTGCTGTTCGGCCAACTGATCATTATGGTGGTGTACCTGCCGATATTTGCGCTCACCGGCGTGGAAGGCAAGATGTTCCACCCAATGGCGTTCACCGTGGTGACAGCCCTGTTCGGAGCCATGATCCTCTCGGTGACATTCGTCCCGGCAGCTGTTGCACTGTTCCTCAATGGCAACGTCAGTGAAAAAGAAAATCGGCTAATGGCCTGGGTCAAGCAAGGCTACGCGCCGTTGCTAGATTGGGTCATGGTCAGCAAGCCGTTAGTGCTGACCATTGCGACAGTCATCATGGTGCTTTCTGGTTTAGCTGCTTCGCGGATGGGCAGTGAGTTCGTGCCGAGCCTGGATGAGGGCGATATCGCTTTGCATGCCCTGCGTATTCCTGGCACTAGCCTTTCGCAAGCAATTGAAATGCAGGTGCAACTCGAACAACGAATCAAATCCTTTGCCGAGGTTGATACGGTGTTCGCCAAGCTTGGAACTGCTGAAGTCGCAACCGATCCAATGCCGCCGAACGTGGCGGACAACTTTGTCATGCTAAAGCCGCGCGACCAGTGGCCCGATCCTGATCGCAGCAAAGCCGATTTGGTTGCGGCGATGCAGGAGGCGGTTGAACAGGTTTCCGGCAACAACTATGAGTTCACTCAGCCCATTCAGATGCGCTTCAACGAGCTGATCTCCGGCGTACGCAGTGACGTCGCAGTGAAAGTGTTTGGCGATGACATGGATGTGATGAACGAGACCGCCGAGCAAATCGCTGAGGTGCTGGAGGGTATTCCAGGAGCAGCTGATGTGAAGGTCGAACAGACCACCGGTCTGCCGATGCTCAGCGTACAAATCGACCGTGAGAAAGCCGCACGATTCGGTTTGAATGTCTCGGAGATTCAGGACGCCATTTCCACCGCCATCGGCGGGCGCGAGGCGGGTGCACTGTTTGAAGGTGACCGGCGTTTCGATATCCAAGTTCGCCTGGCGGACGAGTGGCGCAATGATGTCGACAAGATCCAGCAGCTACCTATTCGTCTGGCCAATGGCGATGGGTTGGATGGCCCAGGGTTTGTGCGCTTGGCTGATGTGGCGAGTGTGGTGTCCGCACCGGGGCCGAACCAGATCAGCCGTGAAAGTGGCAAGCGCCGCGTGGTGGTCACCGCTAACGTTCGCGGTCGCGATATCGGCTCATTTGTCGCCGAGGCCGAGAGCAAGATCGCCCAGGCGGTTAGCGTCCCTACAGGCTACTGGACGACCTGGGGCGGCACCTTCGAGCAGCTTCAGTCGGCGGCCAAGCGCCTGCAGATTGTCGTACCGGTCTCATTGCTGCTGGTGTTCACACTGCTCTTTATGATGTTCGGCAATGTCAAAGATGGCCTGCTGGTGTTCACCGGCGTGCCCTTCGCGCTGACAGGCGGGATCATGGCCTTGTGGCTGCGAGATATTCCGCTCTCGATCTCCGCGGGCGTGGGTTTCATTGCTTTGTCGGGCGTGGCGGTGCTCAACGGCCTGGTAATGATTTCCTTCATTCGCAGTTTGCGTGAGAACGGCATGGGGCTGGACGAGGCCATCCGCGAAGGCGCATTGACGCGCCTACGGCCAGTGCTGATGACTGCTTTGGTGGCGTCTCTGGGCTTTATTCCAATGGCCACTGCCATCGGTACGGGCGCGGAAGTTCAGCGCCCTCTGGCGACGGTAGTGATTGGCGGAATTCTGTCCTCAACAGCGCTGACGCTGCTGGTTTTGCCATTGCTCTACCGCTTGGCCCATCGTCTGCGCTAAGTTCACAGCGCTATTCGTTTGCAACTGAAAAGCCCCGCTCTTGAGCGGGGCTTTTTGCTTACCGTAAATACCGCTCAATGTGGGCGGTGACTGTGCCGTGACGTCCTCAGCGGCTTTTTTTACGCCAGATGAGAATCGGCACTGCCCGGATGTAGACAAGTTCACCCACCAACTCAACCAGTGTCTGGGTGATGACCGCTGCGGCTGCAAGCCCTCGTATTTCTTCAGGTAATGCCAGGGCCAGCGGAAGAACCACCAACGAGTTACGTGTGGCGGTACTGAAAGTAACCGCTCTCGCCGTCGAGGCGGGCAGTTTATAAGCTTTTGAAGCGAGTGCGCCCACTACGGGGGCCAAAAGCATGAAACCGATATACACCGGGATCACCGGTAAAAGCTGGTCGATATCACGTACCACTGGCGAGATTTGCGACCCAACCACCGCAATGAGAACTGCCGCCATCGCAGGGACTGGCATCCATGCCCATACGGTGTTCCAGCGACCTACGATCCGCGAGCGCTTAGCCAAGGCTGCTGTAGCCACCGCGAGCAATAAAGGCACGACAATCAGTGCGAGAAAGGCTTCAGCGAAAGGCGCTATCGAGATAACGACTTGGGATTGCTCCCCTAGCATAAAAGCCAAATACACAGGCAACAGCACAAGTTGCAACAGCAAGAGGATGGGGGTTGCTGCAAGAATCGCACGCGAGTCGCCTCTGCCTATGTGCGTAAATACCACCACGTAGTCGATACAGGGAGTGAGCAAAACCAGAAGAGCGCCGATTAGTACTGCCGGGTGTTCTGCGAGCCCTCTGGTTAGTGCCCACACCAACAGTGGAATCAGTACAAAATTGGCGATCAGCAAGGCAGACATGAAGCGTTTGTTGCTAAGACTCTCGCGGAAATCAAGAAAGGGGATTTGCAGGAACATCGCGTACATCAGCACGGCGATAGTCGGGGTCACTAATGCGTTCAGGCTCTGCGTAGCTGCAGGAGCTATTAACCCACCGATTGCCGCTGCAATGACCGCAACGAAATAGATCGGTATCTGGTTTTGTTCAAGCGCATCCCTACTCATAGCATCCTCAAGGAGTAAAAACTTCAGCTTACATGAGGTAGCGGAGAGCGCGGCGATACTCTTGGATGGCCTGAATCATGAAAAATTGAGATGGGCACGGCGTCTAGCTATTGAGTAGGTATCTGCTGACGGTGCAAGGGCGCGGTATTCAAATGACACCGTGTTCTAGCATCGGGGTGATAGCCAGTGCCTTTGCAGATATCAGGCAGATCAATCTAAAGGCCTGCACCGGTATCATTTTGCCCTTCTTGCTACACGCTGACAGCGATGGCTTGTTGCAGACATGAATGACTTGCGGAAGAGTAGAGTTAGTTTTCTAGCTTGGAGGTTTAAACTCCCAGTGAGTCTTTTTTATTAAAGATTAAATAAAAAAAGCGCCCCGAAGGGCGCTTAGGGTACACCTCTTTCCAAAGGAGCTCGGGAGCTTCTAGAGGTGAACATCGTTCGGAAGTGGGCGGTTAGTCAGCGTTGGTTTCTTTTTTAATATCGGTATTGGCCCGATTTTGGTTGCTGGTCTTAACCTTTAGTTCGTCCGCCGGTTTGGCAGAAGGCTCAGTTCCGTGAATTCGTTTTTGATCTGCTCGAAATTTTTCCTGAGCTTTCATTGAGCGATCATAGCCATCTTCTGCATAAGTCTGTGTGGAGCCGACAAGAAGTACCGATCCAATAACTAGAGCTTTCAACATCTTCATAAGGCAGGCCTCGTAAAATTCAATTAGTAGCTTGTCGAGGTTCATGGACAAGTTCTGCAAGTTCGAGTGAATTTTACGGGGGTGAAGCTAACAGCAGCGTGAGCTCAACATTACATTCTTGAAATCTAATAACTATCTATCTTGTTATGCATGAGCGGGCAGGGCTTTTAGAGCCCGCCCGCCCATCCATTTTTAGAGCACGCTCAGTGGGTACTCGACGATCAGACGAACCTCGTCCAGATCCGACTCGTAATCCGTTGCGCGGGTAGTCATCTGGCGAACGCGGAAGGACATATCTTTCAGCGAGCCAGCTTGTACGACGTACTTGGCTTCGATGTTGCGCTCCCAGCGCTTCTGGTCGGTCAGCGGATTACCATCGGCATCACGACGCATATACACATTGTTGGCGTCGGAGTAGTCCGCATCTGTACCCAGCGCATAGCGCGTCATGAAGGTCAGTCCAGGAACGCCATAGCTGGCCATATCTAGGTCGTAGCGCAGCATCCAGGACTTCTCTTTCGGCGAGTTGAAGTCGCTGTACTGAATAGAGTTGTCGAGGAAGATGGAATCAGACTGGCGCAGGTAGTCGAAATCATCGTCGCCGTTGTTGCGCTGGTGCGACAGGGCAACGCTGTGTGCACCGAACTGCACACCCACTTTGCCGCTGTAAATGTCGTTATCGAACTCACCCAGCAGCTGCTGGCCGTCATCGACAGCTTTGTAGTAGTTCAAACCACCGAACAAGGAAACACTGTCGGTCAGCGGGTAGGTGAAGGACGTACCGGCATAGTGCTGCTTCCAAGCATCCTTGAGTTGGCTGCTATAGAGACTAAAGCTCAGGTTGTCATTTAGCGAATAGTCACCGCCGAAATAGGCAACCCATGGCGACGCGACAGAGCCCGCATAGAAGGTTGCGAATTCATCACGCATGGTGCTGACCTGCGGCTGGCTCATGGCATGCAGGCGGCCACCCTGAAGGGTCAAACCATCAAAGCTGGTGTTCTCAACCGTAACGCCGCGAAAGCTTTCCGGTAGCAGGCGGGAGTCACCGTAGTGAACCACCGGAGTCATGGGGAACACATCACCCACTTTGACAACGGTGTCGAATAGCCGGGCTTTTACTGCACCACCCACTTTGGAGTAGTTATCTTCAGCTTCACCATCACTATTTACCGGCAGCAGATTAACAGTACCACCTGGGCCATATCGACCATCCCCGGTATCCAGTTTAAGGCCGAGCATGGCGAAGGCATCAATACCAAAGCCTACGGTGCCTTGGGTAAAGCCCGACTCGAACTGGCCAATGATGCCGTGTGCCCAAGCTTCAGTATAACCATTGTCAGTGTTGCTCGACTGACCTTTACGAAAGTCACGGTTCATGTAGAAGTTACGGTTGAGAATATTGAAACTGCTACCTTCTACAAAACCTTCGGCTTGCTCTTCTGCGGCCGCCATGAGCGGAGCTGCACTGACAATCGCCGAAAATACTGCAAGGGATAGTTTGGTTTTATTAAGCATTTATTGCTCCTTTATATTGGCAGTTATTAGTCTAGTTTTCGCCATGGCGTTCTTATAGGTATTGCACCCTCAAGCGCTCTGCGCCTTTGGGGAGCTGAGCCCTATCCTTGCAAGCTGAAGATAACTTGAAGATGATTGGAAAATTACAATTCTGTAATCTTCACAAGGCGGCAATAAAAGTTGTCTTAAAGCGACATTTAAGTGCAGGTTTTCAACAAAAACGGCGTATAGGCCGTGAGAGCGCCCAGCTTGGGTTGGCCCAGGTCATTCGCTAGAGAGGCGATCAGCTCACTGCAACGCTATGTATTGCAGTGAAATGGGCCACTTGCTCCAGAGGATATGAGTCGCCCATTCCAGTGGTTGTGCACCACTCTGCTGATGGTTTCGAGCCATGAACCAGTAGTTGAATCAGCTCGCGTTTGAGTTCGGCCGAGCTCGCAATCGATGCGATCTCCAGCTCAGATTAACTGCGACTGGCATAGCCTTGGGCTCACATTGGTTGCGGGCGAGCGAGCTTACGTTGGGTGGCATCGGCTCAACGGGCGCGCGCTTTCATCAGCTAGCCAGAGCCACTCACTAGGGGCATCGTGTTGCACCTAGCGGCAGCCCTTCGCAAGAGAATCCGTTAGCCTTGGCTTGTAAGGTCTCGCCCAAAGGGTTCGGTCAACTGTCCAAGGTAGTCTTTGGGATAGTCCTTTTCATGCAATCCAACCTCTGCCTCTCCCAGCTTCCCTGCGCTGTCGTAGAACGTGCCAAACAGTCGATCCCACACCATCAGAAACTCTCCGAAGTTAACCTGGGCATCCGCAAAGTCGCGCTTGTGATGCCAGCGATGAATTTCAGCAACCCCGATGATGTGGCGCAGCCATCCCAGTCGGTAGTCCAGGTTTGCATGCTGGAACGCCAAGTGCACGGTCAAAATGCCAAACCAGGTAGCAACCACTGCGGATGGAGCACCTGATGCGAGCAGAATCACCAGCCCCGGACCGGCCATGAGTGCGGCGTGCAAGGGGTGTCGGCGCTCCCCGTTGATCCAGTACAGCCGCTCGGCGCTGTGATGAATCATGTGAAAACGCCACAGCCAGGGTACATGGTGGCTGATACGATGCATGGCATACAGGCTCAGATCGAGCACGGCGGCGACCAGCAGCAGTTGCAGCCAAAGTGGGCTCTCGACTGGGAAGAGACGAACCGTAGCTGGCACTGCATCGCCCAGCCTGGCCAGGATTTCAGCGGTGAACTGGATGACGGAGAGATTCACCAGCATGTGCAGTAGGTCGGTCGCGGTGTCTTGATGATCCTCAAGCCAGGCTTCGCGAAAAGGCTGGATGCGCTCTAACCCCGCGACGCTTAACAGACCCACCGCGGCGACTACCGGTGTGGTGGGCCAATACGGCACTCCCGCGTACAGCGCCCAGAGCATGAAGGCGGCACAGCCACCAAACACAAGTGGATAGCTCAGCCAGCGTAGGGGGAATCGCAGGAAAATAGGCATCGCTCAGCTCCTGGGTAGGGAGCCATGACTGTATGTGGGGAGACCCGCTTTCGGCTTGAACGAAAGAGCTATGACTCCTGAAGATCGACCTCAGCCAGTGCGGAAGAAGGATCGATGCCCAGCAGCGTCCGGAATGTCCGGGAGAAATGCGCCGAGTCAGAAAAGCCCGCTGCATGAGCTGCTTCGGTTAGTCGTACACCTTTGGCCACATATTGCAGGGCCTGCGTGAGACGCAACCATTTCGCATAGCTGCGCAGCGGCAGGCCGGTTTGCTCTACAAACCAGTGGGAAAACCGTGAGGGGGATAAATGCACCAACGCGGCCATTTCGTCGCGTCCCATTTGGCCACTACGCAGCGCCTCAACCACAGTGGTCAAACGAGGATCTGAAGGCGGCGGATCGGAAAGTTGCAGTGATTGGCGCACCCCCGCTCTTACCTGAAGTGCAGTGTGCCCTGGCTCACGTAGCGCCTCGATAATCGGCGTGATATCCCCCGGCGCGATCTCAATCACCCGCGCTGTTTCGCTGCCACACAAAGCACGCGCCTCATCGGACACTGCATCCAGATAGATCGATAGCACTCGGTTGGCGCTGAGCCGATGCGGCAAGCCGGCCGGGATGAAGACGGCCGATCCTGTTTGAATGCCCAGCGGCGTTTCAACCAATACAGGTGAATCGAGACCCGCTGAGATCTGATGTGCCTGATGGTGGTGCCAATCCTGGTGGCCGGCACGGCCATGAAAGATGCCGATGCCGGGCCCCACCCAGGCATGGCCTGCCCAGCGCACCGCGCCTGTTGAGGGCAAGTCTTTCATTCTCTGGCTCGGCCGGTTTCCTCATTCGGGTTCAGTAAGCTGCTCAGGATCAACATGGTCGCACCACCGACGATACCGATATCCGCCAGGTTAAACGCAGGCCAATGCCAGGACTGCCAGTAAAAATCCAGGTAGTCGATCACATGGCCTTGCGAGGCTCGATCAATCAGATTGCCAACGGCACCGCCTAAGATGAGGCTATAGCCTAGGGCTTCGCTGTTGGCTCTGGGTTTACGCAATATCAGAGCCAGCACCACCGAAACGACCAAGGCGATGACGCTGAAAAAGTAACGCTGCCAACCACCCGCGTCAGCCAGGAAGCTGAACGCTGCACCGGTATTCCAGAAATGAACCAGATTGAAGAACGGGGCCAGCGGAATGACGCTGCCGACCGGTAGCGCCCCCGCAATTGCGCTCTTGAGCGCTTGGTCGGCCGAGGCAATGGCCAGCGCTAGCGTCCACCAACGCCAGGGAGCGATAAAGTGTGTCACTCCAGGAAGTGACTTCATTGTTCTCCTCCTTGGAGAAGTCGCTGCAACTCCTGAGAGATGGGCATGGGCGCGAAAGCACTGATCCTCGAGCGGCCGGTATTGCCGATGGGCACCCAAATTCTGGAAAACAGCAGGGCCGCGACAATGCGCGGTATTTGCCCCGCCACCTCGCGATAATCGCCAATTTGCCAGCCGAGCGTGAGCATCAGCCAGTGTGACCTGGCATGCAGCAAAGGTTGGCGCTGAGTCAGGATGTGCGCGCGCTCCAGCCATTGAAAGGCATCTGTACTGCGCTGTTCCTGCATGGCCTGCCGGGCCTGCTGAAAGGCTTGTTCAATTGCGAGTTGCAATGCTGCTTTCATCTTCAATCCTCCAACCCTACTTTTTAAGCAGGCGCAGGCCGTTGAACACCACCAGCAGACTGACACCCATGTCGGCAAAGACGGCCATCCACATCGTCGCCTGCCCCGTTAAGGTAATGGCGAGAAACAGGGCCTTGATCCCTAACGCCAGCACGATGTTCTGCTTGAGGATGACGGCGGTCTGTTGAGACAGGCGGATGAAGGCCGGGATCTTGCGCAGGTCGTCATCCATCAAGGCCACATCCGCAGTTTCGATGGCCGTGTCCGTGCCGGCGGCGGCCATGGCGAAACCGATTTCAGACTTCGCCAGCGCCGGCGCATCGTTGATGCCATCGCCGACCATCCCTACAACGTAGCCGCGCGCCTGCAATGCTTCAATGGCCTGCAATTTGTCGACTGGCAGAAGGTTGCCGCGTGCCTCGTCGATGCCTACCTGCTGTGCAATCGCATCTGCGGTGTGCGGGTTATCGCCGGTCAGCATTGTGGTCTTCACGCCAAGCGCGTGAAGCTCCTCAATTGCCTGGCGGCTGGAGTCCTTGACGGTATCGGCAACGGCGAACAGGGCAATGGCACGCTGCGGATTGCACAGCACCACCACTGTTTTACCTTGGCGTTCGAGACGCTCCAGCGTCGCTTCCAGCTCGGGTGAGCAGAGGCCAAGCTCTTCCACCAGGCGGTGGTTACCCAGGTGGAAATCTATGCCTTCGATGGTGCCTCGAACACCTCGACCCGGCAGGGCTTCGAATCCCTCAACGGCAGCAAACGTCAGGCCATTCTCAGTGGCATGCTTGGCTATTGCCTGCGAAACCGGGTGGTCAGAGCGACTGGCGAGGCTGGCAGCATGAGTACGGTAGAGTTCTGAATCCTGTTCAACCAACGGCATGTAATCGGTCTGTACCGGCTTGCCATGAGTAATGGTTCCGGTTTTGTCGAGTGCCAGGAAGCCAAGCTTGCCACCGATTTCCAGATAGACGCCGCCTTTGACCAGAATGCCTTTACGCGCCGCCGCTGCCAGGCCACTGACAATGGTGACGGGCGTCGATATGACCAAGGCGCAAGGGCAGGCGACCACCAGCAGCACCAAAGCACGGTAGATCCAGTCGTACCAGGGCTCGGCCATGAAGAGTGGCGGCACAATGGCGATAGCTAGGGCGAATAGGAATACGACAGGGGTGTATACCTTGGCGAATTGATCGACAAAGCGCTGGGTCGGCGCACGTGAACCCTGCGCCTCTTCGACCGCGTGAATGATACGTGCCAGCGTGGTGTTGGCAGCGGCGGCTAGGACGCGGTATTCCAGGGAGCCGGCTTCGTTGATGGTTCCTGCAAAAACCGGGTCGCCAATGGTTTTCTCTACGGGCAGGCTTTCCCCCGTGATGGGCGCTTGGTTGATGGTGGAGTTGCCGGACGTAACCTCGCCGTCGAGACCGATTCGTTCGCCCGGTCTTACCCTGACCAATGCGCCTACGGCGATAGTTTTAACGTCAACTTCAAGCCATGTGCCATCGATCTGCTGCACCGTGGCGCGCTCCGGCGTCAGATCCATCAGGCCGCGGATGGCATTGCGAGCCCGATCCAATGACTTCGCTTCGATCAGTTCTGCTACAGAAAAGAGGAACATGACCATGGCCGCTTCTGGCCATTGCCCAATCAGCACCGCACCGGTCACCGCGATACTCATCAGCGCATTGATGTTCAGGTTGCGGTTCTTCAGCGCGATCCAGCCCTTTTTATAGGTCGTTAGGCCGCACAGCAGAATGGCGAGCAGCGCCACGCCAGCCACAGCCCAATCTGGCGCAAGCTCGGCAAAGTGGATCACTTCCGCCGATACGGCGGCCACGCCCGAGAGCGCCAAGGGCCACCAGGCTTTCTTGCGCGGGGTTCCTTG
The DNA here is from genome assembly GCF_030684895.1 of Pseudomonas sp. Taxonomy (GTDB): domain Bacteria; phylum Pseudomonadota; class Gammaproteobacteria; order Pseudomonadales; family Pseudomonadaceae; genus Aquipseudomonas. Next base: position 45,135 of record NZ_JAUXXP010000039.1, on the reverse strand, counting down.
CGCTTCTTCATTTGCTGTTGCTGAATCCTCAACCACTGGCGTGAAACCAAGGTCGCGAATCGCGGCCAGTGCTGCTGGCAATGCTTCTGCTGTGTGGCTAAACGTCAGTACGCGTTGCAGCAGGTTGAACTCCAGCGCGCTGATGCCGGGCACTGAGGAGAGCTTGTCGCGGATCAGCTTTTCTTCCGTTGGGCAGTCCATCTGTTCAATTTTGATGCGGGCTTGCCCTTCAGCAGAGAGCGGTTCTGCCTGCATTCCCAGGGACAAGATCGCCTCCTCGATGGGGGCGGTCGACGGCAAGTTGTGCCATACCCCAAGAATCCGTTTGATCAGGTTGAAGTCGAGCTTATCTACGCCTGCGAGCTTGCTCAGCTTGTCCTGAATCAGCGACTGTTCGGTAGGGCAGTCCATTTGCGCAATGCGAAAGCTGCTGAGCCTGGAGCCAGCTACGGCATTTACCGTTGAGGCTGTAGCGGAGGAGCACTTAATTGCCTCATTGGGGTCACAGCAGACATCATTTGAAACCGCTTCAGGTTTGTGTTCATCACTGCAGCAGCCAGCCATGGGGGTATCCTCATTGATCAGTTATGCAGAGTGAACACCCTGAAGCCACTACAGGGTCAAGCGTTTGTCGAAGAGGTATTTCATGAAAATTGGAGAGCTGGCCAAGCTTGCCGATTGCCAGGTTGAAACGGTTCGCTATTACGAGCGCGAGGGGCTGTTGCCGGCTCCGGCTCGCAGCGAGGGTAACTACCGCCTGTACAGCAGTGAGCACCTTGAGCGGCTTACGTTCATTCGCAACTGCCGAACGCTGGACATGACCCTGGACGAGATCAGAAGTTTGCTGGCGCTGATGGATCGGCCAGAGGAAAACTGTGAGGGTGTAAATAGCTTAGTGGATGAGCACATTGAGCATGTGCAAGCACGCGTGACCAGCCTGTTGGCGCTGCAAAAACAGCTGGTTGAGTTGCGCCACCGCTGCGCTTCTGAGCGGGGCGTAGACGAGTGCGGAATCCTCCAGCGCCTGAACACCACTGGCGGAGTCAATGCGCTTCCGGATGACGGGCACACCCATGTTGGGAAAAGCCACCGTCATTGACCATCGCCTTAGAAGAGCGCGGAAAGTATTTACAAACCCCCGGCGCGATTCACGTTGTAGTTGCCAGCCCCAGCCTTAATGGGAGCTTCGTCATCAAGATGAACCGCCCAGCTCGATAGTTGCTGTGCCTGCTGGTTGCAACGCCAAGCGAATCGACCGGTTCCTGTGCAGGACGCATGCTGTAACACAAAGCCAATCGACAGCTGCTGCGGGCCCGCTAACGTGCCATCCCTATTTAAGGAAAATGGCGAGTAAATAACGATGAGAAGCCAGAGTCACCCCTCCGCTAACCCCTGGGGTTTGCTGCTCTCTGTGTGGTTGCTGGCTGTGGCCGCAACCCTAGCCGCCTTGTTTATCGGTGAAGTCATGGGCAAAACCCCATGCGTGCTGTGCTGGTTCCAGCGCATCTTCATGTTTCCTTTGGGGGTAATGCTGACGGTCGCCTGTTATCGCGCGGACTTCGCCGTTTGGCTTTACGCCTTGCCCCTGGCCGTTATCGGTTGGGCAATCGCCCTGTATCACTCCCTGCTGTTCATGGGCATACTTCCAGAAAACCTCAAGCCGTGTAGCGCCGGAACCTCCTGTTCCGGGGCCGATATGCTGATCTTTGGTAGCGTGCCGCTGCCGCTGCTTTCCCTGGCGGCTTTCACCGCCATCGTCTTGCTTCTTGCCCTGATTCGCCGGAGAACCCTTGTATGAATAGACGTGCCATCGTACTGACCATCAGCGCTGTAACCATTGCCGGCTTTATCGCTGCGGCAGTGCTCTATCAGCGTTTTTCAGCACCTCAGGAGACTCAAGCAGTCACCCAGGCGAGCAGTTCGTTGGTACGTTTCCACTCGCCAACCCTTGGGCCAATCAAGGCGCCGGTCACCATCGTCGAGTTCTTCGACCCATCGTGCGAAAGCTGCCGGGCGTTCTTCCCCTACGTAAAGCAAATCATGGCGCAGTACCCACAGGACGTGCGTCTGGTCGTGCGCTATGTGTTGTTCCACAAAGGTTCAGAAGAGGCCGTGCGCCTGCTGGAGACGGCGCGAATGCAGGGGCTTTACGAGCCTGTGCTAGCAGCCGTGCTGGAGGCCCAGCCGCTGTGGCATGACGACGCGAAAGCGCAGAAGGCCTGGGAAGCCGCAGCAGCAGTTGGCCTGGATGTCGAGAAGGCCCGCGCCACGATGAACTCGCCGGCTATCGACGACATCCTGGCTAAAGACGCAGCGGACGTTAAGAAAGTGGGGATTCAAGGCACGCCAACTTTCTTCGTCAACGGCACGCTGCTGACGAAGTTCGGCCCGGAGCCGCTGCTAGAACTAGTGCAGAGCGAACTGCAAAAAGTACGCTAAACATAGCGACTGGCGCAAACGCTGTGGCTGCGTTATCGAGCACTTTTATGCGAACACTGGAAAACAGGATACCTCCGCCGATTGTGGCCAGTATTTTCGGGTTACTTATGTGGTTGGCAGCCTGCTATGTGCCAGGTCTCGCCTCGAAAACCTCTGGCCTGATCATCAAGGGCGGCCAGGAGGAGTTATCGAGGTTGGCGGTAAACGAGTACCGTTGTATGTCCGCGGCAAGGGCGGCGGGAATTGCGGTGCCGGAACTCTATCTCTCCGCCAACGCCAAGTAGTTAGTTATGCGCCGCATCGACCGAGATGAGAAGCTCAACCCCATCGGTTTCGAGGACAGGGTGGCATTGAGGGGCTGGCCGCGGAGCAAAAGTACAGCAAGAGCTATTTGGCCTTAAATGCCAGTACAAAGCCAGATGATGGCACCCGACTTGGCTAGTGCCCCTTTGATGGCAGCTTGACCACCGAGCCGCCTTTGGCAGGCTTACGAAACACTGGGCTCTCATCTAAGAATTCCGCAGGATCGATATTCTTACGGCGAGCAATCATAGAGGCGTATATGAGTCTTTCGCGCTCCCTATTTAATTGCTTCGTCAACTCCTGGACCTGTGCCTTGAGCACCTCGATCTGGTGATCTCGATCACGATCTCTGGCCGCTTTCAGTGAAACCTCTTGATCGAACTGTTTCTCACCACGAGCATAACTTTTGACAACTTCCTTAATACGTTGAAACTCTTTTTCAAATTCCTTGTTTCGCCAAAGGGTCGGCTTAGATACACCAGACTTATCGGTAATATACTTCCACCCAAAGTTTGAAGGATCTATCAGCTGTCTTTCAAATTGTTGCAATACCGAAAAAGCTTTACCCCATTGCTCAGTAGACGTAGTCACAATCAAGCTACTCCACATTGGAATACACAGTCGCTTGGAACAGAGCCATTGGTCCTAAATGGCTGATAGTCCTTACTCTTTTCAACTTGAATTTCGTTAAGCACCACCTCAGAATTATCTAAAATATAAGAAGCATTTCTAAAAATCGCCATTTGATGTTCGATATGCATTTCAACAGACTCTACCGGGATACCGGGTCTATTCAAGGCTTCAAAAAGCCGCGCCAACTCAATTTCTGATCTATTACGCTCTGACTCGACTTGCTTTATTTGAACTGGATCTAAAAGATCTACAACGAACTCTCTACAGCCTTTTCCTGAATTGCCGGTCAGACACTTCAGATGAAATTCGCAGGGCTTCAAATTAATATCACGAAAACAATGCCCAAGCGGACCGTAATGTACGGTTTGCAGCATATCAGTCAAAAAGGTCTGCACATTCTGGGTCGGAATATCATTGTCAGTCCAAGCCTTGACCTTATTCGCCAGATCACCAATAAAGCGGGACTGCTCAGAGAGCATAAGCTCACCGACTTTCTCAGCACGTTCTTTAGCAGTCTGATGATCGTAATGATCACCTTGACTATCAGATCTTCCCATCCACTTATTCACAATACTTGCAGCCAAGCCCGCCCGAAAAAGTGAATTAGTTTGCCAATGTCGTCCCTTGTGGGTCTGAAACGTACTTACAATCTCTTCATTGGCTACAACACCGTAACGGACAAACGCTGACTGCCCCTGCTTAGCTGGTTTTATCGCATATAGAACAGAAAAATAGCCAAGGATAGATGGAATGTGTTCGTTATACACACCGCCAAGATTGCTTGGGACAACAAATAAATAATCAGAGACTTTTTGATTTATCCCAAATGTAGCCGAACCAATCTCTACTCCATCCGCTAGAAGTTCCTCTTTAATTCCCTGGATTAGTTCTGACTTAACTTTTGTATTAACTGATACAAAAGCATCTACAACGGCACTTTTAATGCTGGCCTGTTCAACCAAGAACCCAGATACGGCAGAATGCTTAACTCTATTGCTTTTCGCGACTGGCCTATAAAAATTGATTCGTTCTTCCGAGACTCTAAGAAACGAGTAGAACCCAGCCGCATTTGCATTAGCAATGTAGGTCATGGTCTTCTGGTTGAACAGCTCTGGATAAAGTTCCTCAGCATCTAATATCGGAATGTAAGCGCGATAATCATACCCACCACTGACAATATTTCTTATTGCGGCAACTGCATCGTCACGACTAAGATATACTATCCTCGCACCATAAAGACACGACTCCCCCGTCAAGACAAAGGCTTCCAAAGAAGCCAGGCTTTGCGACTGCAACCTATCTTTTAGAGCGTGTACATCCTTAGACCGACTTCCTGCAGGTGGTCGTTTATGGAGCACCTCAAAAAACTCAGAATATAAAACAATATTGCGGCGAAACTCTATCAATTGAGCAAGTCGCTGCTTAACATCAGATCCTCGTACATAATAAACGCACTTTACCTTTCCGAGTGATTTTGAAGTTATCTTAAATCCGTTTTTTTTGTAGAATTTAAGGAGTGAAGTAGAGTCGTGCGAATTCGAGGCAAATGGTAAGTACTCACGCAAATTCTTGAGCTCAACAAGTTCTTCATCCGGCAGATACTTCAGGAGGCGCAACTGTCTTTCAGACGCTGAAACATTAGACTCTATTTTCTTAGATAGACAGTTTAGGGTAGACTCAATATGCCGATCAATTGCTTCTGTTCTTCCCTGAAAGCGATAATCGAGAGTCTCGGCATAGGAACCATCTTCAATGCTCAAAGCCCTTTTTCTGTAGGGTTCGCAGATGGCATCAATTCGGAGAACCGCTTCACAGAGGGCGGCTCTCCAGATAGTAGGGACATACCTGGCGATTGGCTCCGCACCTTTTTCTGTCCATACTCGACAATATAACTCACTGTTTATTGTAACTAAGCAGTTCTTAGGTAACCGCAGAACCTCCCCGATTCTTAGGCCTAATCCATATTGAAATGCCTGAGTCAGAACCGACAACATATCCATCTGAGCACGAAAGCTGCCATCCCACTGGTCTTGCACTGCCCACTTCAACGCTATGATTGCTTTGACCAATTCTGGAAGCGGCAGTTTATCTCCAAGGGCAACACGGCCATACTTATCTTTCTCTTGAAGATCCTGCGTACCGATGAGGTCAAAATTGCTAACGGTCAAGGAAGAATTAAAGATGAATCTGATAAAATAATTTAGCGATCTACATGCACTAGCAGGTGATTTATAGCGTGTTTGAATATATTTAAACGTTGTCATGTAGGAAGATTGATCAAGCCCTCTAAGGTTAACAACACCCTGAGCAGCCATATACTTTACCGCAGCCGATAAGTCCATAACGCGACCAGCTGATACCACCTTGTGGTCCGCCCTTCTGTCCCAGAGATAACTTACCAAGAAGACCTTATTAAGTAGCATTAACTCTGCATTAGTTTCTCCGCGAGCCAGCAAATAAACATTATGCCTTCCGTTATATAACCAGGAGAGATCCTCCCACTTTGACCCATTGAAACAACTGAGTTTTGAGAATCTCTCCTCGGCTTTGCTGGCAAGGCGGTTTAGCTTAATCCGAAGCTCCTCATGCAAAATATCCTGTGCCATTATATTTTGCACTCAGACTTCCTTCACATTAATTAGAACCACGTCCTGCCCTTCAGAGTAGGCGATTGCAGCACGGCAACCAGCTATGGCCTGGTCTATAACTGAAACTACATTAGCGGTGCTGACGGTTAGCAAGCGATCTTTTCGCTCTACCAAACCCTCCAAAGCACTTTCATGTGCTACAACATCTTTATTAGGACAAAATCTGTCACACGAATAGCAAGATACCGCCGGCTCCTCGAAGCATATAGATTGAGACGCACACTTTCCTATGACATTGAAATTTCTTGGTTCACATACGTGACTATATATATTATTTACAAGGTCACCTTCTCTCATCCAAGCAGCTGTGAATTGCTTCTGTTCAATGCGACTCAACGTAGCATTTTCTAGAATCTCCCACATTTCATGAGTGAATCTGAAGTAGTGTTTAATGCTATTCGTATCATTGTGATCGAGTAAATCGGCAAGCTCTTCTGGCGAACAACCGGACATTACTGCTTGCGTGCCAACCGTGTAACGAAATCTATATGCACACAAACTGAATTTCTTTCCGGTACGAGGGGAAAATGGCAGCCTATGTTCATTTCCCCAAAGGATATAATTAATTTTGCCACTCGACTTTTGGTAGAGTATGGCCCGCTTTGACTCATCTGAGAAATAGTCACTTGACAACCGCTCTGCATCTTCCCAGTAGTGACTTCCTAAGGTATTTCCGTCTCGTTCTAAATTTATCGATTTTGAGTTAATAAAAAGTGGTAGCTCTGCAGGATCAATACCATCGGGATTTTTTGCAGAATCTATGTAAGACTGAATAAGACTTGCAGTTCTTTCCGTGAGTATTCGAGAGCTGAATTGAACTCGCCGATTGCGCGAATCTTGCTTCACGCGCGGCACGTTAAGATAATACAATCCGCTCCTACTATCTTTAATAAAATCTTTTCTTTTCAATAAAGAAATTTGTATTGGTCTCAACCCAAAACACAAACACAGATCTAACACCAAGCGAAATTCCAACGGAAGTGCCTGGTTATTAACCTGACCTGACAGTACGGAAACTTCCTCTCTAGTAAATGGCCCTCTGGCATCATCCATTACAAATAGAGCTAAATAGGCATTTTCTTTACCTGAATAATTTCGAAGTTTATGGAAATCCTCATACACTTCAAGTGAAAGATCTTCATAGCCGCAAAGCAATAGAAACTTCAAAAATTCCTTACAAGCAGAGATATATGCTGCCTTTTCTTTATTTTCAAGCACAGAAATATTTTCCAAGAAGTCGTTGATATGAACTCCTTTGGACATCTCACGGGCAAACAAATCAAGAAACTTATATTTAATTCTAACAGTTGAAGCATGATATCTCTCCAAGATATATCTTAGATAACTCCTCGCAATCTCACTTAACTCAAAATCCAACAGATTAAGATACTGTGATGTAAGATAAACAAACTCACCCGTATCATCCGGCAGTTTTATTGCAGACCGAAAGCCACCATACTCATCAAATAATTCGATGTCATAGCCCAATCGACTTTTTACAAAAGTGCCTCCCGGCAAAAAATCTGAAAGTTCATCGTTGCCGGACAACACCCTCTGACTATGGAGTTCTTTCATTTAATCAACCAGTTGTGGCTTAAGGGCTTCTTGCTGGAGTAGGGCTTGTAACTCAGCTACTTTGGCTTGTATCGATCCTTTAGCATAATGCTCAGGCATATTACTATTCTTAGCCCAACCGCCTGCCGCCTCCTGAATAGGTGCTTTTAAAACCTTACGACTTAAACCACTTTCACCCTTAAATTTTCTATCCAGTGCCTGATTCAAAAGATCATGAAACGTATTGCGAAGGCGATGGGGGCTGAGAAGACCCACAAATTCTGGATATTGTTTTATAAGTTCATTCAGGATTGAATTAGGAGTCTGCACTGAAAGAGGACGCCCATCCCGGTAAGACAGGAAGACATAGCTTGTTGACTGCCAGCCGATGAATTCTTTTCTGACATTCACAATGTAGTGTTCAACTAATGCGGCCAGTTGATCATGCAACACCACCTGCCGGCCGAGTGTTTTAACTGAGGGGGACTCAGCGCGAGGATAATCAATCACATCTTTGTTCTTGACGATGTCGTAATACTTTCGCATTCCTGTAAGCTGGAAATTGTTCAGCTTCAACAACAACGTCTCACCTTTACGATTTCCGCCCAACATCAATAGAAGCAGGAGAATATAATTTCTCCATCGCACCTTATAAATCTTCCAAGGATTTAAATTATTGCTCTCATCAGGGTCAATAATTGCAATGAATTTAGCCTGAAGTGCAGGAGTAAGGCCGACCCTGTCTTTTTTATCGCCCCTGTAAGGGGCTTTCATATACAACTTGAAGCCGGCAGTCATCCTCTCATACGAACGCTTAGCAATTTTGAGTTGCTCTAAGTTTCGAGCGCACCGTCCCTCATAGAACAGCCACAGGTAATCTATAAATTTTTTAGCACCTCGCATGCGGGCACCATACCAATTCGGATTAACCTGCTCGCCGCTCTGTTGAGCAAAGCCGCAATACGATGAGAAAGACTCAATTTCACCGATAGTAAGCGGATTAAGATTTGCGATGCGCTCAATCAAATCTATTTTTTGAATTTCACAGAACCGATACAGGATCAGAATTGAGCTCTGATCAACTCGTATGGTATTTGGCTTCGAACCATTGTCGAATCGTTGCAAAGCATACGCGCCGGCAAATATATCAACCTGACTACTTTCAGTTACTAGCTTTAGTTTTATACCGCCCAATTTATCGAAGACGACGGTAGTGAGCGAAAAGACTGAATTCTTCAAATGAAACACCGCGCTTTTTTCACGAGCACGGAAGCCTATAGACAGGCTAAATGGGCGTCAATAATGAAACGCTACTGCTTCAATGCGATCACTTTTTCTTTTGAGTATTTAATGAAACACCGTTTCGATAATTTCACTTACCTCGGATAGCGCAAAGCCCCGAATTACGGGGCTTTGCAGAACTTATCCACAGAAAATGAAACGCTCTGTGTTTAATTTACAGCATCTTTCAGGGACTTGCCCGGTTTGAAGGCGACGGTGTTGCTGGCCTTGATCTTTACCGGCTCGCCGGTTTGCGGGTTTTTACCGGTGCGAGCACCGCGATGGCGTTGCACGAAAGTACCGAAGCCCACCAGGGTGACGCTGTCCTTGCGGTTCAGTGCGTTGGTGATTTCTTCGAGTACCGCGTTAAGTACACGGTTTGCCTGATCTTTAGTCAGATCCGCCTTATCGGCGATAGCGGCGGCGAGTTCCGGTTTACGCATAAATGCCTCTTTACGGTTTTTTGTTGTTGTGTCCGGGCTGCTCTGCGCGAGCAGATACCAAGGCGCCGCAACAGCTCTAGGCTGCGGCAGACTGAGGGAGGATGGCATGCCATTGGGCCCTGCGCCAGTCTTGTCCGACAGTTAAACCAGGCAATTTTGTGGCATATCCGACAGAACGCCCGCCATTCAGGCCAAAAGCGCAGGCAGCAGCTTATTCAGGGCCAATTTATCCTGCACGGCCGTACCGGTCAGCGCATAACCGAGCAGCGCGCCACTGCTGTCATGGCACAGCGCCTTGATATCGGCGCCGCTGCCCTCCACGCTCCACTCGCCTTGCAGGCCGCGTGGTGGCGGCGAAACCACCAGCGGGCAGACCGGGGTTTTTACCGTGACCGGCATCGGCCCGTAGCTCACCGCCGTCGGGGTGCCGGCCAGGGTTTGCGCCAGGGCACGCGCGCTGGTCATCAGCGGCATGACGTAGAGCAGGTTGATCCCGTCAACCTCGGCGCAGTCACCCAGGGCGTAGATATTGGCGTGGGAGGTGCGCAGCTGGCGGTCGACCACCACCCCACGGTTGACCGCCAGCCCGGCCGCAGCCGCCAGCTCGATACGCGGACGCAGCCCTACGGCAGACAGCACCAAGTCACACTCGATCAGCGTGCCGTCGGACAAGTGCGCTTCCAACACATCGCCTTGGTGATTCAGGCTGGCCAGCACCGGGCCGAGGTGAAAGCGCGCGCCCAACCCTTCCAGACCAGCTTGAACTGCAGCGGCGGCAGCCGGATGCAGCAAGCCTGGCATCACCTGTTCGCAGGGTGCGACCAGCTCGACCTGATAGCCACCCAGGCTCAGGTCGTTGGCAAACTCACAACCGATCAGCCCGGCGCCCAACAGCAGGACGCGCTGCTTGCCGGCCGCCGCCGTGCGAAAGCGCGCGTAATCTTCCAGGTCGTTGATCGAGAAGATCGCATCATCGGCATCACCTTCGACCGGCACACGAATCACCTCGGCGCCCCAGCCCAGCACCAGGTCGCGATAGGGCACGGCCTCTTCACCGATCCACAGCTGCTTGTGGCCCGCATCGATGCCGCTGATGCGGGTGTGGGTGCGTACTTCCGCCTTGAGCTGCTCGGCCATGGCGCCCGGCTCGGCCATGCTCAGGCCATCGGCGTCCTTGTTCTTGGCAAAGCCGGTGGACAGCATGGGTTTGGAGTACGAGCGACCGTCGTCGGCGGTGATCAGTAGCAGCGGGGTTTCGCTGTCCAGCTTGCGAAACTCACGGGCCAGGTTGTAGCCGGCCAGGCCGGTGCCGACGATGACGACAGGTGCGCTCATGCTGCATTCCTCACACAGGCCGCGCACTGCGGCGGCCGTAATAGATTTCAGGGCTGACGCGGCTCAGGCGATCTCGATCATCTCGAAATCCATCTTGCCGACGCCGCAATCGGGGCACAGCCAATCGGCGGGAATATCTTCCCAGGCCGTGCCAGGGGCGATGCCTTCATCGGGCAGGCCGAGGGCTTCGTCATAGATAAAACCGCACACCACACACTGCCACTTGCGCATAAACACCTCGGCGCTTATTCAGCTCATTCGGGGTATTCAGTATGCGCACTCGCTAAACAAAACGGCGACCCTTGGGTCGCCGCTTGTCACAGCCTGGACTCAACCGATTTCGATCATTTCAAAATCAAGCTTGCCCACGCCACAGTCGGGGCACAGCCAGTCTTCCGGGACATCCTGCCAGAGCGTACCGGCGGCGATGCCCTCATCAGGCCAGCCTTGGCTCTCGTCGTAAATCAGTCCACAGACTACACATTGCCACTTCTTCATAACTACCTCAGGCGGATCACACGGCTATTGCGCCGGGGAAACTACCGCATATGTGCAGGGGCGCCAAGCCGCCGGGCGATGAATAGCGCGCCATAGAGGCCAACCAAAGTCGGGTTCTGCCCGGCGTAGCGGCCAATCGCCGCGCCTGCTGCTACCTGTCCGGGCCCAAGGCCCATGTTAGACTCGCGCGCCTCTGCCTACGGTGAAACCTGCCCGTGCCCCACGCCGCTCTCGCTCATCCGCCGCGCTGGCTGACCGCCAACCAACTGCACCCTGCGCCCACTGCTGCGGTGCGCGATTGGCTATTCAATGAGGATTCGCTGACGCGGCGTCTGACCGCGCTGTCAGCCGATGGCTTCAGCGTCACCCCGCTGCATGAAGGCTGGCAGCGCCTGCGCAGCGATGAGTGCAACGCGCTGGGCGTAGTCAGCGGCAGCCAGGGCTGGGTGCGCGAGGTGTACCTACGCGGTCACGGCCAGCCCTGGGTATTCGCCCGCAGCGTGGCGGCGCGCAGCGCCCTGGAAGGCTCCGGCCTGGCGCTGGAGCAACTCGGCAGCCGCTCGCTGGGTGAGTTGCTGTTCAGTGACCGCGCCTTTGACCGTGGCGAACTGCAGGTATGCCGCTACCCGGCGCAGTGGCTGCCAGCAGACGCCTGCAGCGAGCGCCTGTGGGCACGCCGCTCGTGCTTTAGCCGTGGTGCACTGGGGGTGCTGGTGGCCGAGGTGTTCCTCCCCGAATTCTGGCAGGCCGCCGAGCTCGACACGCCGTAGGGTGGATGTCGTTTTTACATCCACCTTGCAGCCACCCTGGTGGATCGATAAAGCGTGATCCACCCTACGCCCTCCGTATAATCAGCCGCACCTCGCATGGAGACGCGCTCGATGTATACCCGCCTGCTGCATTCACTCAACCGCCTGCACCCGCGCGCCTGGGACTTTATCCAGCTGATGCGCCTGGACAAGCCCATCGGCATCTACCTGCTGCTGTGGCCAACGCTGTGGGCCTTGTGGGTGGCGGCCGAGGGCGTGCCGAGCGCGAAAAACCTGTTTATCTTCGTAGTCGGCGTATTGCTGATGCGCGCCGCCGGCTGCGTGATCAACGATTATGCCGACCGCAACTTCGACGGCCATGTCAGCCGCACCAAGGCGCGGCCGCTGGCCAGCGGCAAGATCCAACCGCGCGAGGCGTTGATCCTGTTCGCCGTGCTGGTGGCGGCCAGCTTTGTGCTGGTGCTGTTTACCAACGCCACCACCATCTGGCTGTCGTTCGGCGGCCTGGCTCTGGCCGCCTGTTACCCCTTTATGAAGCGCTACACCTTCTACCCACAGGTGGTGCTCGGTGCGGCGTTTTCCTGGGGCATGCCGATGGCGTTTACCGCCGAAACCGGCAATCTGCCGCCGGAAGCCTGGCTGCTGTATATCGCTAACCTGCTCTGGACAGTGGCCTACGACACCTACTACGCCATGGCCGACCGCGAAGACGACCTGAAGATCGGCGTGCGCTCTACTGCCATTCTGTTTGGCGATGCCGACCGCCTGATTATCGTCATCCTCCAGGGGCTGGCGCTGCTCTGCCTGATGCTGGCGGCGGCGCGCTTCGAGCTGGGCCTGTACTTCCACCTCGGCCTGCTGGTGGCCGCCGGCTGCTTTGCCTGGGAGTTTCACAAGACCCGCAACCGCAAGCCGATGGCCTGTTTCAATGCCTTTCTGCACAACCATTGGGCAGGCTTGGCGATCTTTATCGGTCTGGTACTGGACTACGCCTTGCGCAGCTAGAAAGAAGCTTTGCCGCGCGCCTGTCATATCGCTGCAATAATTCCGTTATCTAATGCAGCCCATTACAGCGAGATGACCCGAGGCTTGACCCATGGTTGGCAAGAACATCCTGATCGTCGATGACGAAGCACCGATCCGTGAAATGATCGCCGTAGCCCTGGAAATGGCCGGCTACGAGTGCCTGGAAGCGGAGAACACCCAGCAGGCGCACGCCATCATCGTCGACCGCAAACCCGATCTGATCCTGCTCGACTGGATGCTCCCCGGCACCAGCGGCATCGAACTGGCGCGGCGCCTCAAGCGCGATGAGCTGACCGGCGATATTCCGATCATCATGCTCACCGCCAAGGGCGAAGAGGACAACAAGATCCAGGGCCTGGAAGTCGGCGCCGACGACTACATCACCAAGCCGTTCTCCCCGCGTGAACTGGTCGCCCGCCTCAAGGCCGTGCTGCGCCGTGCCGGCCCGACCGACAGCGAGGGGCCGATCGAAGTCGGTGGCCTGCTACTCGACCCGGTCAGCCACCGCGTGACCATCGACGGCAAACCGGCCGAAATGGGCCCCACCGAATACCGCCTGCTGCAGTTCTTTATGACCCACCAGGAGCGCGCCTACACCCGTGGTCAGCTGCTCGATCAGGTCTGGGGTGGCAACGTGTATGTCGAGGAGCGTACCGTCGACGTGCATATCCGCCGCCTGCGCAAAGCGCTTGGCGAGGTTTACGAAAACCTGGTGCAGACTGTACGTGGCACGGGTTACCGTTTCTCCACCAAGAGCTGAGCCACTGCACGACCTGGCAACCATGGATTGATTGGCGGATGAGTTTGAATTGAATCAAGACTGGCGCGGCCCCCTGATACGTCGCTTGTTGCTGCTGGTCGGTGTCTGCCTGCTGCTCGGGCTGATCACTGGCGAATACGCCTGGACCCTGCTACTCGGCCTGGCCGGCTACCTCGGCTGGCACCTGCAACAACTGTTGCGTTTGCACAAATGGCTGCGCACCCGCCAGGGTGATGAAGCACCGCCCGATGGCTACGGCCTGTGGGGCGAAGTGTTCGACAGCATCTATCACCTGCAGCGCCGCGACCAGAAAGTCCGTGGCCGCCTGCAGGCAGTGATCGACCGCGTACAGGAGTCGACCGCCGCGCTGAAAGATGCGGTGATCATGCTCGACCGCGACGGCAACCTGGAATGGTGGAACATCGCCGCCGAAAAACTCCTGGGCCTGAAAACCCCACAGGACAGCGGCCAACAGATCACCAACCTGGTGCGCGACCCGCGCTTTATCGAGTATTTCGAGAACCACAATTACAACGAGCCGCTGGAGCTGCCGTCGCCGGTCAGCGACCGTTTGCGCCTGCAATTCCATATCACCCAGTACGGCAATCGTGAGCACCTGATGCTGGTGCGCGACATCACCCGCCTGTATCAGCTGGAGCAGATGCGTAAGGACTTCGTCGCCAACGTCTCCCACGAGCTGCGCACGCCACTGACGGTGATCGCCGGCTACCTGGAAACCCTGTTAGATAACGTCGAGGACGTTAATCCGCGCTGGCTGAGGGCGCTGCAGCAGATGCAGCAGCAAGGCGGGCGGATGCAGAACCTGCTCAATGACCTGCTCTTGTTAGCCAAGCTGGAAGCCACCGACTACCCCTCGGACAACCAACCGGTGGCCGTTGATCTGCTGCTGCTGAGTATCAAGAACGATGCCCAGGCGCTGTCCGGCGAGCGTCATCACCGCATCAGCCTGGAAGCCGATCCGCATATCAAGCTCAAGGGCAGCGAGACGGAACTGCGTAGCGCCTTTTCCAACCTGGTGTTCAATGCGGTGAAATACACCCCGGACGAAGGCGAGATTCATGTGCGCTGGTGGGGCGATGAACAGGGTGCGCACCTCAGCGTGCAGGACAGCGGCCTGGGTATTGAGGCCAAACATCTGCCACGCCTGACCGAGCGTTTCTACCGGGTCGACTCCAGCCGCGCCAGCAACACCGGCGGCACCGGTCTGGGCCTGGCCATCGCCAAGCATGTGCTGCTGCGCCACCGCGCGCGGCTGGATATCGCCAGCCGTCTGGGCAAGGGCAGCACCTTCACCTGCCACTTCCCCATGCTGCAAGTGGTGCGGCGCGGCCAGTAACCGCAGCGTACTTGCAAAGCCGGCAGCCAGCCCCCACCCTTTAGCGGTCATTCACTACCCGAACCTTCTATGGACCCCTCCACGAGTTACGTCGCCAGCAACTATTTCGCCGATTTCGGCCTCGTCCTCTTCGCCCTGTTTCTGGTGCTGCTCAACGGCTTCTTCGTCGCCGCCGAGTTCGCCATTGTTCGCTTACGTGCCACCAAGGTCGATGCCTTGGCAGAAGCCCACGGCTGGCGCGGGCATATCCTGCGCACCGTACACAACCAGATGGACGCCTACCTGTCGGCCTGCCAATTGGGCATCACCCTGGCCTCCCTCGGCCTCGGCTGGGTCGGCGAACCCGCCTTTGCCCACCTGCTCGAACCGCTGCTCGCCGCCATCGGCATTGAGTCACCGAAGCTGGTGCATGGCATCGCCTTCTTTAGCGCCTTCGCGATCATTTCCTATCTGCATATCGTGATCGGCGAGCTGGCACCAAAATCATGGGCCATCCGCAAACCCGAGCTGCTCTCGCTGTGGACGGCCGTGCCGTTGTACCTGTTCTACTGGGCCATGTACCCGGCGATTTTCCTGCTCAACGCCAGTGCCAACGCCATTCTGCGCGTGGCCGGCCAGGGCGAGCCGGGGCCGCACCATGAGCACCACTACAGCCGCGACGAACTCAAGCTGATCCTGCACTCCAGCCGCGCCAGCAACCCCAGCGACCAGGACATGCGCGTACTGGCCTCGGCCGTGGAGCTGGGCGAACTGGAAGTGGTGGACTGGGCCAACTCCCGCGAGGACTTGGTCTACCTACCACTGACGGCTGCCTTGGATGAAGTATTCAGCGTATTTCGCCGGCACAAGTACAGCCGCTACCCGATCTACGACGAGACCAGCGGCGAGTATGTCGGCGTATTGCATATCAAGGATCTGCTGTTGCACCTGTCGCTGCTGGAGATGTTGCCCTCGGCGTTGAAGCTGGCCGAGCTGATGCACCCCATCGAGCGGGTTGGCCGGCATATGCCGCTGTCCAACCTGCTGGAACAGTTCCGCCAGGGCGGCTCGCACTTCGCCCTGGTCGAGGAAGCCGACGGCAAGGTAATTGGCTACCTGACCATGGAAGACGTGCTCGAGGCCCTGGTCGGCGATATTCAGGACGAACACCGCAAGGCCGAACGCGGCATCCTCGCCTATCAGCCGGGCAAGCTGCTGGTACGCGGCGACACGCCACTGGCCAAAGTCGAGCGCCTGCTCGGCGTCGACCTCGATCACGTCGAAGCGGAAACCCTCGCCGGGCTGATCTACGAAACCCTCAAGCGCATGCCCGAGGAAGAGGAAGTGCTGGAAGTCGACGGCCTACGCATCATCGTCAAGAAGATGAAAGGCCCGAAGATCGTGCTGGCCAAGGTGCTAAAGCTCGATTGAGCATCCTCGCCGCCTTGTAGGATGGGTTACTCCCCACCCACCGCGAAGTTAGGCAGACTGTCGACCGGCTGGGCGAAGTTGAAGGGGATCGATTCCAGCGCCAGGCCGACATTGCGCTGCACCACGAAATGCAGGTGCGGGCCGGTGCTGTTGCCGGTATTGCCGGAGCGCGCGAGTATGCTGCCGGCGTGCACGCGGCTGCCTTCGCTGACCGCCACAGAGCCCTTCATCAGGTGCAGATAAACGCCCATGGTGCCGTCGTCATGGAGGATACGTACGTAGTTGCCGGACGGGTTGTTGCCACGACCGCCCTGCTGATTTTCGGTTTTCACCACAATGCCGCCGCGCGCCGCAACAATCGGCGTGCCTTCGGGCATGGCGATATCCATGGCGTAGCGGCCTTTCGGCGTGAAGTGGCTGTACTGGCCATTGGCGCCCTGGGTCAGACGGAACGGGCCACCGCGCCACGGCAACGGGTAGCTCTTCTGCGTCGGTAGCAGGCGCGGATCGCCCATGGCGTAACGCAGCTTGGGGGTGTAACGCATGGGTTTGCTGGCATCGCGCGGAGCCAGGGTGGCCAGGCGAATATTGCTGCGCGGCGGCAACACCCAGCTGATCGGCTTGTTCGGCACGCCGGTGACGTTGTCAGTGGCTTCCAGACGCAGTTCGATCTGCACCGGTGCGTACAGGTCGTTGCGTACCAACAGGGTTTCACCCGCTTCGTGTTTCTTGGTTTCCAGCTTTACCTGGTTGTCCAGGCGCTCAACCATGCGGTCGCGAAACACGAACACCTGCGCACCGGGCGCGGCCTGGTCGGTATAGGTGACCACGCCGTTGGCATCGGTGTACTTATAAATAGTCAACGCCACTGCCTGGCCGGCAAGGGTCAACAAACTGCAGAGAAGTATCAAACGCCCTAGCATAACGACTCGGATCTTATGATTTGTCTGTGTCCGGACCCTTGAGATTAGCAGCGCTACCGCCGCCGTGCGAGGCACTAAGGGTCAGGCTGTGAACCGGCTCACCGCCATCGGTCGGCATGGCTCGCCAGGCTTTCCCCGGATGGCATCCGGGCTAAGGCTTGCGTGCAACAGATAACGGGGAGATCGCAGGTAGGTTGCCGGTGTACAGCGCAGCCCAACCTAAGCACCCGGGCTGAAGTGCTTCTGCGCGGTGCCTCGAGCGATCAGCCGGGAGATGTAGTCGAGCTTCTGCGGGTCGCGGTCGACGAATCTGAAGGTCAGTTGCAGCCACTCGCTGTCCGGTTTTGGCTCAAAGGCCGCGACGGCATGCAGATAGCCATTGAGTCGCGCCGTTTCTGCCGCCTCGCCCTGCTCCAGATCAAGCACCGCGCTTTCCAGCACCTGCGGCAGCTCCTCGGTGCGTTTGACCACCAGCAGCGCTTCCTTGAGGCTCAGGGCCTTGATCACGCAAGACATGCTGGCGCCACCGGGCAAGCGCAACTGGCCCTGACCACGCCCGCTGGGCGCGCTGGCAGCCGCTGCTTTGGCAGCAGGTTTGCCGGCAAAGGCCGCGGCAGCTTGCACCGCTGGCCCTGCTGCGGGTTTGACTACATCGGCTTTGCCGCCCGTCAGGGCGGACAGCGAGTCGTTGGCAAAAGAGCCGCTGCTGAGCATTTTCGGCGGCGCGCTGGACATCAGCGCCTGCAATTTGCCGGCACGGCTGAGGGCCTTTTTCACCTTGGTGATCAGCTGTTCGTTGGAAAAGGGTTTGCCGATAAAGTCGGAAACGCCGGCCTGAATCGCCTGCACCACGTTCTCTTTGTCACCGCGGCTGGTGACCATGATAAACGGGACGATCTTCAGGGCTTCTTGTTCGCGGCACCAGGTGAGCAGTTCCAGGCCAGACATTTCCGGCATTTCCCAGTCACAGAGAATCAGGTCAACCGGCTGGCGCGTCAGCATCTGCAGAGCTTTGCGCCCGTTGACGGCTTCCTCAATCTGGATGCCTGGAAAGTGGTCGCGTAAACCCTTCTTCACCAAATCGCGGATAAAGGTTGCGTCGTCCACTACCAGCACGCTGACTTTGCTCATCGGCCACTCCTGTTCTGATGGCCTTAAGCATAGTCACGGCTACTGGCCAAAGGCCAACCGAAATGCACCATATGTCGCGATCAGGTGCATCTTGGCCATGTAGGCCCGCACGGGCAGCGCGTCAACGCCGCCCACAACAGCCGACTCAGTGGCCTTTTTTGGTGCCCTGCACTTCTTCCTGCATACGAGTCAGACCGATGTGTTTGACGTCGGTGCCGCGGACCAGGTAGATCACCAGTTCGGCGATATTGCGTGCGTGGTCGCCGATGCGCTCCAGTGAACGCAGAGCCCAGATGATGTTGAGCACGCGCGAAATCGAGCGCGGGTCTTCCATCATAAAGGTCACCAGCTCACGCAGTGCGGTCTTGTATTCGCGGTCGACGGTCTTGTCGTACTGCGCCACTGACAGCGCCAGGTCGGCGTCGAAACGGGCGAACGCGTCCAGCGCTTCCTGCACCATCCGGCGCACCTGATCGCCGATATGCCGCACTTCCACATAACCGCGCGGTGCTTCGCCTTCTTCGCACAACAGGATCGCGCGCTTGGCGATCTTGGTCGCTTCGTCGCCGATGCGCTCGAGATCGATAACCGACTTGGAGATGCTGATGATCAACCGCAGGTCGGACGCGGCCGGCTGACGACGGGCGAGAATGCGCACGCACTCCTCGTCGATATTGCGTTCCATCTGGTTGATCTGGTCATCGATCTCGCGCACTTGCTGAGCCAGACCGGAGTCGGCATCGATCAGCGCGGTGACCGCGTCATTGACCTGCTTCTCGACCAGGCCGCCCATCGCCAGCAGGTGGCTACGCACCTCCTCCAGCTCGACGTTGAACTGCTGGGAGATGTGCTGGGTAAGGTTTTCTTTGTTGATCATGTGCAAACCCTTGAATGAACCGAATAACGTCTCTGCTTAGGATGGGCTTGCCATCAGCCGTAACGACCGGTGATGTAGTCCTCTGTCTGTTTCTTCGCCGGGTTGGTGAACAGCGTATCGGTATCACCGAACTCGATCAGTTTGCCCATGTACATAAACGCCGTGTAATCCGAGACCCGCGCCGCCTGCTGCATGTTGTGGGTCACGATAACGATGGTGTACTTGGATTTCAGTTCGTAGATCAGCTCTTCGACTTTCAGCGTGGAAATCGGGTCGAGGGCCGAGCAGGGTTCGTCGAGCAGCAGCACTTCCGGCTGGACCGCCACGGTACGGGCGATCACCAGGCGCTGCTGCTGACCACCGGACAGGCCGAGCGCCGACTCGTGCAGACGATCCTTCACTTCATCCCACAGCGCCGCGCTTTTCAGTGCCCATTCCACGGCTTCATCGAGCACGCGCTTCTGGTTGATGCCCTGGATGCGCAGGCCGTACACCACGTTCTCGTAGATGCTCTTGGGGAACGGGTTAGGCTTCTGGAACACCATGCCGACGCGACGACGCAGCTCGGCGACATCTTCGCCCTTGCGGTAGATGTTCTTGCCGTCGAGGTTGATTTCGCCTTCCACGCGGCAACCGTCGACCAGATCATTCATCCGGTTGAAGGTGCGCAGCAGGGTCGATTTACCGCAACCGGACGGGCCGATAAAGGCCGTCACGCGCTGGTTGGGAATGCTCATCTTGACGTCGAACAGCGCCTGCTTGTCGCCGTAGTAGAGGTTCAGACCCGGTACGTCGATGGCCACGCGCTCGTTGGCCATGTTCAGGCCCTGGCGGTCGCGGCCGAGGGCCGCCATGTCGATACCGTGTGTATGTGTTTCGTGCTGCATGGGATGCTCCCTACGCTAACAAATGCGTTAAGCCGCCGCGGCCAGCAGGCCGCGGCGCGATGATTAGTGATCCAGCGCCTTGTACTTCTCGCGCAGGTGGTTGCGGATATACACCGCCGCCATGTTCAGCACCACGATGACCAGCACCAGCAGCAACGCGGTGGCGTACACCAGCGGCCGCGCGGCTTCGACGTTGGGGCTCTGGAAGCCGACGTCGTAGATGTGGAAGCCCAGGTGCATGATCTTCTGATCGAGGTGCAGGTACGGGTAGTTGCCATCCACCGGCAGGCTCGGCGCCAGCTTGACCACGCCCACCAGCATCAGCGGCGCCACTTCGCCAGCGGCGCGGGCCACGGCGAGAATCAGGCCGGTCATCATCGCCGGGCTGGCCATGGGCAGCACCACGCGCCAAAGGGTTTCCACCTTGGTCGCACCGAGGGCCAGAGAGCCCTCACGCACCGCCCGCGGAATCCGCGCCAAACCTTCTTCGGTGGCCACGATCACCACCGGCAGGGTGAGGATCGCCAGGGTCAGCGAGGCCCAGAGCAGGCCCGGCGTACCGAAGGTCGGTGCCGGTGCGGCTTCCGGGAAGAACATGCGGTCGAGCGAGCCACCCAGCACGTAGACGAAGAAGCCCAGGCCGAACACGCCGTAAACGATGGCCGGCACACCCGCCAGGTTGTTTACCGCGATGCGGATTACCCGGGTCAACGGGCCCTGCTTGGCGTATTCACGCAGGTAAATGGCCGCCACCACGCCGAACGGGGTAACAATCACGGCCATGATCAGGGTCATCATCACCGTGCCGAAAATCGCTGGGAAGATGCCGCCTTCGGTGTTGGCCTCACGTGGGTCGTCGCTGACAAATTCCCACAGCTTGGCAAAGTAGAAGCCGAGCTTGTCAGCCGTGCCCATGGCATTGGGCTGGAAGGCTCGCACCACTTTGCCCAGGCTGATGGTCACTTCACGGCCATCAACCGTCTTGAGCGTGACGCTGTCGCGATTGAACGCTTGATTGAGGGCGATCAGCTTGGTTTCCAGCACCTTGTACTCGGCATCCCACTGCGCGCGTTCTGCGTCCAGCTCAGCCTGGGCGACTTCATCCAGCTTGCCCTGCAGCTCCAGCTTGCGGGTTTGCAGACGGATGCGCTCCAGGCCCGCGTTGATCCGCCCGATGTCTTTCTTCTCCAGGCGCACCAGGTTCTTGTGCAGCTGCTCGACGCGCTCGATGCGCTCCTGCAGCACCGGCCAGCTGGCATCGCCTTCGGCGACCAGTTCACCGGCCTCCTTGACGTTGACCAGGTAGCCGTAGAAGTTGCCCCACTCGCGGCGCTCCAGCGCCGTGAGGTTTTCCGGGGTGCGCAGGTTGCTCAGCCATTCGCCGACCACCCAGGTGAAGTCCGCGCCATACACATCGCGGTTACCCACTTTGAATAGCTCGCGGGTCATAAACTCGCCGCCTTCAGCCTGCACCGGCAAGCCGGAAGCAGCCAGACGGGCGCGCGGCACTTCTTCGATCTGGGTGATCTCGCCAGCCATTACTTTGGCTTCCTGGCCAGGGATCTGGTAGTGAGCCTAAACGAAATCCGCCGGCCAGAAGTGACCGAGGCCGCGCACGGCGATCACCATCATCAGACCGAGAGTCATGATCACGGCGATGGACACCGCGCCGGCATTCATCCAGATCCACGGCGTACCGCTCTTGAACCAGGTTTTCAGGTTGTTCTGTTTCACGGACATATACCTTCCCAATCCTTAGAGCGAGGCGTACTTGACGCGCAGACGCTGGCGCACCAGCTCCGCCAGGGTGTTCATGACAAAGGTGAAGCCAAGCAGCACCAGCGCCGAGAGGAACAGCACGCGGTAGTGAGTACCACCGACTTCCGATTCGGGCATTTCCACCGCCACGTTGGCGGCCAGGGTGCGCAGACCCTCGAAGATGTTCATGTCCATGATCGCGGTGTTGCCGGTGGCCATCAGCACGATCATGGTTTCGCCAACGGCGCGACCCATGCCGATCATCACCGCCGAGAAGATGCCTGGGCTGGCGGTGAGAATCACCACGCGGGTCAGGGTCTGCCACGGCGTGGCACCGAGAGCCAGAGAACCGAACGTCAGGCTCTTCGGCACGCTGAACACGGCGTCTTCGGCAATCGAGTAGATAGTCGGGATCACCGCAAAGCCCATGGCCAGGCCGACGACCAGGGCGTTGCGCTGGTCGAACGGAATGCCCAAGTCATTGCTCAGCCACATGCGCATGTTGCCGTCGAACAGCCAGTTCTCCACATGGCCGCTCATGGCCAGCGACACATAGCCCACCAGCAGGATCACCGGGATCAGCATCGCCGACTCCCAGCCGTCCGGCACACTCAGGCGAATCGACTCCGGCAGGCGGCTCCACAGGTAACCAGCCAGCAGAATGCCGATCGGGGTAAAGATCAGCAGGCTGAAAATCCCCGGCAGATGGCCTTCCACATAGGGCGCGAGGAACAGGCCGGCGAAGAAGCCGAGGATCACCGTCGGCAGCGCTTCCATCAGCTCGATCACCGGCTTGACCTTGCGGCGCAGCGCCGGGGCCATGAAGTAGGCGGTGTAGAGCGCGGCAGCAATGGCCAGCGGCGCCGCCAGAAGCATGGCGTAGAACGCGGCTTTCAGCGTACCGAAGGCCAGCGGCGCGAGGCTCAGCTTGGGTTCGTTGTCGGTGCTGGCGGAGGTCGACTGCCAGACGTGGCCAGGCGCGTCATAGTTCTCGTACCAGACCTTGCCCCACAGCGAGCTCCAGGAAATTTCCGGGTGCGGGTTGTCGACCAGGAAACGCTGCAGCTTGCCGTCCGACTCGATCAGCGCGCGGTTGGCGCGCGGCGACAGGGCGGCCAAGGCCTTGCCCTCAGCAACCGACTCAACCAGCAGCGTGCGGTGTGCGGTGCTGTGGAAGATACCCAGATTGCCCTTGGCATCCAGGGCGAAGAAGCCCTTGCGGCGCTCCTCCGGGAGTATCTGCACAATGGGGTTGCCGGCCAGCTGGAAGCTGCGAATCGAGGTCAGCGAAGCCTTGTCGTCCTCTTCGCGCACCATAAACCACTGGGTAATACCACCGCCGCTGTCGCCGACCATCAGCGAGATGCCACCGAGCAGCGAGGTAACGTTGCTGACTTCCAGTTTGGCATCAGCAAGCAGCTTGTAGCGACCATTCAGACTGTTGCTGCGCATGTCGAAGACATCGGCGGTAGCGCGACCGTTGATCACGTATAGCCACATCTGCCGTGGGTCGATGAGCAGCGCCTTGATCGGCTCAGCGATCTGCGGCAGGGCAATACGCTCTTCACTGAGGGTCACTTCACCGGTCATCAGGTTTTCTTCGCGACCGAGCTTCAACACATGCAATGCGGTACCGGTGGAGCCCACCAACATCAGCGTGCCACGGCTCAGGCTAAGACCAATGTGGTCGACCTCACGGCCCTGGGCATCGAGTTCAATCGGCGTGTCACCGAAGGGATAACTGATGCTCGGCGTGATGGTTTGCACGTCATTCGGGTAGCTGAGTTTGTAGAGGTGCTGAAACACCAGCACCCGGCCGTTGGACAGGCCCAGGGCAACGCGATTGCTGCCCGGCTCATCCTGGCCGACCGAAACGATGCGCGTATCCGCCGGGATAGGCAGTTGCACGCGGTTCAGCGGCTGCATGTTCTTCGCATCAAAGAACTGCACCTGACCGTTCTGGTCCAGACGCATGGCCATCTGGTTCTGCTCTTCCAGTGTCAGCAGCAGCGGCGCAGCGGCTTCACTCAGCCAGGCCGCCTGCACCGGCTTGCGGCTTTCCAGGCTGGCGCCCTGAAACATCGGCATAACCACGTAGGCCAGGTAGAAGAAGATCAGGGTGATGGCACCGAGTACCGCCATACCACCGATGGATACTGCCCAGCGGGCGAAGTGATCTTTCAGCGCACGGATACGCCGCTTGCGCTGCAGGGCCGGGGTGTTGAAGTCCAGCCCGAGGGATTTGCTGGTGGCGGTCATGGTTTCACTAGCCAAGTCATTCATAGGTAAGAGCGTCTCTGCGCAGCCATGAGCGCGCCATAAGGAGTTCTGTCGCTATACAAGGCGCTAACTCTAGCGAGCCTTTGTGACAGAAAAGTTACAGCGCTTTGACAAAACAACGCCCACCTGTCGTAAACGAAGGCGGGCGTGCGACTTACTTAGGCGTCCTTGCCAACCAGGCAGTCTTTACAGACCCAGCTCCGCAATGGTCTTGTCGATGACCTTTTTCGGCAGCGGGATGTAGCCGTCTTTCACGACTACGTCCTGACCTTGCTTGGACAGCACCAGCTTGACGAACTCGGCATCCAGCGGGCTCAGCGGCTTGTTCGGTGCCTTGTTGACGTAAACGTAGAAGAAACGCGCCAGCGGGAACTTGCCAGCCAGGGCGTTTTCTTCGTTGGCTTCAAAGGCTTCGCCACCTTTTTTCGCCAGCGGTACCGCACGCACGCTGGAGGTTTTGTAACCAATGCCCGAATAACCGATGGCATTGATGGTGCTGGAGATCGACTGCACAACGGAAGCCGAACCCGGCTGCTCATTGACGTTAGCCTTGAAGTCGCCTTTGCACAGGGCGGTTTCCTTGAAGTAACCGTAAGTGCCCGATACCGAGTTACGACCGAACAACTGAATCGGCTTATCCGCCCACTCGCCGGTCAGACCCACATCGCCCCAGGTCTTGATATTGCTGCCGCCGCACAGGCGAGTGGCAGAAAAAATCCCGTCGATCTGCGCCATATCCAGGCTCTTGATCGGGTTGTCCTTGTGCACGAATACCGCCAGGGCGTCGATGGCCACCGGCACGGCAGTCGGCTTGTAGCCGTATTTCTCTTCGAACGCCTGGATCTCGGCATCCTTCATCGGACGGCTCATCGGACCGAGGTTGGCGGTGCCTTCAGTCAGCGCGGGTGGCGCGGTGCTTGAGCCGGCGGCCTGGATCTGGATATTGACGTTCGGGTATTCCTTTTTGAACTCTTCAGCCCACAACGTCATCAGGTTGGCCAGGGAGTCGGAGCCCACGCTGGACAGGTTGCCCGACACGCCGGAAGTCTTGGTGTAGCTCGGCAGAGCCGGATCGACAGCAGCAACCGCAGTGGCGGTAGCCACGCCAGCGGCGACAAACGTCATGGCCGCCATCAAACGCTTAAGTTTCATGCCTTACTCCTGGAAAACTAGTGTTGGATTGAACGGGGCCAAGTATCGGTAGGCCGCATGACGACTCTATGTAAGCAATGTGACAGTTAGATGAACGCAGCCAATGTTTTGCCGCAGTCGATGAAATGACTACAAAGTCCAGGCGGCCAAGTGCCATGGTCGCCCTGCGACTGCCGAGTCGCTATACTCGCTGCGCCCGCACTCCCGTGGGCCTGCAGGGCCACCCGCGATAGCCGCAGAGCCTGACTCGCCGCCACCGCCAAGCCCAGCACCGCGCCAATAACAACAACCGCGCCGCGAGCCTAGATAGATGCACGATTTCGAACAGGAAGACCCCATCCCGCAAGGCGACCTGGCTTTGCAGATCACCGCACTGCCGCGTGAAACCAACGGTTTTGGCGATATCTACGGCGGCTGGCTGGTGTCGCAGATGGACCTGGCCGGCACTGCCATGGCCAGCAAGGTAGCCGGCGGCCGTGTAGCTACCGTGGCCATCGACCGCATGGCCTTTCTGGTGCCGGTAGCGGTGGGCGCGCAACTGTCCTTCTATACGCAAACCGTGGAAGTGGGCCGCAGTTCGATCCAGATGCTGGTTGAAGTGTGGAGCGACGACCCACTGTCCAGCGAATGGCGCAAGGTCACCGAAGCGGTGTTCGTGTTTGTCGCCATCGACGGCAGCGGCCGCACGCGCCCGGTGCCAGCACGGCGCTGATTGCGGATGGTGAAACGAAAACGCCGGCTCAAGAGCCGGCGTTTTGCTGTGCGCTAAGAACCTGTTTCTGATCTCGCGAGCTAGAGCGACACAAGGCAAAAACAGCCGAGGAAGCGGAATTTACTGGTTGTAAATGAGCATTCCGAGGCTGTTTTTAACGCAGTATTGCCGACGCGCAGCAGATCCGAGACAGGTTCTAGGTTAGCCGCGGATGTTGTAGATATCCTTCTCGTTCAGCTCGGCGTACTCGTACAGACGCTTGAGATAAGCCTTCTGCTGCGCCCACACCTTGCTGGCTACCGGATCGGCGGCGGCGCTGGCGTCGACCACTTCGGCGGCTACTTCCTTGAGTTTGGCCAGCACGGCATCCGGCAGACGACGTACGTCAACGCCCTCGCCTTTGAGCTGCTCCAGGGCTTCCATGTTCTTCGCGTTGTAATCGTCGAGCATGTCGCCGTTCACATCACGAGCGGCGGCGCGGACGATGGCCTGCAGATCCGCCGGCAGGGTTTCCCAGGCCTTGATGTTGACGTCCAACTCGAAGGTTACGTTCGGCTCTTGCCAGCCCGGGGTGTAGTAATACTTGGCGGCTTTGTGCAGGCCCAGAGCCTGGTCGTTGTATGGGCCGATCCACTCGGTGGCGTCGATGGCGCCGGTTTGCAGCGCGGTGAAAATTTCACCGGCCGGCATGTTGACCACGGTACCGCCCATTTTGGTCAGCACTTCGCCGCCCAGGCCTGGGGTACGCATCTTCAGGCCCTTGAAGTCATCAACGCCGTTGATCTCCTTGTTAAACCAACCTGCGGTCTGCACGCCAGTCGCGCCACAGGCCATCGGCAGGACGCCGAAGGGCTTGTAGACCTCTTCCCACAGCTCAATGCCGCCGCCCTTGTGCAGCCAGGCGTTCATTTCCTGGGCGTTGGGGCCAAATGGCAGGGCGCAGAAGAACTGCGCAGCCGGCACTTTGCCTTTCCAGTAGTAAGGCGCACCGTGGCCCATTTCGGCGGTGCCGCGGCTGACTGCATCGAATACTTCCAGCGCCGGCACCAGCTCGCCAGCGGCATAGACCTTGACCTTCAAGCGGCCGTTACTCATTTCTTCAACCAGCTTGGCGAAGCGCTCGGCACCGACGCCTACGCCGGGAAAATTCTTCGGCCAGGAGGTAACCATTTTCCAGTTGAAGGTTTGGCTGCTCGCGCCTTCTTGGGGCTTACCAGCGGTTTCCGCCTTGTCTTTGCAACCGGCCAGGGCCGTTGCTGCAAGGCCTACGCCTGCTGCTGCGAGAATTTGACGACGTTTCATGCAAAGCTCCTTTATTGTTGTAGTGGTCTGACCACAGGATCGCTGCGGACCCACCGCGCCTGAGTAACATAGGGGTAAGTGACTCTCAAGCCTAGCGGATACGACTAAAGTTGTAGTGCCATTGCCGCACGCGTACCGGCCTGCCTAGAATCGCCGGCCTGCCTGCTCACAAAGCCCATAACCATAAGGACTCATAATGTCCGATAAACCCCCTCTGCTGCTCGGCCTTGCCCGTCTGATCGATTCATTCAACGCCGGTTTCGGCAAGGCCTGCGCCTGGCTGACCCTGTTTCTGGTGCTGGGCACCGCCATCGTGGTGATCCTGCGTTACGGTTTCGGCATCGGCGCTACCGCCTTGCAGGAAGCCGTGCTGTACGGTCACGCCCTGGTATTTATGGGCGCCGCCGCCTGGGTGTTGCAACGCAACGGCCATGTGCGCGTCGACATTTTCTATCAGGCGTTCAGCGCCAAACGTAAAGCGCTGGTCGACAGCCTCGGCACCCTGCTGTTTCTGCTGCCGGTGTGCCTGTTCCTCGGCTGGTCCAGCTGGGATTACGTGAGCAATTCCTGGTCGACCCTGGAAGGCTCCAGCGAGTCGGGCGGGCTGAAATTCGTCTACCTGCAAAAGAGCATCATCCTGGTGCTGGTGGTCAGCCTGGTCTTACAAGGAATCTCCGACTTGATCAAATTCGCCAATATCCTCACCGGCCGCCTACCAGCCGCGGAGGTGAAGCATGGCTGAGTTGATGGCGATTCTGCTGTTTATCAGCATCTGCGCGGCCCTGATGGCCGGCTACCCGGTGGCCTTCACCCTCGGCGGTGTGTCGCTGCTGTTTGCCGGCATCGGCATCCTCACTGGCACCTTCGATGGCGGCTACCTGAACGCCCTGCCCAACCGCCTGTTCGGCATCATGAACAACCAGACCATGCTGGCGGTGCCGCTATTCGTGTTTATGGGGGTGATGCTGGAGAAATCCAGGGTCGCCGAAGACCTGCTGGAATCCATGTCCCGGCTGTTCGGCACCTTGCGCGGCGGCCTGGCGATTTCCGTATGCGTGGTCGGCGCGCTGCTCGCGGCATCCACCGGCATCGTCGGCGCCACCGTGGTGACCATGGGCCTGCTGGCGCTGCCGACCATGCTCCGGCGTGGTTATGACCCGGCGATTTCCACTGGCACCCTGGCCGCCACCGGCACCCTGGGGCAGATCATCCCGCCGTCCATCGTGCTGGTGCTGCTGGGTGACGTGATGTCCAGCGCCTACCAACAGGCGCAGCTGAAGATGGGCATCTTCTCGCCGAAGACCGTCTCGGTCGGTGACCTGTTCGTCGGCGCGCTGCTGCCCGGCCTGCTGCTGGTGGGGCTGTATATCACCTACATCATCGGCGTGGCGATCTTCCAGCCGAAGAAGCTGCCGGCCCTGCCGCAAAGTGAACTGGGCCCAATCGAATGGGGCAAGCTGATCAACGCCCTGGTGCCGCCGCTGCTGTTGATCGGTGCGGTACTCGGCTCGATCCTCGCCGGTTACGCGACCCCCACCGAAGCCGCTGCACTGGGTGCCCTCGGCGCCATGCTGCTGGCCTTCTACAAGGGCAAGCTGAACTTCGGCCAACTGCGCCAAGTGGCCTATGGCACCACCGAAATCAGCGCCATGGTGTTCCTCATCCTGATTGGCGCCTCGCTGTTCTCCCTGGTGTTCCGTGGCTTCGGCGGCGAAGCGATGATCGAGGACATCTTTGCCCAGTTGCCCGGCGGCGTGCTTGGCGCGTTCTTCCTGGTGATGGTGGTGATCTTCCTGCTGGGCTTTATCCTCGACTTTATCGAGATCACCTTCGTGGTGGTGCCGATTGTCGGCCCGGTATTGCTGGCCATGGGGCTGGACCCGGTGTGGCTGGGCGTGATGATCGCGCTGAACCTGCAGACCTCGTTCCTCACCCCGCCGTTTGGCTTTGCGCTGTTCTACCTGCGCGGCGTCACCCCGGCATCGGTGCCCACCAGTACCATCTATAAGGGTGTGCTGCCGTTTATCATGATCCAGATCCTGCTGCTGGTGATTGCCTACCAGTTCCCAGGGCTGATCACCTGGCTGCCGGAACAGGTCTACGGCAAGTAAGCCTGACTCCAGCCAAAAAACGCCCGTCACTGACGGGCGTTTTGCTTTCTGCGCGCAAGCTGGGCTCCAATAGCCTTCTTTATTCTTCCTTCTACGAGTACGCCGATGGCCAGATCCCATGTTGAACGCCTTGAACTGGACGAGCTGACCTGCTGGCGCGCGCGCTATGGCGCCTATGAGCTACTGATCAGCCAACAAGGCGCGCAGATACTCAGCTACCAGGCGGATGATCAACCGCCGCTGATCTGGCTCAGCGAGCAAGCGGCCTACAAGCGCGGCCAGGGTGTGCGCGGCGGCGTGCCGGTGTGCTGGCCCTGGTTCGGCAGCCTGCAACGCAACCCGCCGGCAGTGCAGGCCATGCATCTACAGCCAGAAACTGCGCCTGCCCACGGCCTGGTACGCAACCTCGACTGGCAGCTGAAAGGCATCGACAGCCGCGATGACGGCATCCACCTGGAGTTCATCTACAACAGCGCCACCCAGCCACTGGCCGACTGGCCCCACGCCGCCGAGCTGCGCTTGAGCATTCGCCTGGATGAGCGCCTGCATATCCAGCTGAACAGCCGCAACCTGGGCGATACGCCGCTGGCGATCAGCCAGGCGCTGCACAGCTATTTTGCCGTCAGCGATGTCCACAACGTCGCGGTCGAAGGCCTGCACGGCTGCCGCTATATCGAAACCCTGGAAGACTGGCAGCAACGCCAGCAGGACGGCCTGCTGCAGTTCAGCGGCGAGACCGACCGCATCTACTTGGACACCCCAGCACAGCTGAGCATCCTCGACCGCGCGTGGCAGCGACGCATCCAGCTGCACAGCAGTGGCTCGAATTCGGCCGTGCTGTGGAACCCCTGGATCGACAAGGCGCAACGCCTCTCGCAATTCGCCGCCGATGCCTGGCCAGGGATGCTCTGTATCGAACACGCCAACGTACTGGACGACATCCGCGTGCTGGCGGCGGGCGAGCAACATCAGCTCGATGTGAGTCTCTGGGCGGAACCCGGCAGCGCTTAACCGACCAACGGTTTAGCCCTTCCCCGCGCCGAACCCGTTCGGGCTCGGCCGCAGCACAGCCGTCACAGGCCAATCCGGCAAAACCTGCACTGCATCACACTAACTTGCAGCAACCAGACAACTTTTGTGACGTGCCACTACTTTGCCAGTAAGCAATTACTTACATATATAGAGCCATATCCCTACATAACTTTTCAGACCCGTCTTATTGTGACGAAATACTCACAATTTTTAGGAACTATCGTTCCAGTTATTAATCGGCAAATATCCATCACTGTTACATATTTCACACTTTCAGCGGTTGTCCGACACTCTTCATGGGGCTAGGATGCCCACCTCACTAGGACGTGCGCAACTTGTTGCACATTTAAGTGCGCAACTTCTTGCGCACCTACAGCGCAGCAAGATGGTCTTCAGAAGCGTCACCCGCTTCTTTGAAGTTACCTGCAGCGATAATCGAGTCATGGAATGACCTATTCAAACAAACTCACTGCTCATTATTTAGAGCTGGCCAAACTTCCTATCAATGAAGGGAACTTTGCCGGTAATGACGTGCGTTATTCCAGCGAATACGAAGTTCTCGAAAATGAGCTGGGCAAGGCCACGGCGCTGCACGAAACGGCGGCGATTGACTGGCAAAAAGTCCGCGAAAACAGCGAGATACTGCTTAGCGGCCACTCCAAGGATTTGCGCGTCGCCGCCTGGCTGATCTGGGGGCTTTACCAACGCGAATCCTTCCCCGGCCTGCAAGCCGGTTTCAGCCTGCTGCACTACCTGTGCCTCAATCACTGGGTCGAGCTGCACCCCCGCAAACCGCGCACCCGCGCCGCCGCCATCAGCTGGCTGATTCCACGCCTGGAACAGGCGCTGGCCGAGCACGTACCGATTGGCGAGCAACTGGCGCTGTTCCGCAGCCTGGCCGAGCAGCTACGCGCCCTGGAAGCCTGCCTGGCCGAACATCTGGGCGAAGATGCACCGCTGCTGCTGCCGCTGTGCCGACGCCTGGATGAGCTGGTCAAGCGCGCCAGCCAGGGTCAGCCAGAGCCCGGCTCGGTCGGTGCGGCGATTGCTCAGGTCAAGCAGGCTGCCAGCCAGATGCTCACCCCCGGCGCGCCGGTGGAAAGCGAAAAGGAAGCGCACAAGAGCCTGCGCAGCCTGCAAGACCAGGCCCGTCCGCTCTGCGCCTACTGGCTCAAGCAGAAAGCCAGCGACCTGCGCGCCCTGCGCCTGGCGCGCACCCTGCTCTGGCTGCCCATCGACAGCCTGCCGGAGCGCAATGCCGAACAGATCACCGCGCTGCGCGGCCTGCCGGCCGACAAGCTGGCCAGCTATCAGGAGCGCTACCAGAACGGCCAATACGCCGATCTGCTGGTCGACCTGGAAGCCAGCATCGCCCGCGCGCCGTTCTGGCTCGACGGCCAGCATCTGGTCTGGCAGTGCCTGCACGAACTGGACGCCGAGCAGGCGATGCGTGAAGTGGAAATCCAGCTCGCACTGTTTATGCAGCGCATGAGCGGCCTGGAAGAACTGCGCTTCCACGACGGCAGCGCCTTCGCCGATGCACAGACCCGCGCCTGGCTCAGCTCCCACGTGATGCCGCATGTGCAGGCCCCGGTCAGCGACAACACCCCCGTAGCCAACGACGGCAACGCGCTGCCGGCCTGGGATATCGCCCTGCAGGAAACCCTGCCCAAGCTGCGCAAGGACGGCCTGAAATCCGCCGTGCAGCAACTCAAGCTCGGCCTGGCCAAGGCGCGCGGTGGCCGCGAACGCTTCTTCTGGCAGCTGACCCTGGCGCGCCTGTGCTACAGCGCAAAGAAATACGAACTGGCCAAAACCCAACTCGAATCGCTCGACCAGACGCTACAGGCCACCGGCCTCGGCGACTGGGAACCCGATCTCGCCCTGGACGTACTGCGCATGCTGCACAGCTGTTGTGAGCTGTTGCCGCAGAACCACGCGGTACGTGAAAGCAAGGAAGAGATCTACCGCAGGTTGTGCCACCTCGATCTTGAAGTGGTACTGGACTAGGCCCTCGGGCCATAACCGTAACGGAGAATGACCATGGCCAAAGAAGGCTCGGTAGCCCCCAAGGAACGCATCAACGTCACTTTCAAACCCGCCACCGGCGGTGCTCAGGAAGAGATCGAACTGCCACTGAAACTGATGGTTCTGGGTGACTTCACCCAACGCGCCGACGATCGCAAGATCGAAGACCGCAAGCCGATCAGCATCGACAAGAACAGCTTCGACTAAGTGCTGGCCAAGCAGGAACTCAACCTGACCTTCGCCGTGCCTAATCGCCTGCAAGACGACGCCGAAGGCGACGACATGGCGGTGCAGCTGCGCATCAACTCGATGAAGGACTTCAACCCGGCCAATGTGGTCGATCAGGTCCCTGAGCTGAAAAAACTAATGGAACTGCGCGACGCCCTGGTTGCTCTGAAAGGTCCACTGGGCAACGCCCCGGCCTTCCGCAAGGCAATCGAAAGCGTGCTGGCTGACGACGACTCGCGTGACCGCGTACTCGGCGAACTCGGCCTGGCTGCCCAAGGCAAGCTGGACTCCTGATTCAATTAACAAGGAAGCTAATTCATGAGCACTAGTGCAGCAGTAGAAAGCGGTCGCAGCGCCGCCGACCTCGGCATCCTCGACCGCATCATTGCCGAGACCAAACTGACTCCGGACGACGAAGCCTATGACATCGCCAAGCGTGGCGTGTCGGCCTTTATCGAAGAGTTGCTGAAGCCGCAGAACGAAAATGAGCCCGTGAAAAAGGCCATGGTCGACCGCATGATCGCGGAGATCGACGCCAAGCTCAGCCGGCAGATGGACGAAATCCTCCACAACGCCGAATTCCAGGCGCTGGAATCCTCCTGGCGCGGCCTCAAGCTGCTGGTGGATCGCACCAACTTCCGCGAAAACATCAAGCTGGAGATCATCAACGCCTCCAAGCAGGATCTGCTCGATGACTTCGAAGACAGCCCGGAAATCACCCAGTCCGGCCTGTACAAGCACATCTACACCGCCGAATACGGCCAGTTCGGTGGCCAGCCGGTCGGCGCCCTGATCGCCAACTACTTCTTCGACCCGAGCGCTCCAGACGTCAAGACCCTGCAATACGTTGCCAGTGTCGCCAGCATGTCCCACGCGCCCTTTATCGCCGCTGCCGGTCCGAAATTCTTCGGCCTGGAAAGCTTCACCGGCCTGCCGGACCTGAAGGATCTGAAAGATCACTTCGAAGGCCCGCAATTCGCCAAATGGCAGAGCTTCCGCGAGCAGGAAGATGCCCGCTACGTCGGCCTGACCGTACCGCGCTTCCTCCTGCGCAACCCGTACGATCCGGAAGACAACCCGGTGAAGACCTTCGTCTACAAAGAGAACGTCGCCAACAGCCACGAGCATTACCTGTGGGGCAACACCGCCTACACCTTTGCTTCCAAGCTGACCGACAGCTTCGCCAAGTTCCGCTGGTGCCCGAACATCATCGGCCCGCAGAGCGGTGGCGCGGTAGAAGACCTGCCGCTGCACCACTTCGAAAGCATGGGCGAAATCGAAACCAAGATTCCGACCGAAGTGCTGGTCTCCGACCGTCGTGAATACGAGCTGGCCGAAGAAGGCTTTATCGCCCTGACCATGCGCAAAGGCAGCGACAACGCCGCATTCTTCTCCGCCAACTCGGCGCAGAAGCCGAAGTTCTTCGGCATCAGCGAAGAAGGCAAAACGGCTGAACTGAACTACAAGCTCGGCACCCAGCTGCCGTACATGTTCATCATCAACCGTCTGGCCCACTACCTGAAAGTGCTGCAGCGCGAGCAGATCGGCGCCTGGAAAGAGCGCACCGACCTGGAGCTGGAACTCAACAAGTGGATCCGCCAGTTCGTTGCCGACCAGGAAAACCCGAGCTCCGAAGTCCGTAGCCGCCGTCCGCTGCGCGCCGCTCAGGTGATCGTCAGTGATGTGGATGGTGAGCCGGGCTGGTACCGCGTCAGCCTCAACGTGCGTCCGCACTTCAAGTACATGGGTGCCGATTTCACCCTGTCGCTCGTCGGCAAGCTGGACAAGGAATAAGCATCCTTATGTCAGGTTACGGAAGCCTATTCGAACGCCTCGGCGGTGAAGCCAGCCAGCGCGCTGGCTGGAGCCGCGAGGTCGCCGCCATGGCGTCGGTGGCTACCCACCTGGCGAAAATGCTCAGCACCCGGGCGGGCAGCGTGCAAACGCTGCCCGACTACGGGTTGCCCGATCTCAACGATATGCGCCTGTCGCTGCACGATTCGCTGCAGCAGGCGCGTATCGCCATCGAACGCTTTATCGAAGCGTACGAACCGCGTTTAAGCGACGTGCGGGTGATTTCCCTGCCCCGCGACAACAACCCGCTAAGCCTGGCCTTTGCCATCGAAGGCCTGCTGGAAGTGGACGGCTTTAAACGCCAAGTCAGTTTCTCCGCGCGCCTGGATGGCAGCGGACAGGTCAAGGTCAATTAAGGAGAGCCCATGTCCGGTAAACCCGCAGCCCGCGTCAGCGACCCAACCGCCTGCCCGATTCCCGGCCACGGCACCAACCCGATTGTCGCCGGCTCCCCCGACGTGCTGTTCGACAGCCTGCCCGCCGCCCGCATGGGCGACCCCACCGGCTGCGGCAGCGCCCTGGCCAGCGCGGTCATTCCCACCGTGCTGATCAACAACAAGCCCGCCACCGTGCTCGGCACCGTGGGCAGCCATGGCAACCCGGTGATCGCCGGTTCCGGCACCGTGCTGATTGGCGGCTGAGCCGACACAGCCACAAGGACGAACTGCTGAATGTCTTTTAACCACTACTACCAGAGCGAACTCACCGCCCTGCGCCAACTCGGCAAGCGTTTTGCCGAGCGCAGCCCGGCGCTGGCGCCGTTTCTTGGGCAGAGCGGGCGCGACCCGGATGTCGAGCGGCTGCTGGAAGGCTTCGCCTTTCTGACTGGGCGTTTGCGGCAGAAGCTTGATGACGAGCTGCCGGAGCTGACCCATTCGCTGATGCACTTGCTGTGGCCGAACTATATGCGCCCGCTGCCGGCGTTCAGCATGTTGCAGTTCGACCCGCTTAAACGCCCTGGCGGTGCCTTGCTGGTGCCACGCCATACGCCGGTGGAATCCAAGCCGATCCAGGGCGTGACCTGCCGCTTCCGCACCGCCTTTGCCACCGAAGTGCTGCCACTGGCCCTGAATGGCCTGGATTACTCGGTCAAGGGTGATGGTGCGCTGCTCAGCCTGCGCCTGGCGATGAGTGCCGATGGCCATCTGGGTGATCTCGACCTCAAGCAGTTGCGTCTGCACCTGTCCGGTGAGCGCTATATCAGTCAGCTGCTGTACCTGAGCCTGCTGCGCCACCTCGGCGGTGTGCAGCTGGTGTTGCTGAATGCGGCCGGCAAGCCCTTACAGGGCGCGGATGATCGCCCATTGCTGCCACTGCAGCTGCCGGCCAGCAACGTTCAGCCGGTGGGTTTTGCCGAAGATCAGGCGCTGATTCCCTACCCGCTGAACACCTTCCGTGGCTACCGCTACCTGCAGGAATATTTCGCCTTCCAGGACAAGTTCCTGTTCGTCGACCTGCTCGGCCTGGATGTGCTCAAGCGCGTGCCCGAAGACGTACTCAAGCAGGCGCGCGGCATCGAGCTGCGTTTCGATATCCACAAGGCTGGCGTGCAACGCATCCGCCCGACCCTGGATAA
Source organism: Pseudomonas sp. (assembly GCF_030684895.1). Lineage (GTDB taxonomy): Bacteria > Pseudomonadota > Gammaproteobacteria > Pseudomonadales > Pseudomonadaceae > Aquipseudomonas. The sequence continues at coordinate 8,827 of NZ_JAUXXP010000039.1, read as the reverse complement.
CGTGCGCCTGTATTGCACGCCGGTGGTTAACCTGTTCGCCCACGACGCCATCCCGATTCGCCTCGACGGCAAACAGGACCAATACCTGCTGCTGCCCTCGGAACTCGACTCCGAGCATTGCGGGGTGTTCTCGGTGGATCGCGTCACCGGCTGGAAGCCCGGCGGCAAGGGCTATGAAGAGTACGTACCGTTTGAATCCTTCGAACATGACGCCAGTTTCGATGTGCCTCTGGCGCGCCCGCACTACAGTGTGCGCCAGCAGCCGTCACTACTGGGCGATGGTCTGGAAACCTACCTGAGCTTCGGCCTGCGTAACCTCGATCAGCATGAAACCCTGTCGATTGAGCTGACCTGCACCAACCAGAACCTGCCGCGTCAGCTGGGCTTGGGGGATATCTGCATGCCCAGTGAGGACACCCCGGAGTTCCTCACCTTCCGCAATATCAGTGCCGTGACGCCGAGCTATGCACCGCCACTGCACCGCGACTTTCTCTGGAAACTGATCAGCAACATGTCGCTGAACTACCTATCGCTGGCCAACGTCGAGGCACTCAAAGTCATTCTCGAAACTTATGACCTGCCACGCTACTACGACCAGCACGCGGAGAAGGTCAGCAAGCGCCTGCTCGATGGTCTGAAAAGCATCAGCCACCAGCACGTCGATCGCCTGCACCGCGGCTTGCCGGTACGTGGCGTGCGCACCCAATTGACGATCAACCCAGAGGGCTATGTAGGCGAGGGCGACCTGTTCCTCTTCGCCACCGTACTCAATGAATTTTTTGCCCTGTATGCCAGCTTGAACTCGTACCACGAGCTGCGCGTACAGAGCACACAGGGAGAGGTGTACCAATGGACGCCGCGCATGGGGCAACAGCCCCTGCTCTAAACCGGCTTAGCCGGGGCATCCGCGAGTACAGCCTGTTCCAGGGTGTGCAGCTGGTGCTGGAACGCTTGCAGGCTGCTCATCCTGAACTGGATGAGGAGGCGCTGTATCAGCGACTGGAACTGCAGGCCAACCCGAGCATGGGGTTCCCCGGTAGCGATATTGATCGCGTGCAATTCTTCGAAGAACACGGTGAGCTGCGCGCGCGCCTGCGCATCAACCTGGTCAGCCTGTTCGGGGCCGGCTCACCGCTCCCTGCGTTCTACGGCGAGCAGGCACTGGGCGATAGCGAAGATGGTAACCCGACCCGCGACTTCCTCGACCTGTTCAATAACCGCCTGCAACGCCTACTGCTGCCCACCTGGCAGAAATACCGCTACCACACGCGCTTTCAGAGCGGCGCGGCCGACGCGTTCTCAGCGCACCTGTTTGCGCTGATCGGCTTAGGCGGCGAAACCATTCGCCAGGCCAAAGAGCTGAACTGGAAACGCCTACTGCCCTACCTCGGCCTGCTTAGCTTGCGCGCGCACTCGGCAGCATTGATCGAATCGGTGCTGCGTTACTACTTCAAGCATGCCGACCTGCATATCGAGCAGTGCCTGGAGCGTCAGGTGGAAATCCTCGGTGAGCAGCGCAACCGCCTCGGCCTGGCCAACAGCCAACTAGGAGAAAGCCTAGTGCTCGGCGAGTTCGTGCGTGACCGCGGCGGCAAGTTCCGCATCCATGTACGCCAGTTGAACTGGGATCGCTTCCATGAATTTCTGCCCATCGGCAGCGGCTACCAACCGCTCTGCGCGCTGGTGCGCTTCACCCTGCGCGACCCGCTGGACTACGACATCCGCCTGGAACTGCGCCAGGACGAAATACGCGAATTGCGCCTCGGCGCGGACAACCCCTGCCTGCTGGGCTGGACCACTTGGCTGGGGCGTGACAACGCCGACGGCGTGGTCACCCTCGGCAGCGCCAGGGCGAGCTCCACGGTTAATGACGGCCGCGGCGCCGACCAGAAAGCCGCAAGCCAAGGCATGAGGAGTGAAGTTTGGTGACTCCAAATGAACGACGAATAACGCTGGATTGCGGCTTTCTGGCCGCGCCCCTACGGGTTGGTTCTGTGACTGCGCCATGCCGCGTTGCGGGACTTGCCGAGGGAATGCCATCGCCGGCGTCCCACGCCTTGCCTGGCGCAGTCACAGAACCAACGCGGCTCGCCATTAACCGTGCAGCTCGCCCCCATTAAGGATTGATGAAATGATCAACGTCGATTTACAGCAACTGGTGCAAGCCCTCGACGCTGCCAGCAAACATGACCTGGAATGCGCCGCCGAGCGCTGCGTGGTGCGCGGTGGCAGCAAGATTCTGGTGGAAGACCTGTTGCTCGGCCTGCTTGAGCGCCCGGAAGGCTTGCTGCCGCGCGCCCTGCAGGATGCCGAAGTGGACGCTGGCGAGCTGGCCCGCGCCCTGCAACCGCGCGGCGAACACAGTGAATCGCGCAACCCGGTATTTGCCACCGAACTGGTGCAATGGCTGCAGGACGCCCTGCTGGTCGCCAGCCTGGAGCTCGGCCAGAGCCAGGTTGATGAAGCCGCGCTGATCCTCGCCCTGCTGCGCAATCCGATGCGCTACGCCGGCAGCCACTATCAACCACTGCTGGCCAAGCTGAATGCCGAGCGCCTGCGCGAATTCGCCATGGCCCAGCAACCGCAAACCGCTGCAGGTAAACCCGCAGCCGGTGGCGAATCGAACCTCTCGCGCTTTACCCACAACTTCACCCAGCAGGCTCGCGACGGCAAGCTCGACCCGGTGCTGTGCCGCGACGGAGCGATCCGCCAGATGATCGACATCCTCGCCCGCCGCCGCAAAAGCAACCCGATTGTGGTCGGTGAAGCCGGTGTTGGTAAAACCGCCATCGTCGAAGGACTGGCCCTGCGTATCGCTGCAGGCGAAGTGCCGGATGCACTCAAAGGTGTCGAACTGCTGTGCCTGGACCTCGGCTTGCTGCAAGCCGGTGCCAGCGTTAAAGGTGAGTTCGAGCGCCGCCTGCAGGGCGTGATCGATGAGGTCAAAGGCTCGCCCAAGCCGATCATCCTGTTTATCGATGAAGCCCACACCCTGATCGGTGCCGGCGGCCAGGCCGGCAGTGGTGACGCGGCCAACCTGCTCAAGCCCGCCCTGGCGCGTGGCGAGCTGCGCACCATCGCCGCCACCACCTGGAGCGAATACAAGAAGTACTTCGAGAAGGACCCGGCCCTGGCCCGGCGCTTCCAGCCGGTACAGCTGCATGAGCCAACAGTCGATGAAGCCGTAACCATCCTGCGTGGCCTGGCGCCTGTTTACGAGAAAAGCCACGGCATCTACCTGCGTGACGACGCCGTGGTTGCCGCCGCCGAACTCTCTGCGCGCTACCTGGCTGGCCGCCAGCTGCCAGACAAAGCCGTCGATGTACTGGACACCGCCTGCGCCCGTGTGCGCATCAGCCTGGCCGCAGCCCCGGAAGCCCTGGAGCGCCTGCGTGGCGAGATCGCCGAAGGTGAACGGCAGAGCGAGGCCATGGGCCGGGATATGCAAGCCGGCCTGAACATCGACAGCGACATCCTCGAACAACTCGAAGCACGTCTGAGCCAGGCCCGCGCCGAACTGGAGCAGATCGAAACCCGTTGGGCAGTGCAGCGTGAGCTGGCCGAGCGCCTGCTGGAATTGCGCAAGCAATGCGCCAGCCGGCGCCATAACCCTACCGACGCCGAAGCCAAAGCTGAAGACAGCAACGGCCAGGCGCTGCAGCTGGAACAACTGGAAGACGAACTGCGCGCCGTGCAGGCTGAACTGGCCAGCGCCCAGGTGAATGAGCGCCTGGTCAGTTTCGAGGTCTGCCCGCGTCTGGTGGCCGAAGTGATTAGCCATTGGACCGGCGTACCGCTGAGCCAGCTGGCCCGCGAGCACAACAGCAAGGTGCTGACCTTCGCCCGCGACCTCGGCCTGCGCGTACGCGGCCAGGCGCAAGCCATCGCCGCGCTGGACCGCACCATGCGCGCCACCGCCGCCGGCCTCAATCGCGCCGATGCGCCGGTCGGCGTGTTTCTGCTGGTCGGCCCCAGCGGCGTCGGAAAAACCGAAACCGCACTGGCCCTGGCGGATCTGCTGTACGGCGGCGAGCGCTTCCTCACCACCATCAACATGTCCGAGTTCCAGGAGAAGCACACTGTCTCCCGACTGATCGGCGCGCCACCCGGCTACGTGGGTTATGGCGAAGGCGGCATGCTCACCGAAGCCGTGCGGCAGAAACCCTACTCGGTGGTGCTGCTCGATGAAGTGGAAAAGGCCGATCCGGACGTGATGAACGTCTTCTACCAGATCTTCGATAAAGGCGTGGCCAACGACGGCGAAGGCCGCGAGATCAACTTCCGCAACTGCCTGATCCTGATGACCAGCAACCTCGCCAGCGAGCGTATCGCCAGCCTCTGCCAGGGCGGCCAACGCCCGACTGCGGAAGACCTGGAGCAGGCGATTCGCCCGACCCTGACTCAGCACTTCAAGCCGGCGCTGCTCGGGCGCATGCGCGTGGTGCCGTACTACCCGATCAATGGCGAGGTGCTCAACGAGCTGGTCGGCCTCAAGCTCGCGCGTTTCGGCGAGCGCCTGCAGCGCCGTCAGCTGCAGTTCAGCCATTGCCCGGCGCTGCTGGAACATCTCGCCGAACGTTGCAGCCACAGCGACAGCGGTGCGCGTCTGATCGATCACCTGATCGACCAGCACCTGCAACCGCTGGTGGTCGACCGCCTGCTCGACGCCATGGCCAGTGGCGAAAGCCTGCAGCGCGTACACGCCACCCTGGACGGCGAAGGAACGGTGGTTTGTGAGTTCGCTTAACGTGTCGCTGATGTTCAGCCAGGTGCCGCAGCCGCTACGCTATGCCGAAGCGCTGTTGCAACGCTTCGCCACGCTGGCGCGCGCGGCCAACAGCGACGCCCTGCTCGGCGGCCTGGTGGAAAGCGCTGCGCAGCTGTCCGGCAGCGAACTGAGCCAGCTGTACCTGCTCGACGACACCCACACACGCCTGACCCTGTCTGCCGAATGGCAGGACGGCCAGCTACAACCGCGCGCCGACGCCAGCCTGTCCAGCGACTACGACGGCGAACAGCTGCTGCAGTATTGCCTGTGTCAGAACCAGACCCTCAGCCTCAATGAGCTGGACAGCAGCCTGCACCAGACCGGTTTCCTCCCCGAGGCGCAACAGCCCTGGCGCAGCCTGCTGTGCCAGCCGCTGCTGGATGAGCAGAAAAGCGTCACTGGCCTGCTGTTGATTGCCAGCCAGCGCGCGCGTGAACTTCAAGGGTTTGCCGACTCACTCGGCCATCTGGGCAGCTTTGTTGTCGCCCAACTGCACCTGCTGCAGCGCCTGCGTTCGCCGCGCAGCGAACAGCCGGTTGCCGTGGTCAGCACGCCCTGCGCCAGCGGTTACGGCCTGATTGGCGACAGCCCGGCGATGCGCAGCGTCTACCAACTGATCAGCAAAGTGCTGCACAACCCGGTCAGCGTTTTGCTGGCCGGCGAAACCGGCACCGGCAAGGAGCTGGTGGCCCGCGCCATCCACGATTGTGGCCTGCGCCGCAGCAAAGCTTTTGTCGTGCAGAACTGCGCCTCGCTGCCGGAAAACCTGCTGGAAAGCGAACTGTTCGGCTACCGCAAAGGCGCCTTCAGCGGCGCCGACCGCGACCATCAGGGCCTGTTCGATGCGGCCAATGGCGGCACCCTGTTCCTCGATGAAATCGGTGATATGCCGCTGAGCCTGCAAGCCAAACTGCTGCGCGTATTGCAGGAAGGCGAAGTACGCCCGCTGGGCTCCACCGCCACGCACAAAGTCGATGTGCGCATCGTCGCCGCCACCCACCACAACCTGCGCAACCTGGTGGAAGAAGGCCGTTTCCGCGAGGACCTGTTCTATCGCCTGGCGCAGTTCCCCATCGAGCTGCCGGCCCTGCGTGAGCGCGATCAGGACATCCTCACCCTGGCGCGCTACTTCGCCGACAAGGCCAGCACCTTCTTGCAGCGCAACCAGTGCCGCTGGGCCGACAGCACCCTCGATCACCTGGCCCGCTACCCATTCCCCGGCAACGTGCGCGAACTCAAAGGCCAGGTCGAACGCGCCGTGCTGCTGTGTGAAGGCGGCGAGCTGCTGCCGGAACACTTCGACCTGCGCCAGGCCGGCGGCAACGATGACCCCGGCATGAACCTGCGCGAGCGCATGGAGCGCGTCGAACGCAGCCTGCTGCTCGACTGCCTGCGCAAGAACCGTGGCAACCAGACCAGCGCCGCCTGTGAGCTGGGCCTGCCGCGCCGCACCCTGCTGTACCGCATGCAGCGGCTGAATATCAGCCCGGCTGACGTGTAAGGCTTAAGGAGAAGAGCATGTTCAACGCCGCCAATCAGAGTTACGTCAATCCCCTCAGCGCTGTGCTTGTCCAGCCGCAACGTGGCCATGTAGGAGTCTTCGCGTGAAACCTACTCCAGCGAATGCAACTGCGCTTGGCGAACACTTCTACCTGTTCCAAAAAGCGCCAGGACAACCGAGCAAGAAACTGATCATCACCAGCCACGGTGCCTATGTGCCCGGCATGCACCTGTCCGTGCCTGCTAACAGCTCGCTGGTGTTCTATGGACCGGATGGCAAGACCCTGCAAGACCCTGGGCTGGGCAATGTGATGCGCGGTGAAGTTGAGGTGCACGAGCGCAAGGGGCCGGGTACGACCACCCGCAATTATTTGGTTTCCAAATACAGCGACGATCAGTACTCGAGCATTGCCTATGGTGCCAAGCTCGAAGGGGTCGACATCCTCACCGTGCGCAACCGCAAAACTCCGACCCTGCTACTGCAGAACAGCAGCATTGCCCTGAGCGATGTTTTTAATGAATTGAGCAAGAACGGCCTACAGTACGACGAAATCCACTGTGTGTTTTGCCGTAATTTTCTGTTTCACCCCAAGCCCGAAACGCATATTGCTGCGGTCGTGACATCGCCAACATCGGCTGCAGCGGTCGCCTCCAACGCCAGAAGCAGTGCGGTATCAGCCTCTGCAGTCGTTCGCGCCTTGACTGGCAACGCCGCCAACCTTGCCACAAGCCTGGCACCTAACCGCTTCACCCTGGCGATTGATGGCCTCAGCCACGATCTGCAGGTACTCGAATTCACCGGCCGTGAAGCCATCAGCCAGCCCTTTGTATTCGAGTTGACGCTGATCAGCGAGCGCCCTGATCTCGATCTGGAAAGCCTGCTGCACCAACCGGCATTTCTTGCCTTTACCCAGGATGGTGGGGGAGTGCATGGCCTGGTCTACCGCGTCGCCCAGGGTGATTCCGGCAAGCGCATGACCCGCTACCACATCACTCTACGTCCGCAGCTGGCTTACCTGGCGCATCGCATCAATCAGCGGATTTTCCAGCACCTGAGCGTGGAAAAGATCATCAGCCAGGTGCTCGAAGAGCACGGCATTCAGAGCAATGCCTATAAATTCCAGTTCGGCCCCAGCGTCTACCCGGAGCGCGAATACTGCGTGCAGTACGACGAAAGCGACCTGCACTTTATTCAGCGCCTGTGCGAGGAAGAAGGCATTCACTACCACTTCCAGCACAGCGAACAAAGCCATGTGCTGGTCTTCGGTGACGACCAGACGGTGTTCCCCAAGCTGGCGCCCACTGCGTACCAGCAGGATTCCGGCCTGGTTGCCGACGAGCCAGTGATCAAGCGCTTCGCCCTGCGCCTGGAAACCCGCAGCAACCGCGTCACCCGCCGCGACTACAACTTCGAAAAGCCCAAACTGCTGATGGAAGCGGCCTTCAACAGCGAGTTCCAACCCGACCTCGAGGACTACGACTACCCCGGTCGTTTTGTCGAGCGCGAGCGCGGCAAACACCTGGCCAAACGCAACCTGGAACGCCACCGCAGTGACTACGAACTGGCCACTGGTGAAAGCGACCAGCCGCTGCTGGTCAGCGGCCACTTCCTCAACCTCAGCGCGCATCCGCGTGATGACTGGAACCAGCTCTGGCTGCTGACGGAAATCAGCCATGAAGGCAAACAGCCGCAGGTGCTGGAAGAGTCCGTCACCAGCCACACCCAGGTCAGTGACGGCTTCCAGCAGGGTTACCGCAACCGCTTTAGCGCCACACCCTGGGATGTGCTGCATCGCCCAGCACTGAAGCACCCGAAACCCAAGGTGCTCGGCAGCCAGACTGCCGTGGTCACCGGCCCCGCGGGTGAAGAGATCCACTGCGACCAATACGGTCGGGTCAAAGTGCAGTTTCACTGGGACCGCGAAGGCCAGGCAGACGATAAGACCAGCTGCTGGTTGCGCGTTTCCTCCAGCTGGGCCGGCGATGGCTACGGCGCTATCGCCATCCCGCGCATCGGCATGGAAGTGCTGGTCACCTTCCTCGAAGGCGACCCCGACCAGCCCTTGGTCACCGGCTGCCTGTACCACGCCGAACACGTGGTGCCCTATGACCTGCCGGCGAACAAGACGCGCAGCGTGTTCAAGACTCTGAGCAGCCCCGGCGGTGGTGGCTACAACGAACTGCGCATCGAGGATCGCAAGGGCGCCGAGCAGATCTACATTCATGCCCAGCGCGACTGGGACGAGAACATCGAACACGACCAGAAGATCCGCGTCGGCAACGAGCGCCACGACACCGTGGAGAAGAACAGCTACACCGAACTGCTGGCCGAGGAACACCTCACCGTCACCGCCGACCGCAAGGTGGAGGTCAAACCCCAGGACCACCTGACGGTGGCTACAGACCAGCACATCAAACTGGGCACCGCACAACTGACCAAGGCGGGCCGCGAGATTCATCTGAAGGCCGGGCAGAAAATGGTCATCGAAGCGGGCATCGAGCTGACCCTCAAGGCCGGGGGCAGCTTCATCAAGCTCGACCCGGGCGGTATCACCATCA
>NZ_JAUXXP010000026.1 GCF_030684895.1 Pseudomonas sp. | reverse complement strand
CAGCCAGTTCGTGTTTCTCCAGCAGTCGACGGAAGTTGAGGATCGTGGTTTCGTCAGGAATACGCTCCAGGTTCAGTCCCGCGAACTGGCGCAGGATAGTGGTCTCGTACAGCGCCTCCTCCATTGCAGGATCGCTGTAGCCAAACCAGTTCTGCATCAGATGAACACGCAGCATCGCCATCAACGGGTACGCCGGGCGACCGCCTTCACCCTTGGGATAATGTGGATCGATCAGGGCAATCAAGCCCTTCCACGGCACAACCCGATCCATCTCGATCAGGAACAACTCTTTGCGGGTCTGCTTGCGCTTGCCGGCGTACTCGGCATCGGCGAAGGTCATCTGCTTCATCGGAAAACTCAGCGGGTGGAATCCGGGGTATTTTGCCAAAATCAGGAAGTCTTCTTCAGAATTTCCCTAAAGGAACTTGGATAAATAATAAAATTCCGAGGCCAACGAAAAAGAAGCCTTTACCTAAACTCCACAGATACACCCAAATTTGCGTCCAAAGCGATACATGTGCTCGCCGGTAACAAAGATGGTTGCAGGAGTTATGAAAAATGGCTTCATTGCGCTGCCGAATGCCGGGATTCTTTTGTTCATCTTCCTCCAAATCCCGTAGCCGTTCTGGTGAGTATTCATCAACAAAACTGAACGGTGCTATATCTTCCGTATTACCCCAAGCCAAAGTTGTTGTCAGTAATCCTGCATGCTTATGGACCTGCGGCGACTGATTAGGGATATGCCGGGAGTCATAGGCACCTTCGGCATAGTGGGTGGTGACAGCCGTATTCATAGCAGGTGCAGCCTCTTAGTTCTGATTACTTTGTTCATCGGCCCAGAAAGCCTGTTGAGTTGCCGTGGACAAAATAGGGGACAGACCACGATTTCAGTCAGCCTCAGCAGCCTGCCTCGGTCGTCCTGGCTTCCCGGGAGTCACCCTGCGACCCAGCACTCGCTCCACCTCTGCCGTAAATATTGGACTGCAAAGTGCATAGTTCCCGTTAGTAGCCGAACGGATCTGATCTACCAAGCCAGGATCAAGCTGATGCCGAAACAGCTTACGATAGGCCTCCGCACGCGCCCCATCTGCCTCGCCCAACGCTTGGTACAAAGAATGTCGCGTGATCAATGCCGATTGCTCGGCCTGGGCATTCGCCCGATAACTCGACCAACGATATTCCGTCGGATGCTCCACCATTCCAGCCCGCACCGGGTTCATCTCAATGTATCGATAGCAAGCCAGGACATAACTGTCCTCCTGCATCAAGCAGGAGCGGAAGCGACCTTCCCATAAAGTGCCGCTGCGACGATAAGTACGATTGATGTATTGCACATAGCGCTGTCCAAGCCCCTTCATCAGCATTCCGGCGCTTTCTGGCTTGGCCGGGGTCAACAGCAGATGAACATGATTGGTCATCAGACACCACGCATGGATCGCGCAGCCATGCTTTCTTGCCTGATCCGCAAGGTGCACCAGATAGAACAGGTAATCTTCCTCCGCGAAGAAACAGGCCGAACGATTATTCCCCCGCTGAATCAGGTGCAACGTGACTCCCGGCAACAGCACACGCGCTCGACGCGGCATATGGAAACTCCTTTTCCATAGAATGGCGCTAGAAGATTAGGCCAGACGGGGATAATCGTGGTCTGTCCCCTATTTCCCTTTCGATGTGCCAACTTGGTCCATCAGTCTTGGCGTTCAACTCAGAGTGGTCGGTGGACGTTATCGAAATCATCTCCCTTGGGTGTGGCATTAATGCCCCTGGCTTCTTGGCTGCGATAATAAGTTTCGATACTCAGACTGGGGTCGATCTTGGCCTGGAGGATGCAGGGTTGCTGTTGCCATGGGTATTTCTGATTGAGCTTCATCGTTTCCGATTGCCCTCGGCCTTCCCAAGCACGGTAAGGCATATCACGCCAGTAACGCGGCTCTCGCTTGCTCTGCCGGTCGTGCTCGGCGGTAACTGGGTCAAGGTGGCGGAACTGTTCGAGTACCGGCAGTTCGGGCAGTGGCTGGCTTATATCCATATAGCGTTGCAGGCAGTCCCAAAAGGCCAGGGCTTCTTCCGGAGTAAGCCCCAATGGATGCATTTTGCCCCCGAGAAATATCTCGCAATCGGCATAACGGTGATGCAGCCACAGCGCCATGCCGCCGCTGCCATGGGGACCAGGGCGCAACTCCATGGTGGCGTCGAACTCATAGAAAGGCGCCACAAACGGCTTACGGAAACGCCGAGCGATGGTCACCATACCGGTTTGCCTGCTGAACTCGCTGCCGTCGTATTTAAATAGGCGCAAATACAGATCCAGCAGAAAGTCGAAACCGACCACGCCCATAAAGATGGAAAAGGCCATGACCCCACACATCCAAAAGAGGTCGGCGTCATAACCAGATGTGCTGTAGTTGAATGCTGTACTTAACAGAGCCGTGGCCAAGCCAGCTCCCACTTGAATCAAGTAGGACTTTAAACTCTTTCCCCAATAGAGCCAGCCACTAACTCCTATCATCAATAATCCGGGAATTACCACGAGAGAAGCTACGGTCAGCGATTTACTTATTCCTTCAGACAATACGGTGCCGACCACCATGACCCAGAAGATCCAAGGCACTGCGAATAAGGCAGCAAATTTTAAACCTGGAATCAACATAAGCAGCTTATTGAAATTCTCGAAGCGCCAGCGCTGCTGATCGCAATACAGTTCGGCATCCCCTGTACGCTCGACAAAGGTATGCTCCTTGGCCTGTAGCTGCATATCGACCATCTGCCAGGGCTGCAAGTTGGCATAGTGCCCCCAGCGCAACTGGGTGCGGCGCAGATTGTTGCGATTGGCATCCTGCCTCCATTTATGCGGCGGCTGGGCCGGAATACCGGTGGAGTTGTAGGCACTAGCCGTATAAGGGCCTTGCTCTATTAAGGGGGCATTCATAGTTTGCGGTAGTCGCTCTGTTCGATCAGCCAATAGGGTACGTCATCCATCACCTCGTCTTCCTTGGGTAGCAGTACTGGATTGAAAGCCGCCCATTGGCGTGGGCTCGGCTGCGGCAGGATCAGGTCGTCGTACGCCGGAAAAGGATCGCCGGCTCGGCACGCTTGATGGCTAAGGCGAAACTGCGCACGCACCTTGAGGGCGTATTGACTGGTAGCCAAAGGGTTAAAGGCTGGCCGGTGCTGATGAGGCAGTACGTAGAGCACGCGACCGCCATTGAGCACGACGGCACCAAGCTTTTCCTGAGAAATGACCTTGGGCGGTCTACGCTGCCAGCCGCTGTGGTGGCCGCGCTCCAATTTAAGTTCGGACGCCCGCAGGGTAAACCCCTGATTACTGGGATATTGGCTCAGCAGGCCGGATTGCAGCTCGACTACCCAGTCCAGCGGGTCGAGGTCGCTATTACCCTGGGCTTCTGAAGCCCGCAGCTTCGCCTGATCCTCCGCGGGGGCGCGTTTCTGCCAATTTTCCAGGCGCTCGATGCGTACCTGAGGTTGGCCGATAGCACCGAGCAGTTGCTGATAGGCAACCCTGGGGTCATTCATATGCGGCAGACGCCGCTCTTTGCCAAATGGACCGTGCTTGATCGCCTGCTCGATTGCACCATCTACCAATAGCGCCGCAGCAACGGCGCCGCCCAGCAACAACACGATACCCGCGCCCAGTACCCAGGGACTGGCCAGCACCCCAAGAGTATAAAGCGCCCACATGGCCGCGCCGGATGCGGCAATGGCATTGGCAACGGATACATCCTTATCGCCCTGGTCGAAGGCGCGTTTGGCGTCCCAAACAAATAGTGCAGAAGTCAGTCCCATCGCCACGAATGAGCCTGCCCTTGAGACGCTGAGCCAAGTACTACCGCCCGTGCGCTTACTGAGGTTGCTTGCCCAGCGCTCCGATATCCGCGAGACGTCGAAGCGGCCCTTTTCCCATAGCGCATACCAGGGTGAGCGGACGCCTGAGCCTTCTATGATTTTTAGCGCAACGTTGTTTGAAGCGAAGAAAAGATCTGCAGATGCAGACACGTAGCCAACGGTAAACCTAGCGAAATCTGTTTCCATCAAAGCCTTGGCACCGATGGTATTCACGTGCAGATTGTAAGCAGCCATCAACGTGGCGAAGAGCGGCAATACCGGCGACTTGGCGATCTGTCCTGCGCGGCCCAAGTTGGCGGCACTGAGCCGCCAGCTGTTCAACTCTTGCACCAGTGGATCGTTGGCTGGCGCGGCCACGACCATAAACCGCCCCAGGTCTTTGCTGGCGAAGCGGTTGGTTTCCGCCAGCTTGCCACTGGTGGTGGCGAGTACATTGCCGCCGCGTCCCTGCAAGTTGCCGTACAGGTAGTTCTGGCGGGTCAAGGTGGTGCGCTCGCTGGGCGTCAAGCCAAAGCTGAGGCCACCTCCATGCACGCCCAGCACCACCATATTCTGTGCGAGGGCTTCGCCCTGGGGCATGAACTTGATCGTTTTGGCCTGGCTATGCAGTTTGCTCAGCAGACCCACAGTCGGCGTGAAGAGTCGCTGCATATCCAACTGGACGGTGGCAGCGTTGGTGCGCAGCTGCCTGAGCGTCAACAGCACAGCTTTATTCAGATGACTCAGCCATTCGTCTACCGCCAGAGCCAGGTTCTGTGCCGCGTACTGATAGTTGGCTGATTGCTGGCTCTCCAGGCCGGCGAACATTGCCAAGGAACTTATACCCAAATTCTCCGGCTTGATGGCCCGGTTTGTCGCTGCCAGCTTTGCCAGCCGTTTGGCTAGTTCTGGTAGCGCTCCATTTTGGTCGGCCAGGGCTGCACGGGTAAGCGGATGATTGGCATCCGCCAGCTGCCTGATCAGGCGCTCCACCGCTTGCGCAAGTGCGCGATCCTCGGCCTCGGTGCTGCGTGCATCGCTGCCTTGAGGGAGGCGACTGAGCATTTCCAGCATATCGATCAGCAGGCTGTAGGGTTCCAGCAAGCGCTCATCGCTGCTGTAGACCCAATCATTCCATACAGCGGTCAATTTGCTCTGCGATAGTGCCAAGGTTCGCTTGAGCTGCCGATGAATAACCTCGCGCGCACTTTGGCGCTTGGTATGCAGCATGGTTTTCTCAAGCGCGGCCATATCGATATGCTCGCGCAGGTCAGCCAACGGCGCGTTGCTTGGCATCGACCATTGATGCAGCACTTCGGCGTAACGACCAAACGGCTGGAATGGCACCAGGGCGTTATAGGTTTGCAAGGCTTCTGTTGCAAGGCGGGACTGCTCAACCGCATGGCGCAACTCGAACAATGGGTCGTCCAACATGAAGCCGACCAGTTTTGGATAGCCGCGCAAGTTTTTTTCTGCGAGAACATCCTTGCCAGCAGGTAGCCCTGGCACCGCAGCCGGGGCGGCAGCCCCCATATGCCCGGCGAGCGCTTGCTGTTGCTTATGCAGCTCGACAAACAGCTCTTGGGGATTGAATGCGGTCATTGCCGGAGTAAAAGTCGCAGGGTCGCGCAATGCGCATTCAATATGCAAGTCACGCGGCCTAAGCCCCTCGGCTTGCTTATCTATCACGACAATCGGCATCGCCTGGGTCGGCTTCCATTGCTCGCCGCCGACAACCGCCGCGGACCATGCCGGCGCTATATTCTGGCAGCGATTTTTGACCCGACCACTGCTGGCTTCCAACCAGGCGATGTACTCCGATGTCCAGGCCATCTCGCTATAGGCCATGGTGTATTGGTCGCCGACAAAACGTCCTTGCAGCAGCATGGGTACCAGCGTTAACGCCAGTGGTTTACCGACCGCTATTCGATTATCGGCGGGCTTACCCTGGGTCGCCAGCTTGCGCCAATGGGCTACATCCACGTCCGACAGGTTGCCTTGGCCGTCGCACTCCAATTCACGCCACAGTTTGCCATTCTGAAATACGTAAATGCGCCCGGGACGGGGCAGTGCGCCTTTCGGCGCCTTATTGTGCTGATCATGGCCGGGCAGGCGCGCCATGGGCACCACAGCGAGAAAGGTATTCTGCTGAATTTCCGGCTCTTCTTCGTTGCTGCGCATGTCCGATTCGACAGGAATCAGCAGCATCCCACCATCGGCGCGCTCGATGTTCAGCGCCAATCGCGCACGGCGTGCATTGTCGTATTCCGTGCGTTTTCGGGTGCCCTGCTTGATGGGCTGATCCTTTAGCTCACTCATGCGTCACCTTCCGGGTCGAGCAGTTGTACTTGGCCACCCAAGGCAGGGTCGCCCCATACATCGATAATCAGTTGTTGTGGCCCTAGCTCGCTCAGGCTCGCCAGTGGCAGCAGCGGGTTGATATTGGCCTTACCGGTTCTTTCGCCGGTCGCTGCGGTATCAGCAGGCTTGGGGATGATCGGCAATACCGGTGCCGCCCCCGACCCGCTGCCCGGCGCACCACCAGAGTTGAATTTGATGATCGGGCCGACCATGGTGATGCCGCTGGCGTCGAGCTTGATAAAGCTGCCGGCGGCTTTGAAGGTGAGTTCGCTGCCGGCTTCGAGTACGACTTTCTGGCCGCTGGACAGGTGGATCTCTTGGCCTGCGTTGATAAATTGGCCGGTGCCGATTTTGATGTGCTGGTTGTTGCCGACGGTGAGGTGGTCGTTGGCTTTGATCTCGCTTTTGCGGTCAGCATGAGTGGTGCGGTGTTCTTCGGCTTTGAATTCGCTGTAGCTGTTGGCTTCGACTGTGTCGTGGCGTTCGTTGCCGATGCGGATTTTCTGGTCGTGCTCGATGTTTTCATCCCAGTCGCGCTCGGCGTGGATGTAGATCTGTTCGGCGCCCTTTTTGTCTTCGATACGCAGCTCGTTATAGCCGCCACCGCCGGGGCTGCTGAGGGTCTTAAACAGGCTGCGGGTTTTGTTCGCCGGCAGGGCGTAGGGCACCACGTGTTCAGCGTGGTACAGGCAGCCGGTGACGAGCGGCTGATCGGGGTCGCCTTCGAGGAAGGTGATCAGCACTTCCATGCCAACCCGTGGGATGGCGATGCCGCCATAACGGTCGCCGGCCCAACTTGAGCTGACGCGCAGCCAGCAGCTGGTTTTGTCGTCGGCTTGGCCTTCACGGTCCCAGAAGAATTGCACCTTGATCCGGCCGTATTCGTCGCAGTGAATCTCTTCACCCGCAGGCCCGGTGACCACCGCGCTTTGGCTGCCGAGAATGCGCGGTTTCGGGTGATTGAGCGGTGGCCGATACAGCACTGTCCAAGGCGTGGCGGTAAAGTGGGTGCGGTAGCCTTGGGTGAAATCTGCGTCGCCTGCGGCCCTCACCCCCGGCCCCTCTCCCGGGGGGAGAGGGGAGGAAGTGCGG
>NZ_JAUXXP010000024.1 GCF_030684895.1 Pseudomonas sp. | reverse complement strand
AATCAGTTTGCGCGTGGCTTCGAGGCCGCCGATGCCCGGCATCTTGATGTCCATCAGGACAACGTCGGGCTTCAGTTCGCGGGCTTTCTTCAGGGATTCTTCGCCAGACTCGGCTTGACCCACTACATGCAAGCCGTCGATATCAGCCAGCATACGGGTGATGCCGGTACGCACCAGGTCGTGGTCATCAACAACTAGCACCCTGATCAAGCGACACCCCGTTTGCATCAGCCGCTAAAAGCGGCTGGTTGGGTTGGAAGGCTGGAGATTTGTTAAACCCAGCTTGGCGCATAACCGTCAAAATGCAAGCGCCAATAAAGCTGTGCGCAAGGATGACGGCCAGAGGAATGTGGCGGAAGCGGTGAGATTCGAACTCACGGAAGAGTTTCCCCTTCGACGGTTTTCAAGACCGTTGCATTCAACCGCTCTGCCACGCTTCCGGCGTTCGCGGGCGGCAATCTTACCCGAACGCAACACGCTGTCAAACTCTGCGTATTGGCTCTTTATCTGCCTCTGCTATTATCGGGCCTGACCTTGGTCACGGAACCATCAGCCATTTCAGGAGTGTCGCCATGAACGAACACAATTATGCACTTGACCATACGCAGGTTGAGCAGCAAGAAGTCAGCCGCGTCCTGCGCAACACCTATGGCCTGCTGGCCATCACCCTGGCCTTCAGCGGCCTGGTGGCGTACATCGCGCAGCGCGCCAATGTGCCTTATCCGAATATCTTCGTGGTGCTGATCGGCTTTTACGGCCTGTTCTTCCTCACCGCCAAACTGCGTAACTCGGCCTGGGGCCTGGTTTCGACCCTCGCCCTGACCGGCTTTATGGGCTACACCCTCGGGCCAATCCTCAACCGCTATATGGGCATGGCCAACGGCGCTGAAGTTGTCAGCTCGGCCTTTACCATGACCGCACTGGTATTCTGCGGCCTGTCGGCCTACGTGCTGACCACCCGCAAGGACATGAGCTTCCTCAGTGGCTTTATCACTGCAGGTTTCTTTGTGCTGATCGGTGCGATGGTTGCCGGCTTCTTCTTCCAGATCAGCGGCCTGCAACTGGCGATCAGCGCAGGTTTCGTCCTGTTCTCCTCGGCCTGCATCCTGTTCCAGACCAGCGCGATCATCCATGGCGGCGAGCGCAACTACATCATGGCGACCATCAGCCTGTATGTATCGATCTACAACCTGTTCGTCAGCCTGCTGCAGATTTTCGGCATCATGGGC
Organism: Pseudomonas sp.; assembly: GCF_030684895.1. Classification (GTDB taxonomy): domain Bacteria; phylum Pseudomonadota; class Gammaproteobacteria; order Pseudomonadales; family Pseudomonadaceae; genus Aquipseudomonas. The sequence goes on along the minus strand of NZ_JAUXXP010000024.1, from coordinate 49,006 downwards.
AGCGACGACTGATTCAAGTTGCTGTGCAAAGCCCGCTTCGGCGGGCTTTTTTATGCCTGCCGTCCATAGATGGCGCGCATCTTGGCGGCTCAGGCTTTATCATTCCGGCAAATTGGCTTGCCAGGTTTGCTATGAAGTTCGCCATCGCCCTGTTCTCACCTCCTCATGCGCCCTCCTCGCGCCGCGCGCTGCGTTTTGCCCAGGCGGCATTGGCCGGTGGGCATGAGATTGTGCGGCTGTTCTTCTATCAGGACGGCGTCCACAGCGCCTCGAGCAATGTGGTCTGCGCGCAGGATGAAGTGGACCTGCCGCGTGAATGGCGTGAGTTTGTGCAAGCGCAGCAACTGGATGGCGTGGTGTGCATTGCCGCCGCCTTGCGCCGTGGCGTATTGAATGACGACGAAGCGCAGCGTTACTCGCGCACTGCCGCCAACCTGGATACACCCTGGGAGCTTTCCGGCCTGGGCCAGTTGCACGAAGCGGCGCAACTGGCGGATCGCCTGGTGTGCTTTGGAGGGCCTTGAGATGAGTAAGTCGCTATTGATCATCAGCCGCCAGGCGCCCTGGTCCGGCCCCAGTGCGCGGGAAGCGCTGGATATCGCGCTGGCCGGCGGCGCCTTCGATTTACCGGTTGCCATGCTGTTTCTTGATGACGGGGTATTTCAGCTGAGCAGTGCACAGCAGCCGGCCAGCCTGCAGCAGAAAGACCTCAGTGCCAATCTGCAGGCTCTGCCGATCTTTGGCGTCGAGGCGCTGTATGTTGCCCAGCGCAGCCTGGAAGAACGCGGCCTGCAGGATCAGCCCAGCAGTCTTGCGGTCGAGCGTCTCGATGATGCTGGGCTAAGCGCCTTGATTGACCGTTACGACCAGGTGATTACGCTCTGATGGCTACCTTGCATGTACTCTCGCACTCGCCCTTTACCGATAGCCGCCTGGGCAGTTGCCTGCGCATTCTCGGCAGCCAGGATGCCCTGCTGCTCTGCGGTGATGCCGTATACGCCTTGCAGGACGGCAGCGCGCAGCGTCAGGCGTTGGAACTGATGCCAGAGGCCATTGCGCTGTATGCCCTGGATGAAGATGTCCAGGCCCGCGGCCTTGCGCACCCTAGCCGCCTCACCCTGGTCGATTACCCCGCTTTCGTGGCCCTGAGCTGCCAATACGACAAGGTAAACACCTGGCTATGACGGCATTGAATGTTGAAGGCCGCAGCCTGGCACTGGACAAGGACGGCTATCTGCTCGACCTGGCGGATTGGTCCGAAGCTGCCGCGCACGCCCTGGCGCAACGTGAGGGCATCAACCTGAGCGCCGATCACTGGGAAATACTCTGGCTGGTGCGCAGCTTTTATGACGAGTTTCAGTTGTCGCCGGCCAATCGCCCGCTGATCAAGTTTATTGCCGTGAAAGTCGGCCCCGAGAAAGGCAATAGCCTGCATCTCAATCGCCTGTTCAATGGTGCTCCCGCCAAACTCGCCGCCAAGCTGGCGGGCCTGCCTAAACCGACCAATTGCCTATGAATCTTGTTACCCCAGCCGAACACCCTTTTGCCCAGTTCGTCCGCGCCCTGGGCAAAGGCAAGCGTGGCGCACGCAACCTCACTCGCGAGGAGGCCCGTGAGGCCATGGGCATGCTGCTCGACGGTCAGGCCGAAGAAAGCCAGTTGGGCGCATTCCTGATGCTGCTACGGCACAAGGAAGAAAGCGCCGAGGAAATGGCCGGCTTTGCCGAAGCTGTGCGTGCACGCCTGCAGGCGCCGGCAATTCAGGTCGATCTGGACTGGCCAAGCTATGCCGGCAAGAAACGCCACCTGCCCTGGTTCCTGCTGGCCGCCAAAGCCCTGGCGGGCAGCGGTATGCGCATCCTGCTGCATGGCGGCGGCCCACACACCGCCGGGCGTATGTACAGCGAACAGTTACTCGAAATCCTGCACATTCCACTGTGCCGCAGCTGGGGTGGCGTCGAGCAGGCATTGGCGCAACAGCAGCTGGCGTTTATCCCGCTGGGCGACTGGATGCCGCAACTGCAGCGCATGATCGACCTGCGCAATATCCTCGGCCTGCGCTCCCCCATTCATTCCCTGGCACGCATTCTCAATCCGCTGGGCGCGCGTTGCGGCCTGCAGAGCATCTTTCATCCGGGTTATCAGGCGGTGCACCGTGAAGCAAGCCAGTTGCTCGGCGATAGCGCGGTGGTGATCAAGGGCGAAGGCGGCGAAATCGAGATCAACCCGGACGCCACCAGCCACCTGTATGGCACGGCTAACGGCGAAACCTGGGATGAAGAATGGCCGGCGCTGTCGGCGTTGCGCCACGTCAAACCCGAGTCACTGCAACCCGCTCATCTGGCAGCGTTCTGGCGTGGTGAAGTGGTCGATGATTACGGTCAGCTTGCAGTCATCAGCACCATGGCCCTGGCCTTGCGCGCCCTCGGTGAGCCGCGCGAAGAGGCCCTGGAGCGTGCCGCGCAGCTGTGGGCCGCGCGCAATCAGACGCTGGCCTGAGCCCCTTCGAACCAGGCCAGTTTTTCCCGCAGCTGCACCACTTCGCCGACGATTACCAGGGTCGGCGCATGCACCTCATGCTCCGCCACCAACTCGGCCAGATTGGCCAGGGTGCCGGTAAACACCCGCTGGTTCTGCGTGGTGCCCTGCTGGATCAATGCCGCCGGGGTTGTTGCGGCACGGCCATGGGCAATCAGCTGCTGACAGATGATCGGCAAGCCCACCAGGCCCATATAAAACACCAGGGTCTGACTGCTGGCCGTCAGCTCATTCCAGGGCAGATTGCTGCTGCCATCTTTCAGGTGACCGGTAACAAAGCGCACCGACTGCGCATGGTCACGGTGGGTCAGCGGAATCCCGGCATAGGCCGCGCAGCCTGACGCCGCAGTGATGCCCGGCACCACCTGAAACGGAATCCCGTGAGCGGCCAGTTCTTCGATCTCTTCGCCGCCGCGGCCGAAAATAAACGGATCGCCGCCCTTAAGGCGCAGTACGCGCTTACCTTCTTTGGCCAGATTGACCAGGCGTTGATTGATTTGATCCTGCGGCAGCGCATGCTCGGCGCGCTGCTTGCCAACATAGATACGTTCAGCATCGCGGCGGCACAGCTCGATAATCGCCGGCGCTACCAGGCGGTCGTACAACACCACATCAGCCTGCTGCATAAGGCGCAAGGCGCGGAAGGTCAGCAGATCAGGATCGCCCGGCCCGGCGCCAACCAGATACACCTCGCCCAGCGCGCGCGGTGCAATCCCGGCAATCTTTTCTTCCAGCAGACGCTGACCTTCCTGCAGTTTGCCGGCGAAGACGCTTTCGGCGACCTGGCCCTGGAACACATCCTCCCAGAACACTCGGCGCTGCTGCACATCCGGAAACAGCCCTTTAACCTGGGCGCGAAAGCGTTTGGCCAGGCCTGCTAACTGGCCGTAGGTCGCGGGAATCCAGGTTTCGATCTTGGCGCGAATCAGCCGAGCCAGTACCGGGGCGTCGCCGCCACTGGTGATAGCGACGATCAACGGCGAGCGGTCGACGATGGCGGGGAAAATCACGCTGCACAGCTTCGGGGCATCCACCACATTGACCGGGATACCCAAAACCTGGGCCTCGGCCGAAATCTGCGCATTCAGCGGTTCGTCATCGGTGGCGGCAATGATCAAGGCCACGCCCTGCAGATCAGCCGACTGATAATCACGCAGCAGCACCTCGCCATTGCGGGCGTTGGCCATCTCACGCAGTTCATCACGAATCTCCGGCGCCACCACCCGCAATGTCGCGCCGGCATCACTGAGCAAGCGCGCCTTGCGCACGGCAACTTCGCCGCCACCGACCACCAGTACCAGGCGATCCTGCAGTTTGTGGAACAGGGGCAGAAAATCCATGACGCACGCTCTCGATCGGGTAAACAAAACGGGGCAGCACTAGCCGCCCCGTCACGTGCAACTGAAGCCGGCTTAGCCGATTACTTCAATGCCGCCCATATAGGGTTTCAATACATCCGGAACGCGGATGCTGCCATCGGCCTGCTGGTAGTTTTCCAGCACGGCTACCAGAGTGCGACCCACCGCCAGGCCGGAGCCGTTGAGGGTGTGTACCAGCTCGGGCTTGCCGGTTTCCGGGTTGCGGTAGCGCGCCTGCATCCGGCGCGCCTGGAAGTCGCCGCAGTTGGAGCACGAGGAAATCTCGCGGTACTTATCCTGACTCGGCACCCAGACTTCCAGGTCGTAGGTTTTTACCGCGCCGAAGCCCATGTCACCGGTGCACAGCGCCAGTTTGCGGTACGGCAGCTCAAGCAGCTGCAGCACGCGCTCGGCGTTGGCGGTCAGGCTTTCCAGTGCCTCGAAAGACTTGCTCGGCTCAACGATCTGGACCATCTCGACCTTGTCGAACTGGTGCTGGCGGATCATGCCACGGGTATCACGGCCAGATGCGCCGGCTTCGCTACGGAAGCACGGGGTGTGTGCAACCAGCTTCAACGGCAGCTGCTTGGCATCGAGAATCTCGCCGGCAACGATATTGGTCAGCGACACTTCTGCAGTCGGGATCAGGTACAGATCGGCCTCGCCTTCACGGCTGATCTTGAACAGGTCTTCCTCGAACTTCGGCAGCTGGCCGGTGCCTTGCAGCGCCGGCGCCTGCACCAGATACGGCGTATAGGCTTCTTCGTAGCCGTGTTCGCCGGTGTGCAGGTTGATCATAAATTGCGCCAGAGCGCGGTGCATGCGGGCGATGGGGCCACGCAGCACAGCAAAGCGCGCGCCGGACAGTTTGGCGGCGGTCTCGAAATCCAGCCAGCCGTGCTGTTCGCCCAGGGCAACGTGGTCCTGAATCGGGAAATCGAAGCTGCGCGGCGTGCCCCAACGGGAAACCTCAACGTTGCCCTCTTCGTCTTCACCGACCGGCACCGACTCATGCGGCAGGTTGGGGATATTCAGCAGCAGGTCGTCGAGTTCGCTCTGGATGCTATCGAGGTCACGCTTGCCCTGCTCCAGATCGCTGCCCATCTGGTCCACTTCTGCCAGCAGCGGCGCAATGTCTTCACCGCGCTGCTTGGCCTGGCCAATAGATTTGGAGCGGCTGTTACGCTCGGCCTGCAGCTGCTCGGTGCGGGTCTGCACATCCTTGCGCTGAGCTTCGAGCGCTTCGAAACGCGCAACATCAAGGACAAAGCCACGGGCGGCCAGGCGCTCGGCCACTTCATGGAGCTGGGTACGAACGAGTTTGGAATCGAGCATGTTCTGGTCTCAACACATCACAAGGGTTTGCATGGCAGTAGCCATGGCGCGCAATGCCGCGCAGTTTAAGGCTTTAACAGGCTTGGGTGCCACACCGCACGTTAGCTTGCGTGGCTACTGGTAGAGGCGCGCCAGGGCAAAACCGCCCCACACCGCAGCCACACCACCGATTACGCTGCACAACAGGTAGGCGAAGGCTTCATTGTGGCGACCGCCTTCAAACAGCTTGAGCAACTCAAGGCTGAATGAAGAAAAGGTGGTGAAACCGCCCAGCAGGCCGATGATTAGACCGCTACGCAATTCGATGGGCAGATCACTACGCAGCAGAAACAGGCCGGACAACAGACCGATCAACAGGCAGCCGAGGATATTGACGGTGAAGGTGCCCAGGTAAAAATGCCGTGGCCAGTGCGCAACCACCCAGCTTGCAGTGAGAAAGCGCAGTACAGAACCTACGGCACCGCCGAGGGCAACGGCCATCGCTACACGAATCATGGTTTTCTCCGCTGACGAGGGCTGTTTCGGTCCTGGTTTTTCAAATGCTGCAGCTTGTCGCGAATCTTCAGTTCCAGGCCACGTGGCACCGGTTGGTAATACTCGCGTGGCTCGAAGCTTTCGGGAAAGTAGTCCTCGCCTGCCGCATAGGCATCGGGCTCATCATGGGCATAGCGGTATTCGTCGCCATAGCCCAGTTCTTTCATCAGCTTGGTTGGCGCGTTGCGCAGGTGCAGCGGGACTTCCTGCGAGCCGTGCTCAGCAGCATCACGCATGGCGGCGTTGAAGGCGCTGTAGACCGCATTGCTTTTCGGTGCGCAGGCCAGGTAGACAATCGCCTGGGCCACGGCCAGCTCACCCTCGGGGCTGCCCAGGCGTTCCTGCACATCCCAGGCATTCAGGCACAGGGTCAAGGCGCGCGGGTCGGCATTGCCAATATCTTCGCTGGCCATGCGCACCACGCGCCGGGCGATATACAGCGGATCACAGCCGCCATCGAGCATGCGCGCATACCAGTACAGCGCACCGTTCGGGCTGGAGCCGCGTACGGATTTGTGCAGCGCCGATATCTGGTCGTAAAAGGCTTCGCCGCCTTTATCAAACCGCCGACGGGTATCGCCGAGCAGATTGAGCAGCAGTTCGCTGCCGATCTCGCTGCCGTCCTCGGCCAGGTCCGCGGCGTTTTCCAGAAAATTGAGCAGGCGCCGACCATCGCCATCGGCGGCGGCCTGGAGGATCTTGAAGCTTTCTTCCGGCAAGCTCAGCTGGCGTTCGCCCAGGCCTTTCGGGTCGTTCAAGGCGCGCTCGACCAATTTGCGCAGCGCGCTTTCATCCAGACTTTTCAGCACGTACACGCGAGCCCGTGAGAGCAAGGCGTTGTTCAGCTCGAACGAGGGGTTTTCCGTAGTGGCGCCGATAAAGATCAGCGTGCCGTCTTCCACGTACGGCAGAAAGGCATCCTGCTGCGACTTGTTGAAGCGGTGCACTTCATCGACAAACAGGATGGTCTGGCGGCCGTATTGCGCGGCATGCTGCTGCGCCACTTCCACAGCCTGGCGAATCTCCTTGACCCCGGAGAGCACAGCGGAAATTGTCTCGAAATGCGCATCGGAAACCTGGGCCAACAAGCGCGCCAGGGTGGTCTTGCCGACGCCCGGCGGGCCCCAGAAGATCATCGAGTGCAGCGCACCCTGCTCCAGCGCTTCACGCAAGGGCTTACCACGGGCCAGCAAATGTTCCTGGCCGACGTACTCATCCAGGCTGGCTGCACGCAAACGGGCAGCCAGGGGTTGAGCGACGGGAGCCTTGCGAAACAGATCCATGACTGCGGTTTAACGCCTCTTGCTTTGAGCTTACTACTCTTGAATCACGTCCGCGCCGGCCGGAATCTCGAAGGTGAACTGCGCATCGTCCTGCGGCTCATTCATTTTCACGTTGAGAAACAGGATGTTGGTGCGCTGGCCGATGCTGTCGATCAACTGCATATCGTTGAGCACCTTGTTGCGGAACGACAGGCGCAGGCTGTCGAACAGGGTGTCCTTGGATTTTGGCTTGAGGATGAAGTCGACCACGTTGCCGCCTTCGTTGTGGCTGATTTCGAAGTTCTCACGAATCTTCGACACATCACCGGACAGCAGCAGCGCCGGAGTGTGGGTCAGGCGCTGATCGAGGGTCTGAATGGTCACCTGTTGCAGGTCCGGGTCGTACAGCCAGACCTTTTCACCATTGGAGACCAACAGTTGCTCCATCGGTGCATCGGTGTGCCAGCGGAACAGGCCCGGGCGCTTCAGTGCGAGCTGGCCCGCGGTTTCCTGCAGCTGGGTGCCGCTGCCGTCCAGGGTCAGCTGGGAAAAGCGCGCAGTGATGGTTTGCGCCTGGTTGAGCAGCTCGGTCAGGCGCTGCACGGCAACTTCATCGTCGGCCATGGCGGCAACGCTAGTAAAACTCAGTACGGTCAGCAACAACATGCGAATCAGGCGCATGGGACTCCTTAAGATCGGGCTAGGCGTTAATCGCGAACAGGGCTTGGTGCTATGACCTCGCGAGAGCCATTGGTGTTCATTGAGGTGACGACGCCGGCCATTTCCATGGCCTCGATCATCCGCGCGGCGCGGTTGTAGCCGATTTTCAGCTTGCGCTGCACGGCGGAGATAGACGCGCGGCGGCTTTCCAGGACGAAATTGACCGCCTCGTCGTAAAGCGGGTCGGCCTCGCTGCCTTCACTGCCCTCGCCGCTGCCGCCCTCGAAACCGCTACCGGACTCTTCAGCACCGGCCAGGATGTCATCGATATAGTCAGGCGTGCCGCGCTGCTTCCAGGCCTCGACCACACGGTGTACTTCCTCGTCGGAGACGAAGGCGCCGTGCACGCGAATCGGCAAACCGGTGCCCGGCGGCATATAGAGCATGTCACCGTGGCCCAGTAGCTGCTCGGCGCCGCCTTGATCAAGGATGGTGCGTGAGTCGATCTTGCTCGATACCTGGAATGCCATACGGGTCGGGATGTTGGCCTTGATCAGGCCGGTGATCACATCCACCGAAGGACGCTGAGTCGCGAGAATCAGGTGAATCCCTGCCGCACGGGCTTTCTGCGCAATACGTGCAATCAGCTCTTCGACCTTCTTGCCGACGATCATCATCATGTCGGCGAACTCGTCGACCACCACCACGATGGTTGGCAGGGTTTTCAGCAGCGGCGCTTCGTCGTGCATGCTTTCGCGCTTGTACAGCGGATCGCTCAGCGGTTCGCCCGCCTCTTCGGCGTCTTTGACCTTGCGGTTGAAGCCGGCCAGGTTGCGCACCCCCATCTTCGACATCAGCTTGTAGCGACGCTCCATCTCGGCCACCGACCAGCGCAGGGCGTTGGCGGCTTCCTTCATGTCGGTCACCACCGGGCACAGCAGGTGCGGAATGCCTTCGTAAATCGACAGTTCGAGCATTTTCGGGTCGATCATGATCAAGCGCGCCTCTTCCGGCGTGGACTTGAACAGAATCGACAGAATCATGGCGTTAACCCCGACCGACTTACCAGAACCGGTGGTACCTGCCACCAGCAGGTGGGGCATCTTCGCCAGGTCAGTGATTACCGGCTTGCCGCCGATATCGTGACCCAGGGCCAGGGTCACGGGCGATTTGGCTTCGTCGTACTCGGGCGACGACAGCACTTCGGAGAAGCGCACGATTTGCCGGTCTTCGTTGGGGATTTCGATACCGACCGTGGTCTTGCCCGGAATCACTTCCACCACGCGCACGCTGATGATCGCCATCGAGCGCGCGAGGTCCTTGGCCAGGCCGGAAATGCGGCTGACCTTGACCCCAGCTGCGGGCTGAATTTCGAAACGGGTGATCACCGGGCCCGGATGGACCGATTCGACGATAACCTCGACACCAAACTCCTTGAGTTTGATTTCAAGCAGACGCGACATGGCTTCTAGGTATTCAGGCGAGTATTTCTTCTGAACCTTTTCCGCCACATCAAGGATGGAAATCGGCGGCAGGCTGCCGGCCAGAGCGCTGTCTTCAAACAGGTTGACCTGCTTCTCTTTCAGCACGCGCTTGCTCGGCTCGGGCGCTTTCGGCGCAGCCTGTGGCGTGATCACCGGGGCTGGGCGGTTAACCCGCTCGCTCATATGCTTGTTCAGCGACTCTTCGCGCTCAATCAGGCGCTCTTTGACCTTGGCCTGTTCACGGCGATCTAGCACGATCGGCGCGGAGACTTCACTGACGCGCTCATCTACCTCACGCAACTGCGCCACCAGCTGCTTGCGCTCAACCCGCGCACTCCACCAGCGGTTGGCCAGGCTCTGGATCAGCTCAATCAAATCGAGGGTGATCTTGCCGGTCAGGTCCATCACTTTGAACCAGGACAGGTCGGTAAATACCGTCAATCCGAACAGGAACAATGCAATCAGCAGCAGCGTACTGCCCTGCACATTCAGCGCATTGATCGCTAGCGCTCCCAGGCTTTCACCCAACGCACCGCCGGCAGAGGCTGGCATGCTCGAGCTGGCGTGAAAATGGATATACGCCAGAGCAGCACCGGACAGCACCAAAAACACCAGGCCAATCAGCCGCCAGGAGAACAGCCAACCGCTCCATTGCCATGGCTGATGGCGGGCGCGGAACACCTGCAGGGTTTTGACCGCCAACAGCAGCGGGAATAAATAGGCGAAATAGCCCAGCGCCATAAACAAAATATCGGCAAACCAGGCGCCGGCGCGGCCGGCGGCGTTCTGTACCTGCTCGACATTGCTGGTGTGGGTCCAGCCCGGATCGGCCGCATCGTAGGTCAGCAGAGCCATCCACAGATAAAGGCAAAGTGCGCCCAGGCCAATCAAAGCGCCTTCTTTGAGTCGATAAGGCAGCTGCTGGCGCCAGAGAGGGGCTTGTGCGGTTGGGCTAGATTTCTTCAAAACGCATCTGTTCCTGCGCCAGAGGCGCCGAATAATTGGTTAACGGCAAAATATGCAGCGATTGTACGGGTTTAGCCAAACGATACCAGACCGAGCTGTATGCATAAACAGCTACGGCGGTTGACTCCCGCTCTTTGCCTGCTTCGGTGTAGCATATCCGCCAACATCGTCCGTGCGGCTCAATTGGAGCATGCATTCTCTTTTGTGACAAAGGCTTATGAGGTGTTTTTATGAGCGAAGTCAAGCATTCACGCTTGATCATCCTGGGTTCCGGCCCTGCCGGTTATAGCGCTGCCGTTTACGCTGCCCGCGCCAACCTCAAGCCTGTGATCATTACCGGCATCCAGCCCGGCGGTCAGCTGACCACCACTACCGAAGTGGACAACTGGCCCGGCGACGTTGAAGGTCTGACTGGTCCGGCACTGATGGAGCGTATGCAGAAGCATGCCGAGCGCTTTGAAACCGAGATCGTCTACGACCACATCCACACCGCCGAGTTGCAGTCGCGTCCTTTCACCTTGAAAGGTGACAGCGGCACCTACACCTGTGACGCACTGATTATCGCAACGGGCGCATCGGCGCAGTACCTGGGCCTGCCGTCCGAAGAGGCATTTTCCGGCAAGGGCGTATCGGCGTGCGCCACCTGCGATGGCTTCTTCTATCGCAACCAGGTAGTCGCGGTGATTGGCGGCGGCAATACCGCCGTTGAAGAGGCGCTGTACCTGTCGAATATCGCTAAGGAAGTGCACCTGGTGCATCGCCGCGACAAGCTGCGTTCCGAGAAGATTCTTCAAGACAAGCTGTTTGACAAAGCCGCCAACGGCAACGTGGTGCTGCACTGGAATCACTCCCTTGAAGAAGTACTGGGTGACAACACGGGCGTTACCGGTGCGCGCCTGAAAGATACGCAGAGTGGTGTGAGCAAAGACCTGCCGTTGGCTGGCGTGTTTATCGCTATCGGCCATAAGCCCAATACCGAGTTGTTCCACGGCCAGCTGGAAATGCGCGACGGCTACCTGCTGATCAAGGGTGGCAATGAAGGCAATGCCACCGCCACCAGCATTGAAGGTGTATTTGCCGCAGGCGACGTGGCTGACCACGTTTACCGCCAGGCCATTACCTCCGCCGGCGCTGGCTGCATGGCCGCGCTGGATGTCGAGAAATTCCTCGACGACAATTGATCCATCCAGGGCGGACGGACAGTCCGCCCTGCCCTCCTACGTCCAACCCCGGCCCTGCACATGCTGACGTGGCTGCAACGCGACTCACTGGATTTCCCGCCTCTTAATAAAGCCCTGCGCGAGCCCAATGGCTTGCTGGCCGCTGGTGGCGACCTGCGCCCCGAGCGTTTGATCCAGGCTTATCGCCACGGCTGCTTCCCCTGGTTTCAGGATGGTCAGCCGATTCTCTGGTGGTCGCCGGACCCGCGCACCGTGCTGCTGCCTGACCAGCTGCACGTCTCGCGTAGCCTTGGCAAAGTGCTGCGCCAGGGCCGTTATCGAGTGACCTTTGATCAGGCTTTCGCTGACGTGATCCGCGCCTGCGCCGCGCCGCGCAATTATGCAGCAGAAACCTGGATCACCAGCCCCATGCAGGATGCTTACTTGGAGCTGCACAGGCGCGGTATCGCTCATTCGGTTGAGGTCTGGCGCGATAACGAGCTGGTTGGCGGGCTCTATGGCCTGGCCATGGGTCAGCTGTTCTTTGGTGAGTCGATGTTTAGCCGCGCGGACAATGCATCCAAGGTGGGTTTTGTCACGCTGGTTGAACGCTTGAAAAACTGGGGCTTTGTGCTGATCGACTGCCAGATGCCAACCGAACACCTGCTCAGCCTCGGTGCGCAGACGATTTCCCGAAGCGAGTTCGCCAGCTACCTGAGCGCTTATCTTGATCAACCCAATCAGGCCGGCTGGGTCGCCTAGGCGAGTTTGCCAGCCTGGCTTACACTTGATTCAAGCCCGACCCTGAGAGTCGATCATGACTGAGCTGGCCCGCCTGAAGTTTTACGCCACTCAACCGCACCCTTGCAGCTATCTGCCCGACGAGCAGGCCACCACCCTGTTCCTCGACCCCAGCCAGCCCATGGATGCGGATGTTTATGCTGAGCTTTCGGAAATGGGTTTTCGCCGCAGCGGCGACCACCTCTATCGCCCGCATTGCCAGCGCTGCACCGCTTGCGTTCCGGCGCGCATTCCGGCCGCGCAGTTCAGTCCGAACCGCCAGCAACGGCGCATCTTCAAGCGCAATCAGGACATCCAGGTGCGCCTGGTACGCCCGGCATTTACCGAAGAATATTACGCGTTGTACGTGCGCTACATCGAGCAACGGCATGCCGATGGCGATATGTACCCGCCCAACCGCGAACAATTTTCAACCTTTCTGGTGCGTGATCTAGCCTTCTCGCGCTTCTATGAGTTCCGCCAGGACAACCGTCTGCTGGCAATTGCTGTAACCGATGTGCTGCCCAATGGGCTGTCCGCGGTATACACCTTTTATGAGCCGAGCGAGGAACGGCGCAGCCTCGGACGCTTTGCCATCCTCTGGCAAATTGCCGAAGCGGCGCGTCTGGGGCTGCATGCGGTCTATCTGGGTTACTGGATCAAGAACTGCCGCAAGATGAATTATAAGACCCAGTACCGGCCAATAGAGCTGTTCGTCAATCAACGCTGGGTCAGTCTTAACTGAAGCCCTTGGCGCAAACCCCAAATTTCGGGCACAATGCACGCCGCTTTTGCCTGGCGCCAGTTGCACCGGGCCATTCATTGGATACCGAGGGCTTTACTGCATGTCGAAAGAAGACAGCTTCGAAATGGAAGGCACTGTCGTCGACACCCTGCCCAACACCATGTTCCGTGTGGAGTTGGAAAATGGGCACGTCGTTACTGCGCACATCTCCGGAAAGATGCGCAAAAATTACATCCGCATTCTGACTGGCGACAAAGTTCGCGTTGAACTTACGCCTTATGACTTGAGCAAGGGCCGCATTACTTACCGCGCCCGTTAACAGGCCTGCGAAAACTCAGTTTTCCGGCATCTGTTACACCAAGCTCCAGTAAAAACGCCCGGCATTGCCGGGCGTTTTTGTGCGCGTAAGAAAACTACGCCTAGGCCATTTCTGCCGTGGTTTCGAAATCGAAGGTCAACTCACCACCGTCAATATCGATATGCACCACGCCGCCGTGCTCAGCCAGCTCGCCAAACAGGATCTCTTCGGCCAGCGGACGCTTGATCTTGTCCTGGATCAGGCGGGCCATCGGCCGAGCGCCCATCTGCACGTCATAACCGCTTTCTGCCAGCCAGCTACGCGCTGCATCGCTGACCTCCAGCGTGACGCGCTTATCCTCAAGCTGCGCCTGCAGCTCGGTGAGGAACTTATCGACAATGCTTTTGATCACTTCGTGGCTCAGACGGCCGAACTGGATAATGGTATCCAGGCGGTTGCGGAACTCCGGAGTGAAGCTCTTCTTGATCACTTCCATGGCATCAGACGAGTGGTCCTGATGGGTGAAGCCAATGGATGCCCGCGCTGCGGTTTCAGCACCAGCGTTGGTGGTCATGATCACGATCACGTTACGGAAGTCTGCTTTGCGGCCGTTGTTATCGGTCAGGGTGCCGTGATCCATGACCTGCAGGAGCAGGTTAAAGACTTCCGGGTGAGCCTTTTCGATCTCATCGAGCAGTAGTACGCAGTGCGGCGTTTTGGTGATCGCCTCCGTTAGCAGGCCACCTTGATCAAAGCCGACATAGCCAGGTGGCGCACCGATCAGGCGCGACACGGTATGGCGCTCCATGTACTCAGACATGTCGAAGCGAATCAGCTCAACACCCAAGGCCTTGGCCAGCTGACGAGCGGCTTCGGTCTTGCCCACCCCAGTAGGGCCGGCAAACAGGAAGGAGCCGACCGGCTTGTCAGGCGCCTTGAGCCCAGCCCGCGACAGCTTGATCGCGGTCGAAAGTGAGTCAATCGCAGCGTCTTGGCCAAATACGGTTAGCTTCAGGTCGCGCTCAAGGTTGCGCAGCAGTTCTTTGTCAGAGCTGCTGACGTGTTTTGGCGGAATACGGGCAATTTTCGCCACGATGTCTTCGACCTGCGCCACGTCGATACGGGTCAGGCGCTTCTCCAGAGGCTGCAAGCGTTGATAGGCCCCGGCTTCATCAATTACATCAATCGCCTTGTCGGGCATATGCCGGTCATTGATATAGCGCGAAGCCAACTCCGCCGCTGCGCGCAGGGCTTCATCACTGTATTCGATGCTGTGATGCTGCTCGAAGCGACCTTTCAGGCCACGCAGAATGCCGATGGTGTCTTCCACCGAGGGCTCGACCACGTCGACTTTCTGGAAGCGCCGCGCCAAGGCGCGGTCTTTCTCGAAGATGCCGCGAAATTCCTGGAAGGTTGTCGAACCGATGCAGCGAATCTCACCCGAAGACAGCATGGGCTTGAGCAGGTTGGACGCATCCATGACCCCACCCGATGCCGCGCCGGCACCAATGATGGTGTGGATTTCATCGATAAACAAAATGGCATGTGGGCGTTTGCGCAGCTCATTAAGCAGTGCTTTCAGGCGCTTCTCGAAATCACCGCGGTATTTGGTGCCTGCCAGCAGCGCGCCGAGATCCAAGGAGTAGACAACGCTGTCCGCCAGCAGATCAGGCACTTGGTTATCGACAATACGCTTGGCCAGGCCTTCGGCAATGGCAGTTTTACCAACACCAGCCTCACCTACCAATAGCGGATTGTTCTTGCGCCGACGCGCGAGAATCTGCGCCACACGCTCGACTTCCAACTCACGGCCGACCAACGGATCAATGCGGCCCTGGCGAGCCAGTTCATTGAGGTTGCTGGCATAAGCGTCCAGCGGGTTGCTTGAGCTGGAGGACTCACCGCCCTCGTCGTCTTGCATTTCCTGTTCGCTTTCCGAATGGCCACCATGACCCGGTACCTTGGAGATGCCGTGGGCAATAAAGTTGACCACATCGATACGCGCAACGCTCTGCTGCTTGAGCAGAAACACGGCCTGACTTTCCTGCTCGCTGAAAATTGCCACCAGTACGTTGGCGCCGGTCACTTCACGCTTGCCGGAACTCTGTACGTGGAACACCGCGCGCTGCAGAACGCGCTGAAAACCCAGGGTAGGCTGCGTTTCGCGCTCTTCATCGTGCTGCGGAATCAGCGGCGTGGTGGAGTCGATAAACTCCTGCAGATCATGCCGCAGCTTGTCCAGATTGGCACCGCACGCGCGCAGCACGCTGGCAGCGGCCTCGTTATCGAGGAGGGCCAGCAATAAATGCTCAACCGTCATAAATTCATGACGTTTGGTACGAGCCTCCTTGAAAGCCAGATTGAGGGTGACTTCGAGCTCTCGATTTAACATAGCTTCACCTCATGCCCAAGTGGCCGGCGTTAACCGTCCTTCTCTATTTCACAGAGTAGCGGATGCTGGCTCTCTCTCGCATATTGATTCACCTGTGTCGCTTTGGTTTCAGCAATATCGCGGGTAAACACTCCACACACTGCCCGTCCCTCTGTATGGACGGTCAGCATGACTTTGGTCGCCATCTCTCGATTCAGGTTGAAAAACACCTCGAGAATCTCGACCACAAAATCCATGGGCGTGTAGTCGTCATTAAACAAAATCACTTTATACATAGGAGGCGCCTGCAGAGCGGGCTTGGATTCCTGAACGGCTAAGCCGAAGGAATCGTCCTCATGCTCTGCGGGGCGATCCTGATTGAATGTTAGTCGAATCTGGCTACGTGCATGCATGCTGAATAGCTTCGTTGATGGGCGAATAGTCTGTGCTAGACAGAGTTTGAACGGCTTCTCAGCCAGTTACAGCATTGCCTTGACTATCGGCAAAACGGTGTTACAAACAATGAATACCCAGCGTGGGTATTAAGGGGTTTCACAGCTTTGCCGACTCACGTCAAGCAGAGCGTGGAATTGAAGTGGATGATACTCCAGTGATGGAGTCCTTTGCAGAGGGATATCAGCATGGTTAGCGGTAAGGTCAAGTGGTTCAACAACGCCAAAGGCTATGGGTTCATCCTGGCCGATGGTCGAGATGAGGACCTGTTCGCCCACTACTCGGCTATCCAGATGGACGGCTATAAAACGCTGAAGGCTGGCCAGCCGGTAAGCTTCGATATTATTCAAGGTCCAAAAGGACTCCACGCCGTAAACATCAGTGCGGCTAATGCCGCAAGTGAAGCGCCCGCCGCTGTCAAGCAACACCAGGGCTCAACGGTTGAAGTCTGATTAGAGTCACCTGGGCAGTTAATCGCCCACAAAAAAGGCCGGTCATATGACCGGCCTTTCTTTATACGGCTGATTTGCTTACATGTGCGAAATCAGTGCATCACCGAATGCCGAGCAAGACAGCAGCTTGGCACCGTCCATCAGACGCTCGAAGTCATAGGTCACTGTCTTGGCCGAGATAGCGCCGTTGGTGCCCTTGATGATCAGGTCAGCCGCTTCGATCCAACCCATGTGGCGCAGCATCATTTCCGCGGAGAGGATCAGTGAACCTGGGTTCACTTGGTCCTTGCCGGCGTACTTCGGTGCCGTACCGTGGGTAGCCTCGAACATGGCAACGGTGTCGGACAGGTTGGCACCCGGGGCGATACCAATACCACCCACTTCAGCCGCCAGGGCGTCGGACAGGTAGTCACCGTTGAGGTTAAGGGTGGCGATTACGTCGTACTCGGCCGGACGCAGCAGGATCTGCTGCAGCATGGCATCGGCGATGGCGTCTTTGACGATGACGTTCTTGCCGGTTTTCGGGTTCTTGAACTGCATCCAAGGACCGCCATCAAGCAGGGTTGCGCCGAATTCTTCAGCAGCAATTTCGTAGGCCCACTCTTTGAAGGCACCTTCGGTGAACTTCATGATGTTGCCTTTGTGCACGATGGTCAGCGAGTCGCGGTCGTTATCGACTACGTACTGCAGCGCTTTACGTGCCAGACGCTTGGTACCTTCTTTGGAAACCGGCTTAACGCCGATACCGCAGTCCTGGTCAAAGCGAATCTTGGTCACACCCATTTCCTCTTTGAGGAACTTGATGACCTTGGTCGCTTCCGGCGAGCCCGCTTTCCACTCAATACCGGCGTAGATGTCTTCCGAGTTCTCACGGAAGATCGTCATGTCGACATCACCTGGCTTCTTCACCGGGCTTGGCACGCCTTCAAACCAGCGCACCGGGCGCAGACAGACGTACAGGTCAAGTTGCTGACGCAGGGCAACGTTGAGGGAGCGGATGCCGCCACCGACTGGCGTGGTCAGCGGGCCCTTGATGGATACGACATAATCTTTGACCGCATCCAGGGTTTCCTGAGGCAGCCAGGTGTCCTGATCGTAAACCTGAGTGGCTTTCTCGCCTGCGTAAACTTCCATCCAGGAGATCTTGCGTTCGCCGCCGTAGGCTTTCTGTACGGCCGCATCAACGACTTTGATCATCACCGGGCTGATATCGACACCGATACCATCACCTTCGATAAAGGGAATGATTGGATTATTCGGTACGTTCAGGGATGTATCGGCATTGACGGTGATTTTGTCACCGGTGGCAGGCACCTGGATCTTTTGGTATCCCATGCTGGACTCCGTCTTGTGGTTAAAACAGTCATATCGCCCCAGAGTAACCCACTTGAATCGGGCGAAACCATATGTTCGTTGGTCTTATGCGCCAAGGCATTCTGCGACGCGTTAGCGCGGTGGTATACTTCACCGATGACTAACAGGTCATAAGGCGCGGATCGTTCAAACAGGTTGTCCGCCTCTTGAATCCGTCGAACTGCTACAGCGATTCAACGGCTCGAAACGCTCAACACTCTACTGGTGCATCCAACATCACCGCGGCAAGACCTCGACTTCTGGCTCGTTCGCATGGGCCTCGGCGCTTACCTGCGCATGTCGAGTGCCTGTGCACGCTCAGCAAAGAAGAGAGTTAACTCAGAATGTCCACCCCTTCGAAGATCATCTATACCTTCACCGACGAAGCCCCAGCCCTTGCGACTTATTCGCTTCTGCCTATTGTAGAAGCCTTCGCAGCCTCTGCTGAGATTGCCGTCGAAACACGCGACATCTCTCTTGCAGGGCGCATCCTTGCAAGCTTTGCCGAGCAGTTGGATGCCAACAAGCAGGTCGACGACGACCTCGCCAAGCTGGCCGTACTGGCCACCTCACCAGACGCCAACATCATCAAACTGCCAAACATCAGCGCCTCGGTGCCGCAGCTCAAAGGCGCAATCGCCGAGCTGCAGGCCCAGGGCTACAACATCCCGAATTTCCCGGAAGACCCGCAAACGGACGCTGAGAAAGAAGCCAGCGCCCGCTACAGCAAAGTGCTTGGCAGTGCGGTCAACCCGGTGTTGCGTGAAGGTAACTCCGACCGTCGCGCACCTGCAGCGGTTAAAGCCTTTGTGCGCAAGCATCCGCACTCCATGGGCAAGTGGAGCATGGCCTCGCAATCCCACGCCGACTACATGCGTGGCGGCGATTTCTTCTCCAGCGAACAGTCGATCACCATGGCCAAGGCCGGTGATGTACGCATCGAGTTCGTCAGCAAGAACGGTCAGGTCGTGGTCAAGAAGCAACTCGCCCTGCAGGAAGGCGAAGTCTTCGATAGCATGTTTATGAGTTGCCGCAAGCTGCGTGAGTTCTTCGAGAAGACCCTGCAGGACTGCAAGGAAACCGGCGTGATGTGGTCCCTGCACGTCAAGGCGACCATGATGAAGGTTTCCCACCCGATCGTCTTCGGTCACGCTGTCAGCGTCTATTACAAGGACGTGTTCGACAAATACGGCGAGCTGTTCAAAGAACTGGGGGTCAACCCGAACAACGGCATCAGCAGCGTCTACGACAAGATCAAGTCCCTGCCCGCCTCGCGCCAGGAAGAAATCCTCGACGATATCCACGCCTGCTACAGCCATCGCCCAGAAATGGCCATGGTCGACTCGGTTAAGGGCGTCACCAACCTGCATATCCCCAGCGACGTAATCGTCGACGCCTCGATGCCCGCGATGATTCGCAGCTCCGGGCAAATGTGGGGCAAGGACGGCAAGCTCAAAGACACCAAAGCGGTGATGCCGGAAAGCACTTACGCCCGCATCTACCAGGAAATGATCAACTTCTGCAAAACCAACGGCGCGTTCGACCCAACCACCATGGGCAGCGTACCGAACGTCGGTCTGATGGCGCAGAAGGCCGAAGAATACGGCTCCCACGACAAGACCTTCGAGTTGACCGAAAACGGCATCATGCGCGTCGTCGCAGCCGACGGCAGCGTGCTGATGCAGCATGAAGTCGAAGCCGGTGACATCTGGCGCGCTTGCCAGACCAAAGATGCGCCGATCCGCGATTGGGTCAAGCTGGCCGTGACCCGCGCTCGTCAGTCCAATACCCCGGCAATTTTCTGGCTCGACCCAGAACGCGCCCACGACCGCGAACTGCAGAAGAAAGTTGAAGCCTACCTGCAGGAACACGACCTGACCGGCCTGGACATCCGCGTTATGGACTACAACCAGGCCATTCGCGTAAGCATGGAGCGCCTGATTCGTGGCCAGGACACCATTTCGGTGACCGGCAACGTACTGCGCGACTACCTGACCGACCTGTTCCCGATCATGGAGCTGGGCACCTCGGCCAAGATGCTCTCCATCGTGCCGTTGATGGCCGGTGGTGGCATGTACGAAACCGGCGCTGGCGGCTCGGCGCCCAAGCACGTGCAGCAGCTGATCGAGGAAAACCACCTGCGCTGGGATTCGCTCGGCGAGTTCCTGGCCCTGGCGGTTTCCCTGGAAGAAACCGGGATCAAGACCAACAACCCGAAAGCCAAACTGCTGGGCACCACCCTCGATGCGGCCACCGGCAAGTTGCTGGACAACAATAAGTCGCCATCGCGCAAAACCGGCGAGTTGGACAACCGTGGTAGCCATTTCTACCTGGCGCTGTACTGGGCCCAGGAACTGGCCGCGCAGAACGATGATGCCGAGTTGAAAGCGCAGTTCGCGCCACTGGCTAAAACCCTGACCGAGAATGAAGCAACCATCGTTGCCGAACTCAGCGCCGTGCAGGGTAAGCCCGTGGACATCGGTGGCTACTACCGCTCCAACCCGCAGCTGACCAGCCAGGTTATGCGCCCAAGCGCGACCTTCAATGCTGCGCTCGCCGCTCTGAACTAAGGCATCACGCCCAGCGCCCACGGGCGCTGCAACAGCACAAACCCCGGCCCAGTGCCGGGGTTTGTGCATTCAGGGCCGAGAGAATCAGGATAAGATCGCCTTTTCTCATAACGGGTAGCATTTTCATGCAGTGGCAGCCGCACATCACCGTGGCCACGGTCATCGAAGACCAGGGCCGTTTTCTGTTAGTCGAAGAAATGGCCGAAGGCCGCGCCGTATTTAACCAGCCTGCCGGCCACCTGGAAGCCAACGAAAGCTTGCTGCAGGCCGCGCTGCGCGAAACCCTCGAAGAGACCGGCTGGGATGTCGAACTGACCGGCGTAACCGGCATTTACCTGTACACCGCGCCCAGCAACGGCATCACCTACCAGCGCGTGTGCTTTGCCGCCAAACCCCTGCAGCAGCGACCCAATCATCCGCTGGATGACGGCATCATCGGCCCGCGCTGGCTAAGCCGTGACGAGCTGGCAGCGCAACCCGAGCGCTGGCGCAGCGAATTGGTATTGCGCTGCATTGATGACTACCTGAACGGCCAGTGTTTCCCCCTGAGCCTGATCCGCGATTAACGGCCACAGCTCTGCGCCTGCTAGAATCGCCCTCTTTTTAAGCCCGTGCCCAGTATCCCCATGCCAGATCCAACTACTCAGCGCGTAATCGTCGGCATGTCCGGCGGCGTCGATTCCTCCGTTTCCGCCCTGCTGCTGCTCGAACAGGGCTATCAGGTCGAAGGCCTGTTTATGAAGAACTGGGACGAGGACGACGGCACCGAATACTGCACCGCCATGGATGACCTGGCCGATGCTCAGGCCGTATGCGACAAGATTGGCATCAAGCTGCACACCGCCAACTTTGCCGCCGAATACTGGGACAACGTGTTCGAGCACTTCCTCGCTGAATACAAGGCCGGGCGCACACCGAATCCGGACATCCTGTGCAACCGCGAGATCAAGTTCAAAGCCTTCCTTGATTACGCCCTGATGCTCGGTGCCGATCTGATTGCCACCGGCCACTACGTGCGCCGCCGCGATATCGACGGGCGCACCGAGCTGCTCAAGGGCCTCGACCCGAACAAGGATCAGAGCTACTTCCTACATGCGGTGGGCGGTGAGCAGATCGCCAAAACGCTGTTCCCGGTCGGCGAGCTGGAAAAGCCAGCAGTACGCGCGATTGCCGAGAAGTACGCATTGGCCACGGCGAAGAAGAAGGATTCCACTGGTATCTGCTTTATCGGTGAGCGGCGTTTCAGCGATTTTCTTAAGCAGTACCTGCCGGCCCAGCCCGGCAATATCGAAACCACCGAAGGCGACGTCATCGGCCGTCACCACGGCCTGATGTACCACACCATTGGCCAGCGCCAGGGGCTTGGCATCGGCGGATTGAAAGATGCCAGCGACGAGCCTTGGTACGTTCTGCATAAGGACCTGACCCGCAATGTATTGATTGTTGGTCAGGGTAATGAGCACCCATGGCTGTTTAGCCGCGCCCTGCTCGCCTCGGAGATTTACTGGGTAAACCCAATCGATCTGAGCGCGCCGCGTGAGCTGAGTGCCAAGGTGCGCTATCGCCAGAGCGATCAGGCCTGCACGCTGGAGAAAACCGCCAGCGGCTACCGCGCCGTATTCAACGAGCCGCAGCGCGCAGTGACTCCGGGCCAGTCCGTGGTGTTCTACGACGGTGACATCTGCCTGGGTGGCGGCGTGATTGAAACCGCTGAACCCTGGACTGTGCGGGAGCAAACGGCGTGAATCCTATCCGCGAGCAACTGATCGCCCTCGGCGCAGTATTCGAATCGGCGGTATTGGTCGACAAGCTGGCGCGCACTGGCCAGGTCGGCGAGCCGGCCGTAGCCTGCATGATCAACAGCCTGCTGGTGCGCGACCCAAAGGACACGCTGGACGTATACGGCGGCGATGACCTTAACCTGCGCGACGGCTACCGAGCCCTGGTCAGTGCTCTGGAACGTGACCCGGCCAGCCTGCAGCGTGATCCGCTGCGTTATGCCCTGGCTCTACTGGCGCTGGAGCGGCAGCTGGATAAGCGTGGTGACATGCTGCACGTCATGGGCAGCCGCCTCGATCAGGTGCAGCAACAGGTCGAGCACTTCGGCCCGACCCATGAAAACGTTATTGCCAACTGCGCCAGCCTGTATCAGGACACCATCAGCACCTTCCGCCAGCGTATTCAGGTGCAAGGCGACATGCGTCACCTGCAACAGACCAACAATGCCGCGAAGATTCGTGCACTGCTGCTCGCCGGCATTCGTTCCGCGCGCCTTTGGCGGCAACTGGGCGGCCATCGCTGGCAGATGGTGTTCAGCCGCAGCAAGTTGCTCAAGGAACTCTACCCGCTGCTGCGTACGTGAACATGGGCACCCGCTCGGTCAAACCCGTTCAGGGTGCCGCCCTGCTTGCGCTGTCGGCCTTGCTGTTTTCCCTGATGGGCGTTGGTATTCGCGAGGTGTCGGTCAGCGTCAACAACGAGTCCGTGGTGTTCTTGCGCAACCTGGTCGGCGTGCTGTTCTTTCTGCCGCTGATTTTGTTCAAAGGCCTGCGCCCGCTGAAAACCACGCGGTTGAAATCCCATCTGTGGCGCACCACCTACGGCCTGGCGGCGATGTACTGCTTCTTCTACGCCATTGCCCACCTGCCGCTGGCCGACGCCATGCTGTTCACCTATTCAGCGCCGCTGTTTACTCCGCTGATTGCCTGGTGGTGGCTCAAGGAGCCGCTGAGCAAGCGCATGCTGCTGACCACCGTGGTGGGCCTGATTGGCGTACTGCTGGTGGCCAAGCCGTCGGCTGCGCTGCTCGACAGTCATGCATTGATCGGCCTGGCCGCCAGCGTGCTGGCCGCGTTTGCCTTTGTATCGATTCGCGAGATGAGCGACACCGAGCCTGCGCATCGCATCGTGTTCTATTTCTCCCTGTTCAGCGCCCTGCTCTCAGCCATCCCACTGACCTGGGCCTGGCAGCCGATGACCCAGCATGATCTTGGGTTGCTGCTGGTGATCGGCCTGCTGGCCACCGCCAGCCAGATCGTCATGTCCAAAGCCTACAGCCTGGCATCGCCGGGGCTGATCGGCCCCTTTGCCTACCTGGCGATTGTATTTGCCGGGCTGATCGCCTGGCTGCGCTGGGGTGAAACCCCGGACCTGACCTCGTTGATCGGTGCGGCGCTGATTTTCAGCGCCAGCCTGCTATCGATTGCTCGAAGCAAACGCGGCTGAACGGTCGCAGCCAATCGCGATTCAGCGGCCGATTTCATGTATGATACGCGCCCTTTTCAACAGAGGCTGTCTAGTATCTCGCGAGCTAGAGTCATGCAAGGCGAAAACAGGCGAGGAAGCGGAGTGTACGTTTGTACATGAGCATTCCGAGTCTGTTTTCAACGCAGCAGGGCCGACGCGCAGCAGATACTAGATAGTCTCTTGGCCCGACTGCCCGAGAACGCCCCTATGCAGCTTTCCTCGCTCACCGCGGTTTCCCCCGTTGATGGCCGCTATGCCGGCAAAACCAGCGCCCTGCGCCCAATTTTCAGCGAATACGGCCTGATCCGTTTCCGCGTACTGGTTGAGGTGCGCTGGTTGCAGCGCCTGGCCGCCCACGAAGGCGTTGCCGAAGTCGCGCCCTTCTCCGCCGAAGCCAACGCCGTGCTCAATGAGCTGGCAGACAACTTCGCCGTCGAGCATGCCGAGCGCGTCAAAGAAATCGAGCGCACCACCAACCACGACGTTAAAGCCGTGGAGTACCTGCTCAAGGAACAAGCGGCCAAGCTGCCTGAGCTGGACAAGGTCAGCGAATTTATTCACTTCGCCTGCACTAGCGAAGACATCAACAACCTGTCCCACGCCCTGATGCTGCGCGCTGGTCGTGACGACGTGCTGCTGCCACTGATGCGTCAGACGGCCGAAGCGATTCGCGAGTTGGCGATCAAATTCGCCGATGTGCCAATGCTCTCGCGCACCCACGGTCAGCCAGCATCGCCGACCACCCTGGGCAAGGAACTGGCCAACGTGGTCTACCGCCTGGAGCGGCAGATCGCTCAGGTTGCCGCTGTGCCACTGCTGGGCAAGATCAACGGCGCCGTAGGCAACTACAACGCCCACCTCTCGGCTTACCCGCAGATCGACTGGGAAGCCAACGCGCGTCAGTTCATCGAACGTGACCTGGGCCTGCAGTTCAACCCCTACACCACGCAGATTGAGCCGCACGACTACATCGCCGAGCTGTTCGATGCCATCGCCCGCTTCAATACCATCCTGATCGACTTCGACCGTGATATCTGGGGCTATATCTCCCTGGGCTACTTCAAGCAGCGCACCATCGCTGGCGAAATCGGCTCATCGACCATGCCGCACAAGGTCAACCCGATCGACTTCGAGAACTCCGAAGGCAACCTGGGTATCGCCAACGCGCTGTTCCAGCACCTGGCCAGCAAGCTGCCGATCTCGCGCTGGCAGCGCGACCTGACCGACTCCACCGTGCTGCGTAACCTCGGTGTCGGTTTTGCTCACAGCGTTATCGCTTACGAAGCCAGCCTCAAGGGAATCAGTAAGTTAGAGCTCAATGCTCAACGCATTGCTGATGATCTGGATGCTTGCTGGGAAGTCCTCGCTGAGCCGATCCAGACCGTAATGCGCCGTTACGCCATCGAGAACCCCTACGAGAAGCTCAAGGAACTGACTCGCGGCAAGGGCATCAGCCCCGAAGCGCTGCAAACCTTTATCGACGGCCTGGACATGCCAGCAGAAGCCAAAGCCGAGCTCAAGCTCCTGACCCCTGCCAGCTATATCGGCAACGCGGTCGCCCAGGCCAAGCGCATCTAACCGGCAACAGCCTCCCAGACGCCCGGCTGCGCCGGGCGTTTTTATTTATGGGTATTTACTGACTTCAAGGGCTTAGCGATGAATCCTGATACTCCGCTGCAACTGTTGGGTGGCCTTACTGCTCGCGAGTTCATGCGTGACTACTGGCAGAAGAAACCCCTGCTGGTACGCCAGGCCATCCCCGGTTTTGAGAGCCCTATTTCCCCCGACGAGCTGGCCGGCCTGGCGCTGGAAGAAGAAATTGAATCGCGTCTGGTCATCGAGCACGGCGAGCGCCCCTGGGAGCTGCGCCGCGGCCCGTTTGCCGAAGACGCCTTTGCCGAGCTGCCCGAGCGCGACTGGACCCTGCTGGTGCAGGCGGTCGACCAGTTTGTTCCGGAAGTGGCTGAACTGCTGGAAGCGTTCAAATTTCTGCCCAAGTGGCGCATCGATGACGTGATGGTCAGCTTCGCCGTGCCGGGTGGCGGCGTGGGCCCGCACTTCGACAACTACGATGTGTTCCTCCTGCAGGGGTACGGCAAGCGCCGCTGGCAGGTCGGTCAGATTTGCGATTCCGACAGCCCGACGCTGCAACACGCGGATCTGAAGATCCTTGCTGAATTCGTTAAAACTGAAGAATGGGTTCTGGAACCCGGCGACATGCTCTACCTGCCGCCGCTTCTGGCCCACTGTGGTACCGCTGAGGATGACTGTATGACGTATTCCGTAGGCTTCCGTGCGCCAAGCGCCGCTGAAGTTCTCACCCATTTCACCGATTTTCTCGGCCAGTTCCTGCCTGATGAAGAGCGCTACAGCGACGCTGACGCGCAGCCGACCAGCGACCCGACGCAGATCCAGCGTGACGCCCTGGATCGCCTCAAGGCCCTGCTCACCGAACACATGAGCGATGAGCGGCTGCTGATGACTTGGTTCGGCCAGTTTATGACCGAACCCAAGTATCCAGAGCTGATTGCCGGCATCGAGATCGACGAAGAAGGTTTCCTCGCCGGCCTGGAAAATGGCGCGATCCTGGTCCGCAACCCCAGCGCCCGCATGGCCTGGTCGGAAGTTGGCGACGACCTGGTGCTGTTCGCCAGCGGCCAGAGCCGTCTGCTCTCGGCCAATCTGCGTGAGCTGCTGAAACTGGTCTGCGCGGCCGATGCCCTGCATATCGAAAACCTCGGCGCGTGGCTCGCCGATGACGAAGGGCGTAACCTGTTGGTTGAACTGGTCAAACAAGGCAGCCTGGAGTTTGCTGATGAGTGAGATACAGGTTCGTCTGGCCGACTGGCAGAAGGACAACGCTGACCTGCGGCGCATTCGCGAAACCGTGTTTATCGCGGAACAAGCGGTGCCGCCAGAGCTCGAATGGGATGCCGAAGACGCCGATGCCGTGCATTTTCTCGCCCTCGAAGGCGACTACCCGATAGGTACCGCACGCCTGTTGCCCGACGGGCATATCGGCCGGGTCTCGGTACTCAAGGACTGGCGCGGTCTGAACGTGGGTGTAGCGCTGATTCAGGCGGTGATCGCCGAAGCGGAAAAGCGCGGCCTGACGCAACAAATGCTCAGCGCCCAGGTGCACGCCACTGCCTTCTATGAAAAGCTCGGGTTTGCCATCGTCAGCGGGGAATACCTCGACGCCGGCATCCCCCACGTGGACATGGTGCGTCATAGCGCCTAGAGGCCAAGATGAACGACGAAAACGCCCCGAGTGACCCTGCCGAGCCGCTGGAGCCCATAGAGCTTCCCGCCATCGAGTTTCAGTCACCGGGGCGTTTTGCTGTGCACAACCCGGGCAGCCCCAGCCCGGACAGCCCACGGGCGGAGCCAGCGCCGTTTATCCTCGGCGCGCATGCAACGCTGGAACGCTTCAGCCAGCCCGAACAGGCCCGCGCCCATGCACTGGCGCTGTTGCAGCAAGCGCAACGCAGCCTGTGCATCTACAGTCACGACCTGGAGCCCTGGCTCTACCACCACAGCAGCGTGCAAGACGCCTGTACGCGTTTTCTCCTGGCCAGCCCGCGCAATCAACTGCGTATTCTGCTGCGCGACCCCAGCCGGGCAGTCAAGGAAGGCCACCGCCTGCTCAGCCTTTCGCGCCGGCTGTCCTCCAACCTGCAGATCCGCAAGCTGCACCCGGACTACCCTAATGAGGCGCTGGCGTTTCTGCTGGCCGATGATCGCGGCTTGCTGCTCTTGCCGGAAGTTGGCCAGGCCAGCGGCTATGCCCTGTACCAAGACCCCGGCCGCAATCGCCAGCGCCGCGCGCAGTTTGATCAAGCCTGGGATACCAGCATCACCGACGCTGATTTACGGAGTTTTCTGCTATGAAGGTTCGCGCCCTGCTCGCCGCCGCGCTGTTTAGTTGTAGCCTGTCCCTCAGCGCCGCTACCGAAGTGATTCCGCTGAATTTCCGCACGGCTGATGAAGTGCTCAGCGTGGTGCAATCGGTGCTCGGCCATGAGGGCAAGGTCAACGCCTATGGCAACCAGCTGATCGTCAATGCCGAACCGGCGAAGATTGCCGAGGTGCGCGCCCTGCTGCAGCAACTCGACACCGAGCCACGGCGCCTGCTGATCAGCGTCGACACCAATGAGTCGGGCTTTCAGTCTGACCGCGGCTACCGTGCAGATGGCACTATCAGCGCGGGCGATGCCTAGGTGCTGATCGGTCAGGGCGAAATCAATGGCCGCGACCAGGTGCGTATTATCCGCCGCAGTACCGACAGCCGCAGCGGTGGCACCCAGCAGGTGCAGGCCACCGAGGGCTACCCGGCGCTGATTCAGGTCGGCCAGAGCGTACCGCTTACCACGCGCGGGCGTGATGCCTATGGCCAGCCCTATAGCAACACGCAATACCGCAACGTCACCCGCGGTTTCTACGTCACCGCCAGCCTTAGCGGTGAGCGGGTGCATATCAATATCAGCAGCAATCGTGATCGTCTCAGCCAGTCGCAACCCGGCGCCATCGATGTGCAAAGCACCGATACGCGGGTCAGCGGGCGGCTGGGCGAATGGATCAGCATTGGTGGCGTCAGCGAGCAAAGCCAGGGCGAGCAAGGCGACTTTCTGCAGCACCGCTCGACCCAGGGCCGTGAAGACATGAGCATGCGCGTCAAAGTCGATGTAGTGAATTAAACCCCACCGCCCCTCCCTCGCACTGGGCCGCCCTGGCCCAGTGCCGATAACCGCTCATCGGCTGATCTACGTCGCCGCCGCAAAGCAAATACCGCAAAGCCTCAGCCCAGCCCCGCAAACCGCCGGATAGCGCGGCAAAAGCTGACTTGTCGGTCGCTTCTGGATTTATGTAGTAGTCATGCAAAAAGCACTACAAAATAATTGACGAACACTTTTGGCAGAGGCATGATGGCCCCGCTCCCGCTAATCAGAGGCGCTGAAAGGCCCTCCGAATCGCGCTCCAACTTACCGTCCGAGCCGATTTGCGTTGTAAAGCCCACAAGGCCGTTCGATGAGATTGCGACTGGAACGAAGTTGTCCTGAGGGACGGGGAAGCGTTTAGCAACAGCGCGCAGCAAGCACAGCACGTTGAGTCGTCCAACGGCATCTTTGCCGGTAAACGCCAAATGACCCGCTCATTTGCAACAGCTGAAGCCCGCGAACTGTTTAGCTCGTCACCCTCCTCCCGGATCAATTCCGTCTCAAGTCGATGTCTCGGCGTTCTGCAGTTGGCTACAACAACCACCAGCAACATTGCTGTTAAAGCATTGGTGTTCAGTGGGGAAGTCGGTGCTCAACCAAACACATACTTTGAAGGATTGACCATGTCAGCTTATCAAAACGACATCAAAGCCGTTGCCGCCCTTAAAGCCGCCGCAGGCAGCAGCTGGAGCGCTATCGACCCTGAGTCCGTGGCCCGCATGCGCGCCCAGAACCGCTTCAAAACCGGTCTGGAAATCGCTCAGTACACTGCCGACATCATGCGCAAAGACATGGCTGAGTACGATGCTGACTCCTCCGTCTACACCCAGTCCCTGGGCTGCTGGCATGGTTTCATCGGTCAGCAGAAGCTGATTTCGATCAAGAAGCACCTGAAGACCACCAACAAGCGCTACCTCTACCTGTCGGGCTGGATGGTTGCTGCTCTGCGTTCGGATTTCGGTCCGCTGCCGGATCAGTCCATGCACGAGAAAACCTCGGTTTCCGGCCTGATCGAAGAGCTCTACACCTTCCTGCGCCAGGCTGATGCCCGTGAGCTGGACCTGCTGTTCACCGCGCTGGACGCTGCCCGCGCTGCTGGCGACAACGCCAAAGCGGCTGACCTGCAGAACCAGATCGACAACTACGAAACTCACGTAGTGCCAATCATCGCCGACATCGACGCTGGTTTCGGGAACCCTGAAGCCACCTACTTGTTGGCCAAGAAGATGATCGAAGCGGGTGCTTGCTGCATCCAGATCGAAAACCAGGTTTCCGACGAGAAGCAGTGCGGCCACCAGGACGGTAAAGTGACCGTTCCTCACGCCGACTTCCTGGCCAAGATCAACGCTGTTCGCTACGCATTCCTCGAGCTGGGCATCGACAACGGCGTGATCGTTGCGCGTACCGACTCCCTGGGTGCTGGCCTGACCAAGCAAATCGCTGTTACCAACGAGCCGGGCGACCTGGGCGACCAGTACAACTCCTTCCTCGATTGCGAAGAAGTGTCTCCAGCCGACCTGAAGAACGGCGACGTGGTTCTGAACCGCGAAGGCAAGCTGCTGCGTCCTAAGCGTCTGCCGTCCAACCTGTTCCAGTTCCGTGCTGGCACCGGTGAAGCGCGCTGCGTACTGGACAGCATCACCTCGCTGCAGAACGGCGCTGACATGCTGTGGATCGAAACCGAGAAGCCACACGTCGGCCAGATCGCAGAAATGGTTAACGAAATCCGTAAAACCATCCCGAACGCCAAGCTGGTTTACAACAACAGCCCATCGTTCAACTGGACCCTGAACTTCCGTCAGCAGGTGTTCGACGCCATGGTTGCCGAAGGCAAGGACGTTTCCGCCTACGACCGCACCAAGCTGATGAGCGTCGACTACGACGAAACCGAGCTGGCTCAGGTTGCTGACGAGAAGATCCGTACCTTCCAGCGTGATGGTTCCGCTCAGGCTGGTATCTTCCACCACCTGATCACTCTGCCGACCTACCACACCGCCGCGCTGTCCACCGACAACCTGGCCAAAGGTTACTTCGCAGAGCAAGGCATGCTGGCCTACGTGAAAGGCGTTCAGCGTCAGGAGATCCGTCAAGGTATCGCCTGCGTTAAGCACCAGAACATGTCCGGTTCCGACATCGGCGATGCTCACAAAGAGTACTTCGCTGGTGAAGCGGCCCTGAAAGCCGGCGGTAAAGACAACACCATGAACCAGTTCAGCTAAGAACCGGCTCACTCAACCGAGGCCACGATCAAGGTTGAGGGTGTTAAGAAAATCCCAGCAGAAATGCTGGGATTTTTTTTTGTCCAGAACTTGCCCCTTTTTCTGCTTTTGTGCGCTTTCGCACAAGCGCTGTCATGTTTACGTCAATTTCATTGGATAGCGTCAGGCACCCGTCGATTAATCCAAGGAACCTGCATGAGCCACGATAATGACAACTCAGTGCTGTTCGGCAATGGCGATGAATTGCCCAGCAATGCGTCCGAGAACCCACATATCACTCAGATAATCGACGGCGTCGGCCGTCGGCAAGTGCTGGCCGCCGGTGCCGCGCTCGGTACCCTGGCGTTTCTCGGCAGCGCCCTGCCCGGCGCCGCGGTTGCAGCAGAGCCCGCTGCCAAAGGCCTGGAA
This sequence comes from Pseudomonas sp., assembly GCF_030684895.1. Classification (GTDB taxonomy): domain Bacteria; phylum Pseudomonadota; class Gammaproteobacteria; order Pseudomonadales; family Pseudomonadaceae; genus Aquipseudomonas. The sequence goes on along the minus strand of NZ_JAUXXP010000024.1, from coordinate 18,096 downwards.
AAACTACGTTTTAAACCGCGTAGTAAACTGCCCTTCACGGCCATTGCGACCAATCGTTTAGACAGCATCAGCGTACCGAGCGGTTACCGCGCCACGCCCTTTATCCCCTGGGGCACGCCGATAACCGGCAACTACCCGGCGTACCTGAGCGATGGCAGCAACAGCGCTCAGGATCAGGCCGAGCAACTGGGCATGCACCATGACGGCATGCATTTCTTCCCGATTGACGCGCAGCGCGGCGGCAAGAAAAGCGATCACGGCTTGCTGGTGCTCAACCACGAATACATCGACGCGCCGCTGCTGCACCCCAACGGTCCGACGCTGGTGGCCGGTAAACGCAGCAGCGCCGAAGAAGTGCGCAAGGAAATCAACGCCCACGGCGTTTCTGTGGTGGAAGTTCGCCGCGGCCTGAATGGCGAGTGGGCGGTATTGCCGAGCGCCAGAAACCGCCGGATTACCGGTGCCACCCCCATGCAGATCAGCGGTCCGGCGCGCGGTCATGTGTTGTTGAAAACCCGCTATAGCCCGAAAGGCACGGCCACTCGCGGCACCCTGAACAATTGCTCCCACGGTTTCACGCCATGGGGTACCTACCTGACCTGCGAAGAGAACTGGGCCGGCTACTTTGCCAGCCGCGATAGCGACCTGCCGCGCGAGCTGAGCCGCTATGGCCTGCGCAGCAGCAGCCGCTATGGCTGGGATCATCTCAAGGGTGATGAGTTCGAGCGTTTCGATGCCACGCGTACCACCACCACTGCCAGCGCGGACTATCGCAACGAGCCCAATCACTTTGGCTGGATCGTCGAAATCGACCCGTTCGCACCGGAGTCCGTCCCGGTCAAGCGTACGGCCCTCGGCCGCTTCGCCCACGAAGGCCTGGTGTTCGCCCCGGTAAAATCCGGCCGTCCGGTGGTGTGCTACTCCGGCGACGATTCGCAGAACGAGTACATCTACAAATACGTCAGCCGCGACAAATACCGGCCAGGGCGCAGCAATGGCCGGCTGCTCGACGAAGGCACGCTGTATGTCGCGCGCTTTGATAGCAGCGGCAAGGGTGAATGGCTGGCGCTGGATATCAGCGACAAGAAGTTCCAAAAAGCCTGCAAGGCCGCTGGCGTGAGCTTTGCTGACCAAGGCGAAGTGTTGATCAATACCCGTCTGGCCGCTGACGTGGTCGGCGCGACCAAGATGGACCGGCCGGAATGGGGTGCGGTCAATCCGGACAACGGCGAGGTGTACTTCACCCTGACCAACAACAGTGCCCGGACCAGCACTGATGCTGCCAACCCGCGTCCAGCCAACGCGTTCGGCCACATCATCCGCTGGCGTGAGCTGAGCAAGGATTACGCCGGCCGCCAGTTTGCCTGGAGCCTGTTTATGCTGGCTGGGCCGGAGACCGATAGCATCGGCCCGAATGGCCAACCGCTGACGGCCGATAACCGCCTGGCCAGCCCAGACGGGCTGTGGTTCGACGAAGAAGGCCGGCTGTGGATTCAGACCGACATGAGCGGCAGCCAATTGAGCAGCGGCCCGTTCGGCAATAACCAGATGCTGGTTGCCGAGCCGCGCACCGGTGAGTTGAAACGGTTTCTGGTGAGCCCCATTGGCGCCGAAGTGACCGGCATCACCGCGACCCCGGACTTCCGCACCCTGTTCGTCAATATCCAGCACCCGGGAGAAGGCTCCACGGCGACTAACCTGCTCAGCACCTGGCCCGATGGCCCCGCTCAGCGTCCGCGCTCGGCCACCGTGATCATTACCCGAGATGACGGCCGTCGGCTGCTCTAACCGACGGGCAATAGCGTGACCGGTCAGCCCTGGCCGGTCACATTTCGCTGTGACAGACTCATGCTCTTCCCTCTGCGCAAAGAGCATCAGCATGTCCAGCAACCGCTTGAGCCGTATCGTCGGCAAAATCCAGCAACTGCCCAACGCCCTGCAAAGCCCGGCGCTGTCGCTGCTGTTTGGCTCCCAGGTGAAGTTCGCCGGCACCGCCAAGGTGCGCGTGCATACGCTGACCCAGCAGCAGGCGGTGATGAGCATCGCCAACAAGCGCAAGGTGCAAAACCACATCAAGGGCGTGCATGCCGCCGCCATGGCGTTGCTGGCTGAATCGGCCACCGGTTTTCTGGTCGGCATGAACGTGCCGGATGACAAACTGCCGCTGATCAAAAGCCTCAAGGTCGACTACCTCAAGCGCGCCACTGGCAGCCTGCGCGCCGTGGCGAGCCTGACACCCGAGCAGATTCAGGCCATTCACACCCAGGAAAAAGGCGAAGTACTGGTTGCCGTGACGGTGACCGATGACGCCGGCATCCAGCCGATCCAGTGCGAAATGCTGTGGGCTTGGGTCAGTAAGAAGCGCTGAGTACAGACTGGGCTAAGCTGAAAACGCCGCACGGTGCGGCGTCATTCAGGAGATAGCCGGTGCAGGGAAAACCTCTTCTAGTGGGTGCTGGGCTGGTGTTGATTGCCGTGCTCGGCACGCTTTACTGGCGCTTGCACAGCGGGCCACCGTTGGCCGCGCTGACCGGTCCGGCCGATAACACTGCAAGCGTGTTTACGGGTGATAACCCCGCAACGCCGATGCCCACCGAGGCGCAGCTGCAAGAGCTGTTGCAAAACCCTGCGGTCAAAAACCAGGAGCAACGCCTGGCGTTCCATCAGGCCTACCGTGACTTTGTCAGCGGCGCCGCCGAGCTGCCTCCCGCGCAACGTGAAAGCCAGGCGCAGGCCTTGCGTGAGCAGATCGAAACTTACGAGCAACGCAGTGAACTGGCCATGAGTGAGTCGCTGTTACTGCAGCTGGGTCTGATTCAGCTCACCACTGGCGATGAACAAGCGCAGAAAGATCAGGCCGCCGCATTGGTCGCCCGCTACAAGGCGATTAGCGCCGAGCGCGAAGCCAAGGCCGCGACACCGAGCGCCGAGTTTCGCCGTTACAAGACCGATGAGAAGCGCATCGTTGAGGAAGTCCTGAGCATGGACAGCTTCCCCGATGGACTGAGCCGTGATGAGTACCTGCGCCAACGCCTGCAGCAGGCGCGCGAACAGCACTATCAATAACCCGACCTGAGCAGGCTGCTCAGGTCGGGTGGCAGTGTTACAGCAGTTGGTCGAGCGCGTAGTACAGCAGGTTGAAGGGTTTGTTGCGGTCAGCGGTGTCGCTCTGCTCGGAGGCATCGAGTACCGGGCCGCTGCCATTCATCACGTTGTTGACGAAGTCATCCAGCTGCAGGTTTTGCTCCTGAATATCCGCGTTGGCAAACTCGATGATGCTGGTGCAGTGGCTTTCATTGACCGCGCGGTACTGCGGAAAGTAACCGCCGACATTCGGCAGGTTGGCCAACTCGTTACGCAGCCGGCCGGTGTCCACATTCCATTTAGCGTGGATCAGCGCCTCCTTGGCGGCCTTATTGGGGGCATTGATGATTTCCGGGTAGAAGCGCTCATAGGAATAGGACGAGTAATTCAGGTCCTTCCAGAAGTGCGTATGGCCCATGCGATCAGCCGCCAGGTTGCTCGACAACGCCGGGTAGATGCTGCCCAGGTTATTCAGGTTCAGCCCCGGCAAACGCGACTGCAGGTAGGGCAACGGACCAGCATCCAGGCCCCAGGCAGTGCGGATAAAACCCTGCAGCGGCAATGACGGATAGGCCTCGTTACCCCCACCACTGATGGCTGAGAAGACTGGGCCGGAATCATTGATCAGGAAGCTGCGTGTCGGCGCGATGTCCTGCCGAGTTGGTGCGTAGTTGGTCAGGCTGCCGGCACCGCCGGCACTGCAACCGGTGGTCAGCATCTGGGTGGGGCGCGGCAGGTTGTCTTTCAGCCAGCCCACTACCGCGCGCATGTTGCGCAGGCCATTGTGGTGCCAGATCAGCGGCGCCTGCTGGCTTTGCGGGTCTTGATAGACCGCCACCTTGTCACCTGAGTAGATGTCGCCGGTGCAATACGGCACATAGACCATGTTCCAGTTCTGGGTTTTTACCCGCGTCCAGGGGTGCAGGCGCACCACAAACGGACTGACCAGGCTGGCGCCCGGATTGAGCAGGCTCATGTAGTCATTGGGAATACCGTTGGGATTGCGTGCACCGCGAATACCACTCTGGCCGGTGCAACTGGCGTAGTCCCAACAGGCCCCGCCGCCCTCCAGGTAGATGATGGTGTTGCGGGTATTGGGGACGCGGTTGACGAAGAACTTGTACGGCGAGCCGTTGCCGCACACGGCGCCGGTTTGCGGGGCCATCTGCACGGTTTGCCAGGCGTAGTAATTGGCCGGTTTGAAGCCGCTGTTAAAGCCGCCCGGATTGGCCAGCAGCGGGTACGGGCCGAGGCGTTGCGCCGGAGTGACCTTGTTATCGGCCGCAGGTGCCACCACCAGGTTGCCCAGGGTTTCCCAGAAGTTGTAATCGCCCTGCTCGGCCTGCACTGGCATGGCCAGGGCCGCAATCATCAGCGGCGCAGCACAGCGCCGAAGTGTTATCGCTACAGACATGGTGAGTCCCTCATCTTGTTGTTATCGATGGGTCCACATACCCGAGCCGTTGTACGAATCCCCTCCAGCTGTCACCCGAAATCAGCCCATCACCCACTGGAGACTGCTCATACACCGCGCCGAAGCAGCAGTAACTGCGCGTACCCAAACGTGTCGCCGCTGCTCAAGGTTCAAGCCAGCCGGGCGATTCGTGCACGTTAGTCCAAGAAAGTCCCACTAACCACAGGGCAACATACTTATTGGATATAGCGCGGCGGGTTTTAAGCTGCTGCAGTTATCTGCCGGCACGCCGTTGACCTGTCGGAGCGGCGGGGGCGCCTAGCCATGCCCGCGAAACGATTGTCGCGGGCATGGCCCACTCCTACGGAGAAAAATAAAAAGGGAAGCATGGCTTCCCTTTCTATGTGATTGCCTCAGGTGCTAGATGCGGAACTGACGCACCAGCGCGCCCAGCCGCTCACCCAGCCCGGCCAGGTTGCGCGCGGTCTGTGCGCCCTGCTGGGTTTCGTCGGCCACGCTGTCCACCGCCACGGCAATCTTGTGCACGCTGCGGTTGATCTCTTCGGCCACTGCAGTTTGCTCTTCGGCGGCGCTGGCGATCTGCGCGTTCATTGCGTTGATGGTGCCGATCAGTTGCGCGATGGCATCCAGCGAGGTACCAGCGCGGTTGGCCTGCTCGCTGGTGACATCACCAGCATCACTGGAGCGGCGCATTGCGGTCACCGCATCCTGCGTACCCTTCTGCAGGCGATCGATCATGCCCTGAATTTCCTGGGTGCTCTGCTGCGTGCGGCTGGCCAGCGCCCGCACCTCATCGGCGACCACGGCAAAGCCGCGCCCCGCCTCCCCGGCTCGTGCGGCCTCGATGGCGGCGTTGAGGGCCAGCAGGTTGGTCTGCTCGGCGATGGAGCGAATCACATCGAGCACACTGACAATCGACGACACGTCTTTCTGCAGCGTGTCGAGAGACACGCCGCTGTCACGGATGTCCTGCACCAGGGTGTGGATGCGCTCGATACTGCCATCGACGACTTTTTTCGCCGCCTGGCCTTCGGTGTCGGTCTTCTGCGCCGCTTCTGCAGCGCCCTGGGCGCTTTGCGCGACTTCATGGGCGGCGGCGGACATTTCATTGATGGCAGTGGCAACCTGATCGGTCTCATGGCGCTGACGCTCCATGGCCTCTTCCGAACGCTGCGCCTGCGCTGATACCTGGCCGACCAGCTCGGTCAGCTGGCCGGTCATGTCAACGATCTGCCGTACCAGGCCGTGGATCTTTTCGACAAAGCGGTTGAACGAACCCGCCAGCTGGCCAAGCTCATCGTCGCCATCGATCGGCAGGCGGCGAGTCAGGTCGCCTTCACCGGCGGCGATGTCATCGAGGTTGTCCTTGATCTGCTGCAGCGGACGCAGGAAGGTGTTGCTCAGCACCACACCGGCGACGCCAAAGATCATTAGCAGCACGGCAGCCACCACCATGATGCTGGTGATGATGGTGCTGATGCGCTTGTCGATTTCAACTTGCACCTGGACGATTTGCGCCTCAACGCCATCAAGGTTGATCGCGGTACCCAGGGCCATGTCCCATTTCGGCAGGTAGTAGCTGTAGGCCATTTTCGGCACCATTACCGAATCATCAGTCGGCAGTGGCGAGCTGTAATTGACGTAGTAGCTGTTGTTCTTGGCGACATTCACCAGTTCGCGGTTGATGTATACGCCGTTCGGGTCGCGGCGATCGGCCAGGCTTTTGCCCACATCCACCGGGCTGTCGCCACGGAACAGGCGCACCACATTGGAGTCGTGACCGAAGAAGTAGCCGTCCTTGCCGAACTTGATCTTCGACAGAATCGCCACGGCTTGCTCACGGCTGGCCATATCGCCTTGCGCGGCGCCGTCATACAGGGTCTGTACCGAACCCAGGGCGATCTGCACGTAGTGCTGCAGCTCATTGCGGCTTTCCTGCAGCAGGCGCTCGCGGGTTTCCTCAACCTCCTGGGCCGCCAGGTTCTGCAACACCTTGGCGGCGGCACCACTGAGTACCAGGGCAAACAGCACCACGGGTATCAGTGCCAACAGCACTACTTTTGACTTCAAGGTAAGACGCATCGGGCAGATCCTTGCTTGGCAGTAGAGCGAAATGAAAACGGGGCTACCGGTTTATCGGTAGCCCCGCTGAAAGGTTGAGTCGTCTGGCGCTATCGCGCGGCAAACGAGCAATGCCCCGGTCAAATCACCATAGCTGCTGCCCAACCGAATACCAGCAACGGCAGGTTGTAGTGCAGGAAGGTCGGCACCACGCTGTCCCAGATATGGTTGTGCTGGCCGTCGACGTTGAGCCCGGCAGTTGGCCCGAGGGTCGAATCGGAGGCTGGCGAGCCAGCATCACCCAGCGCGCCAGCGGTGCCGACGATGCACAGAATGGCCAGCGGGCTGAAGCCCAGTTGCAACCCCAGCGGCACGAAGATCGCCGCAATGATCGGGATGGTGGAGAACGACGAGCCGATACCCATGGTCACCAACAGGCCGACCAGCAGCATCAGCAGCGCGCCCAGCGCCTTATCGTGGCCGATCAATGTGGCGGAGCTGTCGACCAGGTTTTTCACTTCGCCGGTGGCCTTCATGACTTCGGCAAAACCGGCGGCGGCGATCATGATAAAACCGATCATCGCCATCATCTTCATGCCTTCGGTGAACAGGCCATCAGCCTCTTTCCAGCGCACCACGCCAGATACCGAGAAGATGATAAAGCCGACCAGGGCGCCGATGATCATCGAGTCCAGCCACAGCTGCACGACAAACGCCGCAACAATCGCCACGCCGGCCACCAGCAGGCTCAGTGGGTTGTAGGCAACATCCACGCGCTCGGCCTGCTCGATCTTGCTCAGGTCATACACGCGCTTTTTGCGGTAGCTGAACAACACCGCCACCAGCAAGCCGAACAGCATGCCCAGCGCTGGAATCGCCATGGCCTTGGTCACGTCCAGGCCGCGGGTATCGACGCCGCCGCTGGCAACATTGGCCAGCAGAATGTCATTGAGGAAAATCCCGCCAAAACCCACAGGCAGAAACATATAGGGGGTAATCAGGCCGAAGGTTAGCACGCAGGCGATCAACCGGCGGTCGAGCTGCAGCTTGCTCAATACATACAGCAGCGGCGGCACCAGCAGCGGGATAAAGGCGATATGAATCGGCAGGATGTTCTGCGAGGAAATCGCCACCGCCAACAACAGCGCAATCAGCAGCCACTTGAGCAGGCCTGCGCCTTTGGCGTCCTGCTTGCCGACCATGGCCAGGGCTTTGTCCGCCAAGGCGTGAGCCAGACCGGATTTGGCAATCGCCACAGCAAATGCGCCGAGCAAGGCATAGGACAACGCCACCGTCGCGCCGCCGCCCAGGCCTTTATTGAATGCCGCCAGCGAGCCTTCAATACCCAGGCCACCGAGCAGGCCGCCCGCCAAGGCGCCGACGATCAGGGCCACCACCACATGCACACGGCACAAGCTGAGAATCAGCATGATCCCCACTGCCGCAACGACTGCGTTCATCGATTTACTCCCGCAATTTAAGTAGGTCCGCGAAGGTTTCGACCTTCTCTGGATGCTGCGCCGGCTCGGCGAAGGGCGCGTACTCTGCACAATGCTGACTGACCTGTCAAAACACCCGTAAATTATTCTGTACAAGGCGTTGCTAATTTCGATTACCCTGCCATTTCCTAGCTGTCGCTGGCCTGTAATTTGCTCTGCTTTACTTAACCTGAAACTTAAAGAAAAGCCCCTAAGCGCCGATAGGCGCTCTAAGCCTCTGCCATAAAAAGGTCCTGAAAATGCTGTTCAGCCGACTTTCCATCCAATTGAAGATCACCCTGCTGGCCGGCCTGTGCTTGCTGGCCATTGTTGCCGTGCTGGTCTGCGCTTCGGTCATCCAGGCCTCACGCAGCGCCAGCCTGGTCAAGCAGGCCAGCTCGGCCATGCTGCAGGAGTCTGCGCAGTTGCGTATGGCGGCGCGCGGCGAATCTCAGGCACTGCAGATCCAGCGTTACTTTATGGATGCCTATCAGTACGGGCGCGGCGCAGCCACTCAGGTGCTGTTTATCCGCGAACAGGCGGAAAAGCGCTTTCTCGATGCCTTCGACCTGCGCGAAGACCTGACCCGTCAGGTGCGCAGTGCGCTGGAGGCCAACCGCAGCCTGTTGGGGGTTTATGTAGCATTCGAACCCAACGCCCTGGATGGCAAGGACGAGTTGTTCGCCGATCAGGAAAACCTCGGCAGCAACGACAAAGGCCGTTTCTCGATTTATTGGGCACAGGGCAAGGACGGCGAACTCAGTTCCGAATCCATGACCGAACAAACCCTCACCGACACAACCCCTGGCATCAGTGGTGCACCCTACAACGCCTGGTACAGCTGCCCATTGCAGAAAAAACAGGTGTGCCTGCTTGATCCCTATATCGACGAAGCTGATGGGATAAAGACCCTGATGACCAGCATCGCTTTCCCCTTAATTCAGGGCGATAAGGTGATCGGTGTGCTTGGCGTGGATATCAGCCTGGCCAGCCTGCAGGAGCTGAGCAGCAGCGCACACCGCGGTCTGTTCGACGGTGCCGGACATGTCAGCATCGTCAGTCCAGCGGGTTTGCTTGCCGGCCATAGCCGCGACAGCAGCCTGCTGGGCGATAAGCTGGAGAAAGCCTTCACGGACCAGCATCGCGAACTGCTCAGCCTGGTGGCGAGCAATCGCCCTGAGGTACTGCACCATGATGGGGCATTGCAAGTGCTACAACCGCTACTGCCAATTCCCGAATCACAACCCTGGGGCGTATTGATGGAGGTGCCAGAGAACGTTCTGCTGGAACCGGCCACGCGCCTGGAAGCGCAAATGGATGAAATGGGCACGCGCAGCACCGCCGTTTCCCTCAGCCTGGGCCTGGCTGCCGGAGTAATTGGCATTCTGTTGATCTGGCTGACGGCGCTGGGTGTGACTCGGCCGATTCTCGGGGTCGCGGCCATGCTTAAAAATATAGCCAGCGGTGAAGGCGACCTGACCCGCCGCCTGGAATATGCCAAACAGGATGAACTGGGCGAACTGGCCAGTTGGTTCAATCGCTTCCTCGACAAGCTGCAGCCGATCATCGCTGACGTTAAGCGCAGCGTGCAGGACGCCCGCAGCACGGCCGATCAATCCGCACTAATCGCCAGCCAGACCAGCGATGGCATGCAGCAGCAGTTCCGTGAAGTCGATCAGGTGGCCACCGCTTTCCAGGAAATGAGCGCCACGGCGCAGGATGTTGCGCACAACGCCGCCCAAGCCGCAGAAGCAGCGCGTACCGCCGACCAAGCCAGTCGTGAAGGTATGAGCGTGATCGGCAAGACCACCTCAACCATCGAACTGCTGGCCAATGAAATGAACGTGGCCATGCAGGAAGTCGAAGGCCTGGCCAATAGCAGCGAGAAGATCGGCTCGGTGCTTGAAGTGATCCGCTCAATAGCCGAACAGACCAACCTGCTGGCCCTCAACGCAGCGATTGAAGCCGCCCGCGCCGGGGAAGCTGGCCGTGGTTTTGCCGTGGTAGCTGATGAAGTGCGCAACCTGGCCAAGCGCACCCAGGACTCGGTGGAAGAAATTCGCCAGGTCATCGAAGGCCTGCAAAGCGGCACCAAGGAAGTGGTCAGCACCATGCACAGCAGCCACCGCCAGGCCCAGGGCAGCGTCGATCAGGTTGAACAGGCGGTGGCCGTGCTGCAACGCATCAGTCAGGCGGTCAGCGTGATTACCGATATGAACCTGCAGATCGCCAGCGCCGCCGAAGAACAAAGCTCGGTGGCTGAGGAGATCAACCGCAATGTGGCCTCGATCCGTGATGTCACCGAGTCGATTTCCGCCCAGGCCGATGAGTCGGCGAAAATCAGCCAGGGTCTGAATAAACTGGCCAATCACCAGCAGAGTCTGATGGACCAGTTCCGCGTTTAGTCGACATGGCACCATCGGACCGCCACTCTGGCGGCTGTTTCCTTGTGACGCAGGCGAGCAATCGTTAGCCTGCGTTTTTCATTTATGACGTATCAATTAATCGAGGTGCACGATGCTCAATATCGCTCTGGTGGCCGGCTCCGGCCGCAGTAACAGCCAATCGGGCAAGGTCGCCCGCTTCTTGCGCCAGCGCCTGATTCAGTTGGGTTACACCGATGATGCGCAGAGCAATGTGATTGACCTAGGCCTTGCCCCCCTGCCGCTGTGGCCCGCCGACGACAGCGGCCCCTGGGGGCTGTACAGCAAACAACTGGCGGCCGCCGATGCCGTGGTGATCATCTCCCCGGAGTGGAATGGCATGGCCTGCCCGGCGATCAAGAACTTCTTTATCTATGCCAGCAAGGCTGAGCTGGCGCACAAACCAGGGCTGTTGGTGGGCGTATCGTCGGGCGTTGGCGGGGCTTATCCGATCAGCGAGTTGCGCGCGTCCAGCTACAAGAATTGTCGCCTCTGCTACCTGCCTGAGCATCTGATCGTGCGCGGCGTCGAGAAGGTGCTGAACACCCCAGAGCCAAGCAGCGAGGACGACCAGCGCCTGCATGCACGGATCGATTACGAGCTGGATATTCTGAGCAAGTACGCACACGCCCTGCTTCCAGTACGCGCCAGTATCGACATGAGCAACCCGGCATTTGCCAACGGTATGTAAGCCTTGGGTTAGGCGTACCTGATGAACTCAGGTGCGCTTTACCGGCAAGGTAACCGTTACGCGCAGGCCGCCTAGCGGGCTGTCTGCCAGCTGCAAGCGCCCTGCCCAGGCGTCGATGATATCGCGCACAATGCCCAGACCCAGGCCATGCCCGGCGACTTGCTCATCCAGGCGGCTGCCACGGCTAAGCACGTCCTCGCGCTGCGCGGCGTCGATGCCCGGGCCGTCATCATCAATCAGTAATTGATAATCCTCGCCCAGCTTGCTGATCTGCAGCCGTACCTGGCTGTCGGCCCATTTGCAGGCGTTGTCCAGCAGGTTGCCAAGCAGCTCCAGCAGGTCTTCACGGTCCCAGGGTAGGCGCAAGCCAGGATCGGCCTGCCAATCCAGTTGCAGGTGGTTGCCATGGATCATCACCAGGGTCGAAAACAGCTCCGGCAGTTCACTGGCGCAGTCGAAATGCGCGCCCGGCAAGGCTTCGCCGGCTAAGCGGGCACGGCCCAATTCGCGGGCGATACGCTGCTCGATCTGTTGCAGCTGGCCATTGAGGCTCTCGCGCAGCTGCGGTAACTGCTTGAGCTCTTCCCGGGTGGCCAGGCTGACCAGCACCGCCAACGGCGTTTTCAGCGCATGGCCCAGATTGCCCAGGGCATTGCGTGAACGTTTGAGGGTGTCTTCGGTATGCGTCAGCAGGTGGTTGATCTGCGCCACCAACGGCTCCAGCTCCACTGGCACCTGCTGGTCCAGCTGGCTGCGTTGGCCCTGCTGCAGCTGTAAAAGCTGCCGGCGGGTCTGCTCCAACGGGCGCAACGCACGACTGACGATCAGCCGTTGCAGCAACAGAATCAGTACCAATGCCGCCCCCCCCAGGCCCAGCACAACCTTCTGCACCTGACTGAAGCTGTCGAGTATCGGCGTGTAATCGCGCGCCACGTGAATCACGATGGGCTGCCCATAACGCTGGTAGTCCGCGCGGTACACCAGCCACTGCTGACCTTGCGGCCCGTCGCCCAACGCATCCTGCAGGCCAGCGGTTTCAACCGGGAGCAGGTCACGATCCCAGAGCGAGCGCGAGCGCCAACTCTGCCCCTCCAAGTCGATACGGAAATACAGCCCTGAATACGGTCGTTTAAACGCCGCACTGAGGCGGCGTTCATCCAATTGCAGGCCATTGGGGCCACGCACAATTGCCCCCAGCAGGGTCTGCGTTTCTTCTTGCAGGGTTGTCTGCAGGTAACTGCGCAGGCTACGGTCGAACAGCCAAAGGCTGCTTTGCGCCAGCAGCAAACCGATAATCAGCAATACGCTGATCAGGCCCAGGCTCAAACGCCGCTGAATCGACCTCAAGCAGCATCCCCGCTAAAGCGATAACCCTGGCCGCGGCGGGTTTCGATGATCTCGCGCCCCAGCTTGCGCCGCAGGTGGTTGACGTGCACCTCGATAACATTCGAGTCGCGCTCGCTCTCGCCGTCATACAGGTGCTCAGCCAGGTGGCTTTTCGACAGCAACTGCCCGGCATGCAGCATGAAATAGCGCAGCAAGCGGAACTCGGCAGCAGTCAGCTGCACCTCTTCGTCATTACGTTTAACTGTTTGCCGGCCCTCATCCAGCTGCAACCCCGCCGCTTCCAGTTGCGACTGGTTGGCCAGACCATGGGCGCGGCGCAGCAGGGACTGGATGCGCAATTGCAGCTCTTCCGGGTGAAAGGGTTTGCTCATGTAGTCATCCGCGCCAGCCTTGAGCCCTTCAATACGTTCGGCCCAGGAGCCGCGCGCGGTAAGGATCAACACAGGTGTGCTCAGGCCACCGGCGCGCCATTCCTGCAACACCTCAAGCCCCGGCTTGCCAGGCAAGCCGAGGTCAAGAATGATCAGATCATAGGGTTCGGTCGCGCCCTGATAGGCGGCATCACGGCCATCGGCCAACCAGTCCACCGCATAGCCCTGACGGGTCAAGCCGGCTAGCAGCTCATCGGCCAGGGGTACGTGGTCTTCAACCAGCAATAGACGCATTCAGTCTTCCACCTCGTCCTTGAGCACTTCGCCGGTGCCGGCGTGCAATTCCAACTCACGCACGACGCCTTGCTCAGTCACCAGTTCGACTTCGTACACCAGTACGCCATCCTCTTCTTCCAGCTCGACTTCCAGCAGCACCGCACCGGGATGCCGCTGCAGGGCCATCTGCAACAACTGCTCAAGGGGCATGATCAGCCCCTCGCGGCGCAGGCGTAATGCTTCATCCTGATCCAGGTCACGCGCGCTGCTGCTGAACGTCAGCGTCAGCAGCAGGCAGGCCAGGAATGCGCGGGCAAGCCAAGCAGTGGTGTTCATTAATCGTCTCGTTGGTTCTTCAGCACTTGGGCGTTAGTGGCATCCAGCTCGACGTCCCACTGCACGCCCTGAGCATCGCGAATTTCAACCTGGTAGATATAGCGGCCGTATTCTTCTTCCAGCTCGGTGTCTTCGGTCTTGCCACCGGGATGCAGCGCCAGCGCTGCGGCGTTGAGTTTTTCGAATGACTGGATGGTGCCAGCGTCACGCAGTTTCAGTGCTTCATCCGGGCCCAGGTCACGGGCTTGGGCCAAACCGGCAGTCAGGGTCAGGGCAGCGGCGGCAAATACGGCAGTCAGGGTTTTCATGTTCAAGTTCCTTATGGAGTTGGCTTTCGACGAAGTCCAAGTTACTGCACACGACTTAACTCAAGCTGAATTTACTTAAGGCATGGCGCAAACACTGATTTATCCCAACCCACGCGCGCATCATTCACGCGCTGAAGTCGCTTTGTTTGGGCGCTCAGCGCTCTATAATCGCCGCCTTGCGCGATGGAGGCCAGCATGAGTGCGATATTAATCAAGTCCCCTGCCTTGACAATCAAGGCCGGTAAACGCGCCCTCGCGCGGATTCGCGAGCACGGCCTGCAACCGGCGGATGTCGGCATTCTGCCCGGCGCGGCAGGCGGCCCGAAGGCGCTGGGGATTCAAGGGTTGGATCTGGCGCTATTTGGCGACTGGCTGCAACGTGCGCCTCGCGAGCGTTCGCTGATTGGCGCGTCCATCGGTTCCTGGCGTTTCGCCAGCGCCTGTTTACCGGATGCGGCTGCCGGCTTGCGTCGCCTCGGTGAGCTGTATACCTCGCAGCGCTTTGCCAAAGGCGTGAGCATGGCGCAGGTGTCCAACAGCTGCCGCCTGATGCTCGACCAATTACTGGGCAACGACGCCGCCAGCATCCTCAGCAACCCGCATTACCGCTTGAATATCGTCGTGGTAAAAAGCCATGGCCTGCTGCAGCACGATCACCGCGGCGCCCTCAGCCTGGGCCTGTCTTCGGTGATTGGCAGCAACCTGCTGGGCCGCCCGCGCCTGGCCAAGCACTTCGAGCGGGTGATCCTGCACGATGCCCGCCTGGCGCCACCGCTGGGCGCGCTCAGCGACTTTCCCTCGCGCTACCTGCAGCTCGATAGTGGCAACCTACGTCATGCGCTGCTGGCCTCAGGCTCGATCCCGATGGTCATGCAAGGCGTGCGTGATATTCCCGGCGCCGGGCCGGGCACCTACCGCGATGGCGGCCTGCTCGACTACCACCTCGACCTGCCCTACAGCGGCGAAGACATCGTGCTCTACCCGCACTTCACCGATAAGGTCATCCCCGGCTGGTTCGACAAGGGCATGCCCTGGCGTCGCGGCGACAGCGGGCGCCTGCAGGATGTGTTGCTGCTGGCACCTTCACGCGACTACCTGGCGCGCCTGCCCCATGGCAAACTCCCCGACCGCAAGGATTTCAGCCGTTACCTGGGCGATGATGCCGGCCGCGAATGCTATTGGCGCACGGCCATGAGCGAAAGCCAGCGGCTGGGCGACGAGTTTCTCGAACTGGTCGAAAACGGCCGCCTCGGCGAGCGTCTGCAGCCGCTCTAGCGACTGACGCCAACCGAACACCTCAAGCAGCATGACCAAGGATGGGCAAGATGAAACTCGCAGTCGCCATTATCCACGGCATCGGCACGCAGCCCGATCTGCGTGACGACGAAGGCCAGCACGCCTTTGCCCAGAGCCTGATCGCCGGGTTGCGCCAACGCCTTGGTGCGGAAGCGGACCAGGTAGCCTTCCAGTCGCTGTACTGGGCCAGCGTGCTGGACAAGCGGCAACTGGCGTTCCTCGACAAGCTGCGCGACCAACCCGTGCGCTGGCGCTGGTTGCGGCGCATCGTCACGCTGTTTCTCGGCGATGCCAGCGGCTATCGCAAAGTCAGCCAGGCCTACGACACCACCTACGAAGAAGTCCATCAATGTCTGCGCAGCGGCCTCAATGCGCTGCGCGCAAAAGTCGATGCCGATACCCCGCTGGTGGTGCTCGCACACTCGTTGGGTGGGCATATCTTCTCCAACTTCGCCTGGGATCAGCAGCGCATCAACCAGGCTGAGGAATGCCCGCTCGATCCCTTTCTGGCCCTGGAAACCCTCAGCGGGCTGATTACCTTCGGCTGCAATATTCCGCTATTCACCTTTGCCTATGACAGCGTTGTGCCGATCCGCTTCCCCGGCCACTGCCTGACCGACGCGGTGACCGAGCAGGCGCGCTGGCTCAACCTCTATGCCCCCGCCGACCCGCTGGGTTATCCATTGCGCCCACTGCCCAGCTACGCCGCCGTGGTTGCCGAAGACCGCGCCATGCCAGTGGGCCCCTGGTACAAGCGGCATACGCCGCTGAGCCACCTCGGCTATTGGGATGACCGGGGCTTTCAACGCTATATCGCCCGTTATCTGCAGCAATTGCTGGCAGTCTGCAAAGACTCAGAGAGAGCCTAACCCCTCTCTTCCTCGCCCTATTTCTCGGCTTACGCGATTAAAACTGTGATTTATCGGACAATTACGTGCATTTTTTCGCCAGCATGTGACTTAACGGTCAGCTTCGGTCATCAACAACTATGACTGGCAAGCGTGAGTCCACCGCTTGCCCTTGTGTATTTGGGATCACCCGGAGAAACCGACCCCATGAACGCACCGCTGCGTTTTAACGAAGCCCTGCTGATTGCTGACCGCGCCTTTCAACCTTTCCAATGCGTCGCCTGGGCCCCGCAAGATGGCACTGGCAACCTCAGCCTGACCGTGATCGACCGTACCAGTACCCGCCTGCTCGGCCGCACGCAACTGTCCAGCACCATCTACAGTGACCCGGTGCAATTTGCCGACGTGCTCAAGCAGTCCCGTGAGCAACTCAGCCAGCAAGGTTTCACCCTGGAGCCATGGAGCATGCCGGAGTAATCGACGGCTGCAACAAGGGCTCTGAGCTGCCGATTGGCCCCTCTTGTCAGAGCCCTTCTCTCCTTTCCATTCGCCATACCGGCGACGCTCTAATGGCAATATCTGTGGGCTTATTGTCCTTGTTGCCAATTACTCGATAAGCGCAGACTGCATCCATCGCTTATCGAGACGCTTCCATGGATGCTCCGCGAACCATTGCCTGCCTGCTTTATCCGCATGTCATGAGCCTGGACCTGACCGGTCCGCTGCAGGTATTTGCCTCCGCCAATGACGAACGGCAACGCCAGGGTTTGCCCGCGTCTTATCGCCTACTGATACTCGGCGAGCAGCCAGGGCCGGTGCCTACCTCCGCCGGTTTCCAACTGGTGGCCGAACAGGCTTGGGATGTCGCAGAACCCGCACACATCGATACTCTGCTGATCCCCGGCGGTCAGGGTGATAAGGCGCAGTGCCAGAACATTGAGTTGCTGGACTGGTTACGTAGTGCCGTGCCGCAAATCAGGCGAGTAGGCTCGGTCTGTTCCGGCGCACTGATTCTCGCTTCCGCCGGCCTGCTCGATGGTCGACGTGCCACCACCCATTGGGCCGACCTCGACCTTCTGCGACAGGAACATCCGCAAGTTGAGATCAGTGGCGACTGCCTGCACACCTATGATCCGCAAGACCCTGCCGGTAATGGTCATATCTTTACTTCTGCTGGTGTAACCGCTGGGATTGATCTGGCGCTCGCTCTTCTCGAAGCCGACCACGGCCGACCACTGGCCTTAGCCGTGGCCAAACGCCTGGTGTTGTATCTGCGCCGCCCCGGCGGACAGGCACAGTTCAGCGCGCTGCTAAGCCCAGAGCCAAGCCGAGTGCCGCGCTTGGCCAGCCTGTTGGAATGGATACCGCTGCACCTGCATGCAGACCTTTCGCTGGCAGTTCTGGCCACGCAAGCCAATATGACGCCGCGTACCCTATCGCGGATTTTCAACCAAGAACTGGGCATGGGGCCAGGCCGCTATGTGGAGATTGTGCGTCTGCAAGCTGCGCGCAGTCTGTTACAGAACGCACAAGCTTCAATCAGCACGGTAGCGCGTTTGAGCGGCTTTAAGCACCCGGAAAACCTGCGTCGCACCTTTCACAAGCACCTTGGCATCAGCCCACAGGAATATGCCGAACGCTTCGCCTGAACACCCCACCCAAGGAGCTTGCCATGCTGGAGTTACGTGCAAAATGTGAATGCTGTAACCGGGATCTGCCGGTCGATAGTCAGGACGCGTTTATCTGCTCATACGAGTGCACATTTTGCCGCGACTGCGTCGACAGCACATTGCACGGGTGCTGCCCGAACTGCAGCGGAGAGTTGCTGCCGCGGCCACGACGTGCTGTCAGTGAGGCGCAATAGAAAGCGCTCCAGAGGAGCGCTTATCCAGGCTCAGTTTGGCGCTAACAATAGCTAATGGGGTCGGAGTGAATTATCTAGCAGTTTACCATTCCTAATTGATCAAAAATAAATCACTCCGACCCCATTAGCTGGTGCCGGCAAAAGATGAACATGATTGGTCATCAAGCAGTAGGCGTAGACCTTTACCCCAAATACATCTTTAAGTTCGCGAAGATCCGTGAGATAGCGCTGATAATCCTCGGCAGCGGCAAACACCACCTGCCGGTTATGACCACGCT
>NZ_JAUXXP010000022.1 GCF_030684895.1 Pseudomonas sp. | reverse complement strand
CCAGGGAAGCGGCATTTCTTTGTGCTCACCACCGTAGGATGGGTGCTAACCCATCAATTGGCTGATGGGTTAGCACCCATCCTACGGCCTGAACCACTGCCAAAGACTTAGAGCGAGGAAGATTTCAAAGCCCGCCGCTCTATAGGGCGTAAAGCGGCCCCACTTAAATGAACAGCATTAGCCGACTGGCGGTTTTTTTATGTGCGTTTATTCCAGCTCAAGTGCGCTGTGCGCGCGGTTGCCGCCTTTCTGCTTGGCCTGATACATGGCGTTGTCGGCGTGTTGCAGCAGTTGCTGCTCATCCTGGGCATGCTGCGGATACAGAGCGATGCCGATGCTTGGCAGGATGGTCTGGCTCTGGCCGCACAGCTCAAAGGGCTGATTGAGGCTCTGGCGGATTTTCTCGGCCACCACGCTGGCGTGGTCGGCCGAGTGAAAGTCCTCCAGCAGCACGACGAATTCATCGCCGGCAAAACGCGCCACCGTATCGGCCTCACGCAGGCACAGCTGGATACGCTGGGCGACGCCTTGCAGCAGTTGATCACCTGCGGCATGGCCGAGGCTGTCGTTGACCTGCTTGAACTTGTCCAGATCGAGAAACAGCAGCGCCACCTGCGATTGTTCGCGGCGCGCGCGGGCCAGGGCCGTGTGCAAGCGATCGCGCAGCAGTTCGCGGTTGGGCAGCTGGGTGAGTTGATCGTACTGCGCCATAAACTGCAGGCGGCTGAGCATCTGCTGGCGCTCGATGGCGGTTGTCACCTGGGTCGAGACAAATTGCAGCAGCTCTTGATCACGCTCGCTGTAGCGCGTGGAGACGCTGCTTTGCACCAGCAGTGCGCCGATAATCCCGCGGTGTGAGCGCAGCGGAACGCCGAGCCAGCTGTGTGAAGCATCGGTCAGCGCCTGACCGGCGTTGGGCAGTAGCAGGGTGTTGCCGCTGCGAATCACCTGCGCACTCAGCGTGGCAGCGTTCAGCGGCGTATCGGCGGTCGCCTCTGGCGGTTGTTCGGCGGGGTAGGGGAAGCTCAGCTCGTCGTTCTGTTCGTCATATAACGCCACGGAAAAGCTGATGGTCGGCAACAGTTCGCCAATGATCTGGTGCACCTGCTGAAACAGCCCGAGCAGGTCCTTGGCCGAATGGGCCGCTTCGGAGATGCCGTACAACGCGGTCTGCAGGGCTTCGCTGCGTTTGCGCTCGGTGATGTCGTGGGCCACGGCGATGCGCACCTGATCATCCGCGGACCAGCGCGCGGACCAGAGGATATGCACGGTGCTGCCATCCTTGCGCAGGTAACGGTTCTCGAAATTCGGTTTATGCATGCCAGCCATCACTTCCTTAGCGGCCTGCAGGGTTTTCGCGCGGTCTTCGGGATGCACCATCTCGATCATCACCGTGCCGATCATCTCGTCTGCGCTGTAGCCGAAAATGCGCTGGCAGGCTGCGCTGACAAAAACGAAGCGCCCGCGTTTGTCGACCACACAGATGGCGTCGAGCAGCAGATCGACAAGATTTTCGGTCGGCGCGTAGGTGCTGGCTTTCATACGCTCACAGTGTGTCGATACGTATTGACGGTTTATCGGGCCGCCTACTGGCGATTTGGCACTATAGCCCTTGCACTCACCATACCCGCAAGGCGCCAAACAATGAACGCCTGTTTGCCGCCTGCAGGCCTGCCGAGCACTGCTGACGGGCGTTTACTCAGTGTAGAACGCGCAGCGACTGTGTACGGCCAGTTATTGCACGCTGCTGAAGCGCTGTCCGGAAACGGCCGGATGGTAGATCGGCTGCACCTTGTTGCCGGCGGGGTCGAGCAAGTGGAAGCTGTGCGCGCCGTCACCATGGGCGAAGGGGCGGTCAAGCAGGGTCACGCCTTGTGCCTTGAAGTAGGCGTACCAGGCATGTAACTCGTCGATGCTGTCGACGATAAAACCGTAGTGGTCCACCGCCTGTTCGCCACTGCTGGGCACACTGGCGCGGCCCAGGGACAGGTTGTCGTTGCCGCAGGTCAGGTAGACCAGGTCTGGATTGGCGCGGTGCAGCACCTGCATGCCGAGAATGTCCACGTAGAAGCGTTCGCAGGCTTCCAGATCAGGGACCAGCAGGGCGATATGGCGCAAGCCATTGAGGCGACCGGGGCGTTCGAGCATGGTGAGCATCCTATTTTGTATACATTTATCTGGTAAATATAAGACAAAATAGCCGCTCCGCCTATGCATGCGAACTGGCTCAGCCGGCGGGCACGACGTCCAGCACGCAAATGCTGCCTGGCTGCGGGTAGTGCCAGTGCACGTCGACATCCCAGAAGCACGTGCCATAGCGGCGCTCCGGGCTCGGCTGCTGGTAGGCGGGGCGCGGGTCCTGGGCCAGGCATTGCTCAATCAGCTCGACCAGCGGCTCACTCAGGCGCTGCCCATGTTCGCTTGCCTGGATCAGTGCGCTGTCCTGCCAGCTGACGTCGATCAGCGCCGGCGCGCTGTCGGCGATGCGGTTGTAGGCGTCTGCGACGCTGTCGGCATAGGGCACGTAGGGTTTGATATCCAGCACCGGCGTGCCGTCGAGCAGATCGATACCGGACAGCCACAGCTTGCCGGCTTCGACCTTGTCCAGCTTGACCACCGACTGGCCGATGCCATTGGGCCGGTGGGTGGCGCGGGTGCTGAATACGCCGACCGACTGATTGCCACCCAGGCGCGGCGGGCGCACCTTGAGGCGTGGCTTGTCTTCCAGTGCTTGGTGAAACAGAAACAGCAGCCAGACATGGCTGACCTGCTCCAATCCCTGCACCGCATCACCGTTATCGAACGGCGCCACCAGCTCCAGTACGCCACGGGCCGCCGGGGCCAATTGCGGCTGACGGGGAATGGCGAACTTCTCCTTGAAGCAGGAGCGGACAAAACCTATGGGGGAAACGGAATAGGACATGGCGGCGTGATCGAGTGAAAACGCCGCCATAGTACCTGACTAGAGGTGAAAACCGCCGTCGATGGGGATGATCGCGCCGGTCATATAAGCGCCGGCAGTGCTGGCCAGGCTGATCGCCAGGGCGGCCATTTCCTCTTCGCGGCCCCAGCGCTGCATCGGGATCAGCGCGGTATCTTCGGCCATGGCGGCCTCGTCGGTGGCGATATGCTGGGTCATCTTGCTCGGGAAGCGCCCCGGTGCGATTACGTTGACGTTGATATGTTGGCCGACCAGCTCGCGAGCGAGCATGCGCGATAACTGATGCAGCGCCGCCTTGCTCGGGCCATAGGCGTAGGCTTCTTCGCCGTGGGAGGTGATGCCGGCGACCGAGCCGATATTGATCACCCGTGCAGGGCTCGCGGCACTGCCGGCCTGGCGCAGCAGCGGCAGCAACTGCTGGATGCAGCTGAACACTGAGGTCACGTTAAGCTGCATGACCTTTTCCCAGCCCTTGGCCGGGTAGCTTTCCAGCGGCGCGCCCCAGGTGGTGCCGGCGTTATTGACCAGAATATCCAGGCTGTCGATCTTACCGGCCAATTGCTCGGCAAGCGCCTGCACGCCTTCCTCGCTGGCCAGGTTGGCGGCGATGCCGTGGCAGGTGCCAAAAGCCGATAGCTCGGCAGCGGTTTGTGCGCAGGCTTCGCCGTCACGGGCGCAGACGTAGACCGTGGCGCCGGCTTCGACAAAGGCTTTGGCGATCATCTTGCCGATACCGCGGGTGCCGCCGGTAACTAGGGCGGTGCGGCCTTGCAGGCTGAAGTAGGGGTGCATGGCGAATCCTTGTTAACGGATGAGTGCCACTACCCTAATCATCTGACTGCACCATGGCAGTCATCATTGCCCGTGGAAATACGCTGCCATGCGGGCAGGCATGGCAGCACGGACTTAGAATCTGTTTACGATCTCGCGAGCTAGAGCCAGACAAGGCAAAAACAGCCGAGGAAGCGGAGTTTACGAGCTGTAAATGAGCATTCCGAGGCTGTTTTTAACGCCGGATGGCCGACGCGCAGCAGATCGTAAATAGGTTCTTAGCCGCGAACGCGCAGGGTTAGACCCTTAAGGAAGTTGCGCAGAAACTGATCACCGCAGGTGCGGTAGTTGCTGTGGCCAAACTTGCGGAACAGCGCGCTCATTTCCGGCTTGGAAACCGGGCAGTCGACGCTGGTCATGATCGTGTGCATGTCGTCTTCTTTCAGCTCGAAGGCCACGCGCAGTTTCTTCAGCACCGTGTTGTTGGTGATCGGCAGCTCAAGCGGCTGGGCCGGGCGGCTGTCGTCCTTGCCGCGCTTGAAGTACACCAGACCGTCGAGAAAATGCGCCATCAACTCGTCGTCGCAGGGCGTGAAACCTTCTTCTTCGTCCTTCTTGAGCATCGCCGCGAGGTCGTTGACGGCGACCTGCTTGCCGCTGAGCTTGATGATGTCGACCATCTGCGCGTCGCTGATGTCGAGGGTGTAGCGCAGGCTGCGCAGTACGTCGTTGTTAAGCATTGATAGATCCTGAAGAGGGCGGGTGCCTGAGGGCAACCGCTGGAAAAATAGTTAGAAGCGCTCTTTGCCTGCCAGATAGCGCCACTGGCCCGCAGCAACCTTAGCCATCGGCACACCGCCGATACGGATGCGCTTCATGCCCAGCACCTTGAGGTCGACACTGTTGCACATAAACACGATCTGCCCAGGCAGTGGGTTCTTCAACGCAAAGCGCAGGCGGGTTTCGTTCTGCCAGCTGACCTTGCAGGGGGGCAGGGCTACACCGTTGAAGGTCAGACCGTGAGCCAGGCGCTTGAGCTGGCTGGCGCTCAAGGTGCCGACGACTTCGACCACATATTCCTGCTCCAGTTTGCTCAGGTCTTCCTTGAGCTTGCGCTCGATGCGCCAGTCCTGGGTCAATACATGCAGGCCGTCGGCGCCAGCTTGCAGCGGTGCACAGCTGATCAGACGGGCGAAATGGCCTTTCAGCGGACGAATCCCCGAGCCGTCTTCCGGCCAGTGGCTGGCGGGGCTGATGCTTTCTGCAGCGCGTTCTGCGTTGTGGCCGTTGGGTACGTTCAGCAGCAGGGTAACCGGCTCGACCGGGGCCAGCAGGGCGTTGGGCAGCAGTTCCACGCGCTGTTCGGCGACCTTGAACTGCGGCTCCTCCACCACCACACCATCCACCGTGACCCAGCCGCCTTCGATATACAGCTCGGCCTCGCGGCGCGAACAGCCAATCACTTCGATCAGGCGTTTGGACAGGCGAATGGGGTCGGTCATAAAAACGGTCATCGGCAAAAAAAGGGCCGCCATTGTAACCGGACAGGCCCCCGCTGCACGGAACATCGGGCGAGCGGTGTTGATAAAAGTATCTGTCGGCTGTGCAGCGGGGCGTAGGATGGGTGGTAACCCATCAATCGCAGCGATGGGTTGCCACCCATCCTACTTTTCAGTGGATTATAAAAAACCGCTCCGAAGAGCGGTTTTTCTCACCTTGGCTGCTTAGCCTCCCAGGTAGGCGTCGCGCACCTTTGGATCGTTCAGCAGGTCGTGGCCGCTGCCCTGCATAACGATCCGGCCGTTCTCCAGTACATAGCCACGGTCGGCCAGCTTGAGCGCCTGGTTGGCGTTCTGCTCGACCAGGAACACCGTCACACCGTCCTTGCGCAGCTGTTCGATGATGTCGAAGATCTGCTGGATGATGATCGGTGCCAGACCCAGCGACGGCTCATCGAGCAGCAGCAGCTTGGGCTTGCTCATCAGCGCACGGCCGATGGCGAGCATCTGCTGCTCACCGCCGGACATGGTGCCGGCGCGCTGGGCAAAGCGTTCCTTCAGGCGCGGGAATAGGTGCAATACCTTGTCCAGCTGCTCCTGATTGTCGGCCTTGCTGCCGAAGAAGCCGCCCATCACCAGGTTTTCTTCCACGGTCAGGCGGGAGAACACCCGACGACCTTCCGGCACCACGGCAATGCTCTTGCGCATGATGTTCGGGGTGTCCTGGCCGATCAGCTCTTCACCCTGGTAGCGGATGCTGCCGCTGCTCGCCTGGGGCGAGCCGCAGAGGGTCATCAGCAGGGTCGATTTGCCGGCACCGTTGGCGCCGATCAGGGTGACGATCTCACCCTGACGGACTTCGACGTTGACGTCATGCAGCGCCTGGATCTTGCCGTAGAAGGTGGAAACGTTCTCGAAATACAGCATCACGCTTCCCCCAGGTAGGCTTTGATCACGTCCGGGTTGGCGCGGATCTGCTCCGGCGTGCCGTCCGCCAGGGGCGTGCCCTGGTTGATCACATAGATGTGGTCGGAAATGCTCATGACCAGCTTCATGTCGTGCTCGATCAGCAGTACGGTGACATTGTGCTGGTCACTGAGTACGCGGATCAGCGCCTTGAGGTCGTCGGTTTCGCGTGGGTTGAGGCCGGCGGCTGGCTCGTCGAGCATCAGGATGCTCGGGCGGGTCATCATGCAGCGGGCGATTTCCAGGCGACGTTGCTGACCGTAGGCTAGGGTGCCGGCCGTGCGGTTGGCAAACTCGGTCAGGTTGACCTGATCCAGCCAGTGCGCGGCGAACTCCATGGCCTCGCGTTCGCTCTTGCGAAACGCCGGGGTCTTCAGCAGGCCGGCCAGGTAGTTAGTGTTGAGGTGGCGATGCTGGGCCACCAGCAGGTTTTCTACCGCCGTCATGTCCTTGAACAGACGCACGTTCTGGAACGTGCGCACCACGCCTTTGCGCGCGATCTTGTGGCCAGGCAGGCCTTCGATCTGCTCGCCGTTAAGGCGGATGCTGCCGCTGGTGGGCTGGTAGAAACCGGTCAGGCAGTTGAATACCGTGGTCTTGCCGGCGCCGTTCGGGCCGATCATCGACACCACTTGTTTTTCCGCGACCTGCAGGTTCACCCCGTTGACGGCCAGCAGGCCGCCGAAGCGCATGGACAGGCCGCTTACTTCTAGAATCGGGCGGCTCATTGCTTCAGCTCCAGGTGCGGACGTTGCATGGGCAGCAGGCCCTGCGGACGCCAGATCATCATCAATACCATCAGCGCGCCGAACATCAGCATGCGGTATTCGTTGAATTCACGCGCCAGCTCTGGCAGCAGAATCATCACTATGGCCGCCAGAATGATGCCCAGTTGCGAGCCCATACCGCCCAGTACCACGATGGCGAGGATGATCGCCGATTCGATAAAGGTGAACGACTGCGGACTGACCAGGCCCTGGCGCGCGGCAAAGAAGCTGCCGGCGAACCCGGCGAAGCAGGCGCCGATGGTGAAAGCCGAGAGCTTGATCGCGGTGGGGTTCATACCCAGAGCGCGGCAGGCAATTTCGTCTTCACGCAGGGCTTCCCAGGCGCGGCCGATTGGCATACGCAGCAGGCGGTTGATCACGAACAGGGTCAGCAGCACCAGCAGCAGGGCGATCAGGTAGAGGAAGATCACCTTGTTGATCGAGTTGTAAGCCACCCCGAAGTACTCGTGGAAGGTCTGCATGCCTTCAGCGGCCTTGCGGTCGAACGACAGACCAAACAGCGTTGGCTTGGGGATCGAGCCGATACCGTTGGGGCCACCGGTCAGCCAGGTCATGTTGTTCAGCAGGATACGGATGATCTCGCCAAAACCCAGGGTCACGATGGCCAGGTAATCGCCGCGCAGACGCAGCACCGGGAAGCCCAGGATAAAGCCGAAGAACGCCGCCATCAGACCGGCAATCGGCAGACAGATCCAGAAGCTCAGGCCGAAGTAGAACGACAGCAGCGCGTAGCTGTAGGCGCCTACGGCGTAGAAGGCCACGTAGCCGAGATCGAGCAGTCCGGCCAGACCCACCACGATGTTCAGGCCAAGGCCGAGCATTACGTAGATCAGGATCAGCGTGGCGATATCCACCGCACCGCGCGAGCCGAAGAACGGCCAGGCGAGGGCGGCGGCGATCAGCCCGAGAACAATCCAGCGCTGGGTCGAAGGCAGGGTGAGAAACTCGCTGGCTTTGCCCGGCATGCTCGGCAGCTTGGGGGCGTGGCTCCAGGCGGCGCTCAGGTGATTACGGAACAGTTGCCAGAAGAACATGGCAATCGAGCAGCCGAAGATGGTCCACAGCACGGCCGGGCTGGCGCCCTGCACTTCGAGCTTGATGCCGACCGTGGAGAGCTTCAGGCCGATAACCGGGTAGGCCACGGCGAGTACCAGTAGTGCGCTGAAGATCGCGGTCTTGAGGTTTTTGCGGATGGAGGTACTCATACTTTTTCAACCTCCGGACGGCCGAGGATGCCGGTAGGGCGGAACAGCAACACCAGTACCAGCAGGCTGAACGCCACCACATCCTTGTACTGGTCACCGAAGATATCGGCGCCAAAGGCCTCGGCCACGCCCAGCAGCAGACCGCCGAGCACCGCGCCGGGAATACTGCCGATACCGCCGAGTACCGCGGCGGTGAACGCCTTGATCCCGGCCAGGAAGCCCAGGTGCGGGTTGATCACGCCGTATTGCATGCCCAGCAGCACCGCCGCTACGGCCGCCAGCGCGGCGCCGATAACGAAGGTCAGGGCAATGATGTTGTTGGTGTTGATGCCCAGCAGGTTGGCCATCTTCAGGTCTTCAGCGCAGGCGCGGCAGGCGCGGCCCAGGCGTGAACGGGAGATAAACAGCGTCAGGCCGACCATGACAAAGAAGGTGACGACGAAGATCAGCACCTGCATATAGGAAATCACCACGCCATTCATGGCGCTTTCACCAAAGATGAAGTTGCCCGGCAGCAGGTTGGGAATCGATTTGTCCTTGGAGTCCTGGGAGAGGAGTACCCAGTTTTGCAGGAAGATCGACATGCCGATGGCAGAAATCAGCGGAATCAGACGGTTGCCGCCGCGCAGAGGGCGGTAGGCCACCCGTTCGATGCTGTAACCGTAGGCACTGGCGACAATGATGCTGGCGGCAAAGGCCGCAATCATCACGATGGGTAAACTGTCCAGGCCATACATGGCCAGGCCGGCGACCACAATGAAGGCTACGTACGAGCCAATCATGTAAACCTCGCCATGGGCGAAGTTGATCATGCCGATAATGCCGTAAACCATGGTGTAGCCGATGGCGATCAAGGCATAGGTGCTGCCAACGGTTAGACCGTTAACCAGCTGTTGCAGGTAGTGATAAAGATCAGGCATTGCCTAACTCCTGGGTTGTCACGCAAGGCAGCGCTTATGGCGCAGCATGCAACCGGAATTCTTCTAATAAACAAAACCCACTGCCAGAGCAGTGGGTTTTGGGTTCAGGCGGGAAGCTTACTTGGCTTCAGTCTTGGTACCGTCCTGGTGCCATTCGTAGACGACGAAGCTGAAGTCTTTCAGGTCGCCCTTCTCGTCGAAGGCCAGGTTGCCAGTTGGGGTGTCGAAGCTGTTGGCACGCAGGGCTGCGGCCACTTTAGCGGTGTCGGTACCGCCAGCCTTGGTGATGCCTTCGGCGATCACTTGTACCGCGGCGTAAGCCGGGAACACGAACGGACCGCTGGAGTCTTCATTTTTGGCTTTGAATGCATCAACCAGTGCCTGGTTGCGTGGGTCCTGGTCGAACGACTTCGGCAGGGTTACCAGCAGGCCTTCGGAAGCTGGGCCGGCAATGGCCGAGATTTCCTTGTTGCCTACGCCTTCTGGGCCCATGAACTTGGCGCTCAGACCTTTCTCAGCCGACTGACGCAGCAGCAGACCCAGCTCTGGGTGGTAGCCACCGTAGTAGATGAAGTCCACGCCAGCTTGCTTGAGTTTGGCGATCATCGCGGAGAAGTCCTTGTCGCCGGCGTTGATGCCTTCGAACAGAACAACCTTGGTGCCTTTGCTTTCCAGGGTCTGCTTGACCGCGGTAGCAATACCTTCACCGTACTGCTGCTTGTCGTGGATCACGGCAACAGCTTTCGGCTTGACGTGGTCAGCGATGAAGTTGCCGGCGGTTGGGCCTTGCAGGCTGTCCAGACCGATGGTGCGGAATACCAGCTCGTAACCGCGAGCGGTGATGTCCGGGCTGGTGGAAGCCGCGGTAACCATCAGGATGCCTTCGTCTTCGTAGATGTCGGACGCTGGCTGAGTGGAGCTGGAGCAGAGGTGGCCAACCACGAACTTAACTTCGTCGTTGACGATCTTGTTGGCAACAGCAACGGCTTGTTTCGGATCGCAGGCGTCGTCATACACCACGCCTTCGAGCATTGCGCCGTTCACCCCGCCGGCCTTGTTGATCTGCTCGATGGCCATTTTGGCACCGATGAACTGCATTTCACCGTATTGCGCGACGGCGCCGGTGACTGGGCCTGCCAGGCCAATTTTGATGGTGTCAGCCGCTACCGAGTAGCTGGCAACGCCAGCCATGGCCATGGCGGCAAACAGTTTGGAAATCTGCTTAGTAGCCTTGTTCATAGTGCTCCACTCTTATTGGTTTTGATTGTTGTAGTTCTGGCGGCCAAAGCTGCAGAACCGGGTTGTTTCCCCGGTCATCCCCCCGGCAACTGTACCGGTGCAGTGTAGAGCGCGGCTTTGCGGCTTGAAAAGCGGCTTGCTGGGGGCAAAACCCTGGGGTGTCGCTTTAACGCAATAAACGTATAGAAAAACGGCGTGTCTTGATCGCCGCTGGCAACGTCGCGAACAGCGTTGCGAATTTGCCAGCGGGCTGGGCGACGCTATCATGGCGGCCGATTAAAAAAGCGGCCATCCATGACAGGGCAATCCATGACAGAACAACCTAGCACCCTCTATGCCAAGCTGCTTGGTGAAACTGCAGCTATTACCTGGCAGGAGCTGCAACCTTTCTTCGCCCGTGGCGCCTTACTACTGGTCGACGGTACCCAGGACCTGATCGAAGTGGCGCAGGCCGTGGCACAGAACGATAAGGACAAAGTCGCCGCCTGGCTGGCTGCCGGGCTCTTGAGCAAGGCTGACGACAGCCGCGCCGAAGACCTGCTAACCCGCGATCCAGAGCTGTGGGCGGTGGTTGTAGCGCCCTGGGTGCTGGCGCAGGAACGCACTGCTCGCGCGCCGCTGCACTGATCTGGCGCGTGCACCGTGGGCCATCCTGAGTAACTATGCTGGCAGCACCACAGACTGATTGCAGGAGCTGCCAGCATGTTTGAACCTGGACATTTGCATCGCGCCAATACCTTGGCTACCGCCGAGGCGCCGCTATTCAGCGTCGACCTCCATTACGAAGTACGCCAGGACCCGACCGAAGGCCCGATGTTGCATATGCGCATGCAGGGGCAGGTGGACGGCAAGGCGTTTGAAGAGGTCTTCGAGCTGCACCGCGATACCGCCTACAACTTCGCCAGCGTGGCCACGCGCCTGGCCCACAAGCATGGCCTGCCGACCAACAGCAGCCTGATCATGCGCAGTCACGCCGAGTACGACCTGATGTTCGAAGACATTCGCGCCAAGCTCGGAGCGCAGAGCGGCGAGCCGGTCAATCTCGATCATCTGGAAAAAGACGGTTTGTAGGTCGTTGCTCGGGCATTGACTGGCGGGACAGGTTCCGCTGTCGCTAGGTTAAGATGGCGGCCATCAATGAGTCGGAGTCTGCCTATGTCCACCTCCCTTCCTGCTTTGGCATTTGCTGGTATTGGCCTGATGGGGCTGTCCATGACCCAGCGGCTGCTGGCCGCCGGTTATCCGCTGAGCGTGTGGAATCGCTCCCCTGATAAGTGCGCGCCACTGCAGGCCTTGGGTGCACAGCTTATTGCCAGCCCGGCGCAGCTCTGTGCTCAGGCCGATATCGTCATGCTTTGCCTGGCCAACACCGAGGTGGTGCGCGAAGTGGTGTTTGGCCCGGGTGGCATTGTGGAAACGGCCAAACCTGGCCAGCTGCTGGTGGATTTCTCCAGCCTGGAGCCGGCCGCTACCCGCGAGATGGCTGCTGAGTTGCACGCCCGCTGCGGCATGTACTGGGTCGATGCGCCGGTCTCCGGCGGTACACCGGGCGCGGCCAATGGCACATTGGCGATCATGGCCGGTGGCCGGGTTGAGGATGTCGAGCGGGTGCGGCCAATTCTTGCGCATCTTGGGCAACGTCTGACGCGTATGGGCGATGTCGGCGCGGGCCAGGTGACTAAGGTGTGCAATCAGATGATCGTCGCTTGCAACGCGCTGGTGATCGCCGAAGTGGTGGCGCTGGCCGAGCAGGCCGGGGTTGATGCCAGCCTGATTGCTCCGGCGCTGGCTGGCGGTTTCGCCGACTCCAAGCCGCTGCAGATTCTCGCGCCACAAATGGCCGAGAGTCAGTTCGAGCCGGTCAAATGGCATGTGCGCACTCTGCTCAAGGATCTCGATACGGCGGTCAAACTGTCGCAACAAGTCGGCTCGGCCACGCCGCTCAGTGGCCTGGCCGCGCAGCTGATGCGTCAGCATGGCAGCCAGGGCAATCTGCAGCGGGACCCGGCGACCCTGGTGCAGCTGTACCGGGCGTCACAGCCTCAAGAGCCGCAGCCATGAAGATCGCGGCCAACCTGTCGTTGTTGTTTACCGAGTTACCGCTGCGTGAGCGGGTAGTGGCTGCCGCCGCTGCCGGCTTTGATGGTGTGGAAATCCAGTTTCCCTATGAGCTGCCGGCCATTGCCCTGAAAGAGGCGCTGGACGCTGCGGGTATGCCGCTGCGCCTGATCAACCTGCCAGCCGGTGACTTGATGAGTGGCGGCGCCGGCCTGGCCGCCGTGCCTGCGCGCCAGGCCGAGTTTGCTGCGGCGCTGCAGCAGGCGTTGAGCTATGCCGCCATGGTGCGGCCAGCGCTGGTCAATGTGCTGCCGGGGCGCTTGGCCGAGGGTGTAGAGCCTGAACAGGCAATGGCCTGTTTGATCGACAACCTACGTAAGACCGCCGAGGCCTTTCAGTTATTGGGCATTGGTGTGGTGGTGGAGGCGATCAACCCGCTGGATATGCCGGGCTTTCTGATCAATACCCCGGAACAGCTGGATGCGCTGCTCAACGCCGTGGCTCATGCCAATCTGGCTGTGCAGTACGACCTCTACCATATGGCGCGGCAGGGCCTGGATGTGCCGGCAGGTATCGCTTTGCTGGCTGGGCGTATTGGCCACGTGCAGTTTGCTGACTATCCAGGTCGTGGCGCGCCGGGCACTGGCGAGCTGCAGTTTGCGCCGCTACTGACGGCTTTGCGTGACAGTGGTTATCAGGGCTGGCTGGCGGCCGAATATCGACCGGGAGAGGCGGGCACCCAGGCCAGCTTGGGCTGGTTGAGTGAGTGGCGAGCAACCTGAGGCGTCAACCGGCAACCCGACTGCCCGGGTTGCCGGTTGCAATGGCTTACTCGGGTTTGTCTTCAGCGTACTTGTTGAGCGAGATAACCCGGGTCTTGCCGATGCGGTGACGGTAGATCTCGCGCAGGTACTTGATGGCTTTCTTCACGCTGTCGCGTGACAGGCGAATGTCGTTGATCGAGACGAACTTGTCCTGATCGTGGATCAGCTCGCGGTACTTCTTCTCGTACATCGGCTTGATCGCGTACCAGTTGGTGTCGAGGATCTTCGCTGGGTTCTCAAACTCGTTGAGCATGGCGTCGACCCGTACTTCGTCGAACTCATCGCTCATGATGAAATCGAGAATGGCGTTGTCCAGGCTTTCATCGAAGCGGTGCGGGTCGCGGGCGAAGCAACGCTTGATAAAGGCCACGATCAGCGTCAGGAAATCGTCCGACAGGCACGGGCTCTTGGCGATCAGGGTGGTCAGCGAGAGGTTGGCCGAGGCGCCGATCACCAGTGCATAGCGCTTCAATGTGGTGTTGGGGAACAGGCTGTTGAGGTGGGTCTTGAGCCGGTTCAGGTCCATATAGGACAGCTTGTAGTCTTTCGGCAGCGAGACAATCGACACCACCGAGGAGCAGTTCTTGAAGAAGTGCAGGTCGCTGAGTTTGGCGGCGTTGTAGTCGGACTTCTTGTACTCATCCAGCGCTTCGCGATACCGCTTGGACTCGATCGGCAGCAGGCTGATGCCCTCGATGGCTTGGGTCACTTTGTTGAAGTGCGGCAGGTCGATGGAGCGGAAGAACAGGTCGTCGATATTCAGCCGCGACGGCTCTTTGTCCAGTACGCGAAACTTGTCCAGCGCGGCGGCGCTTTGCTCGGGTACCACCGATTCGGCGTAGGCCACGGCCACCGGGCCGGCCAGGCTCATAAACAGGTCGTTGGCGTCCAGGCGGATGGTTTCGCCGATGTCGATGCCGGCACGGCGGAAGTAGTTCTGGTCGTAGTCGGTGGTGACTGCCTGGGCGGTGAGGATGTTGAAGATCTGCTGTGAGATGTACTGGTTGGCGTGGCGCTCCATAGCGTTGACGTCGATGTTCTGGATGTTGCCGTCATCGCTTTCTTCGGCGTAACGCATGATGTCGTTGGAGATCAGCATCATGGCGTTCCATGGGCGGATGCGGCGCATCACACTTTCTTCGCTGTTCTCTTCATTGTCGAAGTTGTAGGAGAAGTCCCACTCCTCGGCGAGGTACTTGCACAGCAGGCGGCCGGCGTTGATATGCAGCGCTTCGGACATCTCGCTGCGCTGGTCGGAGATGTTCGGCAGGATGCAGATGCCGCTGGTGAAAATCGGCTCGAAGACGAAGCTGTGGTCGCGGTTCTCCGGGCTTTCGTCGAAGTTCTTGGTGTCGAAGGTCTTGCTCATGTAGGCGAACTGCTGGGCCAGGCCGAATTCCGAGGCCATGCCCGAGCCGGTGCCGCCGCCGGCGCTGAAGATGTAGAAGTACAGGCGCGACTGGTTGGCTTTGATCCCGCAAGAGTCGATCAGGTAGCTGTGAATAAACTTCCAGTCTTCGTTGGTGAAACGCTGGGTGTCCTTGTTAAGGATGATCTTGGCCAGGTACTGACCGAGGATCGGCGCGTTACCGGCGCCGCCTGCATGCACCTCGGAGAGGTCCATGATCTTCATCTTGCTGTAGTCGCTGAGGAAGCCGCTGGTTTCGCCCTTGCGCGAGAAGCGGATGCGTCCCTCGATGTCCTTGTCCAGGTCGCCGAGCATCACCAGTGGCTCGATCAGGAACACCGGCTTGCTGTCTTTGCTTGGTGCGCGTAGCAGGTTGCTGCGAATCCAGCGCGTGGGGCGGAAGTCCTGTTCAGCAACGGTTTTTTCTTCGTTGTTGAATTCGCTCAGGTAGAACTGCCGGGCGTTGTAGACCAGGGAGGCGACATCCAGGGCGATGTTCGAGCCGCAGCGGCCAAGGCCGATCAAACAGACCGAGGGGAAATGCTGCACCCGCCGTTCGCTGTCGTCATCCTGCGGGGCTGGGGGGAACACCAGACTGCGCAAGCCGTCGAGGTTATCGAGGATGCGATCAATGTCGCGCTCGGTGAAATACATGTATTGCTCGCCGCTGCTGTCCAGCCGCATGGGGGGCTTTAGCGGCGAGGGACGCTCAAGCGGGGCGAGCAGGGTATCAGCCAGATCAGCCAGTGTGGCTTCGGTCGCGGGGGAGGTCACAGCGTCTTTTTTTGTTTTCATTTAGAGACATTCCGGCGGCTAGCGAGGGTGGAGCGGCAAATGGCCACATTTCACTCAACAAGCTTGTTTGTAGCATGAAAAATGGAAAATCTCGCTGTTTCAAGCGGTTTTACTTAGGCATATCCGGAGTTTTTCCGATGCGCTTTGTGACCTGCGTGCTTGCCCGGACGCCCATTACCCGGCATACACGCAACAAATAGTCACAGACAGCATAGTCGCAAGGCTCTAGATTGCGCCTGCACATGCTGGATACGGCGGTTGGCCATGCGCCACCGACCTGCTTCGATAACAACAAATAGAGATGGATTCCATGCAGCAGTCCCTACAAGCGGCGAATGCCTGGCGCATTCTGTTCCTGCTTTTTCTCGCCAACCTGTTCAACTTCTTCGACCGCACCATTCCGGCGATCATCATCGAGCCGATCCGCATGGAATGGGACCTCAGTGACCTGCAGCTGGGCTTGATCGGTACTGCCTTTACCATCGTCTATGCGATTGCCGGCATTCCGCTAGGGCGCATGGCCGATACTGGCGCGCGGCGCAAGATCATGGGCTGGGGGCTGGCAGTCTGGAGCGGGCTGACTGCGGTTAATGGCTTGGCCTGGAACTTCTGGAGCTTCCTGCTGATTCGTATGGGCGTCGGCATTGGTGAGGCCAGCTATGCGCCGGCGGCCAACTCGTTGATCGGTGATCTGTTCCCAGCGCACAAACGTGCGCGGGCCATGGGCATCTTTATGCTCGGTCTACCGATTGGCCTGCTGCTGGCTTTTTTCACCATCGGTGCGATGGTCAAGGCCTTCGACAGCTGGCGCGCGCCGTTCTTTCTTGCCGCCGTGCCGGGGCTGATCCTTGCGCTGTTTATGTTCTTTATCAAAGAACCCAAGCGTGGCGCGGCCGAGTTGGTGCAGTCGCGCACCACGCCGGTGGAGAAACCGCTGCGCAAGGTGCTGGCGATCCGTACCTTCTGGTGGCTGGTGATGGCCGGCCTGGCCTTCAACTTCGCCACCTATGCCTGTAACTCGTTCATGGTGCCGATGCTGCAACGCTACTTCCTGATGCCGCTGGAGCAGGCGGCGATGGCCACCGGGGTAATCGTCGGCTTGACCGGCCTGGTTGGCCTGACCCTGGGCGGTTGGCTGGCGGACAAGATCCACCAGCGTTGGCAGACCGGGCGCCTGCTGTTTGCCGCAGTGAGCATGCTGATTGCCTCTGTGGCCACGGGCTACGCTCTGCTGGCTGGGCGGATTGAAATCGCCGTGTTCGTGGCGCTGTTTAGCATCGGCTGGCTGTTTGCCTACAACTTCTACACCTGCGTCTATACCGCGATTCAGGATGTGATCGAACCGCGTCTGCGGGCCACTGCTATGGCGCTGTTCTTCGCTGGCCTCTACCTGCTCGGCGGCGGCCTTGGCCCATTGGCGGTGGGCATGCTCTCGGATCACTACTCCCAAGCGGCGATGCTCGCGGCCGGGGCCAGTGAAATGAACGAAACCTTCAAGGCTGTCGGTCTGCACAACGCCATGTACCTGATTCCAGTGGCCTTGTTGCTGACCATGCTGGCGCTGCTGCAGGCTTCGCGTTGCTTTGTCTTCGATGCCGCGAAAATGCAGCAAGGCATGCAGCTGCAGCCCGCTACTTAAGTCGTTTTACCTGGCCGTTCGGCATGCGCCGGACGGCCGGGCAGCGGCTAAATCCTGTGCAATACTCAGTCGCACTGCTGTCACGCAACTGTGACTGAGGACAACCACCATGGGCACTTCCCGCCTTGTGCTGGGCCACAGCAATGCGCTCGGCGCGCATCCCCTGTGCAACGTATTGGCTCAGTGTCCGCTGAGCTTGCAGGCGATTGATGCGCCTGACGAGTTGCCGGATGAGCTGGCGCTGGTGCTGCTTGACGAACACCTCCTGGCACTGCGGCCGTTGGCCGATTGGCTGGGCTGCGGTGCGATTCTGGTGGGCTGCATGGATCAGCCTGGCGTCTTGCCCTTACCGCCACATGCCAGTGCCGAGGAGTTATCGGCCTTGCTGCGTTTTGCTGGTGAGCAGTACAGCCTGCGTTATCAGACCGAACAACTGGCCGCCGCCCTCGCGGGCAAGCATGATGATCTGAGCAAACTGGTGGACGTGGGCTTGGCGCTGTCTGCCGAGCGTGACCTGGACCGCTTGCTGGAAAAAATCCTGATCGAAGGGCGGCGCTTGTCCAACAGCGACGCGGCCTCGCTGTTTCTGGTCAGCCGCCGCCCGGATGCCCCGGCGCAGCTGATCTTCAAGCTGACGCAGAACGGCACGCTCAGCCAGAACAGCTTTCAGGATCAGCGCATGCCGCTGAGCAAGGCCTCGATTGCCGGCTATGTGGCGCTGACCAGCACCGAGCTGAATATTGAGGACGTGTACGCGATTGCCGCCGATGCGCCGTACCGCTTCAACCGCTCCTTCGACCTGCAGATGGGCTATCGCACCATGTCGATTCTGGCGATACCCATGCGCAACCATCGCCATGAAGTGGTCGGTGTGCTGGAATTTATCAACCGCCAGCGCAAAGGCAGCGAGCCGCTGGAACCCGAGCTGATTGCCTTCGATGAAGAAACCGCCGTGTCGCTGCGCGCGTTGGCCAGCCAGGCGGCGGTGGCGATCGAGAACCGCCAGTTGCTGGATGACATCAGCCGGCTGTTTGACGGCTTCGTGCAGGCCTCGGTGTTTGCCATCGAACAGCGCGACCCGACCACCAGTGGCCATTCTTTCCGGGTTGCCGAGCTGTGCCTGACCCTGGCCAACCAGTTGCCCCACGCCCCAGATTCGCGCTTGCGCGAACAGGCGCTAAGCGTCGATGGTTTGCGCGAGCTGCGCTACGCCGCCTTGCTGCATGATTTCGGTAAGGTCGGGGTGCGCGAGCATGTGCTGGTCAAGGCCAAGAAGCTTCCCGAGCAGGTGCTGGAAAACCTGCGTTATCGCGTTGCCCTGGCCCAGGAAAACCTGCGCAACCAGACCTTGCGCAAGATGCTGCATGCCTACCGTCATCAGGGCGGCCTGAGTGATGAGCGGCGCCTGCAAATGGACACCGAGCTGGCTTATGAATGCGAGCGGCTAGAACGCTACTTGAACAATATCGTTCAGGCCAACGAGCCGAGCATGCTTAGTGAGGGGGATTTTCAGCACCTGCAGGAAGTGCAGGGCGAGCTGGTTAAGGCGCCCGGCAATTGCCTGGTCAGCCTGCTCAGCGAGGGCGAGTTCAGCGCTCTGGCGGTGCGCAAAGGTAGCCTGACCAAAGCTGAGCGCGAAGAAATCGAGCGCCATGTAGTGCACACCCAGCAGTTTCTCAGCCTGATTCCCTGGACTCCGGACCTGCAGGGCGTGCCGCATATCGCCGGGGCGCACCACGAAAAACTCGATGGCAGCGGCTACCCCAAAGGCTTGATTGGCGATGCGATTCCCTGCGCCTCACGGATCATGACCATCTGCGATATCTACGATGCCTTGACCGCAGCGGATCGCCCCTACAAACCGGCAATGCCGCTGGAACGTGCGCTGGATATTCTTAAGAGTGAGGCGCAGAGCGGTTTACTCGACGCCGAGCTGGTGCAGCTGTTTATCGCCAGCCGCTGCTTTCAGGTGACGGGCGCGCCGGGTTCGCACACCACCGCACCGTTCAGCCATCACGTGTGTGATTACGAGCCGTCGTGCAACCTTGAGCATCCCCACACTCATTGAGGTGGGGTGATTCGCCGCTATTACTTGCTTCTCAGCGCCTGCTGATAGCGGGCATCCAGGCTTTGGCTCGGGCCGCTGGCGGTCTTCTCGATATACAGATAGACCGGCTGCAGGCGTTGCAGGCGGTCGTCGATGCCTGGGTGCACCTTGAGGAAGCTGCTTAGCGCCGCGTCGTTCTGCCGGGTGGTACCCAGGGTCTGTAGCACGCCGGCCAGGCCATAGGCGTCATAGCCGGCCCGGGTAGCGATTACCGCGCCCATGGCGTCGGCTTCGTATTCATCACCACGGTCCAGACCGCGGCTGTAGAGGTCGCTGACGCTGCGGGTAAAGCGGTCGGTCAGCTCGCCGGCTTTGCTGCCACCTTTGTCTGCAGCACCGGCCTGCACGGCGAGGGTGGCGAGGTCAGTCAACAGGCCGGTTTGCGCCTGTTGCTGAATGGCCTTGAGGTGATGCTGCTGCACCACGTGGGCCACTTCATGGGCCAGCACGCCGGCCAGTTCGGCTTCGCTATTCATCCGCGTCAGCATGCCGCTGGTGATAAACACGTAACCGCCAGGGGCGGCGTAGGCGGCCACTTGCGGGCT
The DNA here is from genome assembly GCF_030684895.1 of Pseudomonas sp. GTDB lineage: Bacteria > Pseudomonadota > Gammaproteobacteria > Pseudomonadales > Pseudomonadaceae > Aquipseudomonas. The sequence goes on along the minus strand of NZ_JAUXXP010000022.1, from coordinate 7,401 downwards.
GTCGAGCACGACGAAACGCCAGGGCAGGTCGGGGCGCTCGCTGTGCTGGGCGACCCATAGGCCGACACGGTTGACGTAGGCCTGCAGCGGCGGGTTGTTCAGCACCGCCGCCTTGCTCAGCAGGATGGTGGCGGTGTTTTGCCCGATCACCCGCTCTTCATCGACGCTTTTCTGGCCCATGTTGGTCAGATGCTGGCCAGCGCTGGCCAGTTTGCCCAGATCGACGCCCTGAATCTGCACACCTTCCAAGCCCTGGCAGGCGCTGAGGCTGGCCACCAGGCCGAGCAGGCTGGCGCACTTGAGTAATGTGGCTGTTTGCATGTCGCTCTCCTCTCGGCGTGTTAGCGGGCGTAGGGCAGGTTCTGGCTGCGCAGGCCGCCTTGCTGGGCGAAGCTGCGCGCCTCGCTCGGGCTGGCGGCGAAGGCATCCAGGCTCTGCACGCTGGCCGAGGTGTTGGCACTGCCGCTGCGCAATTCTTCGTCGCTGATGCCGCGAATCCCGGTGGCCACGCCGCTGGCGGGGGAGGCCTGGTTGCCTAGCTTGAGCAAGCTACCCAGATCATTGCTGCGGCTGGCTTGCGCATCCTTGGCAAAGCGCAGGCTGAGCAATGGCAGCCAGCCGCGTTGGCCGCCTGATGTTTCCACCTGATACCAGCCGCCCTGGCGTTCCAGCACCAGTACCTGCGCCTGTTTGCCGACCTGGCCGACACTGGCGGCCGAGGCGCTGGGTTCGGCGCGCATGGCGCTGTCCTGCAGGGTCTGTGCCTGGCGTACTTCGGCCAGCGCCGAGAAGCCGTAGAAGCTGAATATCAGCACCGCAAGGGCACTGCAGAGGCCTTTATTCATCATGTCTCCTTCGCGGTTCGTAGAGCATTACGGCTTCGGCGCGACCTTTTACCTGGTGTTCGCCCTGGGGCACGAAGTCCAGATCGAGCGTGCAGGCCTCACGGGTGGCGGCTGAAATCAGCAGATGGGCACGGCCCTTGGTCAGCCCTTCGATGCGGCTGGCCAGGTTCACCGTGTCGCCAATTGCAGTGTAGTCATAGCGCTGCTTTGCGCCGACCAGGCCGACGACCGCTGGTCCCGTGTGCAGGCCGATGCCGATGTCGAAATCCGGGCAGTTGTAGTCGCGGCGAAAGGCGTCGAGGTTATCGAGCATTTCCATGGCCGCCAGAATGGCTTGGTCGGCTTGCTGCGGGTTGTCCAGCGGCGCACCCCAGAAGGCCATGATGGCGTCGCCGATAAACTTGTCGAGGGTCGCCTGGTGTTTGAACAGCACCTCCACCTGACTGCTGAAATAGCCTTCGAGCAGGTGCACGATTTCGCTTGGGGTGTGTTGCTCGGAGAGGGTGGTAAAGCTGCGGATATCGGAAAACAGCACGGTCAGCTGGCACTCCTTGCTCGCCAGCAGGGCTTCCGGGTCATCGCGGGCCACCAGTTGGTTGACCACCACGGGGTCCATAAAACGGCTGAACAGGCGAATGGTGTCCTGCAGTTGCTGGCGCCTGCGCAGGTAGAACAGCGCCAGCGCAGCGGCCAGCAGCAGCCACAGGCAGATCAGCCCCGGCAGCACGCCAAGCAGCGTGCCGCGCAAGGCCAGCCAGTAACTGCCGGCAAACAGCGCCAGGCTGCCGAGCAGGCACAGGGAAAAGGCCGCCGGCAGCTGTTCGCGCAGTAGCAGAAGACTCAGGCCGAGCAATAGCAGCAGCGGGCCGAGCAATTCCAGCCAGCTGTCCGCCTCACGCAACTGGCTGTTGTTGAGCAGGTTGTCGATGGCGGTCATCAGGATAAATGGCGCTGGATATAGGGTGTCCAGCGGCGTGGGGCGCAGGTCGTGCAGGCCGGCAGCGGTGGTGCCGATTACGATGATGCGGTCCTTGAACAGCTCGGCTGCCAGCGGCTCACCCTGGTTGCGCGCCGCTGCCAGCACGGCGGCGTAAGGCAGGCGTGGGTAGGGCAGGCGGCTGGTGCCAGGCCAGTCCAGCAGCAGGTTCTGTTGCTGCGGCAAGTCGCCGGTCAGGTCATGCACGATACGCGCAGGCAGGCTGGGCAGGCGCCAGTCGGCAAAGCTGCGGTACAGCTCATAGCGCCGACCGATGCCGTCGGCATCGGGGCGAAAGTTGATGCTGCCCAGGCGCCACAGTTCGCTTGGGAAGGCGTTGGGCAGCAGCAGTAGGCCGCGTTGATCGTCCGCGCCGCGTTGGCCGGGGGCTTGCCAGGTGGAGGCGGGGTAGTCGCGCAGCAGCGGCGGCTGGCTGCCTTCGTCAGCTTGCTGAACCAGGGCGGCGAGGTAGGTGTTGGCGCTGCGTTGCAGCACTTCGGCAAAGTAGCTGTCGGCGTCCGGGTTGAACTGGTCGGGCTCGCTGAACAAGATGTCGAAGGCCACCGCCTTGGGTTGTTGGCTGAGCAGGTATTCCAGCAATTCGCCGTGCAGCGAGCGCGGCCATGGCCACTTACCGGCTTCACCGGCCAGCACTTGCAGGCTCAGGTCGTCGATATCAATCAGCAGCAGGCGCGGGTCGGGTGTCTGTTCGGCGGCGCGCTGGCGGATCAGCCAGTCGAGGTGGGCGTTGTTCAGCCCGTTTAGCGCGGGCCACAGATGCAGCAGGGGAAGCAGAAGCAGCGCCAGCAGGCAGAGCCCGCCGAGGCTGTGGCGAAACCGGCGCGAGGCGGCGCGTGCAGGCACTGTGAGCTCCTGTGGGCTGTAGTGACAGAAGTAGTGCTTCTGACTCTAGCAGCCCCCGAGGATGGCAACTTTGCTCCAGTAGCCCGGATGCAATCCGGGAGATAACGCGTCAAGCATTCCCGGATTTCATCCGGGCTACTGCTTATCTCATTTGCAACGCTTAGCCGGCGACCAGCACGCGAATGGCCTCTAGACGCAACGCCGCCTTGTCGAGCATGGCCAGGCCTTGCTCGCGCAGTTGGCGCAGGGCGTTGAGTTCGCTGTCACGCACGCTCGGGTTGACCGCTTGCAAGGCGATCAGGCGGGCCAGTTCTTCGTCGGTCTCGGCGGCCAGGCGGCGCTTGGCTTCGTTGACGCGTGCCGCGTGGCGTTCGGCGACCTTGCCTTCGCCGGCATTGATCAGCGGGTTGAGGCTGTCACGCTGGGCCTGGACGAACTTGTTGGCACTGGCGCGCGGCACGGTTTCCAACTGTTCGTTGAGCTTCTCGAACGAGACCTTGGCGGCCAGGTCGTTGCCGTTGGCATCGAGCAGGCAGCGCAGGGCGATCGGCGGCAGGTAGCGGCCCAGTTGCAGCGCGCGTGGGGCGACCACTTCGCTGACGTACAGCAGTTCCAGCAGCACGGTGCCGGGTTTCAGCGCCTTGTTCTTGATCAGCGCAACGCCGGTGTTGCCCATCGAGCCTGAGCGCACCAGGTCCATGCCGCCTTGCACCATGGGGTGTTCCCAGGTGAGGAACTGCATGTCCTCACGGGCCAGGGCCAGGTCGCGGTCGTAAGTGATGGTCACGCCTTCGTCGTCGCCCAGGGGGAAGCTGGCATCCAGCATTTTTTCGCTGGGGCGCAGGATCAGCGCGTTATCGGAATGGTCTTCGCTGTCGATGCCGAAGGCGTCGAACAGCTGCTCCATATAGATCGGCAGGGCGAACTGGTCGTCCTGCTCGAGAATCGCCTCGACCAGCGCTTCGCCTTCGCCGGCACCGCCGGAGTTGAGTTCCAGCAAGCGGTCGCGGCCGGCGTGCAGCTCGCCTTCCAAGCGCAGGCGCTCGGTCTTGGCTTCGTCAACCAGGGCTTGCCATTCGCCGTCATCGCCGCTTTCCAGCAGCGGCAGCAGGCGGCTACCGAACTGATGTTGCAGGGCGTTGCCGGTTGGGCAGGTGGCGAGGAAGGCGTTCAGCGCCTGGTGATACCACTGGAACAGACGCTCTTGCGGGCTGTTTTCCAGATACGGCACGTGCAGCTGGATGCGGTGCTTCTGACCAATACGGTCGAGACGGCCGATGCGCTGCTCAAGCAAATCCGGGTGAGCCGGCAGGTCGAACAGCACCAGGTGGTGGGCAAACTGGAAGTTACGACCTTCCGAGCCGATTTCCGAGCAGATCAGCACTTGGGCGCCGAACTCTTCGTCGGCGAAGTAGGCGGCGGCGCGGTCGCGTTCCAGGATGCTCATGCCTTCATGGAACACCGTAGCCGGGATGCCTTTGCGCACGCGCAGGGCGTCTTCCAGGTCCATGGCGGTTTCGGCGTGGGCGCAGATCACCAGCACCTTGAATTTCTTGAGCATCTTCAGGGTGTCGATCAGCCATTCGACGCGTGGATCGAATTTCCACCAGCGCTGTTCTTCATCAACATCCGGTTGCGCCTGGTAGCTGACTTCCGGGTAGAGGTCGGCGTGCTCGCCGATGGGTAGCTCCATGTATTCGTCAGGGCTGGCCAGCGGGTAGGGGTGCAGCTCGCGATCCGGAAAACCCTGCACGGCGGCGCGGGTGTTGCGGAACAGCAGGCGACCGGTGCCGTGGCGATCCAGCAGCTCGCGCACCAGGCGCGCCGAGGCTTCGCTGTCACCGGCATTGACGGCTGTCAGCAGCTCTTCACCGCCGTCGCCGAGGAAATCATGAATGGTCTTGTGCGCGGCATCCGATAGGCGGCCCTGGTCGAGCAGTTCCTGCACGGCTTCGGCAATCGGTTTGTAATGCTCGCTTTCGGCGCGGAAGGCGGCCAGGTCGTGAAAGCGGTTCGGGTCGAGTAGGCGCAGGCGGGCGAAGTGGCTGTCCTGGCCGAGTTGCTCAGGCGTGGCAGTGAGCAGCAGTACGCCGGGAATCACTTCGGCCAGCTGCTCAACCAGTGCGTATTCGGCGCTGGCGTGCTCTGGGTGCCAGACCAGGTGGTGCGCTTCGTCGACCACCAGCAGGTCCCAGCCGGCGGCAAACAACGCGTCCTGGGCCTTTTCGTCCTCGCACAGCCATTCCAGAGCGACCAGCGCCAGCTGGCAGTCTTCAAACGGGTTGCTGGCATCGCTTTCGATAAAGCGCTCTTCATCGAACAGTGCGACATCCAGGTTGAAGCGGCGGCGCATTTCCACCAGCCACTGGTGCTGGAGGTTTTCCGGCACCAGGATCAGCACGCGGTTGGCGCGCCCGGAGAGCAGCTGACGATGGATCACCAGGCCGGCTTCGATGGTTTTGCCCAGGCCCACTTCGTCTGCCAGCAATACGCGCGGGGCGATGCGGTCGGCGACTTCGCGGGCGATATGCAGCTGGTGCGCAATCGGCTGCGCACGCACGCCGCCAAGGCCCCAGAGCGTTGACTGCAACTGGCGGCTGGTGTAATCCAAGGTGTGGTAGCGCAAGGCGAACCAGGGCAGCGGGTCGATCTGCCCGGCAAACAGGCGATCACTGGCCAGGCGGAACTGGATAAAGTTCGACAGCTGGGTTTCCGGCAGGGTGACGCTTTCGTGCTGGGCATTGAGGCCGTGATAGACCAGCAGACCGTCGACGTCGTCAACTTCCTGCACGGTCAGTTTCCAGCCTTCAAAATGGGTGATTTCATCGCCCGGCGAGAAGCGCACACGGGTCAACGGCGCATTGCGCAGGGCGTACTGGCGGGTTTCGCCGGTGGCCGGGTAGAGCACGGTGAGCATGCGGCCGTCCTGCATCAGGACGGTTCCCAAACCCAGCTCCGCTTCGCTGTCACTGATCCAGCGTTGCCCCGGTTCATACTGCGCCATGCTTGTCTCCCGCGTGAAAAAGCCGACTATGTTAACGCAGCGTCGGGCCCTGGCCAAAGGCGCATTGCTGCACATCGGGCACTTTGTGTGATTAGGTAGATCAAAAGTGTAGCGAGGCGAGGCTCAAGTCGCGGCTTGGCTGGCCGACAGTCTGACCAAAGGAGGGCTTAATAAATGCTGCCGCCGATCCCCCACAGTCTGGTTCCCGTAACCGTCCAGCACGACGTGGTCAAACCGCGCCCGGAAATCCCGCCGGTGACAGCTACAGCCGAAAGCTCCAAGGAAAGTGGCGTGAGTCTGGATAAACGCCATCCGCAGGAAGCCGAGATGATGCTGCGCGAGGAACAGCGCCGCCGTCAGCGCCGCCACGGTTACACCCCTGAAGAGCTTGCCGAAGGCGAAGTGGCCGAGGCCGATGCCGCTGTGGTGGGCGAGCTGCCGCGCCAGGGGCTGTGGGTGGATGTGGAAGTTTGAGTGGTTTAGCCGTGGATCTATTTGCCGACAGCCCCTTGCAGTTACCCAACGCTGAGTTGCAGCTGCAGGCGCAGTGGCTGGATATGGCGACTGCCGATCACTGGCTGGCGGAATTGAGCGCGCAGACGCCCTGGCAGCAGCCGCAGGTGCAGATTTATGGGCGGCAACTGTTGGTACCGCGTCTGGTGGCCTGGTATGGCGATGCCGAGGCCAGTTACCGCTATTCCGGCTTGACCCATCAACCATTGCCCTGGACGCCGCTGCTGGCGTTGATTCGTGCGCAGGTGGAGCGCGCTGTGGGGCAGTCACTCAATGGTGTATTGCTCAACTATTACCGCGATGGCCAGGACTCGATGGGCTGGCACAGTGATGATGAAGCCGAGCTGGGCGCTAATCCGCTGGTCGCTTCGCTTAATCTGGGCGGCACCCGGCGCTTCGATCTGCGCCGCAAAGGGCAGAACCGCATCGAGCATTCGTTGCCGCTGCAGCATGGTTCGCTGCTGGTCATGCGCGGGCCAACCCAGCATCATTGGCAGCACCAAGTGGCGAAGACGCGCAGCCTTTGCGCGCCACGTCTGAATTTGACCTTTCGTTTGATCAAGCCAAGCCCATGAGCAAAGACGACAAGCTGATTGATTTCGCCGCCGAGCGCGACAAGCGCATCCATGACCTGCGCGACAAGAAACTCAATGAAATGCGCGATGCCTTCGAGCAGGCCCTGCCACTGCCCACGGGCAAGAAAAAGCCCAAGGGCAAACCGAAAAAGCCTTGAAGCGGCTCGCCATAGGCTGGTTTGTTGATCTGGATCAGCTAAGCACTGCCTCATCCCGACAGCGCCCGCCGCTTGTTGATCTGGATCAATAGCGCCCCTGCCGGCCCTGCTAATTTGAAGCCATACCCACACAGGCTTCATAGCAGGAGGCAACCATGTTTATCGATGTCGTAGTTCTCGCCGGTATCGGCACCGTCGGTCTTATGGTCGCCTTCTTCGTCGGTGTCGGTTATTTCATCTGGCAGGATTCGCACAAGCGTAAGCAGGGCTGAATCTGCCGAAGGGGCACGCAAGGCAATTTGGGCGACTTCGGTCGCCTTTTTTTAGGTTCTTCGCGGGATCGTGGGAAAGAGAGGATTGACAGTCAGGGATGCAGGTAAATTGGCAGTCGCCAAACACACCAACCCCTGCACCCTGCTGTCACCATGCATCCTATTGATCTTGCCGCTTTCTGGCCAGGCTACGC
>NZ_JAUXXP010000018.1 GCF_030684895.1 Pseudomonas sp. | reverse complement strand
CGTAGCCTGGCCAGAAAGCGGCAAGATCAATAGGATGCATGGTGACAGCAGGGTGCAGGGGTTGGTGTGTTTGGCGACTGCCAATTTACCTGCATCCCTGACTGTCAATCCTCTCTTTCCCACGATCCCGCGAAGAACCTTTTTATTGCGCACGACTAGCTGCTAATTCCATATCCAGTTCCAGAGCCCCGGCAGGCGGGCGTATTGCAGTGGGTCGCCGAGGGCGCGTCTGAGAGCGGCACGTTGCAGGGCGTCGCGCTGGCTATAGAACGGTTGTTTGTCGGTGGCCAGGCCAACATCTTCGGCCACATCCATCAGGATTTGCAGGTATTCCTGCATATGCCGCGCAGTATAGGGATTGAGGTCGTGGAAGGTCACCACCACCGGGATAACCCCATCGACTGCAGGCAAGGCGCCGACGCTGATCTGCTGCGCGGCGCGGGCGAGCTGGTCACGCAGGTTACTGCGCCGGCGCAGGCTGCCATTGATACCCCAGGTCTTGCCATCGTTGGCGCTCAGGTCAGTTAGCAGCAAGCGCAGACCATGCGCCTGATAGGCGGCGAAGGTGCGTTCGTCGTAGTTCCAGAAGGGTGGTCGCACCAGGCGCGGCGCGGCGCCGCTGAGGGCGGTCAGGTCGGCTACACCGTCGGTCAGCGATTGATCGAGTGCCTCAGCGCTGAGAAAGCGGTGATTGGAGTGCCCCGAGGTCGCGGTGTGAAAACCCAGCAGATGGCCCTCACGTTGTTGGCGGCGTAGCAGCGCTTGCCCTTGCATGCTGCCACCGGCTCCGGCGGCGCGGGTCTGGACAAAGAACAGTGCCTTGATTCCTGGCTGGATCGGGTTGTCTGCCAATGTGTCGAGTATTTGTGCGGTTGGATTGTGGGTGGTGCTGGCGCTGGGGCCGTCATCGAAACTCAGGAGAAAGCGTATCGGCTCAATCTCGGGGTTGGGTTTAGGCGGCGCAAGGCTGCTGCAGGCGCTCAACAGCAGCATGCTGATTAAGGCGAAGGCCCATTGCGTGATTCGCGAAACAGCGTGTGTTGGAGTTGCGGGGTAACGCATTAGGCTTTGGCTCGCGAGGGACATGGATTGGCAGGGCATCGGGGCGCGGAGTCTATGCGGCCAAGGCCGCAGTAGGAACCTGTGCTTGGGTTAATAAGTTCGACTCTGCTTGAGCCGTATAGGTCCATGTCAGCAGGATGTTATGGCGCGCTGCGGCGTGTTTTAGCGCGCGGTCAGGCCCGTTTCCCGGAGCCGCTTGTACAGCGTGTTGCGGCTAACTCCGAGGCTGCGCGCCAGGTGCGAGATATTGCCGCCGCAGGCTTGGTACTGGCTGGCCAGATCATCCGCACTGGTACTGGTCAGCGGTGGCGGCTCGGTGGCGGCTGTTGGCGCAGCTGTTTGCTGCAAGTCGGCAAAGAAATCATCCGGCAGGTGTTCGGCGCGGATCTGCTGATCCTCGGCCATGGCCAGGGCAATCTGCAGGACGCTGCTCAGTTGGCGCAGGTTGCCGGGCCAGGGGTGGCGCTCGAACAGACTCAGCACTTCCTGGCTTAGCCCGGCCCATTGTTGCGGCTCGCGGTGGTACTCCCAGATGCGTTGGACCATGGCGCCCTTGTCGGTGCGTTCGCGCAGCGGCGGTAACTCTAGGTTGAGGCCGCTGATGCGGTAGTAGAGGTCCTGGCGAAACAACCCGCTTTCCACATCCTGGCGCAGCGGGCGGTTGGTAGCGGAAATCAGACGGATATCCACCGGGTACAGCTCGCTACTCCCCAGCGGTTGTACACAGCGCTCCTGCAGTACCCGCAGCAGACGGGCCTGCACCCGCAGTGGCATATCGCCGACTTCGTCGAGAAACAGCGTGCCTTTGTGGGCCTTGCGAATCAGGCCGATGCTGCCTTTCTGGTTGGCCCCGGTAAACGCGCCTTTTTCATAGCCGAACAGCTCGGACTCCACCAACTCGGCCGGAATAGCCGCACAGTTGACCGCAATAAACGCCTGGCTGGCGCGCGAACTGGCGTGGTGCAGGGCTTTGACGAAAACCTCCTTGCCGACTCCAGTTTCGCCATGCACCAGGATTGGAATGTCTTTTTCCAGCAGTCGCTCGGCCTGGCGTACCGCTTTGTCGACACGCGGGTCGCCGAGGTTGAGCGAGGCCAGGGTGAAGTGGTTGCTGCTGGCGCTGGCAGGTGGCTGTTGGGCTGGGCGAAAGTCGCGGGCCTGGATTGGCGAAGGTTGCTGCGGGCGCTTGATCTGCGCGTGAAAGCGAAAGCGCCCGCTGGCGCGCAAGTTGAACGGCAGCGCCTCGGGCTGGTTGAGCAGTTGCTGCAGCGGCACGTCGAACAGGCTTTCGATATTCACCTGGGCCAGGCCCACGCCTAGCAGGCTGTCGGCACGGCGATTGGCGGAAACCACCTGGCCTTGCTCATCGAAAATCAGCAGCCCGGCCCAGGGGCTGCTGAGGTTATCCAGGCTGGTGTTGAAACTCAGCTGGAAGTAGCGCTGCTGGAACAGGTTGAGAATCAGGCGGTTCTCCACCGACTGGCTCATCATCTTGACCATGCCCAGGGTGTGCGAGGGCGGCAGGTAGCTGTCGCTGGAGACATCCAGCACCGCAATCATTTGCCGCTGCTCGTCAAAAATCGGCGAGGCCGAGCCGGTCATAAAACGGTTGGCTTTGAGGAAGTGCTCATCGTGCTGAATGTGGACGGCCTGGGCGCAGCTCAGGGCGGTGCCGATGGCATTGGTGCCGGTGTAACGCTCCAGCCAGGTGGCTCCGGCGACAAAACCAGCGGCGCGGCTGGGTTCGATAAAGCGCTGGTCGCCCCAGGATTGCAGCACCTGGCCCTGATGGTCGGCCAGCATGATCAGGCAATTGGAGTTGGCCAGGATGGTGCCGTAGTAGGGCAGCACTTCCTTGTGGGTGGTGTGCACCAGGGCATGCTGGCTTTCCAGCAGGGCGCTGACTTCGCCGCGCTCGGGCTGGTTGAAGATCGGTGTGCTCTGGTGGGTCAGGCCGTAGTCACGGCAGCGTGTCCAGGAGTCCTGGATGATGGTCTCGTGGGGCAGGGCAGTGACAGCGTCAGCCATGACAGGTATCTCGCGCGGGTTCTTGTTGTTATGGGCCGCAGTCTGCGCCGGGCAGACTGCAGTGTCGCCGAAGGCTGTTCAATGTCAACGCTGCGACTGTTCAGTTGTTCACTGTGCACTGTTCAAAAGTGTTCAATGGCGTTGGGGCTGGTTGCCTAAATCTACGTGCAGTTGTTTTAAATCAATGGTTTGCAGACGCTGAAACGGGTTGGCACGGAACTCGCCTTGTTACTGGGCAGATAACAAGAAAAAGGACGGCCCATGTCACTTACCCTGGAGCATGTCACGCGGATCGTTGATCACCAGCTGCATATCGACGATGCCTGCCTGAGCTTCGAACCTGGCTCCTTCAATGTGCTGCTGGGGCGCACGCTGTCTGGCAAGACCAGTCTGATGCGCCTGATGGCGGGTCTGGATAAACCCACCAGCGGACGCATCTTGATGAATGGCGCGGACATGACCAATGTCTCGGTGCGCCAGCGCAACGTGTCGATGGTCTATCAGCAGTTCATCAATTACCCGACCCTGACGGTGTTCGAGAACATCGCTTCGCCGCTGCGTCAGGCTGGGGTGAGCAAGGCCGAGATTCTGGAAAAGGTCCACGCCACGGCGCAGATGCTGCGCATCGAGGGCCTGCTGGCACGTTACCCGCTGGAGTTGTCCGGTGGCCAGCAGCAGCGCACGGCCATGGCCCGGGCCCTGGTCAAGGACGCCTCGTTGATTCTGTTCGATGAGCCGCTGGTCAACCTTGACTACAAGCTGCGCGAAGAGCTGCGCCAAGAGATGCGCGAGCTGTTCGAGGCCCGCCACACCATCGCAATCTATGCCACCACCGAGCCCAATGAGGCCCTGGCCCTGGGCGGCACCACCACCATCCTGCATGAAGGGCGGGTGGTGCAGAGCGGCAAGACTGCCGAGGTCTACCACCGTCCGCAGCAGGTGCTGGCCGCAGAGCTGTTCTCCGAGCCGGCGATCAACCTGATGCCGGGGCGTGTTAGCGGCACCGAAGTGAGTTTTGCTGACACTGTACATTTCCCGCTCAACCCGGACCTGCAAGGCATCGTCGAGGGCGAATACCGCTTCGGCGTGCGCCCCAGCCATATAGGCCTGGTGCCATCCAACGATGACGATCTGGAACTGGCGGTAACGGTTGAACTGGCCGAGATTAGCGGTTCGGAAACCTTTCTGCATGTGCGCAACGAGCAGTTCGTACTGGTCCTGCATCTGCCTGGGGTGCATGAGTACGACGTGGACACGCCGATCCTCATCTATATCCCCACCCACAAGCTGTTTGTCTTCGCCGCTGATGGGCAGTTGATTCAGGCGCCAAGCCGCCGTCTGGGGAGGGTTGCCTGATGGCCGAGATCCGTTTGCACAACCTGGCCCACAGTTACAGTGGCACGCCGACTGGCGCGGCCGATTACGCCATCCGCGAGATGAATCATGTGTGGGAGCAGGGCGGCGCCTATGCGCTGCTGGGGCCATCCGGCTGCGGTAAGTCGACCCTGCTGAACATTATCTCTGGGCTGCTTAGCCCGTCCCATGGTGAGGTGCAGTTCGATGGCAAGGTGGTCAACACGCTGCCGCCGGAGCTGCGCAATATCGCCCAGGTTTTCCAGTTTCCGGTGGTCTACGACACCATGACGGTGTTCGACAACCTGGCCTTCCCCTTGCGTAATCAGGGCATGAATGAGGCGAAGATCCTCACAAAGGTCAACGAAATTGCCGAGGTACTGGAGCTGCACCCGTTGCTGCACAAGCGCGCTCGCAACCTGACTGCCGACGAAAAGCAGAAGGTTTCCATGGGCCGCGGCCTGGTGCGCGATGATGTCTCGGCGATCCTGTTCGACGAGCCATTGACGGTGATTGATCCGCATCTCAAGTGGAAGCTACGGCGCAAGCTCAAGCAGATTCACGAGCAGTTCAATATCACCATGGTCTACGTCACCCACGACCAATTAGAAGCCTCGACCTTCGCCGACAAGATTGCGGTGATGTATGGCGGTCAAATTGTGCAGTTCGGCACGCCGCGTGAGTTGTTCGAGCGGCCTAGCCACACCTTTGTCGGCTACTTCATTGGTAGTCCGGGGATGAACCTGATCGATGTACTGCCTTATGCCGGCGGTGTGCGATTCAACAACACCTTGCTGCCGTTATCGGCGGCGCTCAATCGGCGACTGGCCGAGCTGCCCGGAGCCAAGCTGAAAATCGGCATCCGCCCGGAGTTTGTGCACATCTGGGATGGCCCAAACGAAGATGCGCTGTGTGGCGAGGTGGTGCATGTCGAAGACCTCGGCACCTACAAGATTCTCACCCTCAAGCTCGACGGCCAATTGCTCAAGGTGCGCCTGCAGGAAGATCAGCCCGTGCCGCAGCAGCAGGTATACCTGAGCTTCCCGGCGCAGTGGTTGATGCTTTACGCCGATGACTTTCTGGTTGAGGCGCAAGCGCTGGAGGTGCAGCTATGAAGGTGCAAAACAACAAGGCCTGGTGGCTGGTACTGCCGGTGTTTCTGCTGGTGGCGTTCAGCGCCATCGTGCCGATGATGACGGTGGTCAACTACTCGGTGCAGGACATCTTCGACCATTCCACGCGCTATTTCGTCGGCGTCGACTGGTACAAGCAGGTGCTGCAGGACACCCGTCTGCATGATTCGCTGCTACGCCAGTTCATCTTCTCCGCCTGCGTGCTGCTGATCGAAATCCCCTTGGGTATCGCCATCGCTTTGTGCATGCCGACCAAGGGGCGCATGGCCTCGCTGGTGCTGATCGTGCTGGCGATTCCGCTGCTGATTCCGTGGAACGTGGTCGGCACCATCTGGCAGATCTTCGGTCGCGCCGACATCGGCTTGCTCGGCTGGACCCTGAACAGCCTGGGCATCAGCTACAACTATGCCTCCAATACCAGCGACGCCTGGGTCACTGTGCTGATCATGGACGTCTGGCACTGGACCTCATTGGTGGCGCTGCTCTGCTATTCGGGGCTGCGCGCGATTCCCGATGTGTATTACCAGGCCGCGCGTATCGACCGTGCATCCGACTGGGCCGTGTTCCGCCATATCCAGTTGCCCAAGCTAAAAAGCGTGCTGCTGATCGCGGTGATGCTGCGTTTTATGGACAGCTTCATGATCTACACCGAGCCCTTTGTTCTGACAGGGGGCGGGCCGGGTAACGCCACCACCTTCCTTAGCCAGACCCTGACGCAAATGGCTATCGGCCAGTTCGACCTGGGTCCGGCGGCGGCGTTCTCCTTGGTGTACTTCCTGATCATCCTGTTGGTGTCCTGGCTGTTCTACACCGCCATGACCCACAACGATAAGACTCGCTGAGGCCGACCATGACCCTACCTAAAAAAGTAGTGCTGGGGCTGTATATCCTGTTCCTGCTGGTGCCGATCTACTGGCTGCTGAACATGTCGTTCAAGAGCAACACCGAGATTCTTGGCGGCCTGACGCTGTGGCCGCATGGCTTCACCCTGGACAACTACAAGGTGATCTTCACCGACCCGAGCTGGTACGAGGGCTATCTCAACTCGCTGTACTACGTGTGCCTGAATACGGTGATTTCGCTGACGGTGGCGTTGCCGGCGGCCTATGCGTTTTCGCGCTACCGCTTCCTCGGCGACAAGCACCTGTTCTTCTGGCTGCTGACCAACCGTATGGCGCCACCGGCGGTGTTTCTGCTGCCGTTTTTCCAGCTGTATTCGTCGATCGGCCTGTTCGATACGCATATCGCCGTGGCGCTGGCGCACTGCCTGTTCAACGTGCCGCTGGCGGTGTGGATTCTCGAAGGCTTTATGTCCGGGGTGCCGAAGGAGATCGATGAAACCGCCTATATCGACGGTTACAGCTTCCCGAAATTCTTCGTGAAGATCTTTATCCCGCTGATTGGCTCGGGCATCGGCGTTACCGCGTTCTTCTGCTTCATGTTCTCCTGGGTCGAGTTGCTGCTGGCGCGCACCCTGACCTCGGTGGATGCCAAACCGATTGCCGCGGTAATGACCCGCACCGTGTCGGCATCGGGGATCGATTGGGGCGTACTGGCGGCGGCGGGGGTGTTGACCATTTTGCCAGGCATGCTGGTTATCTGGTTTGTCCGTAACCATGTGGCCAAGGGCTTTGCCCTGGGCCGGGTATAGGAGTCGCGACGATGGATTGGATGGCCTGGACGCTGCCGACGGCGTTGTTTTTCGGCTTTATCGGCATGCTGCTGGTCGGCATGACGATCTGGGAACTGCGTTCGCCCTGTATCGAGCGCAAAGGCTTGTTGCCGATCAGCACCACGCGTGGTGATCGGTTGTTTATCGGTCTGCTTGGAAGTGCCTACCTGCACCTGCTGGTGGTGGGCGCGACCGATTGGAGTGTCTGGATAGCCTCGGTGCTGTCCCTGTTCTGGTTATTTGCAGTGATGCGTTGGGGTTAAGTCGGGCTGCCTTTGCCGCGCCTGCCGGTTGGGCGCGACCATGATCCGCTTGCCTCATTCCAAACCCTGAGATGGAGGTCTCTATGTTCGACAATAACAACAAAACTCGACATAGCATGGCGCTGGCTGCCCTGCTGACGTTGTCCGGCTTGAGCGGCGCAGCCTGGGCTGATGCCTACGAAGAAGCGGCAAAGAAGTGGATCAGCGAGGAGTTCAACCCCTCGACCCTGACGCCTGAGCAGCAGTTGGCTGAATTGCAGTGGTTTATCAAGGCTGCCGAGCCGTTTCGCGGCATGAGCATCAGCGTGGCCTCGGAAACCATTGCCACCCACGAATATGAGTCCAAGGTGCTGGCCAAGGCCTTCAGCGAAATCACCGGGATCAAGCTCAAGCACGACCTGATGCAGGAAGGCGATGTCGTCGAGAAGCTGCAAACCCAGATGCAGTCGGACAAGAACATCTACGACGGCTATATCAACGACTCCGATCTGATCGGCACCCACTTCCGTTACGGCAAAGCGGTAGCCATCAGCGACATGATGGAAGGCGAAGGCAAAGCGGTCACCTCGCCAACCCTCGATCTGCAGGACTTTATCGGCATTTCCTTCACCACCGGGCCCGACGGCAAGCTCTATCAGCTGCCGGACCAGCAATTCGCCAACCTCTATTGGTTCCGCGCTGACTGGTTCGAGCGCCCGGAACTGAAGGCCAAGTTCAAAGAAATTTACGGTTATGAGCTAGGTGTGCCGGTCAACTGGTCGGCCTATGAAGACATCGCCGAGTTCTTCTCCGAGAAGGTCAAGGAAATCGATGGCCAGCGCATCTATGGCCATATGGATTACGGCAAGAAAGACCCATCCCTGGGCTGGCGCTTTACCGATGCCTGGTTCTCCATGGCGGGTGGCGGCGACAAGGGTCTGCCTAACGGCTTGCCCGTGGATGAGTGGGGTATTCGCGTAGATGGTTGTCGCCCCGTGGGCTCCAGTGTCGCCCGGGGCGGCGATACCAATGGCCCGGCGGCGGTGTATGCCACCACAAAGTATGTCGACTGGATGCGCAAATACGCGCCGCCAGAAGCACAGGGCATGACCTTCTCTGAGTCCGGCCCGGTGCCGGCGCAGGGCAGTATTGCTCAGCAGATTTTCTGGTACACCGCCTTTACCGCTGATATGACCAAGCCAGGTCTGCCGGTGGTTAATGAAGACGGCACGCCAAAGTGGCGCATGGCGCCTTCACCGAAAGGCCCGTACTGGGAAGAGGGCATGAAGCTGGGCTATCAGGACGCCGGCTCCTGGACCTTCCTCAAGTCCACGCCGGAGAAACAGCGCCTGGCCGCCTGGCTCTACGCGCAGTTCGTGACTTCGAAAACCGTATCGCTGAAAAAGACCCTGGTTGGCCTAACGCCAATTCGTGAGTCGGATATCAACTCGCAAGCCATGACCGACGTTGCGCCGAAACTGGGCGGCCTGGTGGAGTTCTATCGCAGCCCGGCGCGGGTGCAGTGGACGCCGACCGGCACCAACGTGCCGGACTACCCACGTCTGGCTCAGCTGTGGTGGCAGTTTATTGCTGAGGCAGCCAGTGGTGACAAGTCGCCACAAGAGGCACTGGATGGCCTGGCAGCGGCGCAGGACACCATGCTGGGCCGTTTGGAGCGTTCCGGTGTGCTCGGCGAATGTGGGCCGAAGCTGAACGAGCCGAAAGATCCGCAGTACTGGCTGGATCAGCCGGGCGCACCGAAGCCCAAACTGGCCAACGAGAAGCCTCAGGGTGAAACCATCAACTACAACGAGCTGCTGAAATCCTGGGAACAAGCCCGCGACTGACGCGGTGGGTTGGGCTCAAGCATAAAAAACGGCACCTAGGTGCCGTTTTCTATTTCTGCACGCGCTGCACTCAGTCGTGCAGATGCTCGGCGGCATGCAGGGTGTTTTCCAGCAGGCATGCACGGGTCATCGGGCCAACGCCGCCCGGTACCGGGGTGATCCAGCCCGCTCGGGGCAGGGCGGTTTCATACACCACATCGCCAATCAGCTTGCCGTCGGTCTGGCGGTTGATGCCCACGTCGATAACGATGGCGCCAGGCTTGATCCACTCGCCATGCACCAGGCCAGGCTTGCCGGCAGCCACCACGACAATGTCGGCCTGGCCGACATGCATGGGCAGGTCTTTGGTGAAACGGTGGGTTACGGTGACGGTGCAACCGGCGAGCAGCAGCTCCATCGCCATCGGCCGGCCGACGATATTCGACGCGCCAACCACCACTGCGTGCATGCCATACAGGTCAACGCCCGTGCTTTGCAGCAGGGTCATGATGCCTTTCGGAGTGCAGGGGCGCAGCAATGGCATGCGCTGGGCCAGGCGGCCAATGTTGTAGGGATGGAAGCCATCAACGTCTTTATCCGGGCGGATGCGCTCCAGCAATAAAGAAGCGTCTAGATGTTCCGGCAGCGGCAGTTGTACCAAAATGCCGTCGATGCTCGGTTCGTCATTCAGGCGGTCGATCAATGCCATCAGCTCGTCCTGGCCAGTCGTGGCAGGCAGGTCATAGGCCTGCGAGACGAAGCCGACTTCTTCGCAGTCTTTGCGTTTGTGCGAAACGTAGACTTGGGACGCAGGGTCGCTACCGACGAGAATCACCGCCAGCCCGGGTGCGCGCAGGCCTTGCTGACGTCGTTCGGCGACACGTTGGGCGATCTGCTGGCGCAGGCTGGCGGCAATTGCTTTGCCATCGATCAGTTGTGCGGTCATTGCGCTTGGTTAACCATAAAGAAAGGATGGAAAAAGGACGCGCATTCTCGCATGACCATGCTGTGGGGCAAAGGCGCACACCGCGGTTTTCGCGTAACTCCTTTAAATGGCTGAATTTTTTTAACTTTTCCTGTTGACGACCTGAAACGGCCTCTATAACATTCGCCCCGCTTGTCGAGCACAGCCAGTCGCTGGGTAAGACGGCAAAGGTCGAAGCTGCAAAGTTTTTTCCGAAGCCGAAAGCTTTAAGTCTGCATCTGCAGATGGATAGGCGCCCGTAGCTCAGCTGGATAGAGCATCCGCCTTCTAAGCGGATGGTCGCAGGTTCGAGTCCTGCCGGGCGTGCCATTTGGCGGTCTTGGCTCAAGCAAAATGCAATATGGTGGGCGTAGCTCAGTTGGTAGAGCGCAGGATTGTGACTCCTGTTGTCGTGGGTTCGATCCCCATCGTCCACCCCATATTCCAAGGCGCCAGGATAATTCCTGGCGTTTTTGTATAAAGCTTTACCACGCGGACGTGGTGGAATTGGTAGACACACTGGATTTAGGTTCCAGCGCCGCAAGGCGTGAGAGTTCGAGTCTCTCCGTCCGCACCATCTTTTAACTCCCTCCCGTTTGCCGCCTGCATCTAGGGTGACTTCTGCAAATCGACCCTCTAGAATGCATGCCCTTGATTAGGGGCCGGCAAGCGGCCGGCTTATGTCTGTGCAACGAGGATTATCCATGCAAGTTTCTGTTGAAAGTACCTCTGCTCTCGAGCGCCGTATGACCGTTGGCGTCTCTGTTGAGCGCATCGAGACTGAAGTCAACAAGCGTCTGCAGCAGACTGCCCGTCGTGCCAAGGTCCCTGGTTTCCGTCCTGGCAAAGTGCCAATGAGCGTGATTCGTCAGCGTTATGAAGATGCTGCGCGTCAGGAAGCGCTGGGTGATCTGATCCAATCCACTTTCTACGAAGCCGTTGTTGAGCAGAAGCTCAATCCAGCTGGCGCTCCGGCCGTTGAGCCGAAGTCGTTCGAGAAAGGCAAGGATCTGGAATACGTTGCGACCTTCGAAGTATTCCCGGAATTCACCGTTGGTGGTTTCGAGTCCATCGCTATCGAACGCCTGCAGGCTGACGTAGCTGATGCCGACGTTGACAACATGCTGGAAATCCTGCGCAAGCAGAACACTCGCTTTGAAGCCGCCGAGCGCGCTGCCGAGAATGGCGACCAACTGAATATCGACTTTGTTGGCAAGATCGACGGCGAAGCTTTTGCTGGCGGTTCGGCCAAGGGCACTCAGCTGGTTCTCGGCTCTGGCCGCATGATCCCTGGTTTTGAAGATGCACTGGTGGGCGCCAAGGCTGGCGAAGAGCGCGTAGTTAACCCGACTTTCCCGGCTGATTACCAGAATCTGGACCTGGCTGGCAAAACTGCCGAGTTCACCGTCACTGTCAACAGCATCGCGGCACCTCAGTTGCCTGAGCTGAATGATGAGTTCTTCGCCCTGTTCGGCGTTAAAGAAGGCGGCCTGGAAGGCTTCCGCGCTGAAGTGCGCAAGAACATGGAGCGCGAGCTGCGCCAGGCGATCAAATCCAAGGTTAAAAACCAGGTGATGGACGGCCTGCTGGCTGCCAACCCGATCGAAGTGCCGAAGGCGCTGATCAGCAACGAAGTAAACCGTCTGCGCGTGCAGGCCGTTCAGCAGTTCGGTGGCAACCTCAAGCCTGAGCAGCTGCCAGCTGAGCTGTTTGAAGAGCAAGCCAAGCGCCGCGTTGTGCTGGGCCTGGTTGTCGCTGAAGTGGTCAAGCAGTGTGAGCTGAAGCCTGATGATGCCCGCGTTCGCGAAATGATTCAGGAAATGGCTTCGGCTTACCAAGAGCCTGAGCAGGTTGTCGCCTGGTACTACAAAAACGACCAGCAAATGAACGAAGTGCGTTCGGTTGTACTGGAAGAGCAAGTTGTAGATACTGTTTTGCAGAAGGCCAATGTGACCGATAAAGCGGTCTCGTACGAAGAAGCTGTCAAGCCGGTAGAAACACCACAAGCCGCCTGATTTCTTTACCTCGTTCGAATGCGTCATAAGCCAGCCGCCGTGCTGGCTTATGCGTATTTGTGACATGACTATTTAGGGAGCGAGTGCACGCATGTCCCGCAATCCTTTTATGCAGCAAATGCCTAATATCCAAGCCGCTGGTGGCCTGGTTCCCATGGTTGTCGAGCAGACGGCTCGCGGTGAGCGCGCCTATGACATCTATTCGCGCCTGCTCAAGGAGCGAGTGATCTTTCTTGTCGGCCCTGTAGAGGACTACATGGCCAACCTGATCTGTGCGCAACTGTTATTCCTTGAAGCGGAAAATCCGGACAAGGACATTCATCTTTACATTAACTCCCCAGGTGGTTCGGTGACGGCGGGTATGTCGATCTACGACACCATGCAGTTCATCAAGCCTAACGTGTCCACCACCTGTATTGGTCAGGCGTGCAGCATGGGCGCATTCCTGCTGACCGCTGGCGCCGAGGGTAAGCGTTACTGCCTGCCGAACTCGCGCGTGATGATTCACCAGCCACTGGGTGGTTTCCAGGGCCAGGCGTCGGACATTGAAATCCACGCCAAGGAAATCCTGTTCATCCGTGAGCGTCTCAATATGCTGATGGCCAAGCACAGTGGGCGCACTCTGGAAGAAATCGAGCGCGACACCAATCGTGATAATTTCATGAGCGCCGAAGCCGCTCGTGAGTACGGGTTGATCGACGCCGTGATTGAAAAGCGCCCCGCTTAATATAAGCAGCTCAAAATAGGGCAGGTCGGCGTGTCCGGCCTCCGGCGGGCTTGAAAAAGCCCGCATAAGCCTTCATCTTGTGTTGCAAGCCTATCGGATTTGGATCGAACGAATGACTGACACCCGCAACGGCGAGGACAACGGCAAGTTGCTTTATTGCTCCTTCTGCGGCAAAAGCCAGCATGAAGTGCGCAAATTAATTGCCGGCCCCTCGGTCTTTATCTGCGACGAGTGCGTCGACCTGTGCAACGACATCATCCGCGAGGAGGTGCAGGAAGCCCAGGCCGAGAGCAGTGCGCATAAATTGCCTGCCCCCAAGGAAATCAGCGGCATCCTTGATCAGTACGTCATCGGCCAGGAGCGTGCGAAGAAGATTTTGGCTGTAGCGGTCTATAACCACTACAAGCGTCTCAACCAGCGCGACAAGAAAGATGACATTGAGCTAGGTAAAAGCAACATCCTGCTCATCGGCCCAACGGGTTCGGGTAAAACCCTGCTGGCTGAAACCCTGGCGCGCTTGCTCAACGTCCCCTTCACTATCGCTGACGCCACCACCCTGACCGAAGCTGGTTATGTGGGTGAGGACGTCGAGAACATCATTCAGAAGCTGCTGCAGAAGTGTGATTACGATGTTGAAAAAGCCCAGATGGGCATCGTCTACATCGATGAAATCGACAAGATTTCGCGCAAATCGGATAACCCTTCGATTACCCGTGATGTATCGGGTGAGGGCGTACAGCAGGCGCTGCTCAAGCTGATTGAGGGGACTGTAGCTTCGGTGCCGCCGCAGGGCGGACGTAAGCATCCGCAGCAGGAATTTCTGCAGGTTGATACGCGCAATATCCTATTTATCTGTGGTGGTGCGTTCTCCGGCCTGGAAAAAGTTATCCAGGGTCGCTCGACCAAGGGTGGCATCGGTTTCAACGCCGAAGTACGCAGCAAGGAAGAGGGCAAAAAAGTGGGCGAGTCACTGCGCGCTGTTGAGCCGGATGACCTGGTCAAGTTTGGTCTGATTCCTGAGTTCGTTGGCCGCTTGCCGGTTATCGCCACGTTGGATGAACTAGACGAAGCGGCTCTGGTGCAGATTCTGACCGAGCCGAAGAACGCCTTGACCAAGCAATATGCCAAGCTGTTCGAGATGGAAGGGGTGGAGTTGGAATTCCGTCCGGATGCGCTGAAGTCAGTTGCCCATAAGGCGCTTGAACGTAAAACCGGTGCCCGCGGCCTGCGTTCGATTCTCGAAGGTGTCCTGCTCGATACCATGTACGAGATTCCGTCGCAGTCCGACGTCAGCAAGGTGGTTATTGATGAAAGTGTTATCGATGGCACCTCCAAGCCGTTGCTCATTTATGAGAATAACGAGCTGCCAGCCAAGGCTGCGCCTGACGCGTAACAGCGTTGTAACATGTTGAAAGCAAGGGGCCTGCGGGCCCCTTTGCTTTTGCTGCGCCAGCGCTTGTTTTTTGTTGGGGCTGCCCCCATCTTAGGGCTAAGGGTCATCCCATCTGTTTACGGCCGTATGGCCGCCGTAGAGCCGAAATCATGAAGACAACCATCGAATTGCCTCTCCTGCCGTTGCGCGATGTTGTGGTCTATCCGCACATGGTCATTCCGTTATTCGTCGGGCGTGAAAAATCCATTGAAGCCCTTGAGGCTGCGATGACGGGCGAGAAGCAGATTCTGCTCCTCGCGCAGAGAAATCCTGCTGACGACGACCCAGATGAGGCGGGCCTCTATCGCGTCGGTACCGTAGCCACTGTGCTGCAGTTGCTGAAACTGCCGGACTGCACCGTCAAGGTGTTGGTTGAAGGCGAGCAGCGCGGCGAGATTGAGCGCTTTATCGAGGTCGACGGTCATTGCCGGGCTGAAGTGCAGCTGATTGACGAAGTTGATGCCGCCGAGCGTGAGTCCGAGGTCTTCACTCGCAGCCTTCTTAGCCAGTTTGAGCAGTACGTGCAGCTCGGCAAGAAGGTCCCTGCCGAAGTGCTGGCGTCACTCAATGGTATCGATGAGCCGAGCCGTCTGGTCGACACCATGGCTGCGCATATGGTGCTGAAGATTGAGCAGAAGCAGGAAATTCTGGAAATCACCGATCTGGCTGCGCGGGTTGAGCATGTCCTGGCGCTGCTCGATGCGGAAATCGACCTGTTGCAGGTCGAGAAGCGCATCCGTGGCCGGGTCAAGAAACAAATGGAGCGTAGCCAGCGCGAGTACTACCTGAATGAGCAGATGAAGGCCATTCAGAAAGAGCTCGGCGACAGCGAAGAAGGCCATAACGAACTTGATGAGCTGAAAAAGCGCATCGAGAATGCCGGTCTGACTGCCGAGGCGCATACCAAAGCCAATGCCGAGCTGAACAAGCTCAAGCAGATGTCGCCGATGTCGGCTGAAGCCACCGTGGTGCGCTCTTATATTGATTGGCTGGTCAATGTGCCGTGGAAGGCGCAGAGCAAGGTGCGCCTGGATCTGGCGCGTGCCGAAGCGATCCTCGATGCTGACCACTATGGCCTGGATGAGGTCAAGGAACGCATCCTTGAATACCTTGCCGTGCAAAAGCGCGTGAAGAAAATCAAAGGTCCGGTGCTTTGCCTGGTCGGCCCGCCTGGTGTGGGTAAAACCTCGCTGGCTGAGTCGATTGCCAGCGCCACCAACCGCAAGTTCGTACGTATGGCCCTTGGCGGCGTACGTGATGAGGCGGAAATCCGTGGTCATCGCCGCACTTACATTGGTTCTATGCCAGGTCGTCTGATTCAGAAGATGACCAAGGTTGGCGTGCGCAACCCGCTGTTCCTGCTCGATGAAATTGACAAGATGGGTCAGGACATGCGCGGCGACCCCGCATCTGCACTGCTTGAGGTGCTGGACCCAGAGCAGAACCACAACTTCAACGACCACTATCTGGAGGTCGACTACGACCTGTCTGATGTGATGTTCCTCTGCACGGCCAACTCGATGAACATTCCGGGGCCGTTGCTGGACCGTATGGAAGTGATTCGTCTGCCGGGTTACACCGAAGCCGAGAAGATCAATATTGCGATCAAATACCTGGCGCCCAAGCAGGTTCAGGCCAATGGCCTGAAGAAGGTTGAGCTGGTGTTCGAGGACGCAGCGATCCGCGACATTATTCGCTACTACACTCGCGAAGCTGGGGTGCGCGGATTGGAGCGACAGATTGCCAAGGTGTGCCGCAAAGTGGTCAAGGAGCATTCCACCGAGAAGCGCTTCCAGGTCACCGTCACGGCTGATTCGCTCGAGCATTTCCTCGGTGTGCGCAAGCATCGCTATGGTTTGGCTGAACAACAGGATCAAATCGGTCAGGTCACCGGTCTTGCTTGGACCCAGGTTGGTGGTGAGCTGCTGACCATCGAGGCGGTTGTGGTGCCTGGTAAAGGCCAGCTGATCAAAACCGGCTCGCTCGGTGATGTGATGCTGGAATCCATCACTGCTGCGCAGACCGTTGTACGCAGTCGGGCCAAAAGCCTGGGCGTGCCTGTGGACTTCTATGAGAAGCAGGACATCCATATCCATATGCCGGAAGGGGCAACGCCCAAAGACGGCCCCAGCGCAGGCGTTGGCATGTGTACGGCACTGGTTTCAGCCCTGACGCAGATCCCTGTACGTGCGGACGTGGCAATGACTGGTGAAATCACCCTGCGAGGTCAGGTATTGGCCATTGGTGGTTTGAAAGAAAAACTGCTGGCCGCTCACCGTGGTGGAATCAAGACCGTGATCATTCCGGAAGAGAATGTGCGCGATTTGAAAGAGATTCCGGAGAATATTAAGCAAGACCTGCAGATTAAACCGGTTAAATGGATTGACGAGGTCCTGCAAATTGCGCTGCAATACGCCCCGGAGCCCTTGCCTGATGCGGCTCCCATGGTTGCAAAGGATGAAAAACGCGAGACTGATTCCAAGGAGCGAATTAGCACGCATTAGCCGGAGGGGTTTCTTGACACATTTTTAGAGCCCTTGTTATAAAGCGGCTCTTATCGTGTCGGCAGGCTCTCCGCACCAGCTTCGCTTACATTTAAAAGCAAGAAATAAACTCAACAGAAATTAAGGGGACTTAAGAGTGAACAAGTCGGAACTGATCGATGCCATCGCTGCATCTGCTGATATCCCAAAAGCTGTTGCCGGCCGTGCGCTGGACGCAGTAATTGAATCCGTTACTGGCGCTCTGAAGGCTGGTGACTCCGTAGTACTGGTTGGCTTCGGCACTTTCGCTGTTAAAGAGCGTGCTGCTCGCACTGGCCGTAACCCACAAACTGGTAACCCGATCAGCATCGCTGCTGCCAAGATTCCAGGCTTCAAAGCCGGTAAAGCTCTGAAAGACGCTGTCAACTAAGCCTCTTTCGGTTTTGCCCAGCAGATCAGTTGAATGGCTGATCTGACGCGGGGCGGGATGTTCAGTCAGGCATAACTTGCTGAACACGACGAATCAGTTGCTTGAGTTCGATCCGCTTCGCCAGTTACGAGAAGGCGCATCCACTGATGCGCCTTTCTTCTATCCGGATTTTACCCACACTGCACGACTGCTTTATTTGTACAGTCGTTCTGGGGGACGCATGCTGCAAAACATCAGGGACAATTCACAGGGTTGGATTGCCAAAACCATCATCGCCATCATTGTCGCGCTGCTCGCGTTGACGGGTGTGGATGCCATTTTTACCAGCACCAGCAATAGCCAGAATGCCGCTGAGGTGAATGGTGAGAAAATCACTTCCGCCGAGCTCAGCCAGGCTGTCGAGATGCAACGTCGTCAGTTGCTGCAACAGTTGGGGCGCGATTTTGATGCCTCCCTGCTGGATGAGAAGCTGCTGCGTGAAGCCGCCCTTAAAGGCCTGATCGAACGCACCTTGTTACTCGATAGCGCCAAGAACGCCAAGTTCGCTTTTTCGCAACAAGCGCTGGATCAGCTAATCCTGCAAACACCTGAGTTTCTTGTCGATGGCCAGTTCAACCCTGAGCGTTTCGATCAGGTTATCCGTCAGCTGGGTTACAGCCGCTTGCAGTTCCGTCAGATGCTTGAGCAGGAAATGCTCATCGGTCAGCTGCGCGCCGGTCTGGCCAACAGCGGGTTTGTCACCGATGCCCAAGTGCAAGCCTTTGCCGCACTGGAAAAGCAGACTCGCGACTTCGCCACGCTGACCCTCAAGGCTGATCTGGATGCCGTCACGCTCAGCGATGATGACATCAAGGCCTACTACGACGCTCAGGCCAGCGAATTTATGAGCCCAGAGCAGGTAGTACTGGAATACGTCGAGCTGAAAAAAGACGCCTTTTTCGATCAGGTTGAAGTCAGCGATGAGGCGCTGCAAAGCGCTTATCAGAGTGAAATCGCCAACCTCGCCGAGCAGCGTCGTGCCGCGCATATTCTGGTTGAGGTCAATGACCAGCTGAATGACGAACAAGCCCAGGCCAAGTTGGTCGCGGTGCAAAAGCGTCTTGAGCAGGGCGAGGATTTCGCCGCGCTGGCCAAAGAAGTTTCCGATGATTCGGGTTCGGCAGGTGAGGGCGGTGATCTGGGATTTGCCGGTCCTGGTGTGTATGACCCAGCCTTTGAAGAAGCGCTGTATGCGCTGGACGAAAATGCCGTGTCGGCTCCCGTGCGCAGCGAGTTTGGCTGGCACCTGATCAAGCTGTTGGGTGTTCAGGCGCCGGAAGTACCGAGCTTCGCCAGTCTGGAAGAAAAACTGCAGCGCGACCTCAAGGCGCGTCAGGTTGAACAGCGCTTTGTCGAAGTGTCCAAAAACCTCGAAGATGCCGCGTTTGAAGCCTCTGATCTGGCTCAGCCAGCTCAGGAACTGGGCCTAGAGGTCAAGACCACTGAAGCCTTTGGCCGTCAGGGTGGTACTGAAGGCCTGACCGCTAATCGTCAGGTGATTCAAGCGGCATTCAGCGATGAAGTGTTGGAAGATGCCAGCAACAGCAGTGTGATCGAGCTCGACCCGAACACTGTGGTGGTGGTGCGCGTCAAACAGCACGACAAACCGGAGCAACTGCCACTGGAGCAGGTCGCTGATAGCATTCGTGCGCAACTGACCAAGGTTCGCGCAAGCGAAGCCGTCAAGGCCCAAGCCGAAGAACAGCTCGCTGCTCTGCGCACAGGCCAGACACCGATTAACCAGGCCGATGCCAAGCAGGGCTGGAATGTGGTCGAAGCGGCTACTCGCAGCCAGGAAGGCGTTGAGCCTGTGGTGCTGCAGGCACTGTTCCGCATGCCCAAGCCTGAAGCGGCTGATAAGCCGACCTTCGCCGGTATCAGTCTGAACAATGGTGATTTCGTGATCATCCGACTCAACGGCGTAAGCCAGCCGGAGCAAGCGCTGTCGGATGAGGACAAGGCCATGTACAGCCGCTTCCTCGCCTCGCGCGTCGGTCAGCAGGACTTCGCCGCGTTCCGCAAGCAACTGGAAGAGAAGGCTGATATCGAGCGTTTCTGATCGATATCGCTGACGCAAAAAAAAGGCCGCTTATTTAAGCGGCCTTTTTCTTGCTGCGATTTAACTGCTTACTCTTCCATAGCGCCCATGGCGGTGGTGTTGAAGCCGCCGTCGACGTACATGATCTCGCCGCTGACGCCCGAGGCCAGGTCCGAGCAGAGGAAGGCGCCGGCGTTGCCGACTTCATCGATGGTCACGTTACGGCGCAGCGGGGTCTGTTTCTCGTTGGCAGCGAGCATCTTGCGAAAGCTCTTGATCCCAGACGCTGCCAGGGTGCGGATCGGGCCAGCGGAGATAGCGTTAACGCGGGTGCCTTCCGGGCCGAGGCTGCCGGCCAGATATCGTACGCCGGCTTCCAGACTGGCCTTGGCCATGCCCATGACGTTGTAGTTAGGCATGGTGCGCTCGGCGCCCAGGTAGGACAGGGTCAGCAGGCTGCCGTTGCGGCCTTTCATCATTTCGCGGCCGGCTTTGGCCAGGGCCACGAAGCTATAAGCGCTGATGTCGTGAGCGATGCGGAAGCCTTCGCGGGTGGTGACGTCGGTGAAGTCGCCGTCCAGCTGGTCGCCGGGGGCGAAGCCAACGGAGTGAACGATGCAATCCAGGCCATCCCACTTCTTGCTCAGGGCCTCGAATACTGAGGCGATTTCCTCATCGTTGGCCACGTCGCAAGGGAAGCACAGTTCGGCGTTCGAGCCCCAATCAGCGGCAAAGCCTTCGACGCGGCCTTTGAGTTTTTCGTTCTGGTAGGTGAAAGCCAGTTCGGCGCCTTCACGGTGCATGGCTGCCGCGATGCCAGAGGCGATGGACAGTTTGCTGGCGACGCCAACGATCAGTACGCGCTTGCCGCTTAGAAAACCCATGGGTGTTGTTCCTCTTCCTGTCTACAAGAATTAACCAGCTGGGACCATAAAGGCTGCTTCCAGCAACTGCTGTGTATAGATGTCCTGTGGCGCGGCAAAGACACGTGCCGCCGGGCCTTGTTCGACTACTTTGCCCTGTTTGACCACCATCACCTGATGGCTCAAGGCCCTGACTACCGCCAGGTCGTGACTGATAAACAGGTAGGTCAGGTTGTATTTGGCCTGCAGCGAGCGTAGCAGCTCGACCACCTGGCGCTGTACGGTGCGGTCGAGGGCCGAGGTCGGCTCATCCAGCAGGATCAGCGCGGGTTTCAGCACCAGTGCGCGGGCGATGGCGATACGTTGGCGCTGGCCGCCGGAGAACTCATGGGGATAACGGTGGCGGGTTTCCGGATCGAGGCCGACCTCTACCAGTGCGTCGATGATGGCCTGTTCCTGCTCAGCTTCGCTGCCCATACGGTGAATCTGCAAACCCTCGCCAACAATCTGGCCCACCGACATACGCGGGCTGAGGCTGCCGAAGGGGTCCTGGAAGACCACCTGCATCTGCCTACGTAGCGGTCGGACATCCTCTTGCGACAGGTTGTCGATGGCCTGGCCCTGGAAGCGGATGCCACCTTGGCTGCCGAGCAGACGCAGAATCGCCAAGCCTAGGGTGGATTTACCCGAGCCGCTTTCGCCAACGATGCCCAGGGTATGCCCCTGCGGTAGGCTGAAATTGATGCCGTCCACGGCTTTGACGTGGTCGACCGTGCGGCGCAGCAGGCCTTTCTTGATCGGGAACCAGACGCGCAGGTTGTCGATTTCCAGCATGGGTTTGCCGGGCGGCTGATCGACCGGGCCACCAGTGGGTTCTGCGCCCAGCAGCTCGCAGGTGTAGGGGTGTTGTGGCGCTTTAAACAGCGTTTCGCATTCGGCCTGCTCGACGATATGCCCGCGCTGCATCACGCACACACGATGGGCAATTCGCCGCACCAGATTGAGGTCGTGGCTGATCAGCAGAATCGCCATGCCCAGGCGCGCCTGCAGGTCCTTGAGCAGTTCGAGGATCTTCAGCTGCACGGTGACGTCCAGCGCGGTGGTTGGTTCGTCGGCAATCAGCAACTCTGGCTCGTTAGCCAAAGCCATGGCGATCACCACGCGTTGGCGTTGGCCGCCCGACAGCTCGTGTGGATAGGCCTTGAGGCGCTTGTGCGGTTCGGGAATGCCGACCAGCTCAAGCAGCTCCAGGGTGCGCGCGGTGGCGGCCTTACCGCGCAGGCCTTTATGTAGGCCCAACACCTCGTTGATCTGCTTTTCGATGCTGTGCAGCGGATTCAGCGAAGTCATGGGCTCCTGGAAGACCATGGCGATATGGTTACCGCGAATGCCACGCAGCTTGTTTTCGTTGAGTTTGAGCAGGTCTTGCCCGGCGTAGTGGATGCTGCCGCTGGGGTGTTGCGCCAGCGGGTAGGGCAGCAGGCGCAGGATAGAGTGCGCGGTGACCGATTTGCCCGAGCCGCTTTCGCCAACCAGCGCCAGCGTTTCGCCGCGCTTGATATCGAAGCTGACTCCTTCCAGCACGCGTTGTTTCAGGCTGCCGGTGACGAACTCGACAGCCAGGTCGCGGACTTCGATGAGGGTGTTGGAATCGGTCATGTTATTTCCTCGGGTCGAAGGCATCGCGCGCCGCTTCGCCGATAAACACCAGCAGGCTGAGCATCAGGGCGAGGACGGCAAAGGCGCTGATACCGAGCCAGGGCGCCTGCAGGTTGGATTTGCCCTGGGCCACCAACTCGCCCAGTGACGGCGCGCCAGGCGGCAGGCCGAAGCCGAGGAAGTCCAGCGCGGTAAGGGTGCCGATCGCGCCGGTAAGGATGAACGGCATAAAGGTCATGGTGGAAATCATCGCGTTGGGCAGGATGTGGCGGAACATGATTGCGCCGTTCTGCATGCCCAAGGCGCGGGCCGCGCGCACGTATTCCAGGTTGCGCCCACGGAGGAACTCGGCACGCACCACATCCACCAGGCTCATCCAGGAGAACAGCAGCATGATGCCCAGCAGCCACCAGAAGTTCGGCTGCACGAAACTGGCGAGGATGATCAGTAGGTACAGCACCGGCAGGCCTGACCAGACCTCTAGAAAGCGTTGTCCGGCTAGATCGACCCAGCCGCCGTAGAAGCCCTGCAGGGCGCCAGTAAATACGCCGATGACCGAGCTGGCCAGGGTCAGGATCAGGGCGAACAGCACCGATATGCGGAAACCGTAGATCACTCGCGCCAGTACATCGCGGCCCTGGTCATCGGTGCCGAGCAGGTTCTCAGCCGACGGTGGTGCCGGGGCGGGCACCTGCAGGTCGTAGTTGATGCTGGAGTAGCTGTAGCGGATCGGTGGCCAGATCATCCAGCCGTCCTTCTCCTTGAACAGCTCCTGGATGTAGGGGCTTTTGTAGTTGGCCTGCAGTGGGAATTCGCCACCGAAGGTGGTTTCCGGGTAGCGCTTGAATACCGGGAAATACAGTTCGCTGTCGTAGCTCACCACCAGCGGCTTGTCGTTGGCAATCAGCTCGGCGCCGAGGGTGACGAAGAACAGCGCGAGAAACACCCACAGCGACCACCAGCCGCGTTTGTGCGCCTTGAACAGCTGGAAGCGACGTTGATTGATTGGGGACAGTTTCATCTCAACCCTCCCGGCTTTCGAAGTCGATACGCGGATCGACCAAGGTGTAAGTAATGTCGCCGATCAATTTCACCACCAGGCCCAGCAACGTGAAAATAAACAGGGTGCCAAATACCACTGGGTAATCGCGGTTGATCGCGGCCTCGAAACTCATCAGCCCAAGGCCGTCGAGGGAGAAGATCACCTCAATCAGCAGGGAGCCGGTAAAGAAGATGCCGATAAAGGCCGCAGGGAAGCCGGCGATAATGATCAGCATGGCGTTGCGGAATACATGGCCATACAGCACACGGGTATTGCTCAGGCCCTTGGCACGGGCAGTAACCACATACTGTTTGTTGATCTCATCGAGAAAGCTGTTCTTGGTCAGCAGTGTCAGGGTGGCGAAGTTACCGATCACCAGGGCGGTGACGGGTAGCGCCAGGTGCCAGAAATAGTCGAGCAGCTTGCCGGTAAAGCTCAGTTCGTCGAAGTTGTTCGAGGTCAGCCCGCGCAGCGGGAACCAGTCCCAGTAGCTGCCGCCGGCAAACAATACGATCAACAGGATGGCGAAGAGGAAGGCGGGGATCGCGTAGCCGACGATGATCAGCGAGCTGGTCCAGACGTCGAAGGCGCTGCCGTGGCGGGTGGCCTTGGCGATGCCCAGCGGGATTGACACCAGGTACATGATCAGCGTGCTCCACAATCCCAGGGAGATCGACACCGGCATCTTCTCGATAATCAGGTCGATAACCTCGGCATCGCGAAAGAAGCTGGAGCCGAAATCCAGTTGCGCGTAGCTCTTGAGCATCAGCCAGAAGCGTTCCGGGGCGGATTTATCGAAGCCGTACATGCGTTCGATTTCTGCCACTAGCTCTGGGTCCAGGCCCTGGGCGCCACGGTAGTTGGAGCCGGCTACCGAGACTTCGGCACCGCCGCCGGCAATCCGGCTGGTGGCGCCGTCAAAGCCCTCGAGCTTGGCAATCATCTGCTCAACCGGGCCACCGGGGGCGGCCTGGATGATGATGAAGTTGATCAGCAGAATGCCGAACAGCGTGGGGATGATCAGCAGCAGCCGACGAAAGATATACGCCAGCATGTTATTGCTCCACGTCTGCGGTGGTCTGCGCCGCTGCTGCATCGGCAGCGGCTTCAGGGGATTTTGCGCGGGCCCACCAGGTGTGCAGGCCTATGTCGTATTGCGGGGTGACCTTGGGATGCTCGAAGCGGTTCCAATAGGCCACGCGCCAGGTTTTGATGTGCCAGTTGGGTACCACGTAATGGCCCCACAGCAGTACACGGTCGAGGGCGCGGGTGTGGCTGATCAGGCTTTGCCGCGAGTCGGCATTAATCAGGCCTTCAACCAGGCTGTCCACGGCCGGGTCTTTCAGGCCGATAAAGTTGCGACTGCCAGGGTTGTCGGCGCTGCTGGAATGCCAGTACTCGCGCTGCTCGTTGCCAGGTGAGTTGGACTGGCCAAAGCCGCCGACGATCAGATCAAAGTCGCGCGAACGCAGGCGGTTGATGTACTGGGACACGTCAACGCGGCGGATCACCAGATCAATGCCCAGATCAGCCAGGTTGCGTTTGAATGGCAGCAGGATGCGTTCGAACTCGGTTTGCGCCAGCAAGAACTCGAAACTCACCGGTTTGCCGGTGCTGTCGAGCATCTTGTCGCCATCCACGCGCCAGCCGGCTTCCTGCAACAGCTGATAAGCGCGGCGCTGTTGCTCACGAATGATGCCGCTGCCGTCGGTGGTCGAAGGCTGGTACTCGTCGGTAAATACCTGGGGCGGAATTTGTGCGCGTAAAGGCTCCAGCAGTTTCAATTCATCGGCAGAGGGTAGGCCGATGGAGGCCAGTTCGGAATTGTCAAAATAGCTGCGAGTACGCGTATAGGCACCATTGAACAATTGCCGATTGGCCCATTCGAAATCAAACAGCAGGCCTATGGCTTCGCGTACGCGGCGGTCGCTGAACAGCGGACGGCGGGCGTTGAAGATAAAGCCCTGCATGCCGGTGGGGTTGTGGTTGGCGATCTCTTCCTTGATCAGCTGGCCATTGGCGACGGCAGCATTGTTGTAGGCGGTGGCCCAGTTCTTTGCGCTGATTTCCAGCCAGTAGTCGAACTGCCCGGCCTTGAGTGCTTCGAGGGCGACGGTGTTGTCGCGGTAGTAGTCGATCTGCAGGGTGTCGAAGTTGTAGAAACCGCGGTTGACCGGCAGGTCTTTGCCCCACCAGTCCTTGACCCGCTCATAGCGGATCGAACGGCCGGCCTGTACATGCGCCACCTTGTAGGGGCCGCTGCCCAACGGGACTTCCAGATTGCCTTTGCTGAAGTCGCGCTCGGCCCACCAGTGTTTCGGCAGTACCGGTAACTGGCCAACAATCAGCGGCAGTTCGCGATTGCCGCCCTGCTTGAAGACAAAACGCACGCGGTGGGGGCTTTCGACTTCGACCTTATCGACATCGGCGTAGTAGCCGCGGTACATCGGTGCGCCTTTGCTCATCAGCGTCTCGAAGCTGAATTTGACGTCTTCGGCGGTAACCGGCTGGCCGTCGTGGAAGCGTGCTTCGGGCCGCAGGTAGAAGCGTACCCAGGCGTTATCCGGGGCCTTCTCGATCTTTTCGGCGAGCAAACCGTATTCGGTGAAGGGCTCATCCAGGCCGTGACGGGTCAGGGTGTCGTAGATCATGCCGATGTCGTCGGCTGCAACGCCCTTGTTGATAAACGGGTTGAGGCTGTCGAAACCGCCAAAACCGGCCTGGCGCAGGCTGCCACCTTTGGGGGCGTCCGGATTGACGTAGTCGAAATGCGTGAAGTTGGCTGGGTACTTGGGCGGTTCGTCATACAGGGTTTGCGCGTGCTTGGGGCCGGCCAGTGCCAGGCTGGCAACGCTAAGCAGGGCAATGCTGCTGACGTGGATAAACAGGGCGCGCAATGCATGGGTCATTCAGCGTTCTCCATGGATTTCAGCCACCAGGTACGCAGGCCCAGGGTGTAGGGCGGCGTGGTGACGAAGGCAAATCGGTTGCGGTAAGCCAGGCGGTGGTAATCGATATACCAGTTTGGAATGCTGTAGTGCTGCCACAACAGTACCCGGTCGAGGGCGCGGGTGGCGGCGACTTGCTCGTCACGGCTTTGCGCCGACAGCAGTTTTTCAATCAGTGCATCGACCACCGGGTGGGTAACTCCGGCGTAGTTCCTGCCGCCTTTTATCTTGGCCTGGGAGGAGTGGAAATACAGCGACTGTTCCAGACCCGGGCTGAGGGTTTGCGGCAGTGTGAGCAGAATCATGTCGAAGTCGTACTGATCGAGGCGTTGTTTGTACTGGGCGCGGTCGACGGTGCGCAGGCTGGCCTGGATACCAATGCTGGCGAGGTTCTCGGTAAAGGGCTGGAGAATACGTTCAAGGTTTGGGTTGACCAGCAATATCTCGAAGCGCAGCGGCTGCCCATCGCTATTGAGCAGGTGTTGGCCGGAGGGCTTCCAGCCGGCTTCGGCCAATAGACCTAGGGCGCGGCGCAAGGTTTCCCGCGGGATGCCGCGGCCATCGGTCTGCGGCACGCTGAAGGGCTCGCTGAACAGGCGTGCCTGCAGCTGTTTACGATAGGGCGAGAGCAGCAGCCACTCGGCGCCTTGCGGTTTGCCGCTGGCGGCGAATTCGCTGTTGGGGTAGTAGCTCTGGGCGCGGGTGTAGGAGCTGTTGAACAGTGCGCGGTTGGCCCACTCGAAGTCGAACATCAGGCCAAGGGCTTCGCGTACCTGGCGCTCGGCAAATACTGCGCGGCGGGTGTTAATAAACAGCGCCTGGGTCTGGGTCGGGATCTGGTGCGGGATCTCGGCGCGGATCACTTCGCCACGGCTCAATGCTGGGAAGCGATAGCCGTTGGCCCAGTTCTTCGCCTGCTGTTCGATATAGATGTCGAACTCACCGGCCTTGAACGCCTCGAAGGCCACATGGCTGTCGCGATAGAACTCCACGTCGACCCGGTCGAAATTGTATTTGCCGCGGTTGGCCGGCAGCTGGGCGCCCCACCAGTCCTTGACCCGCTCGAAGCGCAGGCTGCGTCCGGGGCTGACCCGAGTAATGCGATAGGGGCCGCTGCCCAGCG